>NZ_LANI01000001.1 GCF_000982415.1 Kiloniella litopenaei
CGCTGCACGAAGAAGAACTGGCCGGGATCCGAGCTTCTGACGTTCTGCTTGCAAAGGATAAAGACTGCCTGAACTGGATCTGCAAGTACCGCGAGCCAGCCCCAGAAGGTCAGGCTGGCGCACGTGGCGAGCGTCGCAGCAGACGCAGACGGGCCTGATAGATTTATCACTGGAAACAGCATCTGATAACCACATACAATAAAGGCCCCGCAATATGCGGGGCCTTTATAAATTTGATCACATCAAAGTTGAAATCACTTTCACCTTACTTTTGAGCCGTAATACGTCCGGAAACAGTTCCCTCAACCGGGCTGTTCGCCGTGATATAGTCAGCAAGGGCATCTTCCAGACTTGGGCCAAAATCATAGGCATCGATAGCGTGCTTTGCCAAAACGCTATAGCCATCACCACCGTTACGAACATAGTTATTCGTTACCATGCTATAGATTTTGTTCTCATCAAGAGCGACAAAACCGTCTTTTTCGTTGCCGACCTCAACAGAGACAACACGCGATCCCGGCTCGGCCTTTGGATCCCAAGTATAACGTGCCCCGGCAAGCTGTGGGAAACGACCAGCACCTTCTTCAACTTTTGACAGACCGTTTTCAAGCGCTTCGATAAAGTGCGCACCTTTTAGTTTGAAAGTCGCAATTGAGTTCTGGAACGGAAGAACTGTCAGCACTTCGCCCATGGTCACTGGCCCCGCATCGATAGAAGCGCGAACACCGCCACCATTCTGAAGCGCAATCACAGCATCGCCACCTGTAGAATTCACACGGGCAAGCATTGCATCAGCAACCATATTGCCCATGGCACATTCACCAGAACGACATACAGAACGTGAACCATCAATGGTACTAGAGGCTGATCCCACTTCACGCTTTTGAATTTCAGCCAATGGCTTGTTCAATTCCGCAACACGTGCCTTGATCTTTGCATCTTCGGGATAGGACTGATCCAACAGAACGGTATCCCCGCTCCAGCTCTTTAGATTGCCTTCATCATCAAATGTCAGGTTCAGCTCACCCATAAACTTGGAATAGGCATAGGCCTGAACAATCGGAACCTGCTTGCCGTCCGGAGCCGTTTCAACAACAGGGTAAGGGCCTTCGGCACGATCATTGGAATTTGAAAGCAGAGTATGACTATGACCACCAACAATTACATCAACACCGGTCAACTGTTTGGCAACCTCTTTATCACGCGGCACACCCAGGTGACTTAGCAAGATAATTTTGTTAACGCCCTGTGCCTGCATCTGATCAACGATTGGCTGAACGGCATTTACAGTATCAAAGAATGTAATGCTATCGCCCGGGCTTGACGTTTCATCCGTATCCTCGGCCAGAGCGCCGATAACACCGATTTTTTCGCCACCACGTTCCAAAACGATAGAGGTACCGTACTTACCACGAAGCGCTGATCCGGGTGCCGCAATGGTATTGGCACCAACGATAGGAAAGTTAGCTTTTTCAATAAACTGCAAAAAGACTTCGGGTCCATCATCAAATTCATGATTACCAATGGTCATGACATCAAAGCCGGTCATGTTCATCAGCTCAACAGCCGCCTGGCCTTTATAATTTGTATAAAACAATGACCCTTGGAACTGATCCCCGGCATCCAGAACCAATACATTACCGCCTTTTGCTTCCAGAGCGGCCCGGCGATCGTTCAATGCCTTTGAAACACGCGCAAAACCGCCAAAACATTTACCTTCGGCAAGGTCTTCGTCGCCACAGGTAGAATCATACTTGTTCACCGGCAAAATACGTGAATGTAAATCATTAATATGCAAAATGTTTAAGGAATAATCAGCCTGCACAGGTGCTGTCATCAAACATAACCCGGTTGCAATGGCTGCCACTCCGGAGAGGTGCTTTAACATCATGAACTCCCAAAAAGTTATTCTTGTTATAAGCGAGAAAGAGTAAAAGTCTTTTCAGGAACAGTCCACTGATAATTGAGAAAAAACAGTAGGAACCCAGCCTTACAAACCTTTTACAAGATCATAGGCCCGCAGAAATTTATTCAATCAAACTTTGAAACAATTCCAACTTTCCATTTGCAGACCGTTCCAGTTTTTTGTGTGAAACCACCCGCACTGTTCCAGAAAAAGGCAAAGACTTCTTGGCCCACATGGAAAGTGCTTTGGTCTGATCATCGGTTAGCTCTTCTTCCAAGGCGACATTCAGGGTTAATTCATCCAATGAAACCTGAACGATCTGGTATTCGCGAACAGGGGCAATCGTCAACATCTCGCCATAGGCCTTCGCCGATAAAGCAATCCAGCGATGTTCACCATCGGGCTGTCGCAACCTGTTTCTTTCCCGCCCCAGGATTGATTTCAGAACAGGCAAACCACGCCCACAGGAACAAGGCGTCCCCATGACACCGAAATCCCCAACAGCATAACGAATAAGCGGCATGGCAAAGTTATGCAAAGGCGTCACAACAATTTTCCCCGGTACACCAACAGGACAGGCGCGTCCATCTTCATCAACGACTTCCAGATAAACCCCTTCACTTTGAATATGATAATGATCATTCTCGGGACACTGTAACCCTAGATACCCAAGTTCACGCGTAGAATAAAGATCCGTAATCCTTACTCCAAAGGCCTGATCAACAAGATGACGCACTTTATCTGTCAGAACCTCTGAAATCGTTTCAATCTGTTTCAGGTTTTTCGGGCGTATTCCCTGTTGCAAACAATATTCGGCCAACCTTTGGATAACGCTTGGATAGGTAATCAGGAAATCCGGTTCATTTCGTAAAAGCCATTCGGCTTGTTCTTCGAGTTTTGCATTGATGTTAAGTCCAGCAATGGGCCCTGTTTCAATTAAGGCATCTTTGCCTTTTAATGCCCCCCATCCCTTACCCAAAGTTCCGGGGTATTCGGCAACACCTGTTTTGGCAATGCGAATATGTCCCAGTTTCCACGACGGATCCCTGCCGTGCCAAATGTGATCTCGGGTCGTAAAGGCACGCCAGAATACTCGACTTAACTGTGTGTTTTTGACTGCTATCGGCTGGCCTGTTGATCCAGATGTGTATTGAGTATTGATCTTACCGTGACTTTTTGGGGGATACTTCGAGAGAAGGTCACTTCCTTCCCCAGTGATATTACCCCGCTCAAGAACAGGAAGAGTATGCCAGGAATGTTGTAATTCCTGTGGTGTTCTTGGAACGGGAAAGTCTTTGTAATAGGGAACCGATTTAATGGCGTATTTAACAAGTTGAAAAAGCTGCGCAAACTGTGCTTTCTCTATTTTCTCTGCATCCCACCATTGACTGTTTTCCATTTGGGTCAGGGCTACAGTAATGGCCATGTTCATCGAATTTCCCAGCTTTGGGAATTCCAAATGAGGCACGGCACTGGTTATTTGATATGCATCCAGCCAGTTAAAATTCGGCAAATCCGCCCCCGACAACGCTCAAATATGATCAGAACAAGAAATTAAATCCGATTATGATTGGAGAATATCATACAGCAAAATGCATTTCAGGCATACAAGCATTCAAAAACACTGCTTTTCTGGCTACTTACTTTCCGAAATTATTTTGTTTTTAAGGAGCGAAATTATTTTTTGATGGTTCTTTGCTTTGGGGTACACCCTAGGACGAGACAAGATTAAAGGAAAACATGGCGACAGACAAAAACGACGCTAAACAAAAAAAACAGGCCATCCGAATTTCGAATGACCTGTTCTGAAAATATCTGATCTTTAAACAACTTTGCCCGAAAACAAACAACAGAATCAGGATATGCTTACCAAACAACATTATTTAATGGCATCAACCACAGCATGGGTCCAAGCGCCTTCTGGCTTTTTGGTAATCACAGGATCTGATCCACCGCTCAAAAGAGTATCAACAGTGCGTTCATAATCAGCAGGATCAAGTTTACCATCAGAACCAGCCGTCAGCTTGTTGATTTCGCCCATCATGCGGACCTGATGCTTTTCAGTCTGTGCACCAGTTGCATCATTTTCCAAAACAATTTCAGCTGCTTCTTGCGGGTTTTCACGTGCATAGTCCCAGCCTTTCATGCTGGCCGCAACAAATCGAGCCATTTTGTCAACAAAAGCAGGGTCTTTCAGATTTTCTTCAAGCACATAAAGACCATCTTCCTGTGTTGCGACACCCTGTTCTTCATACTTGAAAACGACCAGTTCTGATTCAGGAATTCCCGCATCAATAATCTGCCAATATTCATTATAAGTCATTGTCGAAACACAATCAGCCTGCTTTTGCAGAAGTGGATCAACGTTGAAACCCTGCTTTAAAACGGAAACACCTTCAGCCCCACCACTGGTCGGTATTTGCAGTTTAGACATCCAGCTCAGGAAGGGATATTCATTTCCGAAGAACCATACGCCAAGTGTCCTGCCCTTGAAATCATCAGGGGATGTAATGCCTGTTTCCTTGCGGCATGTCAGCATCATCCCCGATGTTTTAAAAGGTTGCGCGATATTAACCAATGGCACGCCCTTTTCGCGGGAAGCAAGCGCAGATGGCATCCAATCAACAATCACGTCTGCCCCGCCACCGGCGATAACCTGTGGTGGTGCAATATCAGGACCGCCTGGCTTGATATTTACATCCAGATCAGCTTCGTCATAGAAACCCTTGTCCTTGGCAACATAATAGCCCGCGAACTGTGCTTGTGTTACCCATTTAAGCTGTAAGTTCACAGTATCAGCAGCCTGTGCGACACCGCCAGCAACCCCAAAAGCCAACGCTGCAGCACCCAATAACAGTTTATTCATTATTATCTCCCTGTTGTGGTTCCATCTTAAAACAGAGTTAATCCGACGAATTAACGACTGCTTCGAAAAGATGGATGCCAAAATGTACATGCCCGTTCGATAACGACCATGATTCCATAAAAAGCAGTACCGGCAATCGCAGCTACTGCAATCTCAGCCCAGACCATATCGACGTTCATACGGCCCACTTCGGTTGAAATACGAAACCCCATACCAACAATCGGTGTACCGAAAAATTCGGCAACAATGGCCCCAATCATGGCAAGGGTAGAGTTAATTTTCAAGGCATTGAAAATAAATGGCAATGCCGACGGCAGACGAAGCTTGATCAAACTTTGCCAATAGCTCGCCGCATAGGTTTTCATCATATCCTTTTCAATGGACGAGGTAATGGATAACCCAGCCACCGTATTCACCAGCATTGGAAAAAAAGTCATGATGATGACAACAGCGGCCTTGGAATGCCAATCAAAGCCGAACCACATAACCATTATCGGGGCCACCCCGATAATCGGCAGAGCACTAACCAGATTTCCAATCGGCAGTAACCCGCGTTGTAAAAAAGGACTTCGGTCAATCAGAATGGCAGTTATAAATGCACTTCCACACCCAAGAACATATCCAATTAGAACAGCCTTCAGGAATGTTTGTTGGAAATCAGCCCAAAGGATATCAGTCGATGCCACAAACCGTGCCCCAATCATACTTGGAGGAGGCAAAAGCACCGTCGGTATTTCTAACCCGCGAACAACGAGTTCCCAAAGCAAGAGTAACCAAACACCAAATAATACAGGAACAACAATACTGTAGAAGCGCTTTGTGGCGGGTGTATTTGATTTCTTTGCCGAAAGCTGATCAACCAAAATCCAGGCCATCAACCATGCAGATACCACCAGACACCAGAAACCAGCTGTCAGATGTTGATCGGCAATATCAAGGCGGGCCAATAGCATCCATGCCCCGGCATGGGGCAGGATCACGAGCACCAGATCAGCAATCCACCCACTTAACCGATTGAGAATAATTGCGACCGACGCCAAAATGGAAACTAAAGCAAATGCCCCAAGACCACTGTCAGACCACAGTGAAACGGCTTCATTGTTAATCTCTGCCAAAGGTAAGATAACAGCCAGAAGTGAGAATAATGTGCTCAGAATGGCAAGTGATTGTCTGAAGCTAATCATTGTGCCATCCCCATCTTCTTTAGAACAATTTTATTGGATATACCAACCAGAGAAACCAGCCCGGCAGCCAACAAGGCCGCCGCAATCAATGCCGACCAGATTTGCACTGTTTGACCGTAATAGGACCCGGCAAGCAATCTTGCCCCTAACCCTTCGACGGCACCTGTGGGTAGCTCCCCAACGATCGCGCCAACCAAACTGGTCGCGATGGCAACTTTCATGCCTGTAAAGAGATACGGTACCGATGACGGCCAGCGCAGTTTCCAGAAAAGATCCCAGTTTGATGCGTTGTAGGTCCGCATCAGGTCGAGATGAATAACCTCTGGCGAACGCAAACCCTTAACAATTCCGACAGTAATGGGAAAGAAGCTGAGATAGGTCGCAATAAAAGCTTTGGGTAAAATTCCCTGAATTCCGATCGCATTCAGAACCACAATAATCATCGGGGCAATTGCCAGAATTGGTATGGTTTGGGATGAAATAATCCACGGCATCAGGCTTTTGTCCAAGCTGCGATTATGGACAATGCCTACAGCGAGTAAAATTCCCAGAACCGTCCCGATAACAAAACCCAGCAAAGTTGTCGAAAGCGTTATCCAGCTGTGGTAAACAAGTGACCGTTTCGATGTAATTTTCTTTAGAACTGTCGTCTTGTACAATTCTACCAACACCTGATGCGGCGCGGGCAGAACAGGGCGTTCTTGTTCCAGCGTATCACTGATAAGCTGGCTTGTTGTCCATTCAATATTATTCCGTTTGTATATTTCTTCCTGAAAAGGGCTGTTCAACATAACAGCAGAAAAATACCAAATAGCGATGATTGCCATGACAATCACCATTACAGGGCCTGTTTTCCCGGACATTAACCGAGACCAAAGTCCCTGCCCCCTGACGACGCCAGGAGAAATCAGAGCATCAGTCGTCATAGCTATGCCCTTCCTTCAGACCTTCACGTACGCGATGGGCAATTTCCAGAAATTCCGGTGTTTCGCGAATATCCAACCCGCGATCCCGAGGTAAATCACAATCAATTACATCGTAAATACGCCCGGGTCTTGGGGACATAACCACAATTTTCGAGGAAAGAAACACAGCTTCGGGTATAGAGTGTGTCACAAACAAAACTGTTTTGTCCGTTTTATCCCACAGACGCAAAAGCTGTTCATTCAAATGGTCACGGACAATTTCATCCAAAGCACCAAATGGTTCGTCCATTAACAGAAGTTCCGGATCAAAAGAAAGTGCACGTGCGATGGAAGCCCGCTGTTGCATGCCCCCGGAAAGTTGCCACGGATATTTCTTATCAAACCCGGCAAGATTGACGAGCTCCAGATTACGGGAAATCCGGTCCTGTCTTTCAGATTTAGGAATTCCCATTACTTCCAATGGCAGAGATATATTACCCGCAATGGTTCGCCAAGGGTACAGTGCCGGAGCTTGAAATACATATCCATAATCCCGGTTTAATCTGGCTTCACGCGCACTGACACCATTCACCAAAAGCTCACCACCCGTGGGCTGTTCCAGATCTGCGACCGCCCTGAGCAAGGTCGTTTTACCGCATCCGGAAGGCCCGATAAAAGATACAAAATCACCCTGATTGATGGTGAGATCAATATCAGACAGTGCATGAACAGGCCCGTCATTTGTCTCAAAAGTAAGCGACAATCCATTGATATTTATGACAGAATTCACACCCTGATCTTGTTGGATTGGAACTGTTTCAGCATTTATAGTCTCTGGGTTCATACTGTTTGTATCCATCTTTTTTGCCTGTTCGGCCGTCTCTTGTTTTGAACGTCCGCCGGCGCCAGTTGCATTGCCAGTTGTATTTGTGGCAGTCGATTGCAGCATGGCATAACTCCCTGTTTATAGAACTCTGTCTTTAGTGACAGTTATCGTTCTTGTTTTGAAGTGGCACAAAATTGGATTGTGCCACTCCTTTTTTCTTGCTGAAATCAATTCAGCTTGTACTTTTCACGCATAAAACAGCGGGCAAATCTATACGCCAGCAGGCATATTTTCAGCTTTGCGTTCTACTTTACGCGGTGCGGTGATTTCTTTCCACTTGGAAAGTGCTTTATTGACAGCCGGATATGAATCCCGCGCAACAAACTCACCATGCCCAGGCTCTGCCTTAACAGTGCTTTCTTCGACAGAAACCTTGCCCCGCGTCAGTGTAAAGCGAGGCAATCCCGTAACTTCCTTGCCTTCAAACACATTGTATTCAATGACAGACTGCTGGCTCTTTGCCGTAATTGTTTTTGAACGGTTCGGATCCCAAACCACCAAATCAGCATCCGCACCAACCATGACGGCACCCTTTTTAGGATACATATTCAAAATCTTGGCGATGTTTGTTGATGTTACAGCCACAAATTCATTCATGGTCAGACGTCCGGTACGAACGCCATGGGTCCACAGCATCGGCATCCGGTCTTCCAGCCCACCTGTACCGTTAGGAATTTTTGTAAAATCACCAATGCCAAAACGTTTTTGTTCAGCCGTAAAGGCACAGTGATCTGTCGCAACAACCTGAAGTGAACCAGATTGCAGACCAGCCCAGAGGCTGTCCTGATGCTGTTTGTTGCGGAAAGGCGGGGACATTACCCGTTGCGCAGAATGATCCCAATCGGGGTGCGCATATTCGCTATCATCCAAGGTCAGATGTTGAATAAGCGGTTCCCCAAAAACACGCATTCCCTTTTGACGTGCGCGGCGAATGGCTTCATGCGCCTGCTCACAGGACGTATGGACAATATAAAGCGGTACACCCGCCATATCGGCAATCATGATGGCACGGTTAGCGGCTTCGCCCTCGACCTCTGGCGGTCTGGAGTAGGAATGAGCTTCGGGGCCATTGTTTCCTTCGGCAAGTAATCGTTGTTGAAGGGTCGCAACGACGTCTCCGTTTTCCGCATGAACCAAGGGCATTGCCCCCAAAGCAGAACAACGCTGAAAAGATGCAAACATCTCATCATCATCAACCATCAAGGCCCCTTTATAGGCCATAAAGTGCTTGAAAGTATTGATCCCGCGGCCAACAACCTCTTCCATTTCATTGAAGACCTGTTCACCCCACCATGTTACCGCCATGTGGTATGAATAGTCTGCACAGGCAGCACCTGATTTCTGTTGCCAGATGGCCAGTGCTTCCATGAGGGACTGTCCCGGCGCAGGCAGACAGAAATCAACCACCATGGTTGTCCCCCCGGCCAAGCCAGCCCGCGTACCGCTTTCGAAATTGTCTGCAGAATGCGTTCCCATGAAGGGCATTTCAAGATGAACGTGAGGGTCAATCCCACCTGGCATGATGTAACACCCCGTGGCATCCAGGGTTTCATTGCCCGAGAGGTTTTGTCCGATTTCGGTGATTTTCCCACCTTCGACCAAAACATCTGCTTCGTAAGATAAATCTGCGGTAACAACAGTACCGCCTTTGATAACTGTGCTCATGATTTCACCCTTTCTTTATTCTACGATTTCAGCGGTTTCGACGACAGCATGGAATAAAACATCAGCCCCTGCACCTGCCCATTCAGGCGAAATTTCTTCGTCTTCATTATGGCTAAGCCCGTCAACACATGGACACATAACCATGGCCGTTGGTGCAACGCGATTGATCCAACAGGCATCATGTCCGGCACCGGACACAATATCACGGTGGGAATAGCCAAGGCGTACCGCAGCATTACGAACAGCAGAGACACAACCCTCGTCAAAGGTAACGGGGTCAAAGGCACCAGCCTGTTCAATTTCCATTGTCAGGCCGATTTCTTCAACAATCTCGCGCCCTTCAAATCGCAGAGCCTGTTCCATTGCAGTGATCACATCCTTGTTCGGATGTCGGAAATCAATGGTAAAGACCGCTTTACCCGGGATGATATTACGTGAATTTGGATAGATATCCATATGTCCAACAGCCCCCACCGCATGCGGGGCATATCGCAAGGCAATATCGTTCACCAATTCGGTAATACGTGCCGCGCCCAGACCCGCATTTACACGCTTTGGCATCGGTGTTGAACCTGTATGGCTCTCCTTACCCGTTAGCGTTACCTGTAACCAGTTCAAACCCTGACCATGGGTCACGACACCAATATCGACATTCTCGTCTTCAAGGATTGGTCCCTGCTCAATGTGGAGTTCAAACATTGCGTGGAGCTTTCTCTGCCCCACAGGTTCATCCCCGACAAAGCCAATGCGTTTTAGTTCATCGCCAAATTTCAACCCTTCGGCATCTTCGCGGTCATAAGCCCAGTCCTGGGTATGAACCCCGGCAAAAACGCCGGATGCCAACATCGCAGGGGCAAAACGCGTCCCCTCTTCGTTGGTCCAGTTCACAACCTCAATCGCTCGCTTGGTCTTGATGCCCATATCATTCAGGGTACGAACAATCTCAAGTCCTGCAAGAACCCCGAGAACACCGTCATACTTTCCACCCGTCGGCTGTGTGTCCAGGTGAGAGCCGACCATCACAGGTAACAAACTCGGGTCCGTTCCTTCATGACGGGCAAACATATTCCCCATGCTGTCAATACCGACGGTCATGCCTGCCTCTTCACACCAACGTCTAAACAGGTGGCGTCCCTCGGCATCTTCATCGGTTAGGGTCTGGCGATTATTTCCTCCGCGAACACCGGGACCAATCTTTGCCATCTCCATCAATGAATCCCATAATCTGGGGGAATTGATATGCATATTATCGGCTGGTTTGCTCATGATAAGCTCCCTGAAAAAATATTTTCTTTTAATTCGTTGTCTCTATTGAAAAAGGCACCGGAACCAAGCTGTTCGCCGTTCCCGATGCCTTTTATCTTAATCCATATTCGGGAAGGTAAAGACCGCGCCTTCCTTGATGCCTGCGGGCCAACGCGTCGTCACCGTTTTCAACCTGGTATAGAAACGTACACCTTCGGGGCCATAGATTGAATGATCCCCAAAAAGAGACCGCTTCCATCCACCAAAGGAATGATAGGCAACCGGCACAGGAATTGGCACATTCACACCAACCATGCCGACCTCGATATCATCGGCAAATGACCGGGCCGCATCCCCGTCACGAGTGAAGATTGCCGTGCCATTTCCATATTCATGTTTGTTAATTAAATCAACAGCATGATCGTAATCTTTGGCGCGGAGGACGGATAGAACCGGGCCGAAAATTTCTTCTTTGTAGATCGTCATATCATCGGTGACACGGTCAAAAAGTGTCCCGCCGACAAAGTACCCCTCTTCATAACCCTGTAGCTTGAAATCACGCCCATCAACGACAAGATCAGCCCCCTGTGCTACGCCTTGATCAATATAGCCAAGAACCTTTTCCTGATGCGCTTTGGTAATGACTGGCCCCATATCCGCATCGGCATCTGTACTTGGGCCAATGCGCATGCTTTCAACCCGGGGCTTGAGAATTTCAACCAGCTTGTCAGCCGTCTCGTCACCAACAGGAACAGCAACCGAAATCGCCATACAGCGTTCCCCTGCAGAACCGTATCCGGCCCCCATCAAAGCATCAGCGGCTTTATCCATATCCGCATCCGGCATAATGATCATATGGTTTTTGGCACCACCAAGGGCCTGAACACGTTTGCCTTTTGCTGTTCCACGAGAATAAACATATTCCGCAATCGGTGTTGACCCGACAAAAGATATTGCCTTCACATCCGGATGATCCAAAAGCGTATCAACGGCTTCTTTATCACCATGAACAACGTTCAACACACCATCGGGGAAACCTGCTTTTTTAAAGAGATCCCATACCAGCATCGGGGCAGACGGGTCACGCTCTGACGGTTTGAGAACAAAGGTATTCCCCGCAGCAATTGCGATTGGATACATCCAAAGCGGCACCATCGCAGGGAAATTAAAAGGCGTAATACCAGCAACAACCCCCAAAGGTTGTCGATCTGAATAGCTATCCACCTGAGGGCCAACATTACGGCTGAACTCGCCTTTTAGAAGCTGTGGAATACCACAAGCAAATTCAACAACCTCGATACCACGCGCCACTTCACCCAAGGCATCATCATGCGTTTTGCCGTGTTCACGGCTAATCTCGCGCGCGATGTCATCCGCATGCGCATCCAGTAATTCCTTGAAACGGAACATATAACGAGCACGTTTTAGCGGCGGCGTTGCGCCCCACTCTTTTGCAACGGCTTTGGCAGAAGCAACCGCCTGGTTGACTTCATCAACCGTCGAAAGAGGAAGCTCTGCAATTTGTTCGCCCGTCGCCGGGTTAAAAACCTGAGAACTTCGCGTACTGGAAGAAAGGCGTCTTTCGCCCGCAATGGCATTACTGATCCGTTCCATTTTCACCACCCATAAATTAATCAAGCGCTAAAACGCTTTTACATTTCAATTTATCGCATCCTGTTTGCACATACATTTCGCAAACAGAAAGCAACCTATGACGAATGGCCGTAGGACAACGGGGGTGAAGGAAAAGATAATGTTTTACGCCAACAACAGATATCTGTTGTTGCGTCATAAAAAGGTAAGCAGCCAAAACAACATAAATCGTTACTCTATACTTTCACGGTTTTTGTTGTTTAGATTTAAAAGATAACTCAACGAACAAGATATCTTTGGCATGAAGTTCGATCAGATCAGTTGTTGCCACCTATTTTACGCATGTACCTATACTCCCTGTACTACCGGTGTCTTAAGTCCCCGGCCTTGTTTTTATTTTGGCAGTTGTTTAACCTGCCTTGATAATTATTTACTTTATGGTCAATATTTAAGATCATTTTCTTAAATTCCTGACCATTTGGTCAAATTAACGCTACTAAATCCTGACCATCTGGTCAACACTAAAAACACATGCCGGATCCCGCCGGGACAACACGGCAGGAAACAAAATGATAAAAACGGAAAGAGCAATAAAATCAAACTCTAAGGCAAAGGTTCGGCAAGAAAAAGAAAAGATAATTCTCAAGGCTGCCGAGAGTGTTTTTGCCGAGTATGGTTTTCAAGGAGCAACCACCAGTATGATTGCTGAAAGGGCAAAAATCCCCAAAGCTAATCTGCACTACTACTTTCCTACCAAACAAGCCCTTTATCGCCAGGTTGTTGACAACATTTTTAACATATGGCTACAGGCTGCTGATTCATTTGATGACTGTGACGACCCTGTCGAAGCTCTGACCCGATATATTGAAAAGAAAATGGATATATCTCGTGAAAATCCCATGGGGTCAAAAGTCTGGGCTAATGAAATTATTCGTCGCGCCCCCGTTATTCAGGACTATCTGGAAACAACGTTAAAGGATTGGACAGAATCAAGAGTGTCAATCATTCAACGATGGATAGATCAGGGGCGAATTAACCCTGTTGACCCTCAATATTTGCTCTACATGATCTGGTCAACAACACAACACTATGCCGATTTCAATCACCAGATCGAAACCTTGAACGGTGGTAAGCCCCTAAGTGATAAGCAGTATCAAACAGCAAAAGACAATGCTATAGAGATTGTTCTCAAGGGTATCGGAGCCCGATAGGTCAATCCTTTAAGAGGAAAAAAATTAGTGGTCATGAACCCAAGAGCCGGTCAAACAAAAAAACGTACACGCATACAGGCAAAAAACGAGGCAAAAATACTGGAAGCAGCCCTTGATATTTTTGCCACTTTTGGTTTCCGTGGCACAACCATTGACCAGATTGCGCAGAAGGCAGAAATGTCAAAGCCGAACCTGTTATATTATTTCCGGCGCAAAGAAGATATTTATATCTCGGTACTTGAACGAACTCTGGATGAATGGTTAACCCCACTAACAGAACTTGACCCGGACGGCGACCCCATCGAAGAAATTGGTAAATACACCAGCCTGAAACTAAAGATGTCCCAAAACGACCCAACCGCGTCACGCCTGTTTGCCAATGAAATCCTTCATGGCGCACCGATGATTGAGCACGTTCTAAAGGGATCACTCAAGGATCTGGTTGATGAAAAAGCAGGTGTCATTCACCACTGGGTAAAGACTGGAAAATTGGCCAAGGTTGACCCTTATCACCTTATTTTCATGATATGGGCTACAACACAGCACTATGCAGATTTCAAAATTCAGATGCGCGCCATATTAGGTGATGCGGTCGATCAACCGGATTACTATGAAAAGGCGGGACAGACCATCAGCACAGTCTTTTTTGAAGGCATCAAACCAAGGTAAGACCTTTTAGGTCTGTCCACTTATCAATCATTCCGAGATTGATCCGCACTTCTTTGCAAGAAAATCATAGCTGAGGCCGTAATGATCACACCGATAATCAGTTTCATATCGGGTACAGAACCAGAAATGATACTTTGAATAACAAGGACAATCGCAGGGGTCAGAAAAGTATAGGCCATCACCTTTGCTGCGGGCAGTCGAAAGCTTGCAAACTTCAGCAGATAAAAAGTCAAAGCTGTATTGCACAGGGCAAGATATACAATCGCAGCATAAATTGACCAATCAAGCTGTCCCCACGGACTTGTTCGAATATCATCAAACCCATAGATACCCAGCAAAATCATACCAGCGACAAGGGTCCAGAACGTTAGAACCAACAGGTTTTCACCACCATGGTATTTGCGGACAAACGGCGAATAGGCACTGTAACTAAAACAACCAACCAAGAATATCAGCTCTCCCTTACCAAGGGAAAAGTTGAGTAAATTTTCTATACTGCCGCCAAAAACAATCCAGATTGCCCCAAGAGCCGCGATAATAAGGCCAACCCACAAACGAAGAGTTGCTCGCTGTCCTAACAAAAAGAAGGCAATAACAGCTGTCATCATTGGAATAAGGGTAAAGACGGCCCCCAAGTTAACCGCACTGCCCCAACGAAGGCCTTCGAACATTGTGATAAAAAAGACGACGAGCAAAAAGCCAAGCCAGAAATATTTAAGAAGCAAAAGGGGGCCAGGCCCCGATCCCTGCCACGGCCATTGTTTTTTTACCAACAACAGCAGCCCAAACGCGCCAGAGGCAATAACAAAGCGGAGGAATGTCAAAGCACTGGGGTCAAGTGCATGCGTTATCGCTGAACCAACAGGAAAAGACGTACTCACAAAAAAGATGAACAGCAACATGGCACCATGCGCTGTTCGATTATTTGATGTCTGATTATCAGAGTTTGGGGATAGCGTTGACGCTTCCGGATTAGATCTGACTGACACGCTATCTTCCTTTAATGGCTCGATAATTCTTTTCAAGCCCGAAAAAAATCAGGCCGCGAAAGATAACGCGTCAGATAAAAATTACCAGATCAATATTAACACCCCTATTCTGCAGCTTTCGCAGCAGAAGGATTATTTGGATGCGTTGTCCAGTTTGCATAATCATGATCGATAGGCTTGTTTGTCCGCGGATCACTGCCTTCGGTCATCTGCTCCATGGTAATACAGTTTTCCACGGGACAAACACTGACACAGAGGTTACAGCCAACGCATTCCTCGTCAATCACCTCAAACTTACGAACGCCATCAACCATTGAGGTAATCGCCTGATGTGACGTATCTTCGCAAGCAATATGACAACGACCACACTTGATACAGGCATCCTGATCAATTTTCGCCTTGGCAATGTAGTTCAGGTTCAAATACTGCCAATCGGTTACGTTCGGTACAGCACGACCCACAAAATCATCCAGTTTGTCATAGCCCTGCTCGTCCATCCAGTTGGACAGTCCCGCATTCAGTTCTTCAATGATTTTAAAGCCATAGGTCATTGCAGCCGTACAGACCTGCACAGAACCGGACCCCAGCGCCATAAACTCGGCGGCATCTTTCCAGGTTGTGATCCCGCCAATACCGGAAATCGGCAAACCATGGGTTTCCGGGTCACGGGCAATTTCAGCAACCATATTCAGCGCAATAGGCTTCACGGCCGGACCACAATACCCACCGTGTGTTCCCTTGCCATCAACCGTTGGGTTTGGTGCCATTAAATCCAGATCAACAGACACAATAGAATTAATCGTGTTAATCAGGGAAACCGCATCTGCACCACCGCGGTGCGCCGCCCGTGCAGACTGACGCACATCGGAAATGTTTGGTGTCAACTTTACGATCACAGGCATATCAGTATGGGTTTTGCACCAACGGGTGACCATCTCGACATATTCAGGCACCTGGCCAACAGCCGCACCCATGCCACGTTCAGACATACCGTGTGGGCAACCGAAGTTCAGCTCGACCCCGTCACAACCTGTGTCTTCGACACGTTTGAGGATATCAATCCAGTTTTGCTCTTCGCAAGGAACCATCAGGGAAACAATCAAGGCACGATCCGGCCAGTTCTTTTTTACCCGCGTGATTTCTTCCAGATTGATTTCAAGTGAACGATCTGTAATCAGCTCTATATTATTAAGCCCCAACAAACGGCGGTCCGGGCCATGGATTGCCCCGTAACGCGGGCCATTTACATTAACAACATGCGGGTTTTCACCCAATGTCTTCCAGACCACGCCGCCCCAGCCAGCTTCGAAGGCACGCACAACGTTATATTCTTTATCTGTTGGTGGTGCAGACGCCAACCAATAGGGGTTCGGGGATTTAATACCGAGGAAATTGCAACTAATATCAGCCATAATCGTATTCCTTAAATAAGGAGTGTCGTAAGAGCGGGAATATTCTGAAAATTAATAATATTCCCAAAGTGATAAGCAGTAGCCAGCGACTGTTTCTAAGCGCTCAGCACGTCATTGATTGCTTCGGCAGCAACCTTTCCGTCCTCTACCGCTGCGACGGTGAGATCTTCACCACCCGCGATGCAATCCCCCCCGGCCCAGACATTACCCAGGCTGGTGCGGCGATTTTCATCTACCTTGATACGACCACTATCCAGTTCAATTGCTTCGGCAGATCCGTTCAACGGGGCCGCGACAAAGTTCTGACCAATTGCCTTGAACACCATATCAGCATCCAGGGTCAGGGTTTCCCCCGTGCCCGTCAAAGAACCGTTTTTATTTTCGGTATATTCACATTCAATGGCGACAACCTTGCCATTTTCACCGATCAGTTTGTTTGGCTTGATCCAGTGACGGATTGTGACACCGTTGGTTTGTGCCAGTTCCTGTTCATATTCACTGGCGTTCATCTGCTCCTTGCCGCGGCGGTAAAGAATTGTCACTTCTTCTGCGCCCAGCAACTTGGTCTGAACTGCGACATCGATCGCGGTCATACCGCCCCCGATGACAACTACTTTACGGCCAACAGCTATTTTCGACAGGTCCTTTGCCTGACGAAGATCGGCAATGTAGGAAACCGCATCCAATACGCCATCCAGATCTTCACCTTCGGCACGCAAGGCATTAATACCGGCAAGACCCATCCCCAGGAAAACCGCATCAAAATTCTGTCTAAGATCTGCAAGGGAAATCGTCTCGCCAAGGCGATTGCCATTTTCGATGGTAATACCACCAATAGAAAGCAGGAATTCTACTTCCTTCTGGGCAAAATTGTTTACGGACTTATAGGCCGCAATACCGTATTCATTCAGGCCGCCAGCTTTTTCACGGGCATCATAAACAACCACATCATGACCGTGCATCGCCAGACGGTGTGCACAGGAAAGTCCGGCTGGCCCGGCACCGACCACAGCAACACGCTTGCCTGTCAAAGCCGCGCGTTTAAAAACCTTATCCCCATCCTCAAGAAGGTGATCTGTCGCAAAGCGTTGAAGCAGACCGATCTTAACGGGCTTGCCCTCTGCTTCTTCACGCACACACGCTTGCTCACACAGCGTTTCTGTTGGGCAGACACGGGCACACATGCCACCAAGGATATTCTGTTCAAAAATCGTCTTGGCAGATCCTTTGGGATTATCCGCAGCAATCTGGCGAATGAACATCGGAATATCAATTGATGTCGGGCATGCAACGGTACATGGTGCGTCATAACAGAAATAACAACGATCTGCTTCGACAAAGGCCTCGTGCTTACTAAGTGGCGGATGGATATCGCTAAAATTCTTGCTATAGTCTTCATCTTCAAGACGGCTAGACTGGATATCGGGTCGACTACCGGCGTTGGTACTCATCCAAAATCTCCCTGACGTATATATAATTATTATACTTTTGACGTTAGATCCGCCCTCTTGTGGGGTGGTATCTATCCCTGTTTGGTATAATTCTAAAGTGAAATGGCAAGGCTAGTCAATTTTTTTTATCATTTGATAAATTTTTTACATACACACGAGAAGTTTTATTATTATTTTCAATTAAGTAACCACGAAACTTAGAAACAACATTTTGTGCGTTTATTGATAATAAATTACATTATTCGACGATTAACATTTGTTTGCTATACTTACAGGGCTTGCTGACAGCCTAAGGTAAAATAAATGTTAGTGACAAAAAAACGATACCGAACATTATGCGTCTTATCCGTTTTACTTACTCCTTTGCTGTTATTAAAACCAGTAATTGCTAACGAGATAATCAGGTACGGGTTTTCTCATTGGCCGCCCTATGGGATGACGGAACAACCTCAGATTTATGGTATCAATTATGATATCGGTCTAGAGCTTGAAAAACGTTTGGGTATCACATTACAGCCCAGGGTTTGCCCTTTCAAACGGTGCCTGCTGGAATTGGAAAATGGCTCTCTGGATCTGTTTTCCGGGGTGGCAAAAAATGAAGATCGTGAGAAATATTTAGCCTATTCCACGCCGCCTTATTCCGCAGTATCAGTTGTATTTTATGTCAGAAAGGGCGAAGCAAATATCCTTGCTAACTATAACGATCTTTATAAATTAAGGGTGGGATACGTATCCAAATCTCATTACTTTGACCCCTTTAATAAAGATACAGCTATTTCCAAAGTTGACGTCGCAAAAGAACAAATGCTGTTGCCCATGCTCAGTTCAAACCGAATTGATACCTATGTCGGCACAGACCCAAATGCATCGTATGAAGTCCTATCCAAAGGCTTTAAAGGACGACTGGAAAAAGCAGACTACAATCCCGATGTCGAAGTACCGCTTTATTTTGCCATGTCCCGCAAATCTAAACATCTGGCTTTGCTCGATAAAATTGGCCGAGCCATTCAGGACATGCACGATGATGGCACCATGAAACGAATACACGATAAGTATCAATAGTCAAAAAGATCAGCAATCTGAAGGTCCGATGACATTAAAGCGTGCTTTAAAGGTTATCGGCCACAGGATATCCGCGCCAGGGTCTGACCGTTCGCAGGGTAAAGTTAGATTGCATGTGTGCCACGCCCGGCAATCGGGACAAGGCAGATCGGTGAATACGTTCATAGTCCGCAACGTTCTTCGCCACGATCCGCATTAGATAATCAGCCTGTCCGGCCATGAAATAACATTCAGAGATTTCAGGCGTTGCCTTCACGGCGGTCTCAAACTTGTCAAAAGCCTCTTCACTCTGGGATGTCAGGGTTATTTCCATAAAAATCTCGATGGAATAGCCCAGAGCCTTGGGATCCAGCCTCGCCACATAGCCTGCGATCTGACCATCAGATTCTAAAATCTTCACACGGCGATGACAGGCCGAAGGGGACAAGCCAACCTGATCCGCCAAGGTTGCGATTGGTATTCTGCAATCCTTTTGAATAGCTGTAAGAATTTTCGCATCTATCTTGTCCATCGAATATTTTCCTGTATCTTGACTGTATTTTAGAAATTTATTTCAAAAATAAAATCATAGATACTAAAATTTAGGAAACATTTCGAGGTCAATCTTGTCATAATATTCGCAAAATTGACCAAAACTGGTCCAAACTGGCCCAAACTGGTAAGACTATACAAAATAGTTTCCAGAGACGACCTGCCAGAAACCAAACTGACTGTCATCACCCGACAGTACATAAGAACACAACCTTGCATCCCAAAAGAGATGCAATGCGGGAGTAACAAGTATGAGCATTAAAACACCTTATCTTCTTTTCCTCGGCAACGCGGCTGATCCCCTTGCTGCCAAGGTCGCCCAAGGTATTAAAGACTGGCGTCCGGAAAACTGTGTCGGGCAGCTTCGTCTGGATGGCTGTAACGCAGATCTGGGCTTGACCGACATGACACCCGCCGAAGCCGTTTCCAAGGGCGCCAAAAGCATGGTTGTCGGTGTTGCCAACCGCGGTGGTGTTATTGATGCAACCTGGGTAAAGGCCCTGATCGAAGCTATGGAAGCGGGCCTTGATCTGGCCGCAGGTCTTCACAACAAGCTTGCCGATGTTCCCGAACTGGCAGAAGCCGCAAAACGTTTGGGCCGTGAAATCCACGATGTACGCCACCCATCCCGCAGCTATCCGGTGGCCGCAGGCACAAAACGTCCGGGCAAACGCTTGCTGGCCGTGGGAACAGATTGCTCTTGCGGAAAAATGTATTCCACCCTTGCCATTGAAAAAGAACTGCGCGCCCGTGGGGTCAAGGCTGACTTCCGCGCAACAGGCCAAACCGGCATCCTGATTACCGGGGACGGTGTTTCCGTTGATGCCGTGGCTGCTGATTTTATTTCCGGTTCCATAGAAACCCACGCCCCCGCCAATGATGACGACCACTGGGATATCATCGAAGGTCAGGGATCGTTGTTCCATGCCTCTTTCGCTGGCGTAACACTCGGCCTGATCCACGGGTCACAGCCCGATGCTCTGGTCCTTTGTCACGAGCCAACACGCACACACATGCGGGGTCTTCCAGACTTTGGGCTGCCATCCATCAAGGAATGTATGGAAGCCAATCTTGCAGCGGCTAAACTGACCAACAAGGACGCAAAATTTGTTGGTATCGCAATCAACACGTCAAAGCTGAGCGACGAAGAGGCCAAAGCCTATTTGGCAAAAACAGAAGAAGAATTCGGTTTGCCAACGGTTGATCCTGTACGCACAGGCGTTGCCGCAATCGTGGATAATCTGTCATGAGCCGCAAAGTAACAATCTCTTCTACCCCTTGGCCAATCCGCGGGTCCTTTACCATTTCCCGTGGGTCCAAAACCGAAGCTGTCGTGCTCAACGTTTATATCGAAGAAGACGGCATCAAGGCACAGGGCGAGTGCGTTCCCTATCCTCGCTATGGTGAGTCCGTAGAATCTGTTACTGCACAGATCAATGAAATCCTGCCCACGCTCGAAGCTGGCATGACCCGTACTGAACTGCAAACCGCCATGCCCGCAGGTGCCGGACGCTTTGCCGTTGATGCCGCACTTTGGGATCTGGAGGCCAAAAAGGCTGGCAAACGAGCGTGGGAAATCGCTGATATCGCGATGAAACCCGCCACAACGGTTTACACCCTGTCGCTGTCCGATCCGGAAACCATGGAACAGGATGCCCGTGACAATCAAGACAAGCCGCTTCTAAAGCTCAAGCTGGGCGGCGAAGGTGATCTGGCCCGTGTTGCAGCGGTGCGCAAAGGCCACCCAACAGCGCGTATCGTGGTTGATGCCAACGAAGCCTGGACCAAAGAGGTATACGACGCCATCGTACCCGAACTGGTCAAGCTGGGCGTGGAAATGATTGAACAGCCTTTCCCCGCAGGTGATGACGATCTGCTCAGGGAGCTGGATCGTCCGATTACAATTTGCGCTGATGAGTCCTGTCACGATCGTGCCTCCCTACCCAAGCTTGTTGGCAAGTACGACATGATCAACATCAAGCTGGATAAAACCGGTGGCTTGACCGAAGCCCTCGCCATGAAACAGGAAGCTGAAAAGCTCGGCTTTGAAATCATGACGGGCTGTATGCTGGGATCTTCCCTTGCCATGGCCCCGGCCATGGTTGTTGCCCAGGGCAGCAAGGTTGTGGATCTGGATGCGCCGTTGCTGTTGGCAGAAGATTGTGAACCCGGTCTGGTTTTCACGGGTGTTGAAATTGCCCCGCCTGAAAAAGCACTCTGGGGTTAAGACCCTATAGGGTCATAAGGAATAAGAGATATGAGCAGAACAGTTTATGTAAACGGGTCTTACCTGCCCGAAGAAGACGCCAAGGTTTCCGTTTTTGATCGCGGATTTCTTTTTGCCGATGGCGTTTACGAGGTTTCCACCGTGTTGGAAGGCCGTTTGATCGACAATCAGGCGCATCTTGTCCGCCTGCAACGCTCGCTGGATGAGCTGCAGATGACCAGCCCGGTTTCCATGGATGACATCGTGACCATTCAAAACGAGTTGATCAAACAAAACGGCCTGAAAGAAGGCGGGCTTTATCTGCAAATCACCCGGGGTGCCGCAGATCGTGACTTTGCTTTCCCGAAAGATGCCACCCCGTCACTGGTTATGTTCACACAGGAAAAGAACCTGCTGAACAGCCCCGCTGCGGAACGCGGCCTGTCCGTAATCTCTGTTCCAGATATTCGCTGGCAACGTCGGGATATCAAGACCGTTGGCCTTCTGGCTCCGGCCCTCGCCAAACAGGCCGCCGTGGTTGCGGGCGCAGACGATGCGTGGATGTACGAAGATGGTTTTGTGACCGAAGGCAGTTCGAACAACGCCTATATCATCAGCAAGGAAGGCAAGATCATCACCCGCCATCTGGGCAATGAAATCCTGCACGGCATCACCCGCCGCGCTGTGCTTTCCCTTGCCAATGAAGCCGATATGGAAGTTGAGGAACGTCCCTTTACCCTCGACGAAGTGCGCAATGCTGCCGAGGCTTTTGTGACCTCTGCCACGACCTTTGTGACGCCCGTTGTCTCCTTTGATGGCGAGAAAATTGGCGATGGCAAACCGGGTGCTTTGACCAAGCGTTTGCGTCAGCTCTATATCGAGCAGGCACTTAACAGCTAAAAGCACAAAAACAAGTTAATAACTTAATTATAGGGGCTGCACTGAAATGTTGCAGCCCCTATACTCTTCCCAAGTCACTTTTCCTCTGGGCATAAATAACAACATACAGAAAGCTCTGCATGGACCATGAAGATAAGTTAAGTGGGAAGATTATATAAATAGAGCCAGCAGCATGACCAAGCCCCAGTCACACTCGAAGTCCCAGCCCCAAAGCACATCTGATTTTTCAGGCACCAGCCCCCGGTTAACCGTTGATCTCGGCGCTGTAGTCTCAAACTTCAAAACCCTGCGTGATACAGTAGGTCAGAGTGGCAGCAGCTGTGCCGGGGTGCTCAAAGCCAATTCCTATGGCATGGGCGCAGAGCGCGTGGCCGAGGCACTTTGGGCAGAAGGCTGTAAAACCTTCTTTGCTGCGCTGGTCGGTGAAGGCGTAAAACTGCGCGCCCTCTTCCCCGAGGCGACAATCTATGTGCTCTCCCCCTATCTCAGTCTTGATGCAGCCTTATTGAGGGAACATCACCTTATCCCCTGCCTCTATGACCTCGAAGGTATTGACCTCTGGATTGCCGCAAACAATACCGCTGCCCCTGCCGCCCTGCACTTTGAAACCGGGATCAATCGCCTTGGACTATCAACGCAGGATCTGGAACAACTGCTTGGCAACAGATCACGGCTTAACAGGCTGGATCTCAAGCTGGTCATGAGCCACCTTTCCAGCGCAGATGAACAGCAGTCTGAGCATAATCAACAACAGTTAGAAGCCTTCAAACGCATCCGCGCCGAATTCCCGAACGCCCCAGCCAGCCTGGCCAACACCGCCGGAATTTTTCTGGGGCCGGACTATCACTTTGACCTCGTACGTCCCGGCATTGGTCTCTATGGGCATGACCCGCACTATTACGAAAATCGGGGATCACGCCTGAAACCCGTCGCCACCTTTGCCGCACCATTGGCACAGGTCAAAAACCTCAAGGCAGGTGAAGCCGTGGGCTATGGCGCAACAGAACTGGACCGGGACAGCACCATTGGCGTGATTCTATGCGGCTATGCAGACGGCGTTATGCGCGCCCTGTTTAAACCGGACAGCAAAGAGGGCCACCAGGTCAGCATCAACGGCCACAAAGCGCCAATTCTGGGCCGCGTATCCATGGACATGATCACCATCGATCTAACAGCCGTTCCCAAAGAAGCCCGGGAAATCGGCTCCATGGTCGAAATATTCGGCAACCACAGCCCCGTCGAAAACGCCGCCGCCATGGCCGGAACCTCAGCTTATGAATTGTTTACACGCGTGAGTGGTCGGGCGGTTCGGAAGTATGTTTGACGTATATTTTATCGCCACTATTCAATCTAAATATCAGAAGGTAACGCAAACAAAGTGAGGCAATATGAAAATACTTTTATTCGTTTTTCCAATAGCCCTAACTTTTAGTTCGTCAGTTGGTGCAGAAATTTTTCAGATAAATCAAAGAGAAATAAACATTACAATACCTGAAGGATATTGTTCCATTAATTCAAACCAATACCCAGACAAAAATATTTTTGATCAATACAAGCGCGGCACCAAATATCCAGAAAATTCGATATCTTTATTATTAAACTGCGAGGTAATAGAAGCCTACAGGAAAGATATGGGATCTTTTTGGAAAAAACATTTCACTTCTTTACCAAAAGTTAGGCAATATTTTAAAATTAACCTCCTCCCAAATACAAGGAACAAAGATCTCAGTGGGCAAGAGCAATTAATTAAAGAAGTAGTTTGCCCTAAATTTGAGACGCAAAAGGCATCAATTGACTATGTTAATTTAGAAAATAAAGAAAATGAACGCAATTTTCTATCGGCTTTAGAAGTAGGTAATCCATCCTTGATAGGAGTTGTGAAAGTTGACAAAAACACTTGTTATTTAGCCCATATTGAAAAATTTTTAAATGAAGAGAACACCGTATCTTTCCAATTAAGTATTATATCTCCAAATATTCAAAACAGTTTTGCAGTGATAAACATGTTTTCTACGCCATATACAAATTATGACTCAATTGAAAAAGCCGCAAATACATTACAAGAATTTAACAGATTACAATAAACGTTGGTTTTAAAGAACTAGCGATAACGATCCAGCCCCATACAACCTAGCTATATGAACTAAAAATGAGTAAGAGGTAACAATCTCACTCATTTTTACTTGAACAACATTTAGAAGTATATCAAACCTCTGCTTTCAACTCCAACCGCTTCGCATGCAAGATTGGCTCGGTATAGCCAGACGGTTGTACAGCACCTTTCAGGACGAGATCACAGGCGGCCTTGAAGGCGATTGAATTATCGAAATCATCGGCCATTGGCTTGTAGGCCGGGTCATCTGCATTCTGTGCGTCCACGATGCTTGCCATGCGTTTAATGGTTTCCATGACCTGGGTTTCGGTGCAGATGCCGTGGTGGAGCCAGTTGGCGATGTGTTGGGAGGAAATGCGCAGGGTGGCGCGGTCTTCCATAAGGCCGACGTTGTTGATATCCGGGACTTTGGAACAGCCCACGCCGTGATCGACCCAGCGGACAACGTAGCCCAGAATGCCTTGGGCATTGTTATCGAGTTCGTGCTGCACCTCGTCCGGTGACCAGTTGGTGTCACTGGCAACGGGGACAGAGATCAAGTCGTTAAGGGACGCGCGTTCTCTTTGCGCCAGTTCCTTTTGACGGTCAAAGACATTGATGGCGTGATAGTGAGTGGCGTGGAGCGTTGCCGCCGTTGGAGACGGCACCCAGGCCGTGTTTGCGCCCGCTTGCGGGTGGCCAGACTTTTGATCCAGCATATTGGCCATCAGATCCGGCATGGCCCACATGCCTTTGCCGATCTGCGCCCGACCACTGAGGCCACAAGCAAGACCAATATCCACATTCCAGTCTTCATAGGCCTTGATCCACGCGGCGTTTTTCATATCGCCCTTGCGGATCATGGGGCCAGCTTCCATGGCGGTGTGAATTTCATCGCCTGTTCGATCAAGGAAGCCCGTATTGATAAAGAAAACACGGTTCTTGGCTGCACGAATAGCTTCTTTGAGATTGAGCGTCGTCCGGCGTTCTTCATCCATAATGCCGATTTTTAGGGTGTGACGTTTCAACCCCAAGAGATCTTCGACCTTTGTGAAAATCTTGTCGGCAAAAGCCACTTCGTCAGGCCCGTGCATTTTGGGTTTTACGATATAGACAGATCCCGTGCGGCTGTTACGCAATGAAGCTTCATCAGGATCAGAAGATTTCAGCAGGTCGTGTTTGGCAATAACCGCCGTGATCATGGCATCCATCAAACCTTCGGGAACTTCGCGCGCATCATCCCCGACCAGAATGGCCGGGTTGGTCATGAGATGACCGACATTGCGCACCAGCATCAGGCTCCGCCCCTGCAAGGTGAGACTTTCGCCCGTGTTCGCCCGATAAACCCGATCAGACTTTAATCGGCGGGTAATGGTCTTGCCGCCCTTTTTCAGATCGGTAGAGAGATCCCCGCGCATCAGGCCAAGCCAGTTGCGATAGACAGCGACCTTTTCCTCTGCATCAACCGCAGCGACGGAATCTTCGCAGTCCATAATGGTTGAAAGCGCGGCCTCGACAATAACGTCTGCCACACCCGCCGGATCGGTCTTGCCGATGGGATGGGCACGATCAATGGATATTTCCACATGCAATCCATTGTGACGGATCAAAAGGCCAAAGGCGCTATTGAGATCACCGCGATAGCCTCTGTATTCAGCCGTATCTGACAGGGCTGTGCGCTGTCCGTTTTCCAGCGTCGCAACCAGCTTGCCGTCGTCAACCTGATAACAGACAACATCCTTGTGTGATCCGCCCTTGAGCGGCGCAGCTTGATCCAGAAAATTTCTGGCCCAGGCAATGACCTTTTGCCCGCGCACCGGGTTAAACGCAGCCTGTTTCTCTGCGCCGTCTGTTTCCGGAATTGCATCGGTACCATAGAGCGCATCGTACAGACTGCCCCAACGGGCATTGGCTGCATTGAGGGCATAACGCGCATTCATCACCGGCACCACAAGCTGCGGTCCGGCTACAGAGGTTATTTCTTCATCCACATTAGCGGTTTCAACGGAAAAGTCTGGTCCTTCGGGCACAAGATAGCCGATTTCCTCCAAAAAGGATTTATAGGCTGCGTGATCTGTAATCGGGCCAGGGTGGGTTTTATGCCAGTCATTCAACTGGCCTTGCAGCTCTGTTCGCCGTGCAAGCAGCTGTGCATTTTCCGGCATCAGATCTTGCAACAGATCGTTCATCCCCGCCCAGAAATTATCCGGGGCAACACCTGTTCCCGGCAGGGCATCATTATTCACAAAGTTATATAGCGTTTTATCAATTTGC
This sequence comes from Kiloniella litopenaei, assembly GCF_000982415.1. Taxonomy (GTDB): domain Bacteria; phylum Pseudomonadota; class Alphaproteobacteria; order Kiloniellales; family Kiloniellaceae; genus Kiloniella; species Kiloniella litopenaei. Next base: position 27,048 of record NZ_LANI01000001.1, read on the forward strand.
AGCGCGCCGACCTTAATTCGATCAGTCATTGTTATCTGTTCCAGTCTTATTAATTAATCTAGATCGTAAAAACTATTTTATTCAGCCCAGTATAAGGCAACTTTATCTCGTGGGTATTAAGGAATTTTTAGAACAGCACCTGTGCCTTCAAACCAATATTCTTCCAAGTTTGCCGTTCCTTCATCTGCCGGGCCTTTGCGGTCCACGATAAGGAAATCCTGTGTCGGTTCCAGCACCAGCAACGGATGATGCCAGATATTCTTGGCGTATTGAACACCTTGACTGCCCGACGCAAGAAAAGCACGACAGCCCGCGGGCGTTGGTACCTCGTCTTCACAAACCACGATCAACCATGATGCGGGTTGCATGGGGACAAAGGCCTGTGACCCCAAGGGATGGCGTTCCATCATGGTAATGGCGATCGGTAAAGGTCTGGGCGTGCCACGAAAGATAGAAAGGATCGCTTCGCCCTCACCGTCTTTTACATCTGCCTGTGCCAGATCATGAAAGCGACGGGTTGTTCCCTCGTTGATCAGATAGCTTTTGTCATGGTCCGCTTCGATAACCTGACCAAAGGGGGCAAAGGCCTCGGCAGTAAGGGGTACAGGGCGAAGTTCGACAAGGTCTGACGTCATAAAATTTTCCACTTTGTTATCGTTGTTCATCTTAACTTTTTCTCCCCAGTATTTCATGGGTTGTGTGATCGTTCATGTAGTAAATAACTACATTTCTCTCGTCACGCATTGAGCTAAAATCAATTTGAACAGCCAGGAAATCTTTGGTTGTTAACAATATCAAAATCCCGTGGCAGGATGGTTTTTAATCCAGTGATTGGCGATATCAATACGACGGGCGCACCAGACATGATCGTGTGATTGAATATAATCAACAAACTTTTTCAGCCCGGCAAAACGCCCCGGACGCCCGATCAGGCGACAATGCAACCCGATGGACATCATTTTTGGTTCTTCCGCGCCCTCTTCATAGAGCGTATCGAACGCATCTTTGAGATAGGTGAAGAAGTGATCACCCGTATTAAATCCCTGTGCAGAGGCAAAGCGCATATCATTACTGTCCAGCGTATAGGGAACCACCAAATGCGGTCTATCCATCACCCGCGACCAAAACGGCAGATCGTCGGAATAGTCATCGGCGTCATAGATAAAGCCGCCCTCTTCCGCGACCAGTTCTCGCGTGTGTTCGGATGTCCGTCCTGTGTACCAGCCCAGCGGGCGTTCGCCCGTAATACGCTTTTGGATCTCTATCGCCTTGTGCATGTGTTCACGTTCTTCTTCGCGCGACATGCCGTGATAATTGATCCAGCGATAGCCATGACTACAGATTTCATGGCCATCTTTCATGGCGGCTTCGATCACGGCGGAGTGGCGTTCCATCGCCATGGCAACGGCAAAGAGTGTGATCGGGATATTGCGTTCCCTGAACAGTTTCAGGATGCGCCAGACACCCGCACGAGACCCATATTCATAGATTGATTCCATGGACATGTGCCGGGCACCTTCAAAGGCAGCGGCCCCGATAATTTCCGACAAAAAGGTTTCCGACGCGGGATCACCGTGCAACACACAGTTCTCACCGCCCTCTTCGTAATTAAGAACAAACTGTACCGCCACACGGGCTTTCCCCGGCCAGACAACGGTTGGTCGGTCATTACCATAACCAACGAGGTCACGGGGATAGTCCTTTAGGTCATAGTCAGAACTGCTCATCCTACTCTGTCCTCTAGCCGAAAGCGTATAATACGTGCAATCTGTTGCAGGGCGGTTTCAAACTCTTTGGCCTGATCATTTTCCAGACGCTCAACAAAGGCATCCAGTATCATAAACTTCGTTGCCCCCTTGACCGCAAAGATGAAGGGAAAACCAAAACGATCAAGATAGCGTTTGTTCAGATCAGTAAAGCGTTCGAATTCATCTTCGCTCAACTGATCAAGCCCGACGCCCGCCTGTTCATTTTTGGAATCTTCCGTTAGCTCCCCGGATAAAGCAGCCTTTCCAGCCAGATCAGGATGTGCACGGATCAGGGCCAGTTGGGTTTCGTCATCGGCGTTTTGCATAACCTCTGCAAAGCGGTTGATCATTTCCTCCCGGCTTTGGAAAGGACGGTGACTTGCCGCCCCCTCCGCAACCCAGGGAGAATGCTCGGCAATATCCCCAAAGTTTTCAACGAAACCTTGTGCCGACATGGCGTTTACGGTTTCCAGTGAATAGCTATCTGTCATTTAACATTCTCATATATTCTGCTTTATCAGCTTTCACTCTTTATTTTGGGTAATCCATGCCCCCAACGTCGTGCGCTCGTCCTCTGTCATGCCTGTTTCATTGCCAAGCGGCATGGCATCGCTATCAACAGATTGCGCCTTGATACGATCAAGGTAACGCTTGATATCCGCAATACTTTCCAGCTTTACCCCCTGAGGTGCTTCGTCAACCCAATCAACGCTTGGGTTAGTTGCATGACAGGTCGTGCAATGAGTTTGGACAATATCCATAACCACTGTATCAGTCACCCGGTCAGATCCATAATCACGTTCCACGGGGGCGGTCATAATCATGGCAACGATTACACCGACACCTGCAACGGGGAAGGTCCACGCAAGCTGTTTGAAACTATCCCCGGCCTCGTGACGGTTCAGCAAATGACGGACAGCACCACCGATAATCAGGATCAGGGCAACCAGCAGCCAACTGTGCGGATGGCCGGTCAGCATCGGATAGTGATTACTGACCATCATCAAAAGTACAGGCAAGGTCAAATAATTATTATGCACAGACCGCTGCTTGCCCATGATGCCAAAACGGGCTTCGGGTTCTTCCCCGCGCATGAGGGCTGCGGCAACCTTCTTTTGGTTGGGGATAATAATCCCGAATACATTCACCGCCATGATCGTGCCAACAAAGGCACCAACATGGATCAAGGCTCCCCGGCCAGAAAAAACATGGCTGAAAAGAATGCTCGCCGCCATAATCAGAATAAAGAGGCAGACAGCCAGAACGCTTGTATTTTTTCCAAGGGGAGAACGGCAAATACCATCATAGATCAACCACCCGCCAATCAAGCTGGCGACGGAGATAGAAATTGCCTGCCAAGGTTCCAGCGCCATCACATTTGGATCAATCAGGTATGAACTGGCGTTGTAATAGTATTGAACAACCAAAAGGGCAAAACCAGTCACCCACGTCAGGTAAGCTTCCCATTTGAACCAGACCAGATCATCCGGCAGTTTTTTCGGTGCGACGAGATATTTTTCAACGTTATAAAAACCACCGCCATGTACCTGCCACGCGGAACCGTAAACATCCTTGTCCAAGCCTTCACGTTTGCGAAGAGACAGATCCAACCCTATGAAATAAAAGGATGTTCCGATCCAGCCAACACCTGCGATCAAGTGAGCCCAGCGAAAAAGCAGGTTCAGCCAATCTGCTGCAAATGATTCCATGATAGTTCATCCTTCCTGAACATATTTCACGCGCTATATCGCGCTTTCATTCTTGTCTTTTGCCTAATTTATGACGCGGTCTATTACGCTTTGTTCGCCAGATCCACGGCAATGTTTCTGTGTTTTTGTAAAAGAGGCTGCATATCAAGCCGGGTGATTTTCCCCTCCTTGACCAGTAACTCGCCGCCAACAGCGGTATAGTTTGCATTGGCTGGCGTGCAGAGCATCAGCCCTGCAACCGGGTCCAGTTCAGCCCCGGAATGGTAAAGCGGGTCTAGCTTGAACGCTGCAAAATCAGCCTGATAACCCGGCGCCAGAATACCGACATCGTTCCGGCTAAGAACACGTGCGCCGCCAACAGTCGCGACCTCTATGGCTTCACGAATTTTCATCCCGCGTGCACCGTGCTTTACACGCTGTAACAACATCGCCTGTCTTGCTTCTGCCAACAGATGCCCACTGTCGTTTGAGGCTGATCCATCAACACCAAGGCCAACTTTCACACCGGCATCATACATTTCCCGAACCGGTGCGATGCCAGACCCCAAGCGCATGTTCGAACAAGGGCAATGGGCAACACCCGTTCCACTTCGGGCAAAAAGAGAAATCTCGTCCGGATTTAGCTGAACACAGTGTGCGTGCCAGACATCATCACCAATCCATCCCAGTTCCTGGGCATACTCACCCGGCGTCAGGCCAAATTTTTCCTTGCTGAACGCAATATCTTCGACATTTTCAGCCAAGTGTGTGTGAAGTCCCACCCCCATGGAACGGGCAAGCACAGCTGATTCACGCATCAAATCCTGAGAAACAGAGAAAGGTGAACAAGGTGCCAGGGCAATGCGAAGACGCGATCCTTCGGATGCATCGTGATAGGTTTCAATAAGACGCTGACTGTCTTTTAAAATTGCGGCCTCGTTTTCCACAAGGCTATCAGGTGGCAAACCGCCGTCACCTTCCCCCACAGACATTGATCCGCGCGTGGCATGAAAACGAATGCCCATTTCCATTGCCCCCTCGATAGAATCATCAAGACGACTGCCGTTGGGGAAAAGATAGAGATGATCGCTGGTGGTCGTACAGCCAGATAACAAAAGTTCTGCAATTCCGACCTGTGCCGAAACCTTGATGGCCTCTGGCGTCAGATGTGACCAGACGGGATAGAGCGACTGTAACCACGGGAACAGCGGCTCATCCTGTGCAAAGGTTCTGGTCAGGGATTGATAGAGGTGGTGGTGTGTATTCACCAGTCCGGGCAGAACGATATGATCCCTGAGATCAAGCATGGTGTCAGCATCTTGGGGAAGTTCATCAGCAGGCCCCACAGCCTTGATAACACCGTCCACGGCATAGAGTGCCCCATCTTTGAGCTCTCTACGGTTTTCGTCCATGGTGACGAGAACACGTGCATTTTTGATTAACAGAGATTTCATATCGTTCTATTCGTCCAGCGTTCTTATACTTCGTCCGAAGCGTCTTTTGGTAAAATCAGGTTCAGGACAATTGCCAGAAAAGCCGCAGGCACCAAACCTGATGTTAAAAGTATCTTCGCCGTTTCAGGCATTGCGGCCACCGCTTCGGGTACTGATTTAAGCCCCAGACCAATTCCCAAGGAAACCGCAATAATAACCATGTCACGGCGTGTTAAAGCGGTCATGGACAACAGCTTGAGCCCTGCCCCGGCAATCATCCCAAACATGATAATGGACGCACCGCCAAGCACCGCGTTTGGCATTACCGAAATAACCGCACCAATTTTCGGGAACAGACCCGCGACAATCAGGAAAATCGCCCCGCATGTTACCACATGTCGGCTCATCACGCCTGTCAGGGCAACCAAGCCGACGTTTTGGCTATAGGATGTATTGGGCATTGCCCCAAAAAGTGCGCCAACAGCCGTACCCAGACCATCAGCCATCGTCCCGCCTGAAAGCTCTTTATCCGTCGCTTCGCGGCCTGCGCCCCCTGTGGTGATCCCGGAAATATCCCCAACGGTTTCAATGGCACTGACTACTGAGACCAACAACATTCCCAAAACTGCCGCTGTATTAATTTCAAATCCATATTGCAACAGAGAAGGAAGGGAGAACCAGCCAGCAGAAGCAACCCGACCAAAATCAACCATGCCCATGGGGATGGCGACGAGATAGCCAACGATCAGGCCAATCAATACCGCCGAAGCTGAGAGAAAACCTTTGGTCATAAACTTTACGCCAAGGGTTACAACCATCACCAGAACGGCAAGAAAGATATGATACCAGGCACCGAAATCTGGTACTTTACCAGCCCCGCCTGCGGCATATTTAATTCCCACTGGAATAAGCGCCAAACCAATTGAAAGCACCACTATGCCCGTTACCAACGGGGGTAGAATACCGCGAATACGACCAATAAAAGTCCCGAGAATAAAATGAAAAACACCCCCGATAGCCGCCGAGGCAAAAAGCGCCCCCAGACCCGCTGTTTTTACAATCGGGATCATGATAGGAATAAAGGCAAAACTTGTGCCCTGAACAATCGGAAGCCGCGCCCCAATAGGACCAATACCGATGGTTTGCATAAGCGTTGCGATCCCCGCAACAAACATCGCCGTCTGGATAAGGAATATTTTGTCCCCACCGGACAAACCAGCCACACCCGCAATAATAATTGGTACAGTCACATTCCCCGCAAACATTGCCAAAACATGTTGCAAGCCAAGCGGTACAGCTTCTTTAAGGGGCGGACAGTAATCCGGGTCTTTTAAAGTTTCGACGCTTGCCGTTCCCGCACCATCCTTTGAATCAGTTACTTCGGTCATTTCAGGTTTCCCCCTGTTGGTTAAACCAGCCGGTTATTATTTTTATAGCCGTTTAACTTAACTCTTTCTCATCGTTGTTTCATCGTTCGTGTAGGTTATCTACACTTCTCTCTTCACGCCTTGAGCAAAAATTAAGTTAACCAACTATTTTATCCCGGCTTTTTATGGGATGTAACGCTTTGATATTTAAACAATAAAAGCAACACCCCGATGACTATCACAAAAGTCGGCCTTTAAGCTAACTCCCGCGATAGGTTGAATAGCCATAAGGCGATAGCAACAGGGGAACGTGATAGTGCTGATCTTCTTCAGCAATACCAAAACGAATGACAATCACATCAAGAAAAGCCGGATCAGGAAGATCCACATCTTTGCTTTTCAAATAATCGCCAGCATGAAAGTGGAGTTCGTAACGACCTTTGGAAAACGCATCCTTGTCAAGAATAGGGCCATCAACACGCCCGTCTTCATTTGTAGTTACATCCTTCAACGGAACGACCTCACCTACACGGAAAAGCTCTATTCGCAATCCCGATGCAGCGACACCGGATGCTGTATCCAGTACGTGCGTTGTTAAATACCCCATATGCCTCACCCTGAAGAGCTTTTTCATTATTATGTGAGGCAGTATGTCGCAGTCCATATGAACGCAAAAGAAGTCTTTTTAGATCACATTGATGCTATTAAGTGATCAATTAAGAGAAATATAATCGCGCAATGCCTTCTCGGCATGCCTGGCGAAAATAGAAGGCGCTTGGGAAAGCTGGCGCGTCGCGTTGGTTAAAACCACAAGCCGATCGCAGGGAATATCCCTATCTACAAGTTCGATGTGCGCCAGTAATCCCGCCTTTCTTTCTGCCTCAATCCCAAGGATCGTCTGAAAGGTTACATAGTCTGATTTTCGCGCCATAGATCGCATAAAACGAAGAGAGTTCGCCTTGATAAAGGACTTTGGCTTTGATTTTAATTTGCTCAGCGGCACATCAATAATTCGCGCCAGCGAAAGATTTCCCGCAGGCAAAGCCAGGGGATACTTCAGACAATCCTGAAAGGTGCATCTATCTTTTCGGGCAAGAGGATGTTCAGGTGCAACAACTGCCCCAACCTTGAGTTCCCACCCCACCATTTCCCGAAGGCTGTCATGATCTGGCGGATTAAAGGTAAAGCCGATATGGGCTTCGGCAGAGGAAATCATACGACTTACTTTTTCAGAACTGGTTATCGTAACTTCCAGTGTGATACCGGGATAGCTTTCGTGAAAGCTCTGCGTCAAATCCGGCAAGACAGCATCCGCCACAGATTCAACCGATGCAATTCGGACAATACCCTGTTTGATGCCCCTTAAATCATCCAGCTGTTCACTAACAGCTTCAAAATCAGACAAAACAGTTCGCGCATGCTCAAGCAACAGCTCTCCCGCTTCGGAAATACGCAAGCCACGCCCGACACGTTCAAAAACCTGAACACCAAATTCTTCTTCAAGACTGAGAATCTGTCTATTTACGGCTGATGAGGCAATGTTTAACTGGCGTGCTGCTTCGCGAATAGATCCATATTCAGCAACCGCCACAAAATACCGCAACGCAGGAGAATACAATGTATGAGCACGCTCAATTTTCAACAATCCTTCTCCTTAAAAATAAGAGCTATCCGGAATATATCTGAGATCCACACCAGACATAATCCAAACCCAATAATGAACAATTTCAGACAATCAGTTTGAAAAGATGATCTTTTCTTATAGCCTAAGACAAGATGATCACAACAAGAACCGTCAAAGAATGCAATCTCGTCATAAAAACTGTCGGATCGTTTCATGCGCATAGATAATGCTTTTGTTTCTACGGCCTTTCGCTATTTCGCAGCCACTGCCGAAGCAGGTTCAATCCGTGCCGCAGCACGAGAGCTAAACATTGCCTCATCCGCAGTAAACAGACAGATTTTGATGCTGGAAGAAGCACTCGGCATGCCGCTTTTTGAAAGAACGGGACGAACAATGGTTTTGACAGAGGCCGGACAGGTCCTTCTTAACCAGACAAAAATATCATTGCGGGATTACGAAGATGCGCTTGGCGTAATAGACGAACTTCGTGGACTGCAACGCGGTCGGGTTCGAATAGCAACGGCAGAATCTGTCTCAGTTAACCTACTACCCAAAATACTGGCCAATTTTTCCGAACACTATCCCTCGATTGAGACATTTCTAACCGTTACGGTGGCAGATAGAGTAACCGAAATGGTACATTCGCGGGATGCTGACCTTGGATTTACCTATAACCCCTCTACCCTGGATGGGTTAGAAATCGGATTTGAAAAAAGCATAGCGGTTGGTGCAATAGCAGCATCAGATCACCCACTGGCACAACAAAAAACAGTCTGCCTTGCCGATTGTTTTAATTATCCCTATGCCTTCCCTGCCCAAGGCCTAAGCCTTCGTCATGCACTCGACACGGCAATGGAGGACAGTTCTGACATCAAGGATAAAATAAAAAAGCCAATTCTTGAGGCCAATTCCCTAAGGGTCATGGCTGCCATGGCACAAGAAGGTCGCTGCATCGCCTTTCAAACCCGCGTTGGAATAGAACATCATCTGAAATCGGGTGCATTAACATTTCTTCCCCTCACCGATCGTAACTTGCCAATGGATCGCTTGATGCTCATACGACAATCAAGCAAAGCCCCGTCACCCGCCACACAGATGTTTGAAAAATTCGCTGTCGACTACCTCAAGAAACACCCTATAAACTGATGCTTTTTTTAGATCCCTGATATCTAAACATTGTTCTTTTTAGATCAGAATAACGCTGTCATACTCTATGGAAAATAACAAACAACTGTTTGCATTGTTACCCAATAGAAACAAAAGCAAACCAATAAATTCACTCTAGTGATCGTTTCACAAGTGATCTTTTCAGGGGAGTAAAGTCGCATGGGGCGACTAACCACACACGTATTGGATACCGCACGCGGTAAACCAGCCAAAGACCTGACCATTGAGCTTTGGAAGCACGATGGCGAAAACGTTAACTTTGTAAAACGCGTACAAACCAATGATGATGGTCGTGCAAACAGTCCTCTGTTAGAAGATACAGAATTTACAATCGGCCAATACGAGCTGAGATTTATGGCTGGTGATTACCTGAAATCTCAAGACCATAACCTTCCCGACCCTTTGTTCCTTGATATCATTCCCATCCGTTTCGGGATTGCGGATAAAGACGCCCATTATCATGTGCCTCTTCTCATTTCGCCTTTTGGCTATTCTACCTATCGCGGGAGCTAACAGTCATGCGGCAAAGTGTTAAATTCCTTCGCGACGGAGAAGTGGTCGAACTTGATAATGTCGATCCCAATGAAACCCTGCTTGACTATTTGCGATTGAGAGAGGGATCATGCGGCACCAAAGAAGGATGTGGCGAAGGGGATTGCGGCGCCTGTAGCGTTGCGATTGGTTCATTGAAAGACGGCAAGCTGGAATACCAGGCCGTTAACAGCTGTATTCAGTTACTAGGGATGATGGACGGTAAAGAGATTATTACCGTTGATGACCTTTCTGATAGCTCTCAAGCCAGAAGATCGGGGGAACTTCACCCAGTTCAGGATGCAATGCTGCGCCACCACGGATCTCAATGTGGGTTTTGTACACCGGGTATTGTCATGTCGCTCTTTACGCTTTATCACGCGGAAATAGAAGCAGACAGGAATACAATCAACGATCAACTCGCCGGTAATCTCTGCCGTTGCACAGGTTATCGCCCGATCATTGATGCCGCACTGGAAAGCTGCACCGGAAAAGCCGAAGATCGCTTTCGTGAAGACGCAAAGGCCAGAACAACAAAACTCAACGAGCTGGATGACAAAGAGGACTTGTTTATCGGAAATGAGGCAAAATTCTTTGCTGCTCCTGCATCGACAGAAACACTTGCTTCACTCTATGAAAAACATCCCGATGCGGTGATCGTAGCTGGCGCAACCGATGTTGGTCTGTGGATCACCAAACAGTTGCGCGATCTTCCCAAAATCATTCATATCGGACGGGTTACAGAACTTCAGAATATCATCGATAATAAGGGCGAAATCATTATAGGTGCAGGTGTCACCTATGCCCATGCAAAGGAAACCCTTGCCACGATTGACCCCGACGTTGCTGAAATTATCCGCAGGATCGGATCAACACAGGTTCGCGCATCAGGCACTATCGGCGGTAACATTGCAAACGGTTCACCCATTGGGGATAGCCCGCCGTTGCTTATAGCCCTTAATGCCCGGTTGACGTTACAAAAAGGAACACAATCCAGAGAAATTGATCTGGAAAACTTCTTCATCGACTATGGCAAACAGGATCGAAAAGAAGGTGAATTTGTCAGCAAGATCCGTGTGCCCAAGTTGGCTGAAAATGAAGTTTTCCGCAGTTATAAAATAAGCAAACGCTTTGATCAGGATATTTCAGCCCTGTTGGCTGCGTTCAGGCTAACCCTTGATAACAGCAAGATTACACAAGCCCGGATTGCCTATGGTGGCATGGCTGGCACCCCAAAACGTGCAGAACTTACTCAGAAAGCCCTAATAGGTATTGACCTGAATGCCCCCGAAACATGGGAAAACGCGGTTCAAACCCTGGAACAGGATTTCACGCCACTTTCTGACATGCGTGCCTCTGCCGATTATCGAATGGAAGCTGCAAAAGGTTTGTTGATTAAAGCACTCCATGAAATTTCAAACGGAAAAGTTGATCAGCAAGGCAAGCAAACAAGAGTTATCGGTGCCAGAGCAAATGATGTAAGGGAGGCTGTGTAATAAAATGCTTCACAAATCCCCCGTAACAAGCACCTCAACAGCCACCGTAGGTAAAGACAATAAACACGACAGTGCTGAACGTCATATCAAAGGCACCGCGCTCTATATTGATGACATTCGCGAACCACAGGGTACGCTTCACCTTGCCCCCGGCTATGCGCAGGCCACTTGCGGGAAAATCAAAAATCTCGATCTAAGTGCCGTAAGATCAGCCCCGGGTGTGGTTGCTGTCCTCACCGCCAAAGACATTCCGGGTGTTAACGACTGTAGCCCGGCAATGGGCGATGACATGATCCTTGCGGATGGGCATATCCTCTTTCATGGGCAGGTTGTCTTCGCCGTTGTGGCTACAAGCCATCTGGAAGCCAGAAAAGCCGCAAGACTTGCAAAAATAGAGATCGAAGAAACACCGCCAATGGTGACGGTAGAAGATGGCCTTGAAAAAGATGCATCTGTCCTGCCACCCTATGAATTTTTAACGGGTTCACCGGATGAAATAATCAAGAGTTCTCCCAACCAGATTGTGGATAGTTTCCATATTGGCGGACAAGAACATTTCTATCTGGAAGGCCAGATCGCCATGGCCATCCCCGGGGATGATGGCGAGATGCTGGTGCATTCTTCTACCCAACACCCAACAGAAGTCCAACACACCATCGCCAAGATGCTTGGTATTCAGGATGCCGCGGTTGTTTGTGAATGCCGCCGCATGGGCGGTGCCTTTGGGGGTAAGGAATCACAGGCAGCGCAATGGGCTGCGCTATCGGCTTTAGCCGCCTATGTGACTGGACGCCCGGCAAAAATGCGTCTGGATCGCGATGACGATATGATCATGACGGGTAAGCGCCATGATCAGGCCTGTCACTGGCAAGCCGGATACGATGATCAGGGAAAGCTGACTGCGGTCAACGTAGAGTTCAATTCACGCTGCGGCTGTTCTGCTGATCTTTCCCTCGGTGTGAATGATCGAACGATGTTCCATGCGGATAATTCTTACTACTATCCGGCATCCCGTATCCTTTCCCGACGCGTCATGACCAACACGGTTTCCAATACCGCCTTTCGGGGTTTTGGTGGTCCGCAGGGAATGGTCTTTTCAGAACGCATGATGGACGCCATTGCAATCAAGCTGGGCATGGACCCCCTGGATGTGCGCAAGATCAACTTCTATGGCGACGAAGGCCGGGATGTCACCCCATTCGGCATGAAGGTTCAGGATAATATCCTCGATGAACTTGTCTCTAAACTGGAAAACACCAGCGACTATCGCAATCGGCGCAAAGAAATAGACGCCTTTAACAAAAAAAGCCCTTTTCTCAAAAAAGGCCTCGCCCTCAACCCGGTAAAGTTCGGGATATCCTTTACCCTGAAGCATCTCAATCAGGCTGGTGCACTTGTTCATGTCTATACCGATGGCTCCGTACAGGTTAACCACGGCGGCACTGAAATGGGGCAAGGTCTCTACACCAAAGTTGCACAGGTTGTTGCTGAAGAGTTTGGTATTGATCTGGACCATGTTCGAATAACAGCAACAAAAACCGATAAGGTTCCCAATACAGCCCCCACAGCGGCATCATCAGGTTCCGACATGAACGGCATGGCCGCAAAACGGGCCGCCGAAACCATCAAAGAACGGTTGATAGAACTCGCAAGCAAGCTATATCAGGTTGATAAAGAGGCCATCAGCTTTGCCCATAACAAAGTAAAAGTTGGTGAACAGGAAATTGCCTTTGCAGAACTGACGCAACAGGCTTTTCTGGAACGCGTCTCGCTTTCTTCAACCGGATACTATGCAACACCGCATATTACGTGGGACCGAGAAACAAAAGACGGCCGACCGTTCCTCTATTTTGCCTATGGTGCCTGTTGCGCAGAAGTTACCATCGATACCCTGACCGGTGAGATGAAAGTGGATCGCGTTGATATCCTGCACGATGTTGGAAAGTCACTGAACCCCGCCATTGACATTGGACAGATCGAAGGTGGTTTTGTTCAGGGTATGGGCTGGTTGACCACAGAAGAACTGGTCTATGATGATCAGGGACGTTTACGGACCCATGCGCCCTCTACCTACAAAATTCCAACAGCTTCGGATATACCTGAAGATTTCCGTGTAAAGCTTTGGAAATCAAACGGAAACAGAGAAGATACGATCTATAGATCAAAGGCCGTTGGCGAACCGCCAGTCATGCTGGCAACTGCGATTTTCTCCGCTGTGACAAATGCCATCGCCTCGCTGTCCCCCGGTCAGGTACCACAGATTAATACACCAGCTACACCTGAAAACATTCTTCGCTCGGTTCAGGATATGAAGAAGCGAGACAGAAAGGCAGGAGCATAGTCATGAAAGTCTGGTCACTTATCGCCAAACATCTGGAAAATGCAGGTTGTTGCGCCATGGTGACCATGACAGAAGTTTTGGGTTCTGCCCCACGAGAAGCCGGAACACGCATGATTATTCGCCCTGATGGTGGTTTTCACGGAACGATTGGCGGCGGCACACTTGAATGGCATGTTCAGGCAAAGGCCCAGAAACTCATGCGCAACCAAAAAGCATTGCTGAATTTTAGCCAGCACGCACTTGGGCCAGAGTTGGGACAGTGTTGTGGCGGTGCAGTAAAGTTGCTCATCGAAGTTTTTACCAAAGAGCAATTGGATGACGTAAAAGAATTAGCAATTATGGAAGAAACTGGCCCCTTTTCTACACAGGGCCTTTTTAGAGAAGATCGTGTTATCAGAAAGATAACAGAAGAGGCTCACCAGAAGCTGAGGTTTGATCCTAACGGGGATATTCTGGAAAGCTTTGGTGAAAAGAAGCGTCAGGTTTATCTTTATGGTGCGGGGCATATTGGACGTGCCCTGATGCTCAATATGGCGGCGCTGCCCTTTGATCTTGTGTGGATTGATTCCCGTCATAATGCCTTACCATCGGTTACCCCCGGCAATGTTGAAAAGATTTACACGCCTACGCCTGTGGAAACCTTGGCTTCAGCACCAGATGGTTCCTTTATCGTGATCATGACCCATAGCCACGCACTTGATCTTGATTTGGTCAATGCCGCCCTTGCAGCAGAACGCTTTGCCTATGTCGGGGTCATTGGTTCGGACACAAAAAAGGCACGTTTCAAAAGCCGCCTGAAATCATTTGGCATGAACGCTGATAACATCGACAAGCTAATCTGCCCCATTGGGATTGACGGTATAGCGTCCAAACATCCAGCGGCAATCGCCGCATCTGTTACGGCAGAACTACTGATTAAAGATGAAGAAATATCCAAACGGGAAACCCTTTTGGATTCCAATACTATGACAAACTTGAATAGAGTTGAAAAAACCGCAAAGTTTGTCCAATAAGACAAAAAAATGAATTAAAACTAGTAAGTTAAAAACCGGAGAGTTAAAAACTTACTGAAAAAGTACTGAACTGGGAAAATAGGCTTATTGGGAGGGCCAGCAATTGGGGGATCATGTATCCACAAAAGGCGGCACAGCTACGACGACAGAGTATCTGTTGGAAGCACGCGGCATCACCAAGATGTTCGGGGATCTGGCAGCTAATGACGATGTTACGCTCAAGCTTGCCCCGGGTGAAATTCACGCCCTTCTTGGTGAAAACGGCGCGGGAAAATCAACCCTTGTCAAAATTATCTACGGATCTTTGCAACCCACCAAAGGATCTTTGCATTGGCTGGGAAAAGAAGTATCCATAGCGAACCCTGCTGCGGCACGCACCCTGGGTATCGGTATGGTTTTCCAACACTTTTCCCTGTTCGAAGCCCTCAGTGTTGTTGAAAATATTGCCCTCGCCCTGCCAAAAGATACAGATATCAAAAGCCTTTCCCAAAAAATATCGGATGTGTCCAAAGAATATGGTCTTCCGTTAGAACCAACAGCTCTGGTTGCTGATCTATCCGTCGGGGAACGACAGCGTATTGAAATTGTCCGCTGCCTGTTACAAGAACCACGCCTGTTGATCATGGATGAGCCAACAGCTGTTCTGACACCTCAGGAAGCTGATCAGCTGTTCTTGACCCTGGAACGGCTGGCCAAAGAAGGCTGTGCGGTTCTCTATATCTCTCACCGCCTGGACGAAGTTAAACGGCTTTGCCACGATTCAACAATCCTGCGTATGGGAAAAGTTGTCGGACAGGTTGATCCACAGGAAGAAACAGCCGCCAGTCTTGCCAGATTGATGGTTGGTGCAGATGTCCACGCGATTAATGCCAACAGAGAATACAATCCTGGTGAAACACTGCTAAAGCTCAATAAGCTATCCCAGGCCGCAGACGGTCCCTTTGGCGTTTCCCTTGTCGATATAAATCTGGACGTCAAAGCAGGTGAAGTCGTTGCCATCGCAGGTGTTGCCGGGAACGGACAATCAGAACTCTTTGATGCCATTTCAGGGGAACGCATCGCGGATACAGCTGGAACCATTCAAATCGACGGGCGTGATAGCGGTTTGGACACCATAACAGAACGCCGCCGCAACGGGGCGGGTTTTGTTCCCGAAGAACGCCTTGGCCACGGGGCTGTCCCGGGGCTTTCCCTGTCGGAAAACATTGTTCTTACCCGCCATTCCGATGATGCGGGTTTATCAAAATCCGGTTTTATTGATCGCGAGAATGCTATTGCGATCAACGAACGGATCACCCGCGATTATGACGTTCGCAAAGGTAAACCAGACCCCGAAGCCAGATCACTGTCTGGCGGAAACTTGCAAAAATTTGTTGTAGGTCGAGAGCTGGATCGCAAACCCAAGGTTCTTGTGATCAACCAACCGACATGGGGCGTTGATGCCGGGGCTGCAGCCCTGATCCGGCAAGTTATGATTGATCTGGCCTTGGCGGGATCTGCGGTTCTGGTCATATCCCAGGACCTAGACGAAATTTTCGAAATCGCAGACCGAATTGCGGTCATCTCGCGCGGCCAGCTTTCCGAAGCTTTCCCGGCTGGTGATCTTACGCTAGAGAAAATCGGCTTGCTAATGGCTGGTGCTCACGAGAAGAAAAACCAAAACGCAACAGGGAAAAATGAGAAGGTAAGCGCATGAAACTCGTGTTGGAAAAACGTTCCGAACACTCGGAATTCATGACCCTTATGTCACCGCTATTGGCCATTGCCCTGACGGTTTTCACTGGTGCCATCATTTTTGCCGTTCAGGGGTTGAACCCCTTTGAAGCACTTTATGTTTATTTTATTGAACCTGTAACATCGGTGTGGTCACTGGAAGAGGTCTTCGTCAAGGCGGCCCCCCTTATTCTAATCGGTGCCGGGCTGTCCGTTTGCTATATGGCAAATGTCTGGAATATTGGCGCAGAGGGTCAGTTGACCATGGGCGCAATCGTCGGATCAATTGTTCCTATTGTTTTCACATCATGGCAATCCCCCCTTGCCCTTGTTACCATGATCACACTTGGTGCTTTGGGGGGTGCACTCTATGCTGCGATCCCTGCCTTTTTAAAGAACAGGTTCAACGCGAATGAAATCCTGACATCCCTGATGATGGTTTATATTGCACAGCTCTTTTTAGACTGGGTTGTTCGTGGCCCCTGGAAAGATCCAAAAGGCTTTAACTTTCCACAATCCATCGCCTTTGAAGGTTGGCAGTTGCTGCCAACTCTGGGGGATGGACGGGTTCACATCGGGATTATCCTTGCAATAATCGTTGTTGTAATCCTAACCGTTCTTATGAGCAGAACATTAAAGGGTTTTGAGATACTGGTTATCGGAAATTCCCCGCGTGCAGGACGTTTCGCAGGTTTTTCCAGAAAGAAAATCGTTTGGTTCTGTCTATTGCTTTCCGGCGGTCTGGCGGGA
This sequence comes from Kiloniella litopenaei, assembly GCF_000982415.1. Classification (GTDB taxonomy): domain Bacteria; phylum Pseudomonadota; class Alphaproteobacteria; order Kiloniellales; family Kiloniellaceae; genus Kiloniella; species Kiloniella litopenaei. Next base: position 43,919 of record NZ_LANI01000001.1, read on the forward strand.
ATTGCCGGCATCGGTGAAGTTGCCGGACCAAGTGGCCAGTTACAGCCAACCATTTCACCCGGCTATGGTTTTACGGCTATCATCGTCGCCTTTCTTGGTCGATTAAACCCAATCGGCGTTCTTTTTGCCGGGGTTATGCTCGCTATTACCTATATCGGCGGCGAGGCCGCGCAAATTGATCTGGGTGTGTCCGATAAAACGGCACAGGTCTTTCAGGGCATTTTACTCTTTTACATTTTGGCCTGTGACACGCTGATCCTCTATCGGATAAAGATGCTGGGTTCAACAAAACAACAATCAGTAGCGGCGGAGTAAAACCAATGGATGCAACACAAGCTGTCATCTTGACAATTATCACCGCCTCTACCCCTTTGTTGCTTGCGGCGATTGGGGAACTGGTTACCGAAAGGTCCGGAGTTCTCAATCTGGGTGTCGAAGGCATGATGGTAATGGGCGCTGTCTGTGGTTTTGCCGCAGCCTATACCACTGGCAACCCCTATATCGGTATTCTGGCCGGAGTTCTGGGGGGCGTCGCCCTCGCCTTCTTCTTTGCCATTCTGACCCAAACATTGGCAACCAATCAGGTTGCGACCGGATTGGCCCTTACCCTTTTGGGACTTGGATTATCAGGACTGATCGGGGAATCTTTTGTTGGACTTCCCGGTGTGAAGCTGCAACAGCTTTCCATCCCGTTCCTCAGCTCTATTCCCTTTATTGGTCCCATTATTTTTGGACAGGATATTCTGGTCTATGCTTCTGTTGCGCTCATTTTTGGAACGACTTATGTTTTATTCAAGACCCGAATAGGCCTAATTATCCGATCAGTCGGCGACAACCATAATTCAGCCCATGCACTGGGGTACAATGTGATCGCCGTCCGCTATGCCTGTATAATGTTCGGGGGCGCTTGTTCCGGACTGGCCGGGGCTTACCTGTCGCTTGCCTATACGCCACAATGGATCGAGAACATGACTGCGGGGCGCGGCTGGGTCGCGTTGGCTTTGGTGGTTTTTTCAACCTGGCTTCCCAAACGACTTGCGATCGGGGCCTATCTGTTCGGGGCCGTCTGGATCATGGGCCTCTATGTACAGGCACTTGGTTTTGGTATCCCTTCGCAGTTTCTGTCATCACTGCCATATGTCGTCACCATCATTGCATTGGTCATTATTTCTGGCAACAAAACGCTAACTCGTGTAAATACTCCTGCATGTATCGGTCAAACCTTTGTTCCTGATCGGTAATATGTCTTTTTCTGTTGGACGAAACACCCCGGGCTCTACGCCAAGCAAACCAACAGGGAAATGCAAACAAGAACGTAAAAAACGAATACAGACGTTATCGCTTATATCGGCCAGCGCTAACGTCAAAAGAATGAAACGGCCGCGAAGAGTTCTCTTGCCGAAGAGAATTCACTAATCAGGGAAGGATAACCCAAATGAAGAAAATCTTGGGATTTGCCGCCGCCATCGCACTATCCCTAGCGATAGTCCCGGCATCTGCTGCAGATAAGCTGAAAGTTGGTTTTATATACGTCGGCCCCGTAGGTGACCATGGTTGGAGCTATCAACATGATCAGGGCCGAAAAGCTCTCGAAGAAAAGTTTGGTGACCAGATCGAAACAACCTATGTTGAAAAAGTTGCCGAAGGTCCGGATGCCGAACGTGCGATTGAACGTCTTGCCCGCAAAGGGTCCAAACTGATTTTCACAACGTCCTTTGGTTTCATGGAACCAACCCTGAAAGTTGCCAAACGCTTCCCGGATGTAAAGTTTGAACACGCCACGGGTTACAAACGTTCCGATAACGTTTCGACCTATTCTTCACGTTTTTACGAAGGCCGCTACATCATCGGTCAGATTGCTGCTAAACAGTCCAAGACAGGTGTCGCAGGTTACATTGGTTCTTTCCCAATTCCAGAAGTTGTTCGCGGTATCAATGCCTTTATGCTGGGCGCACAGTCTGTAAACCCGGACTTCAAACTGAAAATTGTCTGGGTAAACTCATGGTTTGACCCGGGCAAAGAAGCAGACGCAGCCAAAGTTCTGATTGGTCAAGGCGCTGATATCATTACCCAGCACACTGATTCAACTGCGCCGCTTCAAATTGCACAGGAACAGGGTGTTCACGGTTTTGGTCAGGCTTCCGACATGTATGCCTTCGCTGAAAAAGCACAGCTAACAGCCATTATCGATGACTGGGCATCCTATTATATCAACCGTACACAGGCTGTATTGGATGGCACATGGAAGTCAGAAGACACCTGGGGTGGTCTGAACGAAAAGATGGTTGTCATGGCTGATTACACCAACCTTCCTGACGACGTGAAAAAAATGGCCCAGGAAACTGAAGCCAAAATCACATCTGGTGAAATGCACCCATTCCAGGGCCCAATCACCAAACAGGACGGTTCAGTTGCCGTTAAAGAAGGTGAAACAGTTGCTGTTGGTGAGCTTCTTGGCATGAACTGGTACGTTCAAGGTATCGACGACCAACTACCACAATAAATTATTCAGGAATATCAGGCTAACTGATTATTCTGAAAAAAGATTTGGGGTTAAAGCCAGCCCTTTAAAAACGAAGGGCTGGCACCCAGCGAAGCTAAAAAAGCTGAAATAGAAAACAATCAGTACGGCGCGGGAAAAATCCCCCGGCTGATGACATAAATTTTAAAGCAAAGTACTGGTCCGTATCTGGTGGGTAAACCCGCAAGGATCGTTATGCTTGCCTGAAAAATCCGGCAGGATCTTTGTCCTGTCTGACGTCATTGGTAAGCGACTGTCACAATGAAATGAAACAGCCCGGTCTTCCGGCAGCAATACCTAAGGTCATATTATGGCAAATACAGATCAACCCGCCGTCAAGCTTCTTCGTGGTGCCACCGTAAACTTTACTGACAATCCCCGTATCAAGGGAGACGAAAACTCGGTTCAATACGAGGCCAAGGGCGCTATTGTCATCAGCGAAAGCGGACGCATTCTCTGGCAAGGCGCTTTTGCTGACCTGCCCGATGCGTTTAAGGGGCTGCCATGCGATGATTATGACGATAAAATCATTATGGCTGGTTTTATTGATCCGCATATTCACTTTCCGCAATACCGTATTCTCGCAGCCCCCGGCAAAGACTTACTCGACTGGCTCAATCGCTTTACCTTCCCCGAAGAAGGGCGCTACAGCTCAGAAGAATATGCCGCCAAAGCAGCAGAGATTTTCCTCGATCGCCTTTTTGCCAATGGAACAACCTCTGCCCTCGCCTTTTGTTCTGTGCACAAGACCTGTGCCGATACGCTGTTCGCCGCCGCTCAAAAGCGCGGTATGTCTATGATCACGGGAAAGACCATGATGGACAGGCTTGCACCCGATGCAGTACTGGACACCCCCGAAACAGCGGCAAGGGATTCACAGGAGTTGATCAACAAGTGGGATAACAAAGGCCGCTTGAAATATGCCATCACACCACGCTTTGCTGTTACCTCAACCGATGCACAGTTACAGGTCACAGGTGATCTCTACAAAGATAATCCAGATTGCCTGATGCAAACCCACCTGTCGGAAAGTCCCGGCGAGATTGCCACAGTGCAAAAGCAATTCCCGTGGTCTAAAGACTATACTGACGTTTACGATCATTTTAACCTGTTGGGCGAAAATTCCTTCTTTGCCCACGGTATCCACCTGTCAGAACGGGAATGCCAGCGCCTTGCCGAAAGCGGTTCCACCGTGGTGCATTGCCCCACATCCAACAATTTTCTGGGATCTGGCCTGTTTGATATCGACCATCTATCCAAACCAGAACGCCCCGTGGGTGTCGGCGTTGCCACAGACGTCGGTGGTGGCACCAGCTATTCCATGCTGCAAACCCTGGGCGAAGCCTACAAAGTTGCCATGCTCAAGGGCCGGAAAATAACCGCTCACGACGCCTTTTATCTGGCGACCCTAGGCAATGCCAAACAGATCAAGCAGGATAATGAGACTGGAAATCTAGAGGCCGGAAAGTACGCCGATATCGTGGTGCTGGACCCCAAAGCTACGCCCGTACTTGAAAGCCGTCAGGAAGTTTCAGAAAACCTCGAAGACATCCTTTTCTCGCTCATGATCCTTGGTGATGATCGCGCAATTTCAGCCACCTATGTGGCGGGGGAACGGGTATATAAGCGATAAATATTCATCTTCATCCATTGGGACGGCTATCAGCCAACTCACAGTCGTCCCAGTCAACTCTGTCATAGCCATTGGACAGATATTTCCAACTGGTCTTAAAAGCTGTGTAATCCAGTGCTAAGTCGTTATAGAGGCCCAATTCTCTAAGTTTTCTTTCAAATTCTTTCCGGGATTTGTAAAAGAGGGCTTCTTCTGTCTCTGTAGAGAGAATGAAATAATTTTCCTCATTACGGATGCGAATTTTATATCCGTTACGTCCTCCATCACATTCCAGATATTCCGCAGGAAGCTGTAAACCAACGTAATATCCAGGCATAATATCATGGTCGACGATTGTCGCCGGAATAATAACGTCACCATCTCTACGAATGGTGTAATTATCCGGCCGGGTAGAATTGTGGTAATAATATTCTTTATCAGAGTTGAATGCCTGAAAAACGAGATAAAGCATTCCCCAACCAAGCATGACACCGAAATATATAAGATATCTTTTGATCTTACTCAAAATATTTGTCCTCATAACGATATACGATTTTAAAAGGAGTTCCCTTCCCATGCTCTTCAATCGCACGTTCATTTAAAAAATTTCTGGACGTGATTCTGACTTTATCCACAATATCTGCGTCTTGGGGCATAGCCATTACTTTGGGTTCAAAATCATATCCTGCATCATATATTCGACCATTCGCCGGATTGGTGGACACATGACCATGAACTTTAAGATCATCAAGAGGTATAGGGGCTGCTATCTGACTATTATTACTGGTTCTCCACACTGTTAACTCCCTGCCGTCAACGACAAGCGGTTTTCCACCCGCATTTCGCCACCACCACTTCGCCTGTTCATAAGTTAGCTTGTTCCCCTTACCAGCATGACCATCAACAAACATTTTGAACATCTTGTCGTCTAGCTGTTCCCTTTTCTCTTCTTCTTGTTCCTTGTCATTACCGTATAGAATTCCTGCATAATCCATTGCAATAACTTCCCTTATCAAATGATTAGAGATAAGGATTAATCCAGAACCCTATTAATACAATTCATCTCAATTGTTTACGTAAAACTCTACAATCACTTGAACAACCAAACCCCAACCAAATACGCCACTTCTTGATACTTTTTCAAACTGCTCGGATAAATAATATCATGTTTTTTCTCCATGGCGGCCAAGGCTTGTGGCGTCACCAATTCTACTTCCAGATCTGGAATAACCTGTATTAAGGCTTCCATTTTAAAGGTATCGGGGCCACCTGCGAATTTGCCTTTTTTGGCGCGTTTTTTAATGGCGGCTTTAGAGATATTGTTGCTGACAAAAAAGGTCGCTATTTCATCTTGAAAGCGAATAACATCGACAGCGTTATCACTCTCGCCCAATGCTATTTTCCGTGTTGGTAAATCAATGTATTTTGGTCCCTTTTCACTAATTTCCAAAACAACCAAAACGGCATCGTTTCCTTTAAGCTCAATCCCACAAAGTTTCATCAGAGTTCCATCATAAAGGAGTAAGAGATTTATAATTCTATTTATTCTTAAAGCAGTTAACGCAATCTGCAAAGATTTGAATAATGCCCTCGCTAATTAAATAAAAGTAAATTGAACCTTATGTTTCCTAAACCCGACCTATTGGGTATCTCGCGGAAATCCGGCAACCATACCTGAAATGGAAAAGGCTCAGTTTTCCGCCCTGATTTTAAACAGGAGTAGGAAAAATGAGTAATATTTCAAAAATCAAAAGCCTTTGCGCCATCACTTCCGGTCTGTTTGCCGTGAATTACCTGACAATCACAACAGCGCCCGCTATGGCAGAATGTGCAACTCAGGTGACAGGGCAAACTTCGGCGCAAAACAATTGCAGTCGGAATGCGTCGAGTACAGCGACATCGCAACGGACCGCCACAGCAAAGTCATTGTCTGGGACAAGGACACAATACAAAGTTGTTGTACCGCCCCGTCCCACGGCACCCAGAACGATTGTACAAAAAAGAAAGAATGTCGCCCCCATCAGACCAATAAACAAACGAAGTAATGGTCCCGTTTACGGTCTGCCCAATGGCACGCCTGATCTTGTGGTATTACCTGCGTCAGGGGGAACGAACGGCATGCCAAATACTGGATATTGCGGCAGTTGGAATGGCGGGAATCAGTCCATTCGCTGGATCATCAGAAATGTCGGCACAGGAATGGCCCCGGCAAGCGTTGTGAGTGTCGGGTTTGACGTTCCCCTGGGCCAGCCTTGGAATGATACCTACCCAACGCAACAGAGCCTGAATGTGCCGCCCCTGGCCCCCGGGCAACAATTTATGATGTCACACCCAATTGATCCGGTATCCTGGTCACCAACCGCACACCCATTGGTAAGCTTTGGTTTCTTTGCAGACTATCATGCAAACATTGATGAAATTTCCGAAGCAAACAACCATGTGGAATACGCCCGCTGCTTGGGACCAGCTACATAAATTTTGCCCCAAAATAAGTTTGCCTACGTCTTTGTAAATATGACTATGGGTATATTCCATGGTCATATTTACACCTTAAAGTTACCTTTTCTTGCCTTGTTCCTCTCCCTTTTACACCACAATAATCCCACAACCTAAAAACCTATTCTCACAAAAAGATAGGAACAGTCTGATGAAAAAATCAGCACGCGGATTAATGACAGGGCTTTTGGCATCAACAGCACTTTATGGATTATCTTCCCCCCTATTGGCATCAACGGCATCTGCCGACAATCAACAGGGGCAACCACGCATCGAGGTGGCTTTTGTTCTGGATACCACCGGGTCCATGGCCGATCTGATTGACGGGGCAAAGCGCAAAATCTGGTCCATCGCCAATACTATTGTGGATATTCACCCCAATGCCGATATTGAAATGGCGCTAATCGGATATCGTGACATTGGTGACGATTACGTTATCAAATCTTATGACATGAGCCCGGATATACAGGGGCTATACGGCAATCTAATACACTTTCAGGCCAATGGTGGCGGTGACACCCCCGAGGCCGTGAACGAAGCACTGGATGCGTCTGTTCGTCAACTGGACTGGACAAAGGGCCAAGACACTCAGCGTATTGTCTTTCTGGTCGGTGATGCCCCGCCCCATATGGATTATGACAACGCCCCGAAATACCCCGATGTTATCAAGAGAGCCAGAAAAGACGGTATTATTGTCAATGCTGTTCAGGCCGGTGGAGATCCCGATACCAAGAAAATCTGGAAAGAAATCGCCCAGCTTGGCAATGGACGTTACATCCCCATTCCACAGGACGGCGGTCAGATCAAAATTATCGAAACGCCTTTTGACGGGGATATCATTATCCTGCAAAAGCGTATTGATGAAACGGTTATCCCCTATGGCTCTGAAGAAGAACAATCCGCCGTTCAGGATAAAATGGAGCTAAAAGAAGCCGCGCCAAGTTCGGTACAGGTGGAAAATTCCAAGTTTTATGCCAAGCGTTCTTCGGTCAAAGAGGTGATCACAGGCGGCGGTGACTTGGTTGCCGATATCAAAAACGGCGCTGTATCACTTGATGAAATCAAGGACGGCGACCTGCCAAAGACACTACAAGGCAAGTCCGACGATGAAAAACAGGCCTATATCAATGCCAAGCTCGAGGAACGCGAACAACTTGAAAAAGCCATGAGTAAACTGATCACAAAACATGATGCCTATGTTGCGGAAAAAGCAAAAGAACAGGGCAAAACGGACTCATTTGATCAGGCTGTTCAGGAAACCCTTAAGAAGCAACTCTATTAAACTATCCGTGATTGGGGGTGATAGAGCTGAATTCATCCCCATATGCTATAATGGGCAAATTAGAACAATCGAAGGTCAAGAAAAAATAAAACGGATCAACAGCATCGGTGATTTTATATGAAGAAATTCAGCGCGGGATTACAGGAACTCACCATTCTCGAAACCGGGAAAATTCGTGTCACTCGCTATTCTGAATTTCTTCTTCTCTATCTGGAAAACCTGGCCTTTTCACAACAACGCATTTGCGATTTTGGCTGTGGCACCGGGGTGCTTGGCATCTATGCTGCAAAACGCGGGGCGCACTCTGTTACCGGATTTGATATTGATCCCGATGCGATCACTTTAAGCAAAGAAAACATAAGCTTAAATGATTTTTCTAATTTCCAACCTTATCTGATTAAGGATCACGTTAATCGTGAAAGCTATGACTTTATTATCTCTAACCCCGCGTCTTTGCCAACCGTAAAAGCATCGGGGAAAGAGTTTTTCAGCGGCGGGGTCTATGGCATTGATATGATCCGTGATCTTTTTGATTTTAGCGCCCGGCACCTCGAAAAAGACGGACGCATATTCTTTCTGCAAACCAGCCTGTCGTCGATCAACAAAGCCGCAAACTACGCCCACAACAAAGGCTTCAACTATAAAATTATCGGGGTCTTTCAGACCGAAATCAGAGATCACTATCAGGAATTCTGGCACCGCGTCGAACAAAACCAGCGCACAGGCGATGCCCACTTCGTCGAAATCAACGGCACCCATTCCGAAATCGTGTATCTGGTAGAGGCAAAGTATCGCGACCAGCTTTAAACCCAAAAGGCCTGGAATGTTATCATCAACATCCCAAACCTTTTCTCTTTCTGAACTTAAACAGACAGTCTTTTATGTCACTTCGGCTTAAGTCCGCGTTCTTCGCCTTTGTCCCGTTGGCTTACGGCGTGCAGGTTTTCCCCCCGGCTTTGCTTTGCCATGTGCGGTGGCACCGCGGGCTGGCCCGTCTGTATTCCCGGAAGCTGACGGCCCCTTGTCGTGAGCACGGCGGCGTCCCTGTCCAGCGTGGGTTGTAAAAAAAGGTTTGCCGCCTTTACTGCCGTCTTTCTTTTTTGCGTAGCCTCTGGCACCCGGCTTGTTATCGCCTGTGCCGATCGGCTGATGCGCAGGAACCAGATGTTTTTTGCCCGGACCAATAAGGTCGGCACGCCCCAGATTTCTAAGCGCTTCACGCAAAATCGGCCAATTATCAGGATCGTGATAGCGCAAGAAAGCCTTGTGCAAGCGACGCTGTTTCATACCCTTTGCCGTTTGTACAATTTCACCACTACTACGACGGATCGGGCGTAAGGGATTACGCTCGCTGTGGTACATGGCCGTTGAAAGTGCCATCGGCGACGGGATAAAGTTCTGAACCTGATCCGCCCGGAAGCCATTTTGCTTTAGCCAGATCGCGAGGTTCATCATGTCTTCGTCTTCACAGCCGGGATGTGCCGCGATAAAATAAGGGATAAGGTATAGTTCTTTCCCCGCTTTTTTCGCCGCTGCATCAAACATGGACTTGAAGCGATCATAGGTGCCAATGCCCGGCTTCATCATCTTGGACAATGCACGTTCTTCGGTATGCTCTGGCGCAATCTTCAAATAGCCGCCGACATGATGGGTCACCAGTTCCTTGATATAGGTTGGGCTTTTAACCGCAATGTCATAACGAAGACCGGACTGAATAGAGATCTTTTTGATACCCTTGATATCACGGGCCTTGCGATAAAGCTGGATCAGGCTTTCATGACTGGTGTCCAGATTTTTACAGATATCAGGATAGACACAGGACAGACGACGACAAACCTTTTGGATTTTGTCATCCTTACAGGCCATGCGATACATATTGGCGGTCGGACCACCCATATCGGTAATCTGCCCGGTAAAGCCATCAACCTTGTCGCGAATGTCTTCGATTTCTTTTAGAATTGATTCTTCGGAACGGCTTTGAATGACACGGCCTTCGTGTTCGGTAATGGAACAGAAAGAACAGCCGCCAAAACATCCGCGCATGATATTCACGGAAAAACGGATCATATCCCACGCAGCCAGCTTGGCATCGCCATAAACCGGATGCGGTGCACGGGCATAGGTCAGATCAAACACACCATCCATTTCCGGTGTGGTCAGCGGGATCGGCGGCTGGTTAATCCAGATATCGCGATCACCATGCTTTTGCACCATAACACGGGCATTCCCAGCGTTACTTTCCAGATGCACAACCCGCGATGCCTGGGCATAGAGAGCCTTGTCCGCAATCACCTCTTCATAGGACGGCAGGCGCACAGCGGTTTTATCTTTGTCGGCGGCTCTTAGTTTTTTACGGGCCTCGGCACGATCGGGAATGTGATGAAGGTCATTGTCGTCATCAATGTCCGTCATATCGGCAACGGTCCAGCCCTCGGGGATTTCCTTGCGCACAATCACCGTGCCACGGATATCATCAATATCCTTTGGGGCTTCCCCTGCGGCAACACGGTGGGTCAGATCAACAATCGCGCGCTCTGCATTTCCATAAAGCAGAATGTCCGCCTTACTATCAATCAAGACGGAACGGCGCACCTTGTCCGACCAATAGTCATAATGAGCCGTACGGCGCAGGGATGCCTCGATACCGCCGATGACAATCGGCACGTCTTTATAAGCTTCGCGGCAACGTTGTGAATAGACAATGACCGAACGGTCCGGGCGTTTGCCCCCCTCGTCGTTTGGTGTGTAACTGTCATTGTGACGAACCCGACGATCAGCCGTATAGCGGTTGATCATTGAGTCCATGTTACCGCCGGTTACACCGTAATAGAGGTTTGGTTTGCCCAGCGCCTTGAAAGCTTCTGCATTTTCCCATTCAGGTTGGGCAATGATGCCAACGCGAAAGCCCTGCGCCTCGAGTAATCGCCCCATAATAGCCATGCCGAAGCTGGGGTGATCCACATAAGCATCTCCCGTGACAATAATAACGTCACAACTGTCCCAGCCCAGCAGATCCATTTCTTCCCGGGACATGGGAAGGAACGGTGCAATGCCAAAACGCTGTGCCCAGTATTTACGATAGGAAAAGATGTTCTTGGCTTCGCTGCCAGCTTCTTTTTCCCCTTTTTTGCGGACCTCATTTTTCAAAGCGCTTTGGGGAACATTGCTGGCTGCGTTTCCGGCAATGTTTTTGGCAATACTACAGGCTTGGGACATTACTTTGCCTTCGCTAATTTCTCTCTGACGATCAATCGCGGTCTTTGCCGCATGGCTACTATAGCATGATCTTTTGCATTCATGATCATGACCCGGCCAAAATCTGTTGCCCCCTTTTAACTACTTGAGCGATTAGGTCAAGTATTCCTGTTTATTTTCCCCCGCAGAGCAGCCATCTGTTTTGGGAAGATCTGGAAACTAAAATGCTGATATTATTGACACATTAAAGTTATGACTATAAGTAATTCGCACCTAGACCAAGTACAGAGCACAAAATTCACAAAGATTTCCCCCTGTTTTATTTGACCAAGTGATAAAATAAATTTAGCATTTGGTGCACAGTTAAAAGAGGCGGAACAATCTGTCCTGACTGTAGAAGTAAAGAGCTCTGTACAAGTCGATTAACAGGAACCACAGTTCCTGAAAGCAAATAAACAACGACTAACGGTGAGATACCGATCTTGTATTTGGGCGCTTTCAGAGCTGTTTTACATCTATCCAGGGAGGGATTACATGACAGGTTTATCCAGAAGAACCGTTCTTGCGCTTGCTGCCGCAGGTTTGGCCAGTGCAACCCTTGGCGCAACGGGCGCTTTTGCAAAAACCATCAAGGTCGCGGGTATCTATACGCAGCCTATTCAACAAAAGTGGGATGCACGCCTTCACGAAGCCTTGGTTGCCGCACAGGAAGCGGGTGAAATCGAATATGTCTATTCCGAAAAAGTGGCCAATACCGACTATGTTCGTGTGCTAAGGGAATATTCTGAAAGCAAGGTTGATCTGATTGTCGGGGAAGCCTTTGGTATCAGCCGTGAAGCCCGCAAAGTCGCAGACGATTACAAAGATGTTGCCTATTTGATGGGGGACCCCTTCAAGCCCCATGGCGATAACTTCTCGGTTTTTGATAACTATATTCACGAACCCTGTTACCTCATGGGTATTCTGGCCGGAAGCATGAGTAAATCAGGCAAGATCGGCATGGTCGGGGGATACCCGATTGGTGAAGTCAATCGCCTGTTCCATGCCTTTATGGCTGGTGCACGATCCGTTAACCCGGACGCACAGTTCAAGGTGAACTTCATCGGTTCCTGGTATGACCCACCAAAAGCAAAAGAAGCTGCTTTCGCCCAGATCGAAGCAGGTGTTGATGTTCTCTATGCAGAACGCGCAGGTGTTGTTGATGCGGCACGCGACAAAGGTATTATTGCCTTTGGTAACGTGAATGACATGAACAAGGAAGAAAATGGCAAGGACGTTGTTGTGACATCTGCCCTTTGGCATATGGAATCAGCAATCGGCCATGCCATTAGCCTAGTCAAAGCAGGTACCTATTCTGCCGAGGATTATAAAGAATGGACCATGATGCAAAAAGGGGGTGCTTCTCTGGCCCCTTATTATGAGTTCGAAGATAAAATTCCAGCAGATGCAAAGGCTAAGGTCGAACAAGTAAAAGCAGATATCCTCTCGGGTAAATTTGTTGTTGAGATCAACGACGAAGAGCCCAAATCGACTTACTAGCCGCCTTCCATCCCCGGTCTTGTTCTTTCCTCTAACTGTTATTAGAGGGAGACCGGGGATTTTTTTGGAGGGAGAATTGCTGAATGCCCTGTAAAATGCCTTGTAAAACGCGTGCGGTAGCATCAAACGCATAAAGGCGAACCAAAAAAGATGTAACGGCTATTGATACTTAAGCTATATTTAAGTAATCACTCACTCGTCATCCAGCTTCTTCTCTGTCCAGCTATTCCAAGACAGTTCTGTTCTTGCATTTCTTGAGGCATAACATGGCTTTGCTTGCCTTTCATAACATTACCAAGCGCTTTGGCTCTCTTACCGCCAATGACGATATATCCTTTTCGCTTGATAAGGGCGAAGTCATTGCCTTGCTCGGCGAGAATGGCGCGGGTAAAACCACCCTGATGAATATTCTCTACGGCCACTATACGGCTGATGAGGGATACATCGAAGTTGAGGGACAGAAACTTCCCGCCGGACAGACCGATGCCGCGATCAATGCCGGAATTGGTATGGTTCACCAGCACTTTACCCTGGCTGAAAACCTGACTGTCCTGGAAAACATCATGCTGGGGACTGAAAGTCTGTGGTCTTTGGGGCAAAAACGCGCCCCCGCCAAAGCAAAGCTGGCGCAGATGTCCAAAGATTATGGTTTAAAAGTTGACCCGGATGCCCGTGTTGCCGATCTATCGGTCGGTGAAAGACAACGGGTGGAAATCCTGAAAGCCCTCTATCGCGACGCCCGGGTTCTGATACTGGATGAACCCACAGCCGTCTTGACACCACAGGAAGCCGACAGCCTGTTCAAAACCTTGAAAAGTCTGACCAAGGAAGGCTTTGCTATTATCTTTATCTCTCACAAGCTCCACGAAATTCTAGCCATCAGCACACGGGTAGAGGTACTCCGTCGGGGAAAGATTGTTGGCAGTATTGAAACAGAAAAAGCCGATAGAAAACTATTGGCGGAAATGATGGTTGGCCGCACCGTTGAACGCCCGGTTCTGGAACAGATGACAATTGGAAAGCCTGTTGTCGAACTTGATGATGTCAGCATCGAAGACAACAGCAAAGATGCCAGCGGCGTTCCAAAGCTCAATCAAGTCAATCTTACCGTCCATCAACATGAAATAGTTGGAATAGCGGGTGTTGCCGGAAATGGCCAGTCAACCCTCGCCGATCTGCTTTCCGGTCTGGAAAAGCCCGATGCAGGTACCTTTACCTTGCTTGGCAAAGAAGTCACCAGCGCCTCACCCGCCGATATCGTGCACCGGGGTGTTGGGCGTATTCCCGAAGACCGCCACAGTTCCGGCGTTGTCGGGGACATGATGCTTTGGGAAAACCTGATCAGCGAAGACTTGCGACACGCCCCCGTTTCCAAAGCAGGCGTTTTAATAGATCGCAAAGCCTGCCTTGAACGTGCCAACAAATTGATTGATGCTTTTGACATCAGATGCGAAGGCCCCGAAGCCGAGACAAAACTGCTTTCCGGCGGCAATATGCAGAAACTGATCCTTGCCCGCGCCCTTTCCCCAAAGCCTGACTTTATCCTCGCCAATCAGCCTGTGCGTGGCCTGGACGAAGGGGCCATTGCCTATGTCCATGAACAGCTTCTCGCCGCCAGAAAGCGGGGCGCCGCCATTGTGCTGATATCCGAAGATCTGGATGAACTCTTTGCCCTTTGTGACCGGATCGCGGTGATGTACCACGGCGCCCTGACCCAAAGTTATGATGCAAAAAGCCTGACCACCGCAGAGGTTGGTTTGATGATGGCCGGAACAAACCATTTAGTACAGGCACCCTCTGACAACTCAATTCATTCAGAAACAACAAATTCAGGGAACGAGGAACAACCCCATGCAAATTGAACCTCGGGAACATATCGCCCCCTGGCGCATTGCCCTGGCACCTGTTGCCGCTGTCTTTATTTCTTTGCTCATCGGCTCTGTTCTGATCCTGTGGGTCGGTGCACCTGTGTTCGAAGCCTATGGCCTGTTGGTCAAAGGGGCTGTGGGGTCCGGCTTTGCCCTGACCGAAACACTCACGCGCTCTATTCCGCTGATCTTTACCGGGTTAGCCGCGACCATCGCCTTTCGGGCCAAGTTCTATAACATCGGCGCCGAAGGGCAGCTCTATTGCGGGGCCTTGGCCGCAACCTTTTTTGGTACAGGTCTGATCACGCTACCCCCGCTGTTGATGATCCCCTTCCTGATGCTGGTCGGGGCCTTGGCGGGTGGCGCCGCCCTTGCCGTTCCCGTCATGCTCAAAACCCACCTGAAGGTTGACGAGGTCGTGACAACCCTGTTGCTCAATTTTGTGATCCTGTTGTTTGTCGGGTACTTTCTGGAAGGCCCCTTGAAAGACCCCATGTCCATGGGCTGGCCACAGGCCGAACCCATTATTAACGAAGGACTTTTCCCAAGTCTGGTTGATAAAAGCCGACTTCACTTTGGCTTTGTCTTTGCCCTGATCGGCTCTGTCCTCTGCTGGGCCATGATGCGCTTTACCGTATGGGGCTATGAAATCAGGGCCGTCGGCCTAAACACATCTGCCGCCAGATTTTCTGGTATCAATGTCAACACCACCGTTATCCGCACAGCGCTGATCAGTGGCGGGCTTGCGGGCATTGCCGGGGTCAGCGAAGTCGCCGGGTTAAAGGGATACCTTACCCTAGATATTTCCCCCGGCTTTGGCTACACAGGCATTGCCGTTGCCATGCTGGCACAGCTTAATCCCCTCGCCGTCATTCTCTCGGCGCTGTTTATTTCCATGATCTATGTCGGCGCAGATTCCATGAGCCGGGCGATTAATATACCGACCTATATTGCGGATGTTCTGGTGGGTCTTTCGGTTCTTTCCATACTTGTCAGCGTGATGCTAACCCGCTACCGCGTGAGGTTCAGATAAAGCCATGATGGATATTCTTGAAATACTCGTTTCTGCTGGCTTCTGGGCCGCGACAATCCGCATTGTAAGTCCCCTTATTCTTGGCACGCTCGGGGAATTGATCTGCGAGCGTGCTGGCGTTCTCAACCTCGGGATCGAAGGCATTATGACCATGGGCGCCATGTCAGGTTGGATGTGGGTTTACATGGGCGGTGACCTTTGGACGGGCGTTATGTTTGCGGCTTTTCTCGGCCTGATGTTCGGCCTGCTCCACAGCATATTCACCGTTTATCTGGGGCTGTCACAACATGTGACCGGGATCGGGATTACGCTCTTTGCCTCTTCGCTTAGCTATTACGTCTATCGAATGTTATTGCCCGATGCGACAACGCCCCCGAAAATTGAACCCTTTCAGGTTTATGAGGTTCCTTTTCTGTCTGAAATTCCGGTAATCGGCGAAGCACTCTTCAGCCAGACACCCCTGACCTATCTCGCCCTGATCCTTGTACCTGTTGTCTGGTATGTGCTTTACAAAACACCACTTGGCCTTGCGGTGCGTATGGCGGGGGAAAATCCCATGGCCGTCGAAGCACAAGGCATCAATGTTCTCTCTGTTCGTACAGGGGCCGTGATGGTCGGCAGTGCCTTTATGGCCGTGGGCGGCGCCTTTATTACCATGTCGGCCTTTGATGCTTTCTTCTTTGGCATGATCAACGGGCGTGGCTGGATTTGTATTGCACTGGTGATCTTTGCGTCATGGAAACCCGGCAAGGCATTGTTGGGCGCGCTTCTCTTCGCCGGGCTTGATGCGCTACAGGTACGCGCACAGCAAACATCGGGCGCTTTGATCCCCTATCAGTTCTTCCTGATGATACCCTATATTCTCAGTATCGTTGCCATGGTCATCATGGCCCGCAAAGCCAGCTACCCTAAAGCACTTCTGGTTCCCTTCCGCAGAGGGGAGCGGACATGATACGCACGCACAGAATTTCGGCACCAGACCACGACCAACGAATTTGGCAAAAGTACCTAACGAACGGATATGCCCATGCTTGATCTCATCATCAAAAACGCCCGGCTTGCTGATAGCACAGATGCTAAAAACAGTGTTGATATCGCCGTTCAAGATGACCGTATTGTCGAGATCAGACCGAATATTACGAACGGCATCGTCGAGGGGCAGACAGAGGTCATTGACGCCGGGGGACATCTGGTCACCGCCCCCTTTATCGATCCGCACTTCCATCTTGATTCCACCCTCAGCCTCGGGCAGCCCAGACTGAACGAAAGCGGGACACTGCTGGAAGGCATTCAGCTTTGGGGGGAACTGAAACCACACCTGACCCACGAGGCGATCAAGCAACGCGTTCACGCCCTCGCCCGCTGGTCTATCGCCCGTGGCACCTTAGCGATACGCAGCCATGTGGACACTAGTGACGACCGTCTGCTTGCTGTTGGCGCACTATTGGAAGCCAAAAAAGAACTCGCCCCGTGGATTGATATTCAGTTGGTTGCCTTTCCACAGGACGGATATTTCCGTTATGAAAAAGCGGCAGAGAACCTGAAGCGTGCCCTGGATATGGGCGTTGATGTTGTTGGCGGCATTCCCCATTTCGAGCGCACCATGGACGATGGCGCACGTTCCGTAAAAGCACTTTGTGAAATTGCGACCGACCGTGGCTTGCTGGTGGATATGCACTGCGATGAGACCGACGACCCCATGTCCCGCCATATCGAAACCCTTGCCAGCGAGACGGTGCGTCTGGGCCTACAGGGACGTGTTGCCGGATCACACCTGACTTCCATGCACTCCATGGATAACTACTACGTCAGCAAGCTCCTGCCCCTGATCAAGGAAGCAGGTATTACCGCAATCCCCAACCCGCTGATCAACATAACCCTGCAAGGCCGCCACGATACCTACCCGAAACGACGCGGCATGACACGGGTCAAGGAAATGACCGCCATGGGCATTAACGTCGCTCTTGGCCACGACTGTGTGATGGACCCGTGGTACAGCTTTGGCAGCCACGACATGCTCGACGTCGCCCACATGGCAACCCATGTCGGTCAAATGACGGGCGTTGCAGAAACCAAAGCCATGTTCAAAGCTGTCACCGATAATTCAGCCAAGGTCATGCATCTGCAAGACTATGGTATCGCCAAAGGCAACTACGCTGATCTGGTAATCTTGCAAGCACAAGACCCCATCGAAGCCATCCGCCTGCGCCCCGCCCGCCTGTTTGTCATACGCCGCGGTAAGGTAATTAGCACAACCGCCCCCGTTGAGGCACAGCTTAATCTGGACGGGGACAAGGAAACGGTGAATTTTCTGAGGTGATTGTAACAAGCAGATATTCAAACCGCATTTATCAAGTTTTTAAAATCACGTCGACTGTGGGTAAAATAAGATTACGTGCTAATATAGATCAGGTCATAGTTTAACTACTTTGTTCCATTAGTGGTCATGAATGCATCTATTATACTGATTTATAGTCTAATAAATTTAAAAGATAAGTTTGTTACTCTTGTATAGATTTAATAATTTGTCGAATTTTCGTGGCATTTTGACTTGAGTTTTCAAAGATAAACGCACTTGAACACGGCGCTTGAAGGACGGTCATCAAATTTGGTTCAACACTTGGCGGAATAGTTGCCGATGGTCCTCGTAATGGAGGGTGCGTATCGACGGGATTGCTCAATGCTATTAAATATAAAAAATCAGAAAGGTTATCAGGCTCACCAAAAGTTGAGTTGTTCCAAGTCACCGTAATTGTATCGGATACATTTCCTAAAAGCACCTCTCTAACATCGATATCGAAGCGCGCATAATCAGTTATAAATGAACGTTGTTCTATAGTGCTCCTTTTTTCTGCTCGTTCCTTTTCTGATAGACCCGTTTGCTTTTCGAGAGCAGCGATGGTTAGTTTCCTAAAATTTTTATCTTTAACAATCTCATAATTAATTACTTTGCCTACAACTACAGCTTCGGCATATTTGACATCTTCCATAACCATTCTTGCGCTAATAATGCAGGCATTTACAGGACTCGAAAGATAAATAACGTACGAGCTTAAACACAATAGAACCAGACGCTTTATGTTGTTCTTATTGGTATCATTACGGCCACCAAGGACTTCATTATTTCCGATAATCTTTGCCATTGAATTCACCTTATTAGATTCAATATAGACAGTCCGCTTTTGGGCGATTGTGGGAGTACCTACATTAGAAAAAACATTATATAAAACACCCCAAAATACAATCCTTAGTGTAATATTAACCTCTATAACTAATACCTTTTTCTTGACGCTAAAACACTTTGGTGATTGAGAATAATCACCGTTAAAACCCAATGCCTTCACCGAACTGCCGCGAATGCATGAGAGCTATTCGCAAATGCCCTATACAAAAACCGGCAGAGCGACTATACAAATAGCTGTTGTTCTTCAAGGGTTAAGAGATAATGACTGCATTCAAGGGTTCCGTTCAGAAAGCGCGACAGAATATTTCCACTGTTTTTTCGGAAACACCGCTACAGCATAACCGCTTTCTATCGGATAAATATGACTGTAATGTTTATCTCAAACGCGAAGATTTGACCCCGGTCCGCAGTTATAAAATCCGTGGAGCCTTTAACTTTTTCAGCAAGGCGCTTGAGAAGGGGCATGGTACGGCGAAGGATCAACAATTTGCCGAGCAGCAATTTGTATGTGCTTCGGCTGGCAATCACGCACAGGGCTTTGCCTATACCTGTAACCATTTCAAAAAGCGCGGCACGGTCTTTATGCCAACCACGACGCCGCAGCAGAAAATTCACAAGACCCGCGCCTTTGGCGGTAAGTACATTGATGTAAAGCTGGTCGGGGATATCTTTGACGAGGCATATGAAGCCGCCCACAGGTTCACTGACGAAGAAGGCGCCTTTATGGTGCCACCCTTTGACCATCCCGATATCATCGAGGGACAGGCGACCATCGGGTTGGAAATTATGGACCAGTTGGATGGTGAGCCTCTGGATACCCTGATCATGCCAACAGGCGGCGGTGGTTTGGCGGCTGGCGTAACCCGGTATCTGAAAGAAGCATCACCAGCGACAGATTTCTGGTTTGTTGAACCCGAAGGCGCACCAAGCTTGAAGGAAAGCCTTGCCGCCGGAGAGCGGATCAAACTGGACAGCGTTGATAACTTTGTTGATGGCGCTGCCGTTGCCCTGATCGGGGAACATAACTTTGAGGCGCTCAAGGATTTTTCTGCGGATCGTGTTCTCCTGGCCCCCGAAGATCGCCTCTGCGCCACCATGATCACCATGCTTAATATCGAAGGCGTGGTGCTGGAACCCGCGGGTGCCCTGACCATTGATATTCTGCAATCTCTCGACCCCGAAAGTATCCGGGGCAAAAACGTTGTCTGTGTGACCTCTGGCGGGAACTTTGATTTTGAACGCCTGCCCGAAGTAAAAGAGCGTGCTTTAAGACATGCTGGCCTCAAAAAATACTTCATCCTTCGCATGCCCCAACGTCCCGGCGCGTTGAAAGACTTCCTCTTCCTGCTTGGCGATGAAGATGATATTTCTCGTTTCGAATACCTGAAAAAATCCGCCCGAAACTTTGGCTCTATCCTGATCGGCATCGAAACCAAAAACCCGAAGAACTTTGATACCCTGATGGAAAAATTCCACGAAAACGGCATCAAGTTTCAGGACATCACCAACAATGAAATTCTGGCTAATTTCTTGATTTGATTTATTAAAAAATAACCTTGTCTTAGTAGTAAGTAAAAAAACAGGAATTACATTCTTAAGACCACAAGCCCAATACGATCAAGTACCCCCCGACTAAAGTCGTTACGAACTTAAAGGCAGTTTGGAAAAATTTTTCTGGCATTTTTCGGACAAATACAACACCTACTGAAGTACCAAGAATCCCACATAACCCGAAAATTATAAGAATAGAAATGTACTTTAGGGGTAAAAATGCCAGCAGGGAAAAACCAATAACCTTAGTAAAATGTTGAAATGACATACACGCAGCATCGGTTCCCAAAATGGCTTCCCTATGTCCTCTTGATGCTGCTATATACGTAAAAACAGCGGGCCCTGTTGCTCCCACAAAAACGGTCAAAGCACCTGTAACTAATCCAATAATAATATCCAGATAAGATACAGCTTTGCCCCCAATAAAGTCCTTATAAGGAATATAATTATTAAAGAGAACAAAGCTGCCGATAACGACTAGTAAAATACCTTCGTCAATCTGAAAAAAAACAGCAATAGAAACGCTGGTGCCGATAATAGAACCAAGACAAAAGCGAAGAACAAAAAACCAATCAACCGACGATCTAAACTGATAAAACCGTGTCAGACTAGATGTGCCCGAAATAACAGCATGTACAGGTATAGAGAGTTGCGGAGGCAATAAAGATGCAACCAAAGCCAGTTGAATGCCGCCCGTTGGTCCAATAGCCGCATTAAAGGATGAGACAAGGAAAGTTCCTACTGCAATGATAACAATGACATGAATTTCCACCTCTCACCCCTCAATACCTAGCTATTCACCAGCTCTGAGACATCAATAATATAACGTTGGCGAGAGCCTTCATGAACAGAATCTATACAAACCTGCTGACAATCGGGGCTCCACCTTGGATGGAGATCGCAACGATTGTGTTTGCCAAGATCTGGTGGCGTATAAAAACTGCCAATATTATAGCGTTGATTATTCTCAACATCATACAAGATTAAGAAACGTTCATTCGTTACATCGTCAGGATATGTATCCGACAACAACCAACGACCATCTTTAGAAAATGTCATATGCCCATTTTCTGTCAGCTGCTCTTTGCCAATGACCTTAACTTGATTGGTTTTATCATCATAAAGGTGATAATGGATATTTCCCTTATGTGGGCCCCATACAATTACTGTATCGTCGTCTTTCCAAACAGGATGAGAAATTTGATATTCCGATTTTTCATAATCAAAAGTTCCCAAAGCATCAGGGTCAAAATCTTTTGCCAATTGTGGAATTGGGTGATCTGTACATTCCAATAATCGCAGATCGCTACCATCTTCATTGATGGTAAACAGTCGATGTAAAAAACAGAACTCATCTTCAACACGCTCTGTCCAGCGATGGATAAATAAAAACCGTGAAGAATTTGGACAAATTTCCAAATGTGTAACCCAATGAATTGCTTTATCCATAGAAGGTACATGACGGTAATTGAACAGGTCCTTTAAGCTAAGGATCAGCTTATAGCAACCTGTTTCAATATCCATACGCCAGATACCATCGTTTTCTGGTGCCAAAGGCAATTCAGGTTCCTGATGTGTTGCATTATAACCAATTGTACGATGTGTTTCTTGAAAGCGTGAATAATCAACAGATAATGCGTACTCACTATTAGGAGCCACAACATAAATAGGCAAAGGCAACTTTTTTTCTATACCAGTTTCCACATTATAAATAGTGGAACAAAAATCAGGGTAAACAGTCTCTTCACCGTCTTCGTTGCGTGTATTATAAATAATACTATGACCTTTATAGCCCTCTAACCATTGCAACTGACACCCCATTTGCCAATTCCATGTCGTAGTGGAACCAATAGGAATGTATTTATCACCGTCTTCCAAGTCAAAATACCCAACCTTTGCAACCTCTTTGCCAGTTAAATTCTGAGTCATCATCTGTACTTGGTTTGATAAAAAATATCTGCCAGTACGGTCCCATACATTTTTGTTATAATACCCAAAGAAATGATGTAGCTCCCCCTCTCCTACACGGCGAATAGGGCAGAAATGTTGAATGGCACTAACGTTGCTCATGAATAATCTTTCACTTTTCTTATGACAAAAAATATACACCTGCCAAATTCATGACAGGCGTATACTCAAATGGATTATTTGAAGCTTACAACCTCTTGGGCTAAAGGCGTAAAATCACTATCTGTCGCGATCAGGGTATAGTCACCCGCAGCAACTAATTTCTTTTTGACAAAACGGCCATAAGACCACGTCGTGACCCAATTACCTTCGTAGTCAGCTTTCGGCGCAGGGTCGACGGCATAAGTGATGTCACTTTCTACACCGTCTATTGTCCTAAAGACCAATGTCACATCTGAATTTGGAACAAATCCACTACCAGATAATTCAACTGTTCCCTTTTTATCAAGCGCCAGTGGTCCTTTGAAATTGATTTCAGGATCTGGGGTTGAAGTGGTTCCACAAGCACTAACCAATAAAGTACAGGCGAGAACACAAGCTGCAAAAAGTGATTTCATAATTTTCCTCTCTGTCCATAAAGACGTTATTAATCCTCAAGAATTTTAGATTTTTTGCGATGCTGTACGATGCCTTGATATAAGGCATAAAAACAAAGCAGCAGAATTACAAAAGAGATAGGACGCGTTACCAATTGAGTGGCAAAAGCAAAGACATCACCATGAACCAGCGCTAAGGATCTGGCTAATTCGCCTTCGGCCAATGTTCCCAATACCAAACCAAGTACGAGGGGAGCCCTGGGCACATTAAAGAGCTGAAAGATAAACCCAACGGCGCCGACAAAAAGCATAATCGCGATATCTTCAATCGAGCTACGAATAGAGTAAGCCCCCACGACTGCCAAAGTCATAATTATTGGCGCGAGAATTGGTCTCGGCACCTGAATGATGCGCACGCAGTATTTCGCAATAAATAATCCGATGGGCACGAACAAAAGGTTGGCAACAAACAAGCTGAGAATAAAACCATAGGTGATTTCAGCGTTCAGGGTAAAAAGTTCAGCACCAGGGCGTAAACCATGTATCATGATTCCCCCCAACAAAACCGCAGTCACTGGATTTCCCGGTATTCCAAGTGTGAGCAACGGAATCAATGTCCCCCCGGTTACAGCATTATTAGCTGTTTCACATGCTATAACGCCCTCAGGTGAACCATTACCAAACTCTTTTGGTTTCTTGGATATACGTTTAGCAGCATCATAGGACAAAAAGCCTCCGACACTGCACCCCACACCAGGTATAATCCCAACCACTATTCCGATTAAGCTAGAACGGAGTAGATTTATTTTCTGGCTTAGAACTTCTGGTAAAAATGTGAACGGATTGGAAGCGTCAGTATTGATAAGCGGGCGTTCAGACTGATTACGTTTAGTAACCATATCAATTACTTCAGGAATTGAATACAGTCCAATTAACGATACAACTAGAGGAATCCCATCATATAAAGAAGGTAATCCTAAGGTATAGCGCATCTCCCCTGTCAAAGGGTGATTACCGATAGTGCTCAGGATCAGACCAATTGCGCCAGCAATTAAGCCCTTTTCCATAGCGCCGGCGGATAAAGATGCAATAACTGTAATACCAAATACAGCAAGCAAGAAATATTCGGGAGAACCGAACATTAAAGAAAATTCTGCTAAGGGTGGGGCGATAAAAAGAAGAGCAACGACACTAATTAATCCACCAATACAAGACCCAAAAGTTGCCAAAGAAATTGCCCGTGTTGACTGTCCCCTCTTTGACATAGGATGCCCATCAAGCAACGTCGCGACCGCCGCCGAAGTACCAGGGATATTTAGTAGAATTGCACTAATTGAACCACTGTAAGTAGAAGAAAGATAAATCCCCCCCAGCATAGCCAATCCGACTTGTGGCGGCATTGAAAATGTTATCGGAATAAGCAATGCAACGCCCATCGTACTACTTAATCCCGGCAGAACCCCAATCATCACGCCACCGAGTACACCTGCGGCAATTGCAGCCAACATCGTTACGTCCGAGAGTGCTGATAATCCAAGCAAAATATTATCAAACATAACCTTCGCCCTTATTGCAAAAAGAGACTTTCAGGACGACTTACCGCCAAGAATTCAAAGAAAACACCGTAAAGAAGTGCTGTTACGCCGAGGCTAACACCACATATAATCAATAGATTTCGATACCCGAGATAAAAGATAAATCCGGCAATAAAAATTATTGTTGAAAGTTCAAAGTTGATAATTTGGATACCAACGGCATAGAGCGCAATGCCCGTAAAGACACTAAGACCAGCTAGAGTTTGGTCTTTTATCCCGTCAACCACAGCGCTTTCGTCCTTACCTGAAGCTGACTTAAGGCGGACTAAAAGAAGCAATGCTACCGCAGCAATGAATGCCGAAAGGAGACGTGGAAAATATGACGATTCATAAGAATACTGAAAAGCCACAATCCCACTGGTGATAGCAAAAACTATCATCAATAAAGAAAACAATTTATCCATAAAGTCTTGGCGCATCACGTACTCCTTTCAGGCTTTCTCTACTATTTTAATAATGAAATATAGCTCTCGACAGATTCAGCAGCCGTTTTGAGATAGGCATCAAAATCTTTTGCATTCATATAATGTAGCGGTAAGCCCATTTTATCTGCATGCGCTATGAATTCAGGATCTTTCATCACTTTTGCAAATGCAGCTTCAATGATTTTTTTACGGGCAGGATCCATCCCCTTAGGAACAGCAACACCACGCATTGAAGCACCTATTGACGGCACATCAACACCAGACGCTTCTTTAATGGTTGGTACATCGGGAAGGTATTTATACCGCGCATCAGCAAAGACAGCTAAGGCACGTAGCCGACCATTCTGTATGTGGCTTGTGGCAGAACTCGCTGATGGGACAGAAGCAACAACCTGATCACCTAACGTTGCCGTAATCGCAGGTCCAGAGCCGTTGAATGAAACAAAATTCACATCGATCCCCAGTTTGTCCTCAGCAACAACAACTTGCAACTGGTTGTTAGATTGAGGCCCATCACCACCAACATTAACATTACCAGGGTTCTTTTTTACCGCATCCATAAACTCTTCAAATGTTTGATAAGGACTATCGGCCTTGACCGTCAGGACAACAGGGTCCAGTTGAATATTTGCGATAGCCTCATAATCTGACATCTCATACGGCACATTATCTCGCAACATTTTGACCATAAAAATCGACGGAATATTAATAAATCCAATTTTGTAGCCGTCATTCTTAGCGTTCGCTAATGCCGTAAAGCCAATTTGACCACCTGCGCCAGGTTTGTTTTGGATAATAAGCCTTTGTCCCAAGTGAGGTTGAACATATTTAGCAATTACGCGTGCTGCGGTATCAGTCCCACCACCGGGTGAATAAGCGACAATCATTGCCAAAGGCTTTTTCGGAAAATCATCCGCTTTTAGTTCAAAAGTCGGGAGTATTGTTGATACAGCCGCCAAAGCAAAGGCTAAGGCGACAACTTTGATTCTACCATTCATTGGAAAGGAACCTCCTGCTAAATTTTAACGGCCCTTTTTAGGGGAGCTTAATTATGTACTTAATTGTATACATTTTAGTACATATGAGTCAACATATTGCAAAATAAGTTCATCTAGCGTAACTTCCATTTTTGAAAACAATAAGTTAACGTAACTATTATGAACGATAAAAATAACAAAATTGAAGAGAGCAAAAATGCTCAACCCTCACTGGGTGAATATGTTTACCAAGAAGTACTTCAG
Source organism: Kiloniella litopenaei (assembly GCF_000982415.1). Taxonomy (GTDB): domain Bacteria; phylum Pseudomonadota; class Alphaproteobacteria; order Kiloniellales; family Kiloniellaceae; genus Kiloniella; species Kiloniella litopenaei. The sequence goes on from NZ_LANI01000001.1 coordinate 69,965, forward strand.
GCCATTCGCGACGGACAATACCATCCCGGAGAGCGTATCCGAGAATCAGAATTTACAAAGTCTTTAAATGTTAGCCGAACACCTGTTCGTGAGGCTTTTCGTAGATTACAGTCCGAAGGGCGCTTGACGTTTGAACCTCAAAGAGGCGCCATCGTTGCAGAACTAAACCCGCAAGAAGTTGCCGAATTATATGCCCTACGCGAAGAACTAGAAGGTATCGCGGCACGCTTCGCCGCTCAGCATGCCTCAGATATGGAAATAGCGAATATGGAGTATATCTTGGAAAAGGGTCGAGAGGCAAAAGACCCCAGAGATTTAAATCAAATCAACTGGGAACTTCATCATGCAATCTATAATGCGGCTCATAATCGCTTTTTAATTAAAGCTTTTGAAGCAATTTCTGACTCGATGGCTCTTCTGCGTGGAGTGAAATATCTTCCTTCAGACAGACCAAATCCACTTTATGAAGAACACCAACGCATAATTGAAGAAATAAAAAATCGCAACCCAGAAGCGGCTGAAAAAGCAGCTCAACAACATATAAAGCGCGCTTTTCAAATCCATTTAGAAACATCGTTTCAAAACAGAACGGCCAAATAAGAGGAGTTAACTCTGCTCTCTACAAAAAATAATTAAAAAAAAATGGAATAAAAAGAAATCCGGGCTGTAGTCCTAGTAACTTTCGAATTTGTTTGCTTGTCAGACAACGATTTTACGGGAAAAAGCTATGACGACACGCCTTGAAAAAAATTCTGCACTCGCCCCAGAAACAAACACACAGACAAACGCTGTTTCACCAGAGCTTGATGCAAGTTTAAATCACCTGATCAAGCCAGATACCTTGACCCCAGATACCCTTACCAGCGACATGATGCCTTCCGGGGCTTCTGTTAGCGCGGATGATACCCTGGTGGAATTCGCCAGTGCTTTGGGTAATCCCGAATACTTTGCCGAGATCATTGCCGCGCTTTCTGAAGAAGAGAAAGAAGAGCTTGCCCGGATATTGGATCAGGCCCCCATCGAGACGGCAGCGGGGGATGCCGTAGCACTCGTTGGGGGCGGGGGCAGTCAATACAGCGATGATTTGGGAAACGCAATCGACCTGTTGGAACGACAGGGCGTGATTGATCCAACAGAACTCGCATTTGGATTAATAGCAAATCAACCAGACACTACGGATCGTGGCAATACAAGTAATTTGAGCACCCCACCTGCTCCTTTTTTAAGCCTGTCCCTTGATCTATTGCCCTACTCGGTTCGGGATCAGGGAACTTTTGGTAATCAGCCAATCACACTCCGGGGTGGTGACGGGAACGATGTTCTTGTTGATAGCGGTGTTATTGTTGGTGACGGTGCGAACAATGTGTATCAAATCAGCTTTGCACACAACCTGTCGCCAACAGACACCATTCTGTTACAGGGTTTCCCCGCGGGAACAGTTCTAAATCAGGGCACAATGGTTCCCGGTAGCAACGGAACCGCATGGGAAGTGACGGCGCCCTTCTCGTCCATTATCTTCTCTGCCGATAATTCCTGGGCAGCAGGTTACTATAATATTCAGGCAACCAGCGGCGGATTGTCATCATCCGTCACAATCACGCACCAAACCTCTACGTCTTTTGGGGATGATCAAATCACCGGACTTGCCACCGACGACACGATCTTTGGCGATGGTGCTTTCCTGAATAATGTTGTGACAGGTGATGATGTGATCAACGGCGGCGGTGGAAACGACCGCCTGCATGGTGACAGTAATTATTTGACAAGCTCCGTAGGAGGTGACGATACGGTTTCAGGCGGTAGTGGAGACGATATCATCTTTGGTGACGCCAGTGTTATCAACAATTCAGTCTGTGGCAATGACACCGTTTACGGCGGTGACGGGAACGATACCATCTATGGTGATGGCAGTTCGCTGAATGATTCAAGCGGTGGCGATGACACGCTTCACGGCGGGAATGGTAATGATCTTATCATTGGTGACAGTAATAGCCTGAATACTTATTCGAGCACCTTATCCCTGTCCGGCGGGAACGATACCATCTATGGCGGCGCCGGCAATGATACAATTATGGGAGACGCAAGTTTTCAATCGGGCTATATTTCAGGCTTCGGGTTTAACTTTGCCCAAGGAGGCGACGACATTATCGACGGTGGTGATGGCGACGATATTATCTATGGTGACAGCCATACCTATGCAATGAGCAGCGGTTACGGTGTCGGTGGCGACGATGTCATTACGGGAGGGCGCGGAAACGACACCATGTACGGTCTTGATGGCAATGACCGCTTTGTATTTCGTCAGGCAGATATTGCCACCAATGGTCCAGTAGAGACAGATACCATCAAGGACTTTAAGTTTGATGATGTTCTTGACCTTGGTGATTTGTTGAACACCGCAGAAACCGCATCGAACCTGGACCAGTATCTGGATTTCATTCAGGGAACAAACGGTGTTAGCATTCACATCGACAGCAACCTGGATGGAACCATAGATCACACCATTGTTCTTGAAAACCATTCACTCTCGACCCTTGGTGGATCAGCTGGGACGTCTGATAATGATATTCTGACCAATATGCTGAACCAGAATAGTCTTGATACTTTGGCCTAGAGAGGTATGGTGCAATTGTTATTTTACTACCAGAAGATGTTATTCAATCTGTGTAATGGCTAGCCCCATGCAGATACAATTAGACACAACAACAGTAACAGGTCCCAAGCAATTGAATTTTGAGCAAAAACTAGAAAGCTCTATGCCAAAGCTTAAACGCTATGCCAGGTATCTAACAAAAGATGACGAGCTTGCTTCGGACCTGTTTCAGGAAACCTATGGCCGCGCCCATGCCAAACAGCATCTTTATGACGATGCATATGAAATGGAACAGTGGCTGTTTCCTATTATGAAGAACCTCTGGATCAATCAGATCAAACGGCGGCAAAAGGAACTGCAGTCACAAACAGAAATCGAAAATGACAGCATCCAGAACAACATCTGTTTTGCCAAAGAGATAGAGCACCGATCCCTTTTGAACCGCGTGCAGGATGTTCTTAAAAACCTGCCGCAAAAGGATCAGGAAGTTCTGGAACAGATTGTGTCTTTTGGCCATAGCTATGAAGAAGCAGCGAAAAGCCTTTCCGTGCCAATCGGTACCGTGATGAGCCGCTTGTCACGCGCACGAAAACGCCTGAAAGAGAAACTACAGCTTGGCGAAGAGTTTATCTTTATGTTCATTCCCCCCGTGTTTTACGCACAGGAGGATACAGACAATACGGCTGATATACTTCTAAAAGATTTTAACCCGTCACAGGATCAAGACGAAACATCAAAAGATTCTGCCCCAAGTGCTGCTGTCATAACCTCAAATTCAAAACGTCAGGGATGGCAAAACAAATCTGATCTCTTGTCACTGTATTATAAAAAGCGTCAAAAGAATAAACAACACGATCCCTATGACTATCAGCTACATGCTGCCTTTGTTATTCTGGGGGTCGAAGGTCTTTTTGAAACACTTCCAGTGGTCAGAGGTCAGGAAGATCAGGCGCTTATAAACGGCCTGTCAAGTGATCCACAACCAGAAGACACACGAACACAGCTTTCAAAAATTCAGGAAACAGACATTCGTGCCGATCAGAATAACGATCCGTCACTTATGGAAAGCACCCAATATCTCAACCTTTTGGATGAAGAACACAATGATCCTCTGGCGTCCCTTATCATCACAGGGACAACAGAAGAAAATTTGTTGCATCTAGAAGATACCAACAGCCAAAATGGACAGTCCTATCACCAAAGTATTGGTACCATACTGGAGTTACTAAACACTCAGGGTGTGTTGGACCCGACGGAAATCTTAAGCACAGCGGCACAAGTTGACGGGACAGAAACCCGGTCCGAAGAAACCCATCTATTATCGGACGAAGCGACAACGTCCGTTATTCCCATAAGTGATATACTGGGATCAGGCTCGTCCCCTGTTTTTACAGATCCCCAGTCTGGGACAAATACCAGTAGCGATGGCTTTGTTATTGTCACCACTTCTGGCGGAGGAAGCATTCTGGAAACAGTCTTGAACGACGACCCTACTCTAGGCGGAGGTCCAGTACTTCCCATTATATAACCAATTTTCATAAACAGCCTCTCAAGTACCGTTTAAGAAAACCCCTTAAACACAAGATCCCCGATCTTTGTGAACGGGATAACTCTGTTCAAAATCCAAAGATCAAACAATAAACCCTCACTTTTTTAGTTATGGATAACAAAATGAAAACAGTAACTTATATCGCACTTGGCGCATTGATCACACTAAGCCAGCCAGCAATGGCCGACCCATCAATCAACAACATGCAAGGTTGTCAGGCCCTGATCGATTTTATCGACGCCAAGCTAGGGCAAACATCGTATGATTCATCTGATGTTGCCAAGGTTCAAAATGGTCTAGGTGCCTATAACAGCTATATACAAAACGAGATTATTACCCCCGGCCTGTTGAAGTTCAGCAACGGTGATCAGGGTAAAGCCGCCAAGTTACAGGAACAGGTCGATGCTTTTAAAAGCCAGGTTGTAGCTGGGTATAACAAAAAATACCCGCAAGACCGTATCTTTATGGATCATGTCGTCGCCCTGAATAACTGTACACAACAGGCTGTTCCAAAAGGCGCAGATCTGGAAGCCCTGAAAACATCTATGGAAACAATGGTTACATTGGCTCAATCAGGATAACCGGATAAGCATCTGGTTTTAAAATGATAAAAGCAGTCGTGCAAACGGCTGCTTTTTTCGTTTCATAAATAATAAGCTAACAAACAGCACAGATAGCCTTCATATTAGTCACTTGTCAGTAATCTGTCAGCTTGCGTCGCGTATGACCTAATTCATAATACCCATAGAATTGTTCTGTATAACAAATCGACCGCCGGGTATTAATGAAAAGGTCACGACACAGGAAAGATTTATGACAACGTCTGCACGTCTGGAAGGTTTGGATTTTGCCCGCTTTATCGCCTTTGTTGGCATGGTTCTGGTCAATTTCACTGTTGCCATGGGGGCGGAAGGCCAAGGATCTTTTCTGGCGACAACTTTTGTCGGTGCTTTGGAAGGGCGTGCTGCGGCAACCTTTGTTGTCCTCGCGGGTATCGGCCTTGGTTTGACAGCAAACAAAGCCGCAAAAAATCAAGAATTTAATCACGACTTTAATGATCACCTGGTTTGGCTCACCACGAAACGGGCATTATTCCTGCTTGTTCTGGGCCTTTTGAACAGCCTGATTTTTGATGCCGATATTCTGCATTACTACGCGCTCTATTTCTTTTTTGGTGTCTTTTTTATCCGCATGAGCGCCAGGGGATTGATCAGCTCTATTATCGCCCTGCTCGTGGGTTTTGTGATTATGTTATTTACCCTGGACTACGATGTGGGGTGGGATTGGAAAACCTACACCTATAAAAATTTCTGGACCCTGGAAGGCTTTATCTGCAACCTGTTTTTTAATGGTTGGCACCCCGTTGTTCCCTGGTTGGCCTTCTTTCTGTTCGGCATTTTTCTCAGCCGTTTGTCCCTTAACCAGATCCAGGCGCAACGACAGCTATTTATCTTTGGGCTAATCGCCCTGCTAACTGTCGAGGGACTATCCCTTATGACCCTCGCCTTGTTAACCGGGGCAGAACAGGATTTGCTTGATATCGCAACGACAGAGCCCCTGCCGCCGATGCCCTATTATATGATTGCCGGTATGGCAAGCGCCTGTATGGTTCTTGCCTTTAGCCTATGGATCAGTTCAAAGGCCGCTGGCTTGTCCAAAACAGTCGGGTTCAGGCTTTGTAATAATATAGGCAGACAAACACTGACCCTATATGTTGCCCATATACTTCTAGGCATGGGAACACTGGAAGCATTAGGACTTCTTGATGGACAAAATACATCTGGAACCACAGATGATGCAGTTCTTGCCTCGGGAATTTTCATCCTCGTTACTGCCCTTTATGTTTGGGCATATACCAAGTTCTTCACACGTGGCCCGATCGAAAATCTGATGCGTATCATCGCCGGATAAAGACGAAGGCAAGGCAAATATTTCTGGCCGATAGATCACGCGACGTCCTGAAATGCATAGAAAGCGATGGTCCCCGTTACGATCCCCCAGACACACATATTGATAAAAGATCGCAGAATACCGCCGTCCTCTTCGATACTGATCCCCAGTTTCTGTACGACAATATTTCCGGGGAAAAGAAACGCGGCTTCAAGCCAGTGTAACACAGCCATAAAACACTCCTTATAAACATTCATTTAATATATATGTTTATAAATAAACCAGACAAAGTCAATTCTAAAACCATCGTGAGACTTTAGGACGCAGCTAAATCCGGTTTATGTGCAAACCAGATGACACCAAAAAATGATGTGATTAAAAAATCGAAAGATCCGTTTTGGTCGTGAACAATTCCAAGGCTTTGCCGCCGACCAATGAATTGCCATAGCGGTCGAGTTCCGGGGACCAGACAGCAACCGAAAATTCCTTTGGCAAGACCGCAATAATACCACCGCCAACACCACTTTTGGCTGGTAAACCAACAGTATAGGCAAAAGACCCCACAGCATCATAAAGCCCACATGTCAGCAACAAAGCATTGATCCGCTTTGCATCCCGGCCTCTCATAACCTGTTCATCCGCAATGGGTGAATAACCACCGCAAACCAGCGGCATAGCCGCACGGGCAAGGTCCAAACAGGACGTCGTCAGGGCGCATTGTCTGAAATATACATCCAGAAGATCCGGGATCGGGGTGTTAATATTGCCAAAGCTACACATCAAGTTTGCCAAGGCAGCGTTTCGATAACCGCATTCTTTTTCCGATATGGCAACCTCTTCATCCGGTCGGTTTTCTTCATTGCCCGATAACATTCTATAATAATCAACGATCCGGCGAGAAGCATCGGCGGATCGGCCCGCGAGTATATCGGTTACAACAATAGCACCCGCATTGATAAAGGGGTTACGGGGAATGCCCTGTTCATATTCCAGCTGAACCAATGAATTGAAAGCAGTTCCCGACGGTTCGCGCCCAACACGTGACCATATATCTTCGTCACCAAGCCCAAGAACCTGCATCAAGGTAAAAAGCTTTGAAATAGACTGGATGGAAAAATCTTCCTCTGCATCCCCCACCACAAATTCTTGCCCCGCAGCAGTACGGACAGCCATACCAAACTTGTCACCAGGTACATTCGCCAAAGCCGGAATATAATCGGCCTGTTTACCCTGTCCAAAAAAAGGTTGGATTTCTTGTCTTATCTCGGTGAGGATTTGAGGAAAATCAATAGTATCAACAGTCATATAGTAGCCTGATCCCTAAACTAGAGTTACATCACACCAAGTTTAATGGTGCGAACAGAGCTGTGAACGGGCAAATCAATAAAGAAGATAGATTTCTTTGCAACCCATTTGTTTGATTTTATGATCTCATCCCAGAACAATATTCTAAAAAATACCTTATAGAGATAACAGGCCTTATTTCCCACTGCCCCGTTCTTCTTATAGGTTCTGGCCGCGTTGCCATATCACCATTTAGCCATATCAACGAGAAAGCCCCACAACCTAAAGCCCGGTAATTACGCCTGAATATAAAAAATCGGCTGTCCAATGTGGATCAGCCGATTTTTATCACCATTCCGCAAAAAGCAGGTTCGCTGTTATGTTCCACCCATCAGATAATTGGGTAGCCATGTTGCAATCTCGGGGAAGACACAAAGAATAGCGATGGCCAAAACCATACAGAGCATAAAGGGAAGTGCCCCTTTGAGAATGGTGGGGAGCGATACATCCGGCACAATGCCGTTGATCACATAAAGATTAAGACCCACAGGTGGTGTAATCAGTCCGATTTCCATATTGATGGTAAAGACAACTGCAAACCAATAGGGATCAAATCCAGCCTGAATAATAATTGGCAACAGGATCGGTGCGGTCATCAAAATCACCGCAACAGGTGGCAGGAAAAACCCGGCAACCAGTAAAAACAAATTGATAATAATCAGAAGCTGCCATTTTCCGATATCCAGACTGGCGATATATTCCGCCACCGATTGCGTCACAAAAAGGGACGAAAGGGTGTAGCTGAAAAGAGCAGATGCCCCGATAATCATCAGGATCATCACAGACTCTTTCATGGAATCAGACAGGATCGCCCAAATTTTTCGCGGCTGCCACATGCCGTATATCACGACAACCAGAACCAGACAGAAAAGTGCCCCCACACCCGCCGCTTCTGACGGTGTAGCTACCCCGCCATAGAGCACATAAAGCACCCCAACGATGATCACGAGAAAAGGAAAAACCCGGGGCAAAACTTCAAACTTTTCTCGCCAGCTATATCCACCGATCTGATCTTTAAAGCTGTAACCATTCCGCCATGCTGTATAGAGTGACCAGCACATAAACAGAACGGTTAGAAGCAATCCCGGTAACAGCCCGGCAAGGAACAAACGGCCAATCGATGTTTCCGTCGCAATACCATAGACAATCATCGTAATTGACGGCGGAATAAGAATTCCAAGGGTTCCCCCGGCCGCAATAGATCCCGTGGCCAGGCCATCCGGGTATCCCCGTTTGCGCATTTCTGGAATGCCCATTTTCCCAATCGCGGCACAGGTCGCAGGTGATGACCCACTCAAGGCCGCAAAAATAGAACAGGCCCCGATATTAGAGATAATCAAGCCACCCGGTACACGATTAAGCCAACGATCAAGCGCAGCGTATAGATCTTTCCCCGCGGGGGAAGAAGCAACCGCAGCCCCCATAACAATAAACATGGGAATGGAAACCAACGCAAATTCAGCCAATCCGGAAAAGAAAGTTTCCGCCACAACATCAAGCGAGCCAAAGCCCTCGAAAGCAACCAGAAAAACAACCGCGACCAGCCCAAGACCAAAGGCAACAGGAATGCCAGATGAGAGGACAAAAATCGTCGCAATCGCAACCAAGACACCAATATAAAGTGGATCCATGACTATTCCCCCTCAAATGAACTATGGCTGTCCATCACAAAGGGCATTTCCCGCCCACTCAATAGGGCCAAAATATCTGCGACATATTGCAAAGACAATAAACCGATCCCAACAGGAAGGGATAGATAGGGTATCCACAAAGGAAGTTCCCAAATCGTATCTGTTACCCACCCGCCTTCCAAAGCCTCGGCAAAGAGTTCATACCCCTTCCAGGTCAACAAAACGGTAAAGATCAAACCACAGATACTGGCAACAAAGGCCAGGATTTTTCGAGCTGGCAAGCTTAAATAGTGCGGCAATAAATCGACATTCACGTGCCCCTTGATCAACAGGACATAAGGGCTGCCGATCAGTGTGGCAGCAACCAGTGCATAGGTCACATAGTCAGTCTGCCAAACGGTAGATTCCTGTAGGAAGTAACGTAGTACCACCATCTGACAAACAACGACAATCGCCGAAGCAATAAGAACAGAAGCAAATACGCCACATACACGAGAGAGTTGACGCACGAGATCAATAAAAAAATTCATACTGAACGGACCAAACGAAAGAGCAAATCTATGCAAGGAAGATGCCTTACAGATACCTGCAAGGCATCAATACCTGCCTTATTCAACGGCGAGAGCTTTGTTGATTAACTCTTCCCCGCCTTTTACTTTTTCAGCAAAGGCCTTGTACGATGTCTCCTTGGCAATTTCGAGCCAGGCAGCAGCATCTTCGTTACTCATGGTTACCACTTCGACCCCAGCGCCTTCGTATGCCTCTACCAATTTCGTATCCAACCCTTTGGCTGCATCTAGGAAGAAATCTTCAGATTTCTTACCCGCAGCCATCAAAGCATCTTGCTGCTCTTTGTTAAGCTTGTTCCAGCTTTTCTTGGACATAAGCAACGGCTCGTACATGAACCACAACGCGTTATCCCCCGGCGCGGTCAAGCACTTAACCTGTTCATAAATACGATAGGAAACAAAGCTTCCTGAACTGGTGTTGGCCGCATCAAGTACACCCGTCTGCATGGCAGAATAAATTTCTGAACTTGGCATAGAGGCAATTGAGGCCCCGGCCCCAACAAGCATCTGTTCAAATGATTTACCCGCGGCACGGGTTACCTGGCCCTTCATGGTATCCGGCCCCAAAATACATTGTTTTTTAGAGGCAAACCCGCCAGCCAACCAAGCATCTGCAAGAACCACGACACCCGCATCATCGATGATTTTTTTGATATCATCCATGAAAGGTGATTTGTTCAAACGTGTCGCATGGTCATGATTTTTGACAAGGCCCGGCATATTGGTTGCGTTAAATTCCGGGTGACGTCCCGCCGCATAAGCCAAAGGGAAAGCAGAAATATCCAGCTGTCCCTTTACCATCGCTCCCCATTGTTCTTTGGGCTTAAAGAGTGCCTTGCCCGGATAAACCTTTATATCCAGACCAACATTGGCTGCATTGACTTCACGCGCGATGATCTGAACCATTTCATCACGGACGTCCCCTTTTCCACCGGGCCATTGGTGCGAAGCTTTCAAGCTTTTTGCCATTGCTGTTTCAGCAAATAACCCACCTGTCAGCACAAAGCTGCCCAGCGCCAAGCCCAGCGCTTTTTTTGAAATTTTCATTGGTAGTCTCCCTGTTTTAGGTCAATTAGTCCCCAAAACCAGAGGATATGACCCGTTGTTTTTTTAGAATTCCAACTTCAATTCTGAACACAATAAGCCAGCTTGGAAATACAAGTCAATAATTCTTGTATACAATATTTATATTTAAATATACAAAATATCCTGTATTATAATTTTCAATTCTTTTGCTTTTAAGAGATAAATTCTGTCTAAAGGCAATAGAGCAAAAACAATAAGGTATCAGGAGTTCTGCGCGTGGCGAACATGTCGTCAAATGACTTGAGAAGACAGCTTGAGCATGAAATTGTCCTGGGGGAGATTGTTCCAGGCACACGTTTAGACGAAGTGGCATTAACTGAACGATTTGGCGTCTCGCGAACACCTGTACGAGAAGCCCTTCAACAGCTAAACATGATGCAGTTGGTTGAAATTCGCCCCAGACGCGGTGCCTTTGTGAAGAAAATGAGCCTGAGAGAGCTGGTGGACATGTTCGAAGTTATGGCCGAACTGGAAGGAACCTGTGGTAAACTGGCGGCGGATCGCATGACTGATGAAGAGCGTGACAGATTGAAAGAACTGCACCTCGTCGCAGAACCTTTGGTCTCTGACCGAAACTATGACAGCTATTACAAAGCCAACGTCGCTTTTCACGAAGCCATATACAAAGGAAGTCACAACGACTTTCTGAGCGAACAAACAAAAAACCTGCGCAACCGTCTAACACCCTATCGACGCCTTCAACTACGCCAGAGCAACCGTCTCAATAATTCATTTCAGGAACACGCCGAAATTACAGACGCCATTATAAAAGGCAACAAGGAACTGGCCGAGCAGCTTTTAGGAAAGCATGTGACAGTCCAACAAGGATCATTCAACGATTTCCTTGCCAGTTTGCCCATGGATATCATCGATCAAACAGCCTGATATTCCCCCAATAGATACATTCTTCGCCGAGCTTATTTATGTCTAAAAACCTTTACGCCCTTTTTCAATCGCGCTTTCCCCAAGATATGTCAGCGGATTTTATTAAATCCCCTGACGGACGTAACCTGAGTTACCAAGAACTGGATCAACAAACAGCTCAAATGGCTGGGGCCCTTATCGCGCTGGGCACAAAAACTGGCGACCGTATCGCCGTACAAGTGGACAAGACAAAAGAAGCTGTTGTTCTCTATCTGGCCTGTTTACGCGTAGGTGCTGTATATCTGCCCTTGAATACTGCCTATACAGCCGACGAACTTGATTATTTCATGGGGGATGCCAGACCACACATTATGGTTTGTACCCCCGAGAAGCACAAAAACCTTAGCCCTGTAGCACAAAAAAATTCTGTTTCTCATTTACTAACACTGGGAAGCAAAGCAACAGGCAGCTTGATGGATCAATTCCAGCGTGCAACCCCACACATTGAAATTGCAGATGTTACAGGGGATGATCTCGCCGCGATCCTGTATACATCCGGAACAACCGGACGATCCAAAGGCGCAATGTTAAGCCATGATAATCTGGCCAGTAACGCAACAGTCTTGCATAAATATTGGGGATGGGTGCCCGACGATATTCTTTTACACGCCCTACCCATATTTCATGTTCATGGTCTCTTTGTCGCAATCCACTGTGTGCTGATGAACGGTTCCGGCATGTGGTTTCTACCAAAGTTTGACGCAGCAGAAATGATCGCCCTCATCCCAAAAAGCACTGTCATGATGGGGGTTCCAACCTTTTATACCCGATTACTGGATCAACCGGAATTCGATCGATCTACCTGTCAGAACATGCGGTTATTTATCTCTGGCTCGGCACCTTTGCTGGAAGATACCTTTGTCCGTTTTGAAAAACTGACAGGCATGACGATACTCGAACGTTATGGCATGACAGAAGCTGGTATGATTACATCCAATCCCCTTAACGGGGACCGCATCGCCGGTACTGTTGGCTACCCCTTGCCGGGGGTTGAAGCCCGGTTGTCGACAGAAACATCAAACCAAGACGCAGGCGTACTTGAAATCAAAGGGCCAAACGTTTTTAAGGGCTATTGGAAAATGCCCGAAAAAACAGCCGAAGAGTTTACGCCCGATGGATATTTCATAACTGGTGACATTGCCACTATTTCAGCGGACGACCGCGTTGCCATTGTCGGTCGCGCCAAGGATCTGATCATCAGCGGCGGATACAATGTCTATCCCAAAGAAATCGAACAAGTTATTGATGCCATAGACGGTGTAAAGGAATCTGCTGTTATTGGGGTGCAACATCCAGATTTTGGTGAGGCCGTCGTTGCCGTAATTGTTGCCGACAACACAAAGAACATTGATCAAGAGGACGTAACAGCAAACCTCAAGGGGCAACTTGCCCGCTTTAAACAGCCTAAAAACATATTTTTTACTGATGAACTTCCCCGTAATACCATGGGAAAGGTACAAAAGAATGTTCTGCGACAAGACTATGCCGATCTGTATAAAGAAGTAAATTAGGCGTTATCCCAAAGCTCATATTTGATAAAACAAAGGCCTAAACTACTTTAGCCACCGTTAATCAGGTCCGTTCCCATCAAAAAAATAAACCTTAACTTAATTCATACAGGGTTATTTTACTGCGTCATTATTATTAACCCATGGCCAGTATATGAATATACCAAAGCAGAATACAGACATGTCAAACAGTCTGCATTTATCAGAATTGGTCAGTGCAATCAGTACTGCCCTGGACATGACCGAAGGACAGCCCATCGGTCATTGTGTCCGCAGTTGCTGGATTGGCATTCATATAGGGCAAGAAATTGGTCTTCGTGATCAGGATATTTCTGATCTGTATTACATGATACTACTGAAAGATCTGGGATGTAGCAGTAATGCAGCCCGCATTTGTCAGCTTTATCTGACCGATGATCAAAAATTCAAACACGATTTCAAAAAAATAAATGGCAGCCTGCCACAAGCTTTACGATTTGTACTTTCCCACACCGGATTGCAAGCCAGCCTGAGCGAACGCTTTCAGGCAATTATCAAGATATTGCAAGATGGAGGGGAAATTGCGAAAGAGCTGATCGAAACCCGTTGCCACCGCGGGGCTGAAATTGCCTTAAAGATGCGTTTCTCACAAAAAGTTGCCGAGGGTATTTTAAATCTGGATGAACGCTGGAATGGCACGGGCTTGCCTTCGGGGGTTTCCGGTGATGACATACCCGTCTTTTCCCGAATTGCCCTGTTATCCCAAGTGGTTGATGTATTTCATACTTCTGAGGGTCGCCATGCTGCGTTGGAAGAGGTTAAATCCAGATCAGGAACATGGTTCGAACCCGATATGGTTAAAGCCTTTGAGAAAGTTGCATCCAAGGATGAATTCTGGGAGACAATCAAAGATCCCGATCTGGAAAATATAATTCAGGATCTGGTCTTTCCAACCCATGACATAACCGTCGACGAAGATTATCTGGACGATATCGCAAGTGCCTTTGCCAAGGTTATTGACGCAAAAAGCCCCTTTACCCACGGGCATAGCGAAAGGGTTATGGGCTATAGTGATTTAATCGCACAACAAATGGGTGTTCCCTATCACAAGAGACGTTGGTTAAGACGTGCCGCCCTTTTGCATGACATCGGTAAACTGGGTATCAGCAACAGTATTCTTGATAAACCTGGCAAGCTTACAGACGAAGAATTTGCAATAATAAAGATGCATCCGGTTTTTTCCGTCAATATCCTTAAAAACATTATCGCATTTGCAGACATATCCCCCATCGCCGGGGGGCATCACGAACGATTGGACGGCAAGGGTTATCCGCATGGGTTAAACGATAATGAAATAGATATGGATACCAGAATTGTTACCGTCGCCGATATCTTTGATGCCCTTACAGCTGATCGTCCCTATCGCGCAGCAATGCCGGTAGAAAAAGCCATTTCAATCATGGATGAAATGGTGGACAGCGCAATTGATTCCCAGTGTTACAAGGCTTTGAAATCCGTCATTCAAGAAGTTTCAGCACTCAATACATCACTACAAGAAACACTTGCAAAGGTTGGCATAAAAGAAACGGCCTGAGCCAGGGGAAATACCTCTAACAGAGAAAATAACAGAAACAGTCCTTATGACCTATTAAACGCCAGGATTTTACGAAATCTCAAAGGACCATTTCTGTTCACTTTTGCTTTTTCAAACAGATTTTAGTGTCAGGAAGAATGAAGCTTCCTATATTCATCGACCTGTAACCCGCCGATACCCCAGTCTTCTAGTGCAACTTCATTAATAACAACAAAGGTTGTATTAGGGTCTTTGTCCAATACTTCCTGTAAAAGGTCGGTTACCCCTTTGATCAATTTAGCCTTCTGTTCCTTTGTTACACCTTCATCAGTCACTTTTATATTTACGTACGGCATAATTATTCACCCTGTAAGTTGTTAAAATTAATATTAAAGATCTCAAGTAAGATTTTTGATTTCAAAATCAAATACTTTAGAAATAATTTTCCACTCACCCTCCAGGGGGCCATCCTGGGGATCATCCACGAAAATCAGTGTCAGGAAATCGTTAAAAATCTTCTCTCCGATTGCGCAATTTAAATGGACAAATGCCGTGGTATCACCAGCAAACCGAATAGAGAGTATTTGATCTTGCCGTCTTTCACCACGACTGGCCGGTGACGGTCTTTTTTCAACAATCGGGAAATATTCTTCCATTGTTAAATAAACAAGTGGCGGATCCGTAGCACAGACGTAATGCGCCTTTGGATGAAAGACTTTTTTCAACCGATCTGTATCGCTGTGATAAAGGCCATCAAAATAAACCTGAATGGTATTTACAACGGCTTGATAATCCTTGGGCATCCTCTTGATCTCTTTTATAATTTTATATCAGTCAACAAATAGGTGCCTGTCCCAAGAACAGGACAGGCACAACCATTCCAGATCAATTAAGCAAACCTTCGGCTGCAAGGGCCGTCTGGGTCTTTTCCCGTGATGCTACCCGATTTACAAAAGCAGCGAGGTTCGGAACGCTATCCATGTTGATGCCCACAAAATTTGACCAGTTACTAACAACAAAGAGATAAGCGTCAGCAACGGAAAAGGTATCCCCCAACAGATACTTACGACCATCTGAGAGAATTTTTTCAAAGTGGGCCATTTTCTTTGCGACATTCTCTTCCGCTGGCTGCCGTGCATCCCCCTCGGCATTACCGGAAAAGAAAGGGCCAAATGCTTTGTGCAGCTCTGAAGAAATAAAATTAAGGTGTTCTTGAAGTCTGGCGCGTTCCACTGACCCTGTTGCAGGTGTCAGGCCTGATTCCGGTTTTTGATCAGCTAAAAATTGAAGGATCGCGGCTCCCTCGGTTAAAACCTCGCCATTATCCAGCCTAAGTGCTGGAACGTATCCATTTGGATTAACAAGCCGAAAATCTTCACCGCTTTCAGTTTGTTTGATATCTGTATCGACTTTTTCAATATCAAAATCATGTCCCAATTCTTGTAAAATAATATGAGACGCCAAAGAACATGCACCTGGTTTATAATAAAGTTTCATAGGATCTTTCCTCAATAAAATGGTTTGTGACAACCAAGGAGGTAAGTTCATTAGTTACTTTTATAAACCATATGATATTATGATACTTAATTATATAGTTTCACCAAGGTAACTCGGTTTCCTTTTGGTAACGGATGAATATAAAACGTTAATGAACATAATTAGCCGGACCGGAGAGCACCAACATGGCTTTGAAAATGCGGAAAAACCAAAGCGGAGATGTCCCCTACAACTGCCCACTATCAGAGTGTATGGCTATTCTTGGTGGTGCCTGGACCACGAACCTGATCTGGTTCTTATCTGGCGGTCCCCGCCGTTTTAGTGAGCTAAAAAACGACTTAGAGGGGATTTCAGCAAAAATGCTTACGACACGGCTAAAAGAACTGGAAAGCAAGATGGTTGTGGATCGAAAAGTTTTACCAACATCGCCGCCGTCTGTTGAATACAGCCTGACCGAGTTGGGAACAGAACTGGTTCCCGCGATCAATGCAATTGTCGAGGTTGGTCATAAAATCAAAGTACGAAACGGAAAACTATAAATCAAAAAAGACGATTATTGAGACAATGCCCTGCCGACCTCGCCATTCCAAGCACGATGATCCTGGGTATGCGTTGAAAATTGCCACCCGGCGATACCCCCAAATAAGTCGCCGAATTCACTGCTCAGCGGTATGATAATTTTCTTGATGATATCTTCAGGTGGCACATGACCGCTAAAGGCATCGGCTTTATAGACGGGCTTGCCTATGACAATTTTTTCACTCGGCCAGGCCAAGGCTCCATTTTTAGCAACCAACCCACGATAAGAAGTGCTATAGACCTTCTTTCCTGTTCCAACGACCTTTGTTACCACCGGGTCGTCTTGTCCAGGGTTATTGTAATACTGTACAGTTATCCAATCGATTTCCTCTGCCGATGCTTTCAATATCTCTAGATAGGGCCCTCCGTGCCATTCCGGGTTTAAATACGGAGATTGCGGCGCATGGCTGATAGAAAACTTGGGGGTAGGCAGTTCGTGCCGTAAAGCCTTGGTGAATTTTATCAAAAAATCTTTTCCATCAGCAACTCCCACCTTTCGTTTTTTATAGAGCATTTCACTTGCTTCAAAATCAAGATCCACACCATCCAGTTGTTTTTGCCGAACATACCGACCAATAGCAGAAGCCAGTTCACTTTCTCGGCCGACAAAACGTTTATAATCTTCTGCCTTGGCCAAGCCACCGCCAAAAGAAATCAATACCTTCATCCCCTTCCGCTGTAAAATCTTCACACTCTCCCATTGACCATCTATCTTGGCAGGGGGCCGGAGAACAATTCTGTTTTCTTGATCAATTTCCGCATTCAAAAAGGATAGAATGACATGAGTATATTCAAATTTTGCAGCCTCTGCTAAAGCGGAAGCATCGCTATTATAATAAATGATAAAACGCGGCTTTGCCTCAACAGAAAAATAACCTGTAAAGAATGTAATCAGAAAAAGTACGAACGTTCTTTTTACCATAAAGACAAATCCCACCCCCGAATAGGTATCAACCTGAATAGGTATCAATAAGAACCCCAACGAACACGAAGCATGCCATATCCAATAGAACAGAGTAAATTATCAATGTTTAAGCTGGTGGTTTTATTCACAATGCATGCGAAGCCTGATGACACTTATTTAATGACCTAACGAAAAGAAAACATTTGCGAACTTTTTTACAGACGTTTTTTGTGTTTCTAAATTACACAAAAAAACTTTGAGCTTGTACTATTTCAAAAGCGGAAAGCTTATTAAAGCAAGAAACGGATAGTTATATTTATCAATCTCGCTATAAGTTATGATCAGACATTGAACCATCCGGCAGACAAAGCAATATGAACACATCTATCAATACCACCATGGGTACCAGTGAATGGATCATGCTAGTTGTCCTGTCTATTTTATGGGGTGGTTCATTTTTCTTTGTTGGTGTTGCGGTATCCGATCTGCCGCCCTTTACGATTGTTACTATTCGTGTTGGATTGGCTGCAATAGCCCTATGGACCGTTATCTTTGCCCTTAAGATGCCCGTACCCACAACGATAAAGGCATGGCAAGCCCTTATATTCATGGGATTATTGAATAACGTAATCCCCTTTACGCTCATCGTATGGGGACAATTTTACATTCCCTCTGGTTTGGCATCAATTCTGAACGCAACGACGCCCCTCTTCGCAGTCATCGTTGCGACGCTTTTTTTGCCAGATGAAAAAGCAACCATATTAAAGATATCAGGCGTTATTGTCGGCTTTTTTGGTGTTGTTCTCATGTTTGGATTGCCAGAAGACAACCAAAACTTCCTTGCTCAACTGGCTATTTTGGGTGCAACACTAACCTATGCAGTCGCAGGGGTTTTTGGGCGACGGTTCAAAGCAATGGCTATAAATCCAATCGTAACAGCCGCGGGACAGGTCACAGGTGCAACACTGCTCCTTTTCCCAATAGCATACATAATCGACGGGGTCCCCTCTATAGATATCATTTCGAATGAAACGTGGATATCCCTTGTTGCGCTTGCCCTACTTTCAACAGCTGTTGCCTATATTCTTTATTTTAAGATTTTGGAACGGGCAGGTGCAACCAATCTATTGCTTGTTACCTTACTTGTTCCTGTTTCCGCTATCTTACTCGGCACGATATTTTTGGATGAGAAACTTGAAATTTCTCATTTTATCGGCATGACCTTTATTGCCATTGGATTGTCCGCAATTGACGGAAGACTTTGGAAAAAATTCAGATAATAGAATATCAAAAAAACAAGGATTGGATTATCTGCTATCAGTTAATTTATCAATCGACCTTTTGAGCAGAATAACAGCCAGCATGGAACAGATGACCGAGGTACCAAAATAATACATCCCCGGTTGTGAGGTTGCATTTGCCATCCCGGATGATTTTGCGGAAATGACAATCATGCCGACAATAAAAACATCAAGCATACTCCATTTTCCCAAAATATCGATAAGCTTCACAGCCCGATGTACGGATTTGTGACCAACAGCACGCGCACGCCAAATGTAATTAGCAACCAGAATTTTAATCGTGGGAAAAATCACCGAGAAAAGAAGAATAATAATCGCAATAAGATACTCACCACTATTGACCAACTGATCAATGGCCCCGGAAATAGAGATAAGGTCTTCAAAAAGGAAAAATTTTTCAACTCGTAAAATGGGAATGGTTAACCCGGCAAACAAAGTAATTAACGCCACGATCAGCAAAACGGGAACAAGTCGAACAAGACCAGATGATCGTTTGGAAAGTGAGTTTTCGGCCCGCTTGAAGGTAAAAAGCAGATGCCACCAGCGAAGGCTTTCATGCTCTGAAGACCAGAACCGCTGCGCCTGTTTCAGAAGTCTAATTTCCTTCATGGAATTTCCCGGAAAATCAGATGCACGATCTTGTCCAGATCAAAAACCCCAGATCAAAAACCATTGATGAACCAGCCTATGGCCCGGGGCAACAATACCCAGGCCAAGCCTTTATCCAATATCAATAACGCGTATTTTTATAATTTGAATCCCGGTCACGACGCCTTACACGTACAGGCACAACGGCCCGCGCAGGTTCAGATGAAACGGTAAAGGTTCGTAGGATCGAAAGGATCAAAGCAGATAACATAAATAAATCTATTCCTAGTTTTTTTTGTTACCTTCTTATTTAGGCTTTTCCGCCTTCCCGATCAACTTTAATTCAGAAATAAAACTTAATTAGCTTAAAAATTTTGATTGCTTAAAATAAGCCCCTGAGATCCAGAATAAACCTAATGCCCAAACTAATTTATTAAATCCACTATTTGAGTATGCTCTTTTAAAAATGTTTCTTTAATTTCTAATATCTTACCGCTCTCAGATAAATCAGCCAGAGTATCATTAAACTGAGCCACTAGCTTTTCGGATCTGTCAAATCCTCTGGGAAAAATAATATATCCATAATCTGTGCTGATTGTTCTTTCCAATTCAACAATCTCGTCAAACCTTTCTGTAAGTACTTCCCGACGAAAAATATCTGCAACAAAAACATCTTCTACAAAAAAATCGGCACGTCCGTTTAAAATCATCAACCAGCAACTTTTAATATAAGGCGTACGAACCCGTTTAATTTTCCCTTCCGCATGAAGTTTGTCCAATTCAGGTAAGCCACCATAATGATGAGGCAGACACTCTCTTAACCCCAGCAGATCAAGTGAACTATTGTACACAATGCCGGAATCTCTGCGCACATAAACGTGGCTTCTCCATTCTATTATTGGGTCGCTATAATGGAATTCATTTACACGTTCTTCTGTTAATAAATAGGGATATGTAGCAGCATATGTCCCCTTTTTTGAAAGAACATACCCACGTTTCCAGGGTAAATAATCAACCGTAAAATCATACCCCATTTCACGAATAACCAACTCTACGATTTCAGAAACTATCCCACCACCCGGTATATTTTGGGTCGTAAAGGGAGGGTACTCACCCGTCGTCAATCGCAGCTCATCAGCGCTTGTGCGATTATAAATAATTCCGGTCAGCACGAGAAAAGCTATAACAACGAGAACTCGCTTATATAAATTTCTCAACATGAAAGTTTCCTAGCATATAGTGTCTGAAATAATCCCTGTTCAATTATTTCTAAGCAGTCTGACCTGCTCCCCAATGTGTACTCATTTATAAGTTAGCTGTGTTTCTGTTTTGGTCCACTGTTGACTTGGTAGCATATTCATTTGGTGTCAGCCCCTTAAGGCTGGTGTGAGGCCTTTGGGAACAGCCTGATAAGCCCCACGCATTATCTCTGCGGTGAAGGCACAATTTACAATTGAAAGGGTAAGGATTGCGCACCAAAAGGCTTCCCGCAGTAAAGGCCAGGCCACTGAGCTACGCAACCATTCAAACTGCCCAAGCCCATAATACACGATATAGAGCTGTACTAATAACGGGATACCACGAATTGCATAGGATACAAATCGTGCTGGGCGATTGATTACAGC
The DNA here is from genome assembly GCF_000982415.1 of Kiloniella litopenaei. Lineage (GTDB taxonomy): Bacteria > Pseudomonadota > Alphaproteobacteria > Kiloniellales > Kiloniellaceae > Kiloniella > Kiloniella litopenaei. The sequence goes on from NZ_LANI01000001.1 coordinate 91,105, forward strand.
CTTATCATGGATTTGCAAAGCAAATAGCCCAACGGCAAGAACAAAGCCAATGCTGATGCTAGAGAAAAACAACGTTAGCGTCATCCCTATGCCAGAAAGCAGCTCGGGAAAAATGTTGATGAATATATCTATGTCCATAAGGGATCCCTTCCCCCCAATTTACCCGATTACAATTACTTCGGATGGCTCCAGCGGCGTTGACGCATTTCCACATGGCTGATGACAAGGTTCGACACATGAGCCAAAGCCAAAAACAACAAGCCAACCACAGCATAAAAAACAAAAGGTTGTCCGGTTGCCCCTGCCCCTACATTAGCAACACGCACCATATCCGACAGACCAATCACACTGATTAGTGCCGTTTCCTTAACTGTAGTAACCCATAGATTTCCCAAGGGCGGCAAAGCGATCCTTAGCATCTGTGGCGCAATCACCAAAACGAAGGCCTTAACCGGCCGAAGCCCCAGTGCAGCAGCACATTCAGACTGCCCCCTTGGCACAGCCCCCCAGGCGGCTCTTAGTATCTCGACAGCAAAACCACCAGAAACAAAACCCAAAGCCAGAATTCCAGCCGTAAAAGCATCAAAATCAACCCGGGAGCCATACCCCAATAATTTCGCGAACGTGGTTATCAGCGCACCACCCCCATAATAAATAAAAAGGATCAGCAAAATTTCAGGGACACCCCGCACGCATTCCACATAAGCAATAGAGATATAACGACTGATGCGCCCTCCCCTAACCTGAGCAACAGCGCCAAGGCTCCCGAGGACAAGAGCTAGAACAAAGCCACAAATGGCCAAAAGACAGGTGGTAACAAGCGCATGACCGAACTGCTGCGCCCAACCTGCTATTTCTGGAGATAAAAAAGTGTTAAACAGATCTACCATCTTATGAGACAAACTAACTTGTGATTAATCGCAAGGGGAAAAGGAGTGCACCTACCTAGATAGATGCACCCAGGGATGGACCGCGAAACACTCTGAGGCCAAACATAATCTGGTCGAGGTCTGGCGTCATAAGATTTCTGGATCAACATCAAGGGGGATAATGACGAGAATATTTCCTGGCTCTAATCGTAAGAGCCAATACCCCATTTTTGTGCAATCTCGGCGTACTGCCCAGTTTTGCGAACATGCGCAAGAGCTTCATTAAACATTGCAATTAGCTTATCGTCTTCCAAACGAGATGCCATGCCTAAGCCGTTTATGTTCACAGGACCGCCAACAAATTTGAACTTATCGCCAGCGTCCGTTTTAAAAATCTTCTTCTGAGCAACTGTATCTGAGAGAACAATAGCATCAACACGTTGTGCCTTCAGATCGGAAATAATAGCTTCGGTAGAGGGATAAAGCTTTAGATCAGCAGTTCCACCATAGTAAATTTTTAGATAGTTCAATTCAGTCGTTGCTTCCTGTACACCGATGGTTTTCCCAGCCATAGCTTCTGGTGAGGTATCTGCATCAGCAGATTTTGGTATCACCCATCGCGAAGGTGCACGGGCATAAACATCAGAAAAGAGAACCTGCTTTTTACGCTCATCTGTAATGCCCATAGCACCAATGATGATGTCAAACTTGCCTGCTTGCAAAGCGGGAATTATACCTGACCATTCCTGCGCTACAAAACTGCACTTAATTTCCAGATAATCACACATGGCATGAGAAAGGTCGATGTCAAACCCCTGAACAGATCCATCCGCAGCGGTTGAATTGAATGGTGGATAACCAGCCTCATTCCCAATAACAACTTCTTTCCAGTCCTTAGCACTTACAGATGCAGAAATCATCATAGCTGACAAAGCGACTAGGCCTACAAACTTTTTATACATAATTTTCCTCCATATTAGAGTCTGTCCTTAGGGTATTCTTATTTTTTAGGCCTTTATCGACCTTTATAATAAGAAGAACTTACCAGTGCTTTTAAGGAGAAATGTAGAACCGATGATGAATATCATTATGCATTTATGTATATCCATATTATATTAAAATACAGACATATGTGCGATTACCGCCAAAACCCGCAACTAACATGTTGATAAATAGATCATTTTCTCTATCTCTAAATTAAACACAAACATAAATAAAAGTGAGTTCATGAGCAGGCTACTCAATATCGATTGGAATGATGTCGCAACTTTCGTCACCGTTGCGCAAACAGGAAACTTGTCTGTAGCCTCTAAATCCATGCATATCTCACAACCGACAATCGGTCGCCGTATTGCCAGACTGGAAGAACGCATTGATTTAATTCTCTTCCACAAGGGCCCTACGGGATATGATTTAACACCCGCAGGCAAAGAGATCCTGCCAACAGCACTTAAAATCATTGATGAGCAGTTTAATTTTCAACGAGAGATAAAAAAAACAAAAGAAATTATGCAGCCCACTCTGCGGATTTTTAGCGGAGAATGGATGACACCTTTAATTGCAGATATTCTGCCCGAAATAAATAAATTGGCCGGAAAAGATCTCAATGTACTCATCGAAACAGGACGCCAACCTACCCAAGATGCCATTTTACCAAATGACATCGTGATTATGAACGACCCCGTTGATCTCAATAGCTTTGTTCTTCGTCGTTTAGGGCAAGCACCTTATGCAGTATTTGGAAGCCAGAACTATCTTGATCAACACCCTGAATCTTCTAAAGAACGGCGTTATGAAGAGGGACACTGGGCTATAGTTAATCAATTAACACAGCTAGGCGAAGCTGCTGTGACCAATTATGAATGGGGTTACCCTGAACTCGGGCCAAATACCACTATTTATCGTAGCACCAGCGTACTTTCTATGATGACCCTGCTAAAACAAGGTAAAGCAATGGGTTTTGTTCCACTCTTTATTGGTTCTAAAACCAAGGACTTGATACAGTTTTCGGATGAAATACAGAGCTTGGAACACACTTACTGGCTAGTTTATCGTAGCGATAGCCCGTATATTGATCAGGTCAAAAAAATAACAGCTGTGTTATCAGAGCATTTAGTCGATAGTTTACATATTACATAACGTGATAGGCGGAAATAATAGCCTTGTTATCAACAATGGCTTTTATCATAAAAAACGAGAAAACGTTATTTTGAATATTCCGTGTAAAAATCATCAAAAAAGTAGAAACCATCAAAAAAAGCGCTTGGAAGCGCTATTTTTGTTATGGCGGAGAGTGAGGGATTCGAACCCTCGATACGCGATTAACGTATACTCCCTTAGCAGGGGAGCGCCTTCAGCCACTCGGCCAACTCTCCACAATCTGTGAACAGCCGAATTACTAAGGTCTTACATCAAATCTGTAAAGTGAAAAAATACAGAAAAATGTACTTTCTAACAAAGTACGCAGGAACAGGGGCGTTAGAGCGTACCAGAAACATGTATAGGTAGAGAAGATCGATTCTAATTATGGCGAATGCCTTTAGCCTAAAACTTCATAGCTAAATACAAAAAATTCTTATAAAAATCAGACGACGCCTTTTCAAAAGCAGACACTACAACCAAAGCATCAGAGGACGCGACAACCAAAAGATGGTGTTAGTAACACAACAAGACATACTCGTTCTACCTCAGGCACTACACAGTTTCCCAGAAGCTACCTGCCTTATGGAATATAGGAAAAGTGCTATTTTCTATAAGGACTTAAAAAGAGATCTGCTCGATGTAGAATTTTACTGCAACTCCCCGTGTTTTATTTACGCTGAACAGGGAAAAGAGAAAATAACGTCCTCTGAAGAAGATGCAATCATCATTGACGCAGGCACAATAACATTCTTACCTTACGGCAGAAACTTACACAGTGACTACGTTAGAACATCAGGACAATTAAAAGCTTTTCTGCTATTTCTCGATGAAGATGTCATCAAAGACTTTATTGCTGATCACAATCACAAAACTAAAAATAAAACAAAGTATGAAAACAAATTTCTAAATGTGAACAGTAACACATTACTGGATCAATATTTTCAATCCCTCAAGATTTTCGAAACACAACGTTTCACATCAAAAGGATTGTTAAAGAGCAAATTATTGGAATTTTTACACCTGCTAACTCTTAGCAACCCAGAAGTAGATTTTGCATCATTGATTGGTTTGCAAAAATCAAGATCAGAAAAGCGCAATGTCAGACGCTTATTGCAAAAACCTTCACATCTAAAACTCAACATAGCTGATTTAGCAAGACTTTCAGGCAGAAGCCTGTCAAGTTTCAACCGCGATTTCCGAGCAACATACAACATGCCCCCCAAGCAATGGCTAAAAAAACGGCGCCTATCATACGCAGAAAAACTCTTACGCAGAAAAGACCTGACGATAACAGAAATTGCTTTTGATATCGGGTACGAAAATGTTTCACATTTCATAAAGTCCTTTAAAGACACCTATGGAATGACACCCAAGCAATACCAAGATTTTATAGCTTAAGGAGGCCCTTAAAATTAAATGAAATAAAAACAGTATTATTGGCATTTCCAAGGTAGTTTGTTTTTTTCATTGGCCTAATCTCTTCATTACTAACTAAATGGAGTAAGGCAAAATGCCAATCAAAGTAACTTTAAACTGTCAGCTTAATGCCGAAAAAACAGATGAATTAATTATTTTCTTACAGCAAAATTTGCCAAATGTGCGTAATTTCCATGGCAACAAACGTGTAGAGATATTTTTTGATAGGGCAAAAAAAGAAATGCTGATTGATGAGGATTGGAAGTCCGTCGAAGATCATCAAAAATATATCAAATATATTACTGACAACGGAATTATGGCCAATTTAATTAGTTATTTTCTTGAGCCACCATCAGTCAAATATTTTAATTACCAGGACCTCTAAAATTAAAGGTGACATTCGCGAGAACAAAGCAAGAGTGTCACCTTTTTAGATATGATCGCCCCTACGTCAATTATCAGGCAGCGGCATCCCTTTTATCAATCATCATCGTCCCAAGCTGGTTGCCCACCAAGCCTGACTGCGATATAAGCCGCCCATCGTTTGAGCCATGGCATCCGGTCTTGCTCTGCCACGATCCGCAAAATCGCATCAGCAACAGCGCGTGAACCTTCCCGGCTGGCATAAAGTAGATCATGTAAAGTGGCGGCCCGAAAAAACCGTGCATCGGCACGAGGAATAAACCACCACAACGCACGAGGAACACTTGCCCCGTCGTAATTAAATCCACCCGGCACAATCACGTCCATTCCTCTTGGCCCTGTAATCTTATGCTCACAAGCAGCCGTAAAGGGATTGTCGGGATCTTCGGGCGATACCCAGACCAGCACCGCCCCCGGTGGACGCGATGCCTTGATCTGGGCCAGATCGTATTCAGGTGTGAACTCATACACCTTAGCCATTGTTTTTACCTGTGGATTTTCCCGCTGCTTCCCAAGCTGCCCAGGCATCATCTAACTTTGCGGCAATGGCCGGCCACTCGGCGCGGATTTGTTCCGGCGTCTTGTCACCATTTTGAACGGCCTTGATTGATTTGAAGGCAAAGACCCCAATTTCAATAAGCGCGTTTACTGTTGCGATTGTTGCCGGGTTCATGATTCAACACCTTTCTTTACAGTCAGAAGGATAAAAGCCGTTTCCTGCAAAGTGGTCAGTGCAGACTGATAATCTGTCACCTCACCAGAACAGAGCTTCACAGTGGATGGCATCAGGTCAGAAACGGTCTTGATCGTTTCTTCTGACAACTCCCCCGCCGCTCGATAACCCGCGAGCACACGTACTGTAGAGATAATGCCCTCACAGGTAATTTGTACTTGCTGTTCAGCACTCAGGCGATTGCCACCCGGTGTCGTACAGGCAGACACAAAAAAAGCCGCTACAAGAGCGACCGTCATCAGTATGTTTTTCATAATAACTTTCCTAATAACTCCATGACGCAGGGCGATATGCGTAGGGGTGGCCCTCGTCTATGTGAATGAAAGTCTTAGCAACCCCGATACCCTTAAAACGCATGTCGCTAATGGTGGTAAGTAGATCGTAACGCCGTGCTTTCAGCGGAACGATATCTGCGGCAAGTCCCAATGAATGCGCGCCGGGCCGCTTCTTGTTTTTTTCGACCGGATGATTCCGGCACCGAAAGCCGCTCGTAATCCGCATTGGCCCGACAAAATTACGAAGCTCTTGCAGCTTTGCCATAAACTCCGGGTTCATATCCGCACGGCCGTTACATTGACCACACTTACAGGCAAATTCGTATGCCGAGAAGTTAGGGTAATCTGACCAGTTAAGGGGCATCCTCGTTCCTCCGCTTCACTTCCAGATATTCCTGTCGGGCTTTAGCGATACGAAAGGCCAGCAAGGCAAGCCCCCCAACACCGATACAGACAGCAACACCTGTATTGAAATAATGAAGCCACAAGGGAGTAGATACGGCTGTAATACCGATAAATTTATCGAGGTTTTCTCCTCTTAGAAATGCATCAATCATGCCTTACCCCAATTCGCATCATCAAAGACATCGATATTAGCCAACTCTTTATCGGGCAACGACTTCAAGAGATTTGATTGTTGCCGTATAGCTTTAATTTGATGTTTTATTCCCTTGAGAACTGTTACTTCGTTATCCTCTGCATTACTCAAATCTCTAAAGTTTCTAATTTCGATTAACTCTATTGCACGCTCTAGTTTTTTGAGTGGTACAACCTCGTCGATACGACGAGCAGTTTCATTGTTGATTTCAACACGCTTCTGACTTGCGATTTGTTCAACAGCTTTATCCTGCAAAGACTGCGTAATAACCCATTCGTCCCCGACCACGGCACCGCCATCATCAATAACAAATTGATAAGGATTGGGGCTGGCTTTTACGGTCAGGACAGCCCGAAGCTTGGCCCCATCATTCAAATCAAACGGCAATCTTTGAGGAACCTGATTGTTCCCCACAAGACCGCATTTTTTAGCCAGTCCCGGCGTCCAAGCACTGACAGAAGAAATAAGGACCCCATTTTTCTCAATTGCATATTTCATGATTAATTCCCCAAGATAGCCGGAAGGTTGCCGCCACCCGCTACGTCTGCGATGGCAAAGCCAATGTATGTTCCACCGCTTGCATTGTGGGTATTCGCTGTTCCACGGATTTTGAAACCATTTGCTGTTATATCAATGTCACGCGTAGAACTAGAACTCTCGGCGTTACTCAGATCTGCATACAAGCCAGTATTGACAGGGTTAAATTCGTTCCGTTCACAATCGTAAATCAACCAACTACGCGAAGCATTAGTTTGCTTGAACAAAATCCATCGTGGCTTAAATCCGCAGACGACATTAGGCCCGTCACCAGAACCGGTGCCTGTGTATTGGAAGACTTTAGATAAGCTCGCAACAGACCGGACACAAAAAGCTACAAAATTTTCCGAATTAAGATTAAGTACGGATCCAGCATTTCCCCCTGTATTAAGCACAGTCGCGCCGATGACGCCGTTATGGATATTAGCACTACCGTCAGACAATAAACCGTTTGCTCCGTCCAATATTAGGTAATGCCCCAACGCAAGCGTCATGCCAATGTTGTTTGTATATACGTACCTGGAGCCGACAAAACTTCTAGGTGTCACGATTACCAAATCAGGTGTGTCCGGCAAGCCATGGCCAACAGTCATTCCCGCAGTGCCGTCGGCTGTGTAAATCACTAATGACATAAAGCCAGAACTATCAACAATAACTTGTGATGGGATCGTACCGTCGTTGTTAGTGACTTCCGTGCCGTCGTTACCAAAAATCCAGTCAACAAAGTTATTGCCATTGTTGTTCAGCCCGTTGCGGTCACCTATAAAAATCTGCCCATCGTTGAAGGCTTTAACGCTATCTACCCTAGTTGCTTCAGCACTTGCTAGGCTTGAGTACAATTCTTTTCCTGCCCCGCGAAGCCTGTCTTGCAAAATGTGTTCGTTCGAGGCAGTTCTGTTCTTAGTCCAAATCAAACCCGTCTTATCGAAAGGGGTGAGAATTATAGCATCTGCACCTGTTCCGGTTCGTAGATTCACATCAAACTTGTCACGTCCGTGGTGTTGGGGTGTTTCAAGGTTTGAGCTTTTGATTTCTTTGAAATCTGTGGGTGGCGTATAGGCAAATGGTTTTTGGCCAAAGTTTATGTCCCAGATGTTTGATCCGGCGGCTGAACTCACTTGACCAACCGCTGCCACGTAACTTAACCCTGCTGTTACAGGGAACTTTCCGCGGGAAACATTATTCTTGAAAAACTCAATCTCATTGGCATCAAAATCAAGTGCGATACCGATCACATCGCCTGTTGTATATGTGGCACCGCTAGCACCGCCGGAACCATTTGAATAAACCTGTCCGTTGTACCCATAATAACCAAAGGTGTTTTGGTTTCCGTACCAAGAACCAGAGAGAGTTTGACCATCTGCAATAATACCCACCGCACCTTGGTTTGGGCTGGCCCCGCCGGATATTGTGACTTCCCAATACCATTTACCGGAAGACATCGTCAGGGAACTTTCCGCATTTCGTGTGACGCCGGAAGCAGATAACCGTGTACCACCGTGACTAATTCCTAATGCTCCGTTTCTGATTTGGGCCAAAATAGGATAAGGATCACCTGGTGTATCTGTTAGCTGATCGTCTGATGTGATTCCCGTCGGTGTCCAGGTTACGAGATTACCCGCTTTTATTTCTCCTATCTGTCCACCATTTTCAAACAACAGCTGCCCACCGTTAGGACCGTACTCAAGATGTTCGCCATCACTTTGCGGAGCTCGTAGCGTATCAAAACCTACATGAGCAGGACCAACAAAACCAGTAGGTGGTGTCTCCTTCCAAGGGCTATCACCAAAGTTAAGCAAGACCCCCGTGTCATAGGAATTCACCATAACCCGATAAGCAGTGTCGGTGATGGTATGACCACCTGTCCCCGTCGCAGGATTGCCGTCCTGCCAAATACCATCGGCTCCCATCCAGAACTTGTTATCGTCAAGATCAACAGCAAAGGTCAAAGTCTGTGATGCAGTTCCAGATACAAATGTTCCTATGTTCGCACCACCTTTAAAAGCGATAAGACTGTTACCTTGATACAGCCCGATACTCTCGACTATGCCGCCAACAAATTCCTCGTTACCTGAATAGCCCTCATTACCAACTTGGGCGATGCCGACAGCATTTGAATTGGATGGATTTTCCAACTCGGCTTCAAAGTATATTTTCCCGGAAGACAAAACAAAATTGCTGTACGCCCCGATAAATGACGCACCTGTCGCGCTATTCCGAAGCCCCCGTTCAGAAAGAACACCGGGTGTTGAGCCGCTCGTTGGTAGAAGCTTACACCGTTTCAAGTCCGACTTTGCGGGTTCTTTAAGCGGACCATAACCCGCTACCGGGTATTTATAATCGGCCTGTCCAAAGTTGACCTTGGCTCCACTTAAACTGTGTATGGTATTGTATAGCCTGACATCGCCATACTGAATTGTTATCCCCCCGCCACCCGACGTAGGGTCTCCAACTTGAGAAACACCGTCGAGAGAGTAATAAAATTTACGAGAGGTCAGATTTAACTGTATTGAAATAATCTGTCCGATTGCAGGTGCTGGACTTTGCAACAAACCACTCTCGACACCATTATTATTTTCAATAAAAGCGTTACCCCCAGCATAAATACCCGTTGGAGTGTTATAATTTGACCAAGCCCCCGTATTGGATGAATCATCATCAGGCCCCACAAAAATCTGTAAATTACCTGTATCAAGCAGTTCGTACTCAACTTGAATTAAACCAGTGGATGGCAATACATCGGAATAAATACTATCCCATGACGCATGATCGCGCTCTACGTATTGACCTTTATCCAGTATCTTGGTGAGAGTGCTTTGTGGACTGTTTTTATGTAATGCCAAGAACCGCTCTTGCTGTCCCTCGGTCGTGAACTTCTTGGTCGTGGTAATGACGTTGTTACCAAAAGGCACATTCTGTGTTCTATAGTTGATCATTTCTTGTGGCGTCAGAACTTCGCCATCAAGAAGCACGAAATCAGATAGAACATGCTCTCCTTCACCAATCTGCATGGCGGTACCAGCTAAGTTCACACCCACAGCCGCATTTTGTGTAGGGGGTGTTTGCGTATCCCACAGGTCAATTTCTTCGTCGTTCACAACCATCTTGATTGTTCTGGCCACGGTATCAACGGCAAGCCCCAGGAACATCCATTCGGTATCACGGAATTTTCTGGTTGTGTGATAAGCCCCAACTGCGGACGTGCCATTCCAGCGCAGGGTGTCATCTGTATCAAAATACCAATAACAATAAGTCCCGCCGGAAAAGATGTAATGCAGTCCTCCCAATTGGGTGCGACGCACGTTACACATAACCGTAAATTGGCGTTGATTACCTGAAACCGTGGGGGTGTAAGTCAGCTTTTTTCCCACAGATAGTGCCAAGGAATTTGAAAGATCGTTGCGCCAACGACTATCAGTACCTGAATAAAGTGCTCTCATTCCAGCACCTCCAGAGCTACACGGGCAACACCATTTACCGTAGACATATGCATGATGGTAATCACCCCGTTCCCCACACCGAATGATCCCTTAACATAATCAAAGCTGGAAATATCCAACACTCCGGCTGTCGGTCCATTGGTTACCCAGACATCAACCGAATTGTTATTAACCTTGTCGGCAGTAATAACCCCATCACCATTATTGGTCATGGATGTCAGGAATGTCTTGGTCAGATCAATCACGGGGTTGTCTGTCGTATTGCCATATGAATTGACTGTGGTCGGATAACTCACGCCCAGAATTCTGGATAAATTGGTCAAAAGAACCTGATCTGTCCCGGTCAAAACCGAAAAATCATGGGTGTGTGCCTGGCCTGTATCATTGGCAAGATTGATCAAATCCTGAACCGTCGACATCAAGGTGCTAAAACCAACTGATGACATCACCAGCTTACCATTTTCATCATAGTACGGCACCTCATTGGGCACCGGTGCCGGGAACTGCAGTTCGTCACCGGAATAGGCAATGGGTAGTTTAATCGCCCGGCCGATCTGTACATCCTGTTCCTGATTTTGAATGGTCAACAGATCAACAGCTGTCTCAATAACATCGGCGGGCATACCATCTGACACAGCAAGGTCAGTCTGCTGCTCCAACGGCGTCGCCCCGAGCACAGTAACCGTATCCCCCGTAGCAGGAGCATTAGTAAGCGTAACAGAACCCCCATTTTCGGCTCCTGCACCACTTATTTGCGAAGGCGTCACAAAGCTTTCAGCGCCGCCTGAAGTTGTCACCACAACCTTCAAGTGGTTATCAGCAAGAAACTTGAAGGGCACAGCAAAAGTTACCGTAGAGCCATCCCCGGTGTAAGAAGCTCTCCGCGGTGTCGCAGAAATAGTCATGTCAAATTTTCCCAATAAAAAAACCTCCGCTAAAAAGCAGAGGTTGAGACCTGTTTATCCAAGAACGATTATAGGTAATGAATCAGAGACGAACAATTCATCATAACAAACTGATTTTAATGCACGAAAGAAGATATCTTAGGAGTCAAAATAGGTGAAAGTGTTCCTGCTAGCCAAGTTTTATTTGTAATATTTTCTGTAGCTCCCTGCCAAATTTCAGCATTGGGATCATTGTAAAGACCAGCGATCAGTGCATTCACGCCACCTTCGACCGCATCGGTTAAAAGCTGAGTTCCTTGATTTTTCATAATTTCATCAACGGGTATACCTGTTTTCTCAGAAATCATGATTACATTGCCAATTACTCGGTTTGCAAACCACTTCTTAGCAGGTTCAGGCAAAGCTTTTACCAGTTTATCGACCTTTATCGCTTCGATTGCCAAGCCTGTTGCAGCACCGGTAAGAATAGCAGCGGACTTTTCCTTTGCGCTAGCTTGATTGTTGACAGCTCGTATTTTCTGCTTGTGCGCTCCCTCCCCTGCTGCGACGACAGCCATCATAGGAGCACTAACCGAACTAATACCAATTTTAGTTAAAACTTCGCCTGTATCATACGCAAGATCGGTAACCCAATGCTGTTGATCTGGCTTAAGGTATTCCGAGAAATTAGTAATTTCCCCTCCAACGTCTTGAAGCCCTTTTGATAAAGCTTTAGACGGATCTAACATCCAACCAAGTTGATTTTCTTCTAAAAAGGTTGAAAGTACTTCAGGCACGATCACCTTCTGAAATTGTTCCTCAGAAATCACCCCCGAATTAAGCATCATTATAACTGGCGACAAAGCAGGAAACAAAGAAGCCTCAATCGCTCCCGGCGCTAACTCATCAACGGCTTCAATGATATCCCCTACTCCGCTCACAGCAGAGCCGACCACGTTAACTCCTCCAGCAAAAAACGCAGACGTAATGTCATCAAGCCCCGGAAAATCTTGCTGACTAATATCAGGAGGGCTTATTACTCCTTGGACAGCAAGCTTACCCATAATAGCTGCCACTTCAGCGTGTTCTAAAGGTCTAGGTCCCGTAAAACGAGTGCTATGTTGCTTTCTACTTTTGAGTTCTTTTTCAACAGCGTCATAAACTGTAACAAGCGCCTTATCAAAGTTATCTTTTTTATTAAGGTTATACCCACTGGAAACCACATCCTTTATAATGGAAAAGTTTATTTTTTCCTCACCAGTAGGATGCTTGGACAACATTTTTTTCATTCTGATAATGTCATCTTCAATATACTTATTGGTACCAAGAAAAGGATCGCTGTTATTAAGTTTATCTGGCTCCTCATGCCAGGTTGTTAAAAATCGAGACACTGCACTATTATGTATTGCATCATCTTTTTTATAGTCACTTAAACCACCTTGATCGTTTTTGCTTTTCTGGATTGCATGAACAATTCTTTCCTGCTGCCCGTTAGCAACCTCAATTGATTGATCCTTAACAATAGAATCCTCGTGTTTTTTTACTGCATCAAGTATTCTCTCTTGTTGTGCACTTCTTAATAAAATCGAATCATCTTCTGTTTGATCGACAAAACTATTATCCTCATCCCCGTGCACAGGCTGAAGCACCTCACCATTGGCGACCATGTTATTGGCAATTTTCTCAATCTCAAAAGGTCCGGCGGGTTCTTTGTGCGTTCCGTTATATTCATCAATTCTTTCATCAAGTTGAATTCGGAAATCTACAAAATCTGGGCGACTAAACTCTTCTTGCCCGCTCCTTCCCGTAATTTTCTCCCAAGTCTTCTGCGCCAAACGTTCACGCAATTTAAAACTGGCAACAGCACGAGGATCCGGCTCATTTTTCTGCATAGCCATAACCTCACCGATTTGCTTTGGAGTTAGATCCTTAAAGTAATGAGATAAATCATAGTCTGGAAAAGCTTCAGGATCAGCGACTTGTAACGCTTTGAGTTTGTGTAGGGTACGTAAACCTTGAACACGCCTAAACTTAACATCAGAAGAGAAATCGTTTTCAACTGCGTTCATCTGATCAGCATATTCTGCTATCTGATTTCGATCTATTTCAGCTAAATCCAGAGAAAGGTCATTAACATTGATGTTACCCTTATTTTCAACAAGATAATTCCATGCCGAATAACGCTGTCCCTTTAGTCTTTCTCTTTGCTCTTTAGCTTGAAGGCGTCGTTCATTTCGCCAGAGAAGAGCCGCCTCCTCACCCACGAACTGATCTGGATAATATTCCAACGTTCTAAACAAATCTTCTTCGGAAAGCCCCGCAGAATAAATATTATCCAGAAGCTTCGTGGCCTCGTTACGTACAATTCCTTTAGAGGCGATGGATTGAAAATATCCCTTATCTTCGCTACCGACATATTCATCAATGTTGATGGCCGTCCCTGTTGCGGGGTCAACGCCATCCAGCAACAATTGTAAGGCTTCATAATTTCCCTGCTTGGCGTGTCCCTGAAGCGCAAAGGTCAGCAAACTTTTTCGTGCTTCCCTGCTTTTTCCAACAGCGGCCTCACGCCCCATTCCTGGCGCCAGATCATTGATATTACTATCAATAACGATAATGGCATCCGTCAGAGTATCCGGATTATTAACAACACCGGAACCATACTTTTCAATGTGGCGATCAACAGTCGTATGAATTTTCTCTTTGATGATTTGCTGCTTGAAAGCCCTGAGAGACTGCAGATCAAAACGAGCCTTTTCGTCAAACCGCTGACTAAAGGCGGCGGCCTCATCTTCATCTTTGAAATTCTGCCGCGCCATCTGATCAGTTTTCATATCTGCATAGGCCGAATTGATTTCTTCATCAATTTTGGATGGTGAACTGTCGGTGAAACCGAGCTGCTCCTTTATCCCCTGATAAAGACCAGAAGCAAATTCGGACATTTCTTCATAAAGGTCGATATCACGCAGCTTTTCCTGCATAAAATCAGATGCGTCCCTCAAATCTGATTTCACGCCTTCGATAAAACCTTCACCTTCTGGGCTCTCAAGACGATCAATATCATCAACAGCGGCCTCCTGTGCTGCTTTTTTTTCCTTCTGATCTTTTTCATGAACCGCTTTTGCAAGCCTGGAAATACCGCTCGTAACAGTACCAATGTTTTCATCTGGAAGCTGAAATCGAACCGTAGCAGGGGCTCGACTATCAGGAATATTTGGCATTTTCGATAACCTTTAAGCTTGAACCCACTGAAACTTGGGCAAAAAAATAGATCCAGCAATTCTGCTTGGATCCAAAGAAAAAACTAAAGAGATAGGGGGAGCAATGCTTACAGAGATATTAGATCATTGCTATTTACTGTGTCCGTAACAGTTCATTGTTTGAAAAATTATTCAAAAATCCGGCCACATTGTTTTCTATATCAACATCAGGATTATCTATTTGAGGTTTCGTGAAACCTTGTCGCATACGCTCTGATAAGATTTCATCCGTATCAATGGCATCTTCAGGATCCTTTAAAAGAGTATGAGAAGATGATGAATTCTTACGATCAATGCTTTTCTCAGACACTGTCTCATCAGGCCCAAGAGCACCAGTCAGACGGTCATGAAGTATTGATCTCTCAATTTTATCACCGATTATCTTCTTGTGTGATGGAACCATTCGCAGGCTGTCACTCTTTTGGTAAGACTGAACCCAACTCTTTATTCTTCTATCCGCAAAACCCCAAACATCTTCGGCGTACTTTAAATTTTTCTCTCTCAGATTACCTGTGCCGATGCCCACAGTACGAATATGGTAATTTCCATCTTTCACGACGATAGAACGCTGTACCAACCCTGGATCAAGAAGGTGCAAGTTTGTTGTATAATTTGTCACAATACCGGAGTGAGCCGAGGAATGCTTTACAAACCCTGGCCCAGCAAAATTTCCATACTTTGGCCCTAGTGGTGTTGCAAAGGTCGCCAACGCTGCGGATACAATTTCCTGGTCAACATCTTTGGCTGAAATACCAAGATCATGTAAAAAGCCGTATTCATGATAATCCTCATGGCTCTTTTTAATATCAATGATGTCTTCACCAAGCGTATCGAAAAAGTTATCCTGATCAATCGTGACAGGACCATATTCATCCGTGAAAAAAGTTGCAGTGCCATCGTTATTTAACTGCCATTTGTCTGACATTCGCGTTTGTCCCTTTATGGTAAAATCTTAAATAAACAGCTGCACCAATCAACGCTTCAACCAAATTTCTAATAAAACCTTTCACCCAGATTTCATACCCGCAAGCTGTTCGAACATAATCAACAATAGCCACGCAATCCCTAGTGCTGTACCCAAAGCTTGAAGTACCTTCACGCGGATGCATAAAATCAAACAGGCTATAAATATCATATGAAATGAAGCAGATAACAAATAGCAGATATGTCCAAATAATCCGTTTCACTTTAAAGAAATTCAGGACCAATCCCCCTAGGAGAACGGGCAAATTTGACGGGATATGATAGAGAATTAAATAAAGTGAAAACTTTATGACTAACTCCAGAGCTCTGTCCAGAAGTAGAGTTACCTTTTGCGGGTTCGCTTCATCTATCAAAGTAAAGTCATAATAAAGCTTATCAATAAATTCATACGCAAAGGTCAGAAAAAAAAGAACCAGCATAGAAATAACAAAAGCTTTCAATACCCGCTTGAATTCTATTCCCTTAAAACGTGACTGAATAGCTGTCATAAACATTCTTCTAGCTCATTTTTTAATCAAACTTCAGATAGCCAATTAACTCAGAAAGCACCACTTTATTCAACCATAAGATATAACGGGATTAAATCTCTATCTCCTATAACATTATCTATAAGAAGCTTGATCCCGCATTGAGAAAACCACCGATCATGGCGTTGTTTCCGGCACGTTTATAGGCTTTGGCTTGCTGATTCCCGGCGTAGAGAATATTATCCACTTCCTGCGCCCCCAGCTTTTCAGTCTCTTCAATTAACAGGGCCGGACTGCCTTCAATTTTTAAACCCGCCGCTGCAAAATTGGCACGCTGTTGCCCCGCCAAACGTTGTGTATTGCGTCGACTGATCGCGGCCTCCTGCGCCGCAAACCGCCTTGCCATTTTGGCCTGTTTTTTCGCGCGTTTACGTTCGGCAAAGCCGTTAAAAAGCGCCCCACCCGCCCCGAGTAAACCAGCCGTCGACGACAAACCACCAATTCCTGCCAGCGCACCAATAGCCGGAGCCGCACCCTTTAAAACTTTTTTGACACCTTTAAAAAGCTTTTTAAAAAACCCCATCACGTAACCCTTTATGTTAGATTTCTTGTCAAAACTTGATCAGCATCAGGGATATATTCATAACACGTTTGAAACACTTCAAACGGCACAACATTACCGCCACTTAGCCGACCTCACCTTTATTTAATTGTTCAAAGGCCTCAAACTAGCTACCATTGCGTGCATTATATAAATCGGCACTGTTCTCTATGCATTCTCTAATCGATAAAATCGAAGCTGAATTCAAAAAACGTTGCTTGGCTTACAGTATACTCGCCTGCGTCTCTGCAATCATCTTCTGTGTACTTCTGTACATATCCCTAGTGTTTGCAAAACCATCTGATTTCACAATGTACTATAGCTGGGACCCCCCCCCCGAGATTTATATATACAGAAAATATTGGGGAATGCTTTTATCAACAGCATTGATCTCTATCCTCATAATCGCCCTACTTTTAACGATCACAATTCCTTTTTACCTGATAAAAAGACAAAAGCTGGATAGCTATTTCAACACTTTGAAAAACAAGTCAAATTTACCATGTGATTTTATATATATCCTCAGATATGCAACACTGTTTACATCTATCATATGGTTCATACTTACGATTACTTTTTGCTATGACACACTATCTGAACTGTACCCGCCTGTTCTTTTGGAAACAGTAGAAGAAAACCATGACATCGCGACAGCACGACACTGGGAAGATTATACTTATTTCCTGTTTTGTCTTTTTTCAGTGGTTAGCAGCATTTTTGCAATAACTCCCGTATCCCTGAGCAGCTATCTTATTTTCAAAGGCCAAAAGTAAATGTCATTGAATAGATTTTGATTGTCTGTTTATTTGAGAAGACATTAAAGAATTGCGGGGAAAGCCATTTAAAAATCCCAAATTTTCTTGTTCTTTATTACGATCAAGATGATTTAGATCTTCTTGTTTTCCTTGACCTAGATCACTCTTTTTCCCAGACCAAAATTCTAAATCATCATTTTCAGGTAAAAAATTCTCGGGATTGATTTGGTCCAAATAACTTTGGTTTCTATGAACAGGAGGAGCATCAATTGTTTTATTTCCAAGCACATCAATACTATCAAAATCAATGTTTTGGTATTTTAGACGCGCATTTCTTCTCAAGTTAAGTTCTGTCGCTTCATAGCTATCAGCTAGAATCTCCCGGTTAGTAAAATCACCAGAACCTCCGCCAGGGGATGGAGGACGACCTGGGGGCCACTCCTCTCTTATCCATTTATTATTCTTACTGAATATCCAACCATCAACTTTCTGTGGATTACCAGTATAATTCTTGGTTCTCACTCTCGAAGTGATTTCCTTTCGAACATTAAGAGGGATCGGGGCACTGACACCAAATAAAATACCTTCAAAAAACTCTTTAGAATCTCTTTCTTTTAGCTCTGTTTTCATTGTGTAACGGGTCGCAGCTGCATTAATCGCCAAAAACTTTTCCAGCTGTTCGGGATCTTGTTTTATTGTTTCGCCAATTGTTTCGCCTGATTTTAGCTTATGATCCCAAAAGTAAAACGCACCTCCCCAACCGGCTAAATCCTGCTCACCTTCTTTTAAAGCACCATCAATTTCAGCATTAATAATTTCACTGATACCTGGCAATATCCTGATACTTTTCAGATTGTTATCATTATTTCCACCCTCGTTTAACTCCTGCTTATTTATCTCATATTTGTGTTTTTGCAGTTTTTTTATAACGTAACTTACGACCCCGCGACCAATGATCTTCGTTGTCTCATCTAAACGATCTTTGGTTCCGTCCATTCCTGTTTCATCTTTAATATCAAGAGACTTTCCTGAATAATGTAGCCCGTACTTTGAAACAGCTCGTATAAACTTATTTGCTGAGCTTTTTGGGTCATCACTGTTAATTTCCGCTGCTCGCTCAAACCATGTTTTCGTTTTCTCATAGTCAGGATCATCTCGGTTGACCCCTAACATTTCTGGATTTTCTTCGAGAACTAAAGCAATTTCGGCATAGGCTTTATAGAAATTTTTAGTACCCTCTTTAGTGTTCACCTTAATATTTCCTAAGAGTTCAGCAGAACTCTTAGGAACTTTTAATGAACGACGAAACGCTTCTAAACGATGAGTGTTTTCCATTTTATGCCTCAATAATAACGCCCCGGAAAAAGCAAAACGTGAGAGGGAACTACCCCTCTGACTGTACTTCTGTGATCAGTGATCTGATTGTTGCGGGTAGTGGTTGTCTTGCGCGGATAAAAATTTGTGCCTTGTCGCTAAAGCCGTTTTCCGGGTCAATTTCCAAGTACCCGGTGTAGAGATCCGGGGACTGCCCAAAGGGTGTCGAACCATCGCGAAAGATATGTGTTTGGGTATCTGCCAGCGTATCACCGGCTTCGATTGTTCCCGTGTTCATGACATCCACACCCATGGAAACAACCCGCTTTTTCTTGCCTCGACCAGTTCCATTTTGCAGTGCGACAATCGGGGATAAAGGCTGGACGACAGATTGATAAGGCAAGCCGGCTGTAATTTTCAAACCTGTACGGTTATTCTTTAACGATACCTTGCCATCATTTGCCACCATTGATCGTGGAGACACCTTGCCATCATGCAGGATATCCACCTCTTCACCCACCAGATGATCAAAACCGTTAATGGTGTTTGCCGCATCCCCTTCATAGGTTCCGCCACAATCCACAAAGAAGGCATCTTTTTTATCACCACCATCGTCAAACCCGGCTTCCATAAATTCAATGTGGCGCACGATTTCTCCATTGACTTTGCGCTTCACCGACAGCCACAGAACTTCCCGTTTGGCTTCATAAGTTACGGCAACGGTTTCAACTTCGCCCCAATCATGGTCGTCGGTTGATCCGCCCAATTTATGGCGATGAAAGGCGACAACTTCCTGTGATTTTTCATAGGTAACGCCAACCAGTTGCCCGTCATCCCGCACCATCCAGATAATGGAATCAGGGTCATTGACCATGTCCATATCCTTGATCCCGGTGCCCGTAATATGTTGGGATAAAAAGGTCTGATCCGGCGCAATAAAGCTGTCGCGCTCAAACGAAAAGACAAACTCGTGCAATCGCTTTCTGTTCCGACTTAAAAAGAGAGCCACTTCCCCCTTCTGGATCGGCGGAATAGCAGCTGATCCTTCCGTGGTATGGCGGCGATTGATCACCGACGTCACGGTCAGGGCTTCATTGGCTGACGATCCGCTCAATGTTCTTGTTGCTCCCGATGTTCCCATCATCAGGGCACGTCCCTCGACCATCCATTGAATATGATTGACCTGTCCAGCCTTGATCGTGGCTTTAAAGGCATCGTCAGCATTGGTGCCTAAAGTAAAGTTTTTCTCGTTGGATGTTTTCGACGTCCAGATGGTTTGCGGTTGATCAGGTGGCGAGGCAAAGATAGATCGCTGCTGGTAAAAGGAACAGCGTCTGGGATAGTTCCCTGCCTTCCATTCCGATGGCTTGGCAGTAAAGGTAATATCCGCCAGTGACCAGTCGGCATGATCATTCCGTTTTAGCTCTTTTGGCGGGTGATCCTTGTGTACAATCCACAGGCTGTTTTCCGTCTGGGTAAAGACCAGATCAAACAGCTCTTCTTCTTTGTAGGGTGTGGTAATTTCATAAGGGGCATCATCTTTTTCAATTTGCCCGAAATCACGATAAAACCGCATGTAAAGATCGCCAATCTCCAAGATGTAGGCGTCTTCTGTTGAGTATTCGAACGAAATTAGACGGCATTGTTTATCGGCGTGTTTTGCCTTTGCCACAAAGCGGGTTCCCGGACGACGTGTCATGCCGCCATGTGGTAACACAATCCAGTTTTCACATAGTGCCAATCCTGTCTGGTAGAGCTGCGTATCTTCCCGTCCGTGTAATCGGGGCGTTATCTCACCGCGAACAAAGCTGGCTTGAAGGGTTCTTGGCGGCATCAATTTCGCGCCTCCACCCAGGACGAAGGAACCAAATCGCTCACACCGTCTTCCATCATGTCATTGGACTTGGCCAGTGCCAGATCATTCCTGTAAAGGCCAAGGGCCATATTCAGTTTGGTTTGTGACCCGGTTAATACCTCTGCCAACCTCACCGCCAGTTGAGCCGCTACAACACGACGCAAGTCCGGTGGCATGTCCGACGGTTCCACTTCACTACTGATATAGCGGTAATAAAGCGGCGCGGACTGATGACACAGGATGTATCGCCCTTCCAGCTGATATACCACGGGCAGGCCATCATATTCCCCTGTTGTGGTAATAGGCAGAACCTGAATATCATCAACCGGGCGTCGATATCGTTTCCATTCACCAAAGGCTGATGCCTCGGCGGATGCAGCCAGTTTCACCCGGCGGATCGCGCATGACCAGGGATAGGCACGCAAAACGGTTTCGACTGCTCTGGGATAGGCGATCTTGCATTGACGCGCCTCCTTGCTGTTTTCATCCAAGGAAACAATGGATTTATCACCCAGGATCTGCAAAGCATCCCGACAGATTTCAACTTTGCTGCTCATCTGTTTTCCTGACCTGTAGTTATGGGATAATACAAAAGCGGGCGACCAGTTCCCCCGATCTCCCGCCTTCTCAAACATCAAAGGAATTCAATCCTTGATGATATCAAGCCCTTTCCATCCAACTGGATGAAAAGTGTTCGGCCTCTCTCAAGTCAAAGATATCTCCCTCTTCCCTGAGCTGGGCACCGTAATACCCCAGGGCAATCGCGCGTACCTTCAGCACTTCTGCTTTAGGTACAGTATCAAGGCTTGCCGCCGACACAGCTTTGGCAGAACTCCGCCCTCTCTTTGCGGTCACTCCTTTCGCGGATTTTGGCCGCAATGCCATTAACTCTGCACTCCGGCGACAATTGCTGCTGAAATCTTGCCATTGGTCGGATTTGTTCCCGTCACCGTATAGCGAAGACGCATGTACCGTTCATCCAGACCCTTGGGCAAAATGTGGAAAGACGTCTGTTTTCCCGCCACAAGATCAGCCTGCACAATCGACTGAGACAGCACTTCGCGTGGGGAAGAGAAACTGGTTGTGCTATCCACTTCGATTGCGATTTTCAGTGATGTCAGATTGTTAAAATCCTCTGTCACCTGCACATTCAACGGCACCGCAGTGCCATCACCGGGGTTGCTTGGCAGTGCTGCAGACGCCCCGACAACTGTCCCGGTTGTACCAAGATCAAGAATATTGGTTGATGCAGCAGTACTGGTAATTGCCTGCTGATCCGAAAAGGTAAGTTGCTTACTATGAATCATATTAAATCTCTCTCTAAGTTCGGAAAAATTAAGCAGACAGAACGCGTGCTTCGGTATTAAGAAGCGCGTCAGTTTCACGAATTGGAATACCGCGATAGGTCAAGACTTCCTGACCTTCCAGTTCACTGTCTTTCAGGCGAACAAAGTTATCCCCGGCCCCGGCATTGGTTGCCAAGGCATCCAAGGCTTCAAGCACATCACGGTTACAGTAAATAACCTGACGCCCCCCTGCCGCATCACCGCGACGGATACGGCTTTGCAGTTTGTAATAGGCTTTACGCATGAAATCATAAAGCTTCACATTACCCGCCTGCATCTCAGATACATCAATGTTGGCGACACGGGATACATAGCGCCAATCCTTGACGGCCAGCCCCAGATGCCATGTGAACTTTTCTTCCTTCACATAGTATGGGTTGTTGTTGTCATCCAGAACGCGTTGGCGCCCCATATCATCCCGTTGCAAGCCCGCTTTTGTGCCTTGCGGATAAAGCAGATGACAGTGACGATCACCCCAGGTTACAAACCAGATAGATGTGTTATCCGACCCGGTACCACCTGCATCAATGACCTGCTCACCTGCACCACCGCCGCCGATGGCATTAAAACGTGCAGAAAGCCCTTTGAACTTTTCCGGTGTTGATGCTGTGTCATGATAAAACAGACCAGATGCTGCTTCCTGGTTCATTGATTCCATAAACGCCATGGCTTCGTTCAAACGAACACCCGCTTCGTTCTTGGACAGGTTTAGGACACGTTCATCAATGGTGGCCAAAGCTTCCAGATAGCCCGTTGTATCGGTGACCTGTTGTTGTTTGGCTTTTGACTGTGTAATGCCTTGATACAACGCGCCCCATGAAACGGATGGTAAACCGGTACGAATGGTATGCAGGTGTTCTGATCCTTTATTGCATTCCATCGCAATCGCATCATCCAGAATAGGGTTTTGCTGTTTCAGAAGCTCGATAATTGTTGCAGTCGAACCATTCGGATCAGTTTGTTTATAAATATCGATAAGATCGACAAAAGTATTTCCAAGTGTAGCCATAATCAGCCTTCCTTAGTAGATGATGGGTAGAGAATTTCCGCAGCAGATCTGTTGCGTCTGGTTGCACCGGCTCCGCCGGGGCTGCTGTCCTCTACCAGGGAGAGGCCAGCTTTATGAAAGGCGCGAATGACAACGGGATCATTTAAGATCCCGGCTTCAGACAACACCCCCTCAAGTTCAGAACCACCCAATGCCTTGAGGGCACGATTGGCGGTTCTGACATTCACATCCATTTTGGATCCCCACTCTTCGCGAAGCGTTTGCGTGGTTTCCTCAATTTGTTGGCTTAAATATTGTTGTTGTTCACGTTCCAGATTTTCCATGGATTGCGTTTTGGCCTGCAAATCCATATCGGCCAGCACCTGTGCCTGTTCTGGGGAAAGCCCCAGCGCGTGCGAGAGTTCACTTATAGCCCCAGTGTATGCATTCCAGTCTTCCTTGCTATGCTGAGCACTGAGTTCTTCCGGAACCTCTAATTCGTAACCATCCGGGGTTTCCGGAACACCCAATGCCGCATAAAAGGCATCAATTTCATCTTCGCTGGCACCCTCTGAAGGTAACTTAAGATACCCATCCCTCTCCGTCGCCTGATCGGGTAAAGTATCATTCTGCCCCTCTGGATAGCTCTCTGGGTTCTCGCTTGTAGAAACTCCATGCTGTTCGATGGAAGATCCATTCAGGTCGCCCTCTTGAGCTGAATTTTGGGCATGAAAAAACCCGCTATCTTGCGATGCGGGTTGATACCGAGAAGGTTGCGAATAACCGGGACTTTCAGGGCCAGAAACGGCTGATCCGCTTAAACCGGAATCATCACTCATATTGCATATCTTCCTCTTGTTTTAAATAAGCCGCCTTTGCCAACTCTGCTCGCAAGTCAGAACTGACAGAAGCTTTCCGAAGAATATCGAACGCCACAGCACGTTTACCGTCATTGAAGACAGACGGCCCATCAGGGGGGGTGGTTTCAAAAGCTTGCGCCTGATCAAGGATATCTGCCAAAACCATCTGACCATCAGATGATGCAAAAAGCCGGCTATAAGCTTCGACAAGTTCGTGTTGTTTTTTAAGCGAAAAGGGCCAGCCTTTGAGCATAGTTTAAACCTCTCCTTCTGGGACCTGATCGGGGGCCGGGATCTGATCAGGGTTAAGTCCTGCCGCACCAAGTGCTTCCATAATCGGCAATGCTTTTCCGGCGGTATCAATATCCTGCGCTTGCTGTGCCGCCATCAATTGCTGTTGTTGGGCTTCTATTTTTGCCTGTCGGCTTGCTTGAACCTCTTCCACAGGACGCATCAGATCGGCTGGCATACCATTGATGTCCGCACGGGCACGAATAATGCGGTCATGATCAAAATTGTCCATAATTGTCGGATCGAACTGCGCCTGTTGCGCGGCTGTTTCCAACGTGCGCTGAATACCAACATCCTCCGCAGCACGCCGCAGTTTTGCCATAGGACTGGTGAATTTTAAGGTAAGGCTGCGGCCCTCAAGAACCTCTGGCCGTGGTGGCAGATCAATAATGCCATCATCTGCCTGACGTTCCAGAATGGCATTTTCACGCATCACCATAGATGCCAACATTTCTTCCTGCTTGGCAAAGGGCGGGCCAATCAATTCGTTCTTTTCCTGTGCTCGCAACGCCGCTTCATAGGCTGTCATGTCTGGCTTGTTCACAAGAATTTGCCATAGATCACCGTAAAAATTCGCGCTGATATCCATCTGTTTTTTGGCAATCAGCTGCTCGCCGATATCTGGTCGCGCCCCGGTTACAATCGGTTGGATTTTCAAACGCCCGTCATCGGTTACAAGGTCCGGATTGATGGCATTGGCGCTCAAATTCAATCTGCGCTTGAGCTTCTGAACTGTAGCAAAGGCAGGTGAGACCGCCTGTTCAGCCGCCGCAATCGTAGTCTTGTTCATAACATTGAGCTGTTTGATATCCGGCAGGGCCATCATGCCCGGTCCCCAGCCATAGGCTTCGCCGTCACTCTCTACAAATGATGACGCGTGTATGGGAAACTCGTAATAACCGGACTGTCGCAAGACATGATGATGCCCTTTGAGAACATGAACAGAGGGCCAGGGCAGAAGCGTTTGTGTATCTCCGCTCAGGGTCGTGTCAATAGCATGGATAATTTCAAATTTTTCTTCCAGTAAATCCGGCTTGTCCAATCGGGTTGTTAGAAACTCTGGTAAAGCCTCCAGACCGAACTCATCGATAATCTGTCGTAACGTAAGTTTATAAACCCGGTAGAATGTATCCACCTGCCCCCAGGCCGTGGTTGCCAGAAAGCATTCAATAATCGGGATCATGCGGTATCTAATGGGCGGCAAGTCTTCCCCGCCCGGACCTCGGGACAAGACTTCTTCGGTCATCAACACCTGGTTGCCATAGCACCCCAAAGACCGGAACATCCGCTGCGTATTCGACACAAAGCCCGATTTTGCCATATATCGAACAGAAAAAAGCTTCTTGGTTCGCTGTTCTGCCCAAGCTTGAACTTCATCGCTTTCCCGTAAATCATCATCAACAGGCTCCAGTCCGTGCCAGATTGATCCGCGGGGAATAAGCAGACTTTCGATTGCCGCGGAAAAACGCGCCAGATCCTGCAACGGGCGGGAACTGAACATCTTTGACATATCACCGCGTCTGCCCTCCAGAATTGATCCAAAAGGGTCAAGACGTTCAGCCGTTTCCATCCAGATCTTGTCAAACTTGGACCGTTCATTCGCCAGTGCGGCCTGACGATTAATTACCTTTTCAGCAAGCTCCATAAGATCTCCAGTTCACTGTATTTGATCCTCGCAAAACAAAGTTCCAAAAACAAAAAACCCTCGCATTAAATGCAAGGGGTACAACACTTATTGGACATGTCATCAAACTCTATAACACGCCCAAATCACCTATAGTCTTTACGCTTCCAGAGGACCTGTTTATCCAAGAACGAATATACCGTTATCCCAAGGGGCAAACAAAGTATAACGAAGAAAATTTTTAACGAATTTTGTTATATTCAGGGCGAAGCAAATTCAATGTTGCAAGGCCGCGAACCCGCCGAACAGGTGATGGCTTCAAACTTGTATAAGGGGTTAATAAAGAATCAGAGTTACTGGCATCTGGATACAAGACATCCTCTGGCGAAGGCCTTATTGTCCGCAAGCTTCGGTCATCCTCTGAACGCCCCTGCGAAAGTCGAAGGGATCGACCTGTATTTTGCCCTGTCCCCCTGCTCCTGAGAATACCCTCCGTATGGACTCTTCTGGTTGGCCGCGGCGGCCTGTAATTGCTTGAAGTCATTTGCATTTATCTCACCCTCCCGAAATTAGCCCGTCTGGCGTTAAGTGTTGATAGCTTTGGTGCCCTGCGCACGGGTGATTGCCCTTGCGACACACCAATACCCAAATGTAACGGGTCTTCTTCGGTTAATAGATCCGGATACAACTGTTCCGTCGCCCGTTCAAAAACAGATTTATTTCTCGTTTTTTCTCCTTCTTTTTGTAAACTTCGCCGTCCTGCCGCTACCGCACTTTGCTGGCTTTGCACACTATCCAAAACCTCACTGGTATAGGACTTCCCAACTGGGTAGCCTGCCAAAGAAGCTAACTCCGAAGTTCTGCCCACTAAACCAGCATACCCATGACTTCTAGAGATAAATGAAAGTGCCTGTTCTCCGGGGTTATATGATTTACTCCAGGCTGGCTGGCCAAAGGTTTCTGTGTCCAGAGAATAGGTTGGGTAGGCATCTACTCCCGGAAGCACTGAGCTTGTAAATCGAGAAAAAGCATATGTGCCGGGGTTGTTTATTTTTGCATAAGTTTGGGCGAGTGCTGTTCGTTCTACAGGCGAAGTTGCAGCTTTGATGTTATCCAACTGACTTTTTGTCAGGGGGTTGAGCTTCGCTGTCGCAATGCCATTCGCTCGATTATATTGTCTGGCCCAATCAACCCTGCTTCCCGAATATCCAGGTGGCGCATCAGGTGTGTGCTGCCATCCAGATCCCGTTTCCTCTGCTTCTTCCTGTTCTATTTCGTTATACTCTTTCTCTAAAGCAGCTCTGTGTTTGTCTGCCAACTCTTTGGTTTTATCGGCTTTCGGACTACCAGTTGCCCCTTTTGTCTTATTATTATCAATTGCCCCGGAGTTTCGGTTTTCTCCTCCGTCTCTATCTCTATTACCATTTGGGCCATTATCGTTCTCATCGCTTCGGTCCCGTCCCCGCCCATCAAGACCGGTATTATCTTGCGGAGAATTAGCACCAGCTTCATTATCACCAGGCGCATCATAGAACTCTCTGAACCCCGTTTTAGGGTTTACTGTGCCGCTTCCCCCCAATGCTTTTAACAGAGCCGCTTCGCGTTTATTTACATGAACCAGTTCTGTATCACCAAACCGCCCCTTCGCTGCCAGGCGCGCCAGGGCATTTCCTCTTCTTGACGTTTGTTGCCTTTTTCTCACGCTTTAATTCTCCTCAATTTAATCGGGCTTGGTAATACCGAACCCTTGCGGCTTGCATACGATTACCAGTGACAAAATACGCTTCATTCCACTACCCATAAAAAAGCCCCACTTTTGGTGGAGCTTGTTTTTCAACAAAGACGGATTATCCCAAAACGATCTTAACGGCGAACCAGATAAAATAAAAAGTATCATAGGACCGCGGTAAAAAGTGATATTCTGCCTCTTTATGTGCGATTAACCAACAAAAGCAGCAAGCATCTGCTATGAAATAGAGAAAAGCATTTGAACTCAGGATATTAACAATCTACCATCACATAAAGTTGCATACACTTATAATTTTCCATCATAGTTAGATTTCATAATGCGCATCCTTTTATCGCTGGCTCTGTTACTTATTCTTGCAAACTGTCAGACCACGAGAAACCCGGACACAACGCCGCTTAAAACGAACACGACCACAAGTAACTCGCGGCATTATCCCTTGGATATGGCACAAAGTGTTACAAATAACGCTGACCTGAAACACGCTCTAAAAGTTGGAAACTTTAAAAAATACGATCAACAGACATTAGACCTCTTGGCCTCAGATCAAAGACAAGTTGATATACCCGGAAAGGCGATTATCTATCGTTTTAATTATCAATTCATTATCAATAAGGATGAAAGACAAGAGGTCGCCGATATTCTTGACGGATTAAAATCCCAACCCCGTACGCCCCCATCACGCGCTGTATTTTTTAACAAGCTGAAAACACATATCGTGAATATGACCTCGGAAGAGGCATCGCAAATTGCTATTTGCGTGGCCGATTACACTTGGAACGATTTTCCCAGTAATCAAAAGGAAATTTATAATAAAATGTCGACGGGTATTAATATCACCTCAGAAGACAATGTTTCCCTGACCTATCGACCTGCCGCAAATAATAAAATTGGTAAAATCACAAAACCGGTCAAATGCATAATTGAAGCAATCGGATTATTCGATGAATTTAAAACTCATGTGAAAGTCCATTAACTTCACAGGCAAATAAGACTTTGGACACAATATTAATTTTCTTCGGTCCCTTCGCTCTGCGTTCAGTAAAACAGGAATTATTCATGCGCGCTCTCATTTCAGCATTTTTCGTTTTAAATTTGTTTATCAGCAACATTTCTTACGCTCAATCCGTTGA
Source organism: Kiloniella litopenaei (assembly GCF_000982415.1). Lineage (GTDB taxonomy): Bacteria > Pseudomonadota > Alphaproteobacteria > Kiloniellales > Kiloniellaceae > Kiloniella > Kiloniella litopenaei. The sequence goes on from NZ_LANI01000001.1 coordinate 119,647, forward strand.
CGAACAAGAACTCGCCCGTCAATTGAGAGAAGGTGAATTTGTAAAGTATCCACCAGAATATTTAGCAGAATTGAAGGAAGTCATTGGGTTGTTTGACCACCCGGGAAAATCAATTCCGTACCTGACATGTTTCAATCATATAGAAACAAACCTGACCAAGGGTGGCATCGTCGAAGAATTCAACGCCTATATTGATCACCCGCAAATCACTGCTAAACAAAAATCTTTTATGAGGAAATCTGTAAACAGGCTGCTGAATATAACGCCAGAAGAAAAATCGGGCATATGCGCCTGCAATACCAAAGACACCTGGGACAATCTGATGACACCGGGACACAGAACAGCTTACAACAAAATGGCCCAGGGAATTCCCCTGACAGAAAAAGATAATAAAGCCCTGCAAAAAAAGACGAATGTCGTGCGTCCGGCCACAGAATATGACCCCATGGCTTGTATCTTCAAACCGATGAATCTTTACAATGAATACCGTAGAATCCTCTAGCTATTGGTTATAACCACCTGCGCGTCCCAAGCATAATAAGAACCTTCACCAAGATCATAATTTCCCCACAATAGAGTATTGACCGATGTCAATTCTACATCCAGAATAACCACAACCATAGAAATACATCTAAACAAAGAATTATTATGAAAAATAGTTTTTTCGGTGCTCTTATCGGCGCAGTAATCGCCCTGTTTATCGGGTGGCTTAGCATCAGCTTTATCGGTGGAACATTTGGAATAACCACCGTATTTTTGTTGTTCGTTGGATCGACCATTGGCTTTGCACTTGGAAGAATGCGTAGCTAACCGCGGAACAACATCGGGCCGATGCCTGTCAGAACCCAAAACGCCGCGCCCCTGACAAGGTTTGCGGCGTTCGGTACAATCAATCGGTCAACACTGAAACTAATCAAATTAGCAAACATTTCAACTATTTTCTGAAAAACAACACTTTATCAATTCTTGACTTACCAAATAGGGACGATCACTATCATCCTTTAAAACCTGATCGGGAACACATCGGGCTCAAGAAGCTATCGCAAAAATCTTGCGCTAAAAATGCCCCCTTAAAATGCCCCGATGCAACCCAGATGTGAAGAAGCTATAAAAGACAGGTCCTCCCTTCTGATGATTTCCAAACAAAGGCTCTTAGACCTCTTTTTACTTGTACTCTTTCCGCATCTTTGCCTATCAGTCTGGATTAGTGAACGCGTTACGCCCATGACCAGTATGATTCTGACAATTCTCTATGCTGGGGGAATATGCTATTTTCTCTTTGTTGATCAGCCAGCTATATACTATCAACTCACCCAATTCTGGCTTTTAGTTACAACAGTATACGCAGCCTTACCCGGCCTGTTCTTTCTGGCCCGTAGTTTTGATAAGTTTTAAAGAGACTTTGATAAATAGCACAGGAATGCGTTTAACGGCTGCGGTAATAAATCACAATGATAGAAACAATAATTAAAATCCCGCCGGCTAAGGCACTGAACATCGGGTAAAGGCCATCCATTTCATCAAATCGCACCCGCCCGGCATCCGTATACATCCCCCACATCCCAAAGGCGACACCCACAAGACCAGCAAAAAAAAGAACCCAACCCATTTTGCCCTCCGACAATAAATTACATACAGATTTATACTGTCAGTCGGCAACAAGATCAAAAAGGTTCATATCCCCCAAAGCTCATACCCTATATGAGGCATGTGAACGGCGCCTAAATCCGATAAAAATATGACGCTTCGTAGAACTTATTGTAACTGATTATCGACAGTTATGGATACTTACCATTTAAGAAACGCAAGGGTTTCATGGCTAAAAAATCATTTTTTATCGCATATTTACTCTGGATCTTCACAGGTATCTTCGGCGGACACCGCTGGTATTTGAGGGAAAGGTGGGGCGCTTCTATTCACCTGCTCTTTTTCTGCATTTATCTGGCAACCCTCACATACATAACCTGTCTTATGATCGAATATGACATTGATGATCTAGGCCTAATTCCAGATCCCCAAACAGCCAGTACCTATAAAGTCATTGAGACTGTCGTAAATTACGCGTTCTTACTGCAAGTAATCTACCTAAAGCTCGATCTTTTCTGGATTTATTTCGCCATTAAAAAGCAAAGTGTATCAGAGCAATCAATTAAAGCTACGAGTTAGTTTAAAATTTAGAATATAGCATACAAGGGGGCAGGTTATTTGAGATCTCACGAGGTCACCTTAGCATATAAAATCCTCATACGTAAAAATATGCGTCCAACCATAACAATCCGCAGGAAAAATTACAAATCTACACCTGTTGCCTTTGAGATTTGCTGTTTAATAAGACCTTTAGCCAAATCGCTTAAAAGTTCAATTGAGAAGCCACCAGCTTCTAAAACACCTTTTTTAGTCTTCGCCCATATCTTTGGATCTCTAACACTATCGATGAAATCATGGCCTTTAGAAGTGATCCTTTCTACACAATATCCTCCACCGATATAGCCTTCCCCTTTAATGTACTTAAGCTCCTCCAATAAAAAAAATGATGTTCAAGTTTATCAGACGCACCTACATCCAAGCCGGTTGGATCTAGGCCAAAAAGATTACTATCTGCATTTGATCGAGTTTCAAAATCGTATTTTCCATTCTCAATCTCAAGCATGATCTTTCTTAATAAATCCATATCTCGCTTCATGTTCCCCCCTTAAATTAGTATTAAAAATTACTACTATATTTGATAATACTAAACCAAAAAATAGACAATTATCTGGACATTATTAGATTTATTTTGCAATCATAAATAATTAAATCTTTATGTGAGTGAAAAATGTCAAAGTTGACAACTGTAGCTTTAATAGAATTGCTACATGCAATACAAAAACAATCCGTCTTATCTTTTCAAATTATCCAAGAACTAAATCAATTAAAGGGCGAAATCACAACCGACCCACCCCCCTTAATTGAAGATTGGCAAGATGCCTCAAACCAAGTAAGTGTGGCAATCAAAGCTGTAGGTAATGTCGTAGATCATGAGTAATATTGAGTTACATCCTGAATTAAAAAAACAACTCGAAGAATTATCAAAGCTGGAAAAATCAGTTGAAAATCACGGTGGCGGAGGCGATAATGGTGACATGGAAGCAAGAGTAGCAAAACTTGAAGCAGCAGTTGAGCATATCCATAAAGACACCTCGGATATCAAAACTGATCTGCGCGATTACCGCAAAGAACAACGTTCTGACTTCAGACTGGGCGTCGGGATAACTATTACCGCGACTCTTGGTCTTGCTGGCCTCTTAGCTAAAGGATTCGGCTGGCTGTAACCTCACTGCCGCACAAACCTTGGTCTTCTCACATTCAGCGTGGACAAGTTCGGTGCTCTCCTGACCTTCGACTTTCCTTGGCTCACCCCAATCCCAAAGGTCGGGTTTTCCTCTTCCTGCGGATAAAGAATATGTTGTGCCTGATCATAAACAGAGTTGCTTTTGCCAAATGATCTGCCGAGTGAAGATCGGCTATTATTTTCCGGTCGGCCACCCGGATTGCCTCCGCCTGAAGATCCGCGACCGCTTCCCCCAACTGGCCCCTGCGAACCATTGGTGAAGCTGCTATGAGGACGGGTAGAATTATACGTTGGGGCACCATACCCAAGTCCCTTTGCGACCTGATATCCACGCTTGAATAACGTTCCTACCGGATTTTTCCCACCGATCCCCATGATACCGGTTGTCATTCCGATAGCATCAAACTCATCTACAGAAGCAAGCTCACCTGTTTGAGGCTCAATATAAATATGACAAATAATCCCTCCCCATAGCTTACTTACTCTGGCTGTTCACGGGTATCTTCGGTGGACATCGGTGGTATTTGGGGAAGCGGTGGAGTGCTTTAGCTATGAGTGTGGGAGGAGTATACTTTGCGCTACCCACGGCAACATTTTTGTATGGCAAAGAACCTATACACGCCATATACACTGACATTCTATTTGAATTCTTAAATCGCCCTCAATAAACACTAGCAGGTGTCTTTGATGCGGGCTGGATAATTGGCATAGTCATAAGCATTTATTTTCTATTTGCTTGGCTATTTCCACTCATCCTCCTCTTCGACCTATTACGAATATACTTTCTCATAAAAAACAACCCAACACCCTCACACAACAACAGGTTGAAGTGTTCGATTAGGAGCAACCTTGACTTCTGAAACAAGCCAGCGCAGAGTTTTCAATTAAAGAGGGGGCAAATTAATGCAAAAAATATTTATAATAACTTTAATATCTATCTTTTTAACTTTTCAGGCAAAAGCCGAGCCTCTAACAAAAGAAATGTTAGAAAAGGTATTTACTTCTTACGGAATGATAATTCAGGCGCAACAGATATACAAAAAATGTAATTATTTATCGAGTGAAGAGATAAAAAAACTCAACACTGATATCTCAATAATTACTAAAGGTCTGGAGTTGGAAATACCACGTTCAACAATCTACCTTGTACTAAAAAGAGATGTCGAAACGTCACAATATTTAGAAGAAATAACTTCAATAGTTACCAATAGAGTTAAGACCCATCACTCTTACAAATGCTCAAGAAAAATGCTTGAAACTCTCAATATTGCGAAAGAAAATGCGAGAGTGTGGAGCCAAGTTATATTAAAAACATGGAATAACGATACAGTCGGTTAACCCTCCCTCATCCCCCCGGCTCATAGTCCGAGATAGCGACCTCCATATCGCCGTAATAATCCTCTGACCACTTCACGATACCCTCGGCAAAGGTAAGCGCCAATGCGTCTGCCACGTCCGGCGAATGCAATCCTCGCTTTTTCATATCTTCCTTGCGCTCTAGCTGTAGCCTGTTCTTGGCGTCAAAGCCGTATTCAATAGCAGTAAGGTCCGTTTCAAGTTCCTGATCATCAGCGGGGATATCACCGCCCTTGAGCCAGTCGCGCATCTTGCCCCACATTTCGGCGCGCTTGTTCATATAGGTCTTCTGGTCCTGCGCTCTGGCCCCGGCGTTTACATCGATGCAGTCGTGACCCAGTTGCTTCAGGCGATCGACAACACCGCCCCCAACACCCACACCGTCAACCAGTACACCATCAGGATTCCATTTACGGATTATCTCGATCACATGACCGACCAGTGTCATGGTATCTATGCGATACTTGGTAATCTCCAGCACCTTTCGGCCCTGCCGCACCAAAATCACCGATTGATCGTCCCCAAAACGGGCCACATCAACACCGATGACAATGGTATCCCCCGGGTGTGCCGAAAGCTGTCGTTTTTGGGCCTCTTCAACAATGGTACCACTGATAAACTGCGTCGATCCGGCCCGAGGGAACACCCCCCGGACACGGACGCGAACAAAATCGCTGTCTTCGCCGTAATCCTCCACCCATTGCTGCATCAGCTTCTGGTTGGTTCCCCTGACCGAACGGCTGTCAATCTGGCGGGTTTTCCAGCGATGGCGCAAACGGTTGAAGCACTCAAAAAAACGCCCGGAATTTCGTGTCGGGTTGCCAAAGACAAAGCGCATGGGTTCGCCATCGGTCAGACCGCCGTCAGAAACCTCCCAGATCTTATCGGGCACGGCGCTGGCTTCATCAAAGAGATAAAAGGGCGTCGAATTTGCAGCATGCAATCCGGCAAAGCTCTCGGAATTTTCCTCGCGACAGGTCTGCGCATCACACCGCCAGCTTTCAGGGTGGCGTTTATGGACCAGCGCCATATTCCCCTTGCTGGCACTATAGCTAAACCAATGTCCGGTCAGACAGCGTTTGTGCCATTTCCCCAACTCGGCCCAGGTTTTCGTGCGCAGCTGATCACTGGTATTCGATGTCACGACCCCCTTGGCAAAGGGCCGCGTTGACATGATAAAGAGGATAAGCCACGCCGACATTGCCGACTTGCCAATACCGTGGCCGGATGCCGTTGCCATATCCATGGGGGCAACGGGGTGCAGCCCGTCAAACCCGCGCTCTGTGATCTGTGCGCCCAGATCTTCCAGATAGGCCAACTGCCAGTCGCGTGGACCTTTGAAATCGGCCAACTCACCCTGCCCCCAGTCAAAGGCCCACAGCACAAACCCCAGCGGATCCGCATAGAACTTTGCACAGTCCTCGGCCAGATCCAGATCAACCCCGTGGGTCATCAGATACCTCAATTAATCAGATAGGAAAAATGGTGACAAGAAAATAGATGGGTTTAATTAAACTCACTCATTTGTCCGGTTTGTCTTCCGGTTTATATTTCAGGCGCTTACGCCCCCGCATCAGGCGATCAACCAGCTCATTTTCAATCGACATTTCAACCTTTTCCTTAAAGGCCTGAACCGATACATGACGCCCGATAATCTCCAGCGCCTTTCCCGCGCCCGTGTGCTGGAATTTGTATTCCCCGTCGGCATCCGCAACCGGGCTGCGTTGCATACAGCGTTCAAAAAGCTCGACGGCCCCCTTTAGCACATAATCCGCATCAATTTGCAATCGTTGGGATCGGTCGGCTTTTGCTTGCTCAATGGCTTCCTGGACCAAAGGATTGTTGAGCGTTCGACTGGCGCTCTGCTTAATCGAATTTGGGCTATATCCCGCCCGAAGTGCCGCCTGCGTGGCATTAAAATCAATCAGATACTCTTCGACAAACCTCTTTTGCCGTTCGGTCAATTGCTGCTTTAAATCCGGATCACTCATTTTTCCTCCCGCCAGAGATAAAACAGAAACGGGGAAGTGATCTATTCATGCCTAAAGCAGAAACTACACCCACGTCCCCGCCCCTATTTTATAACTGACCAACAAACCAAACAATTCATCAGGAACTGTATGAGGGAAAATCCTATACTTCATTCTCAGCAAGCAATTTTTTCAAAAGAGAGACTTTATCCCGCCCCCCTCTTTACGGTAAAAGCATAACAAAATTGAGTGACGGTAAAGGGTTTCAGATTGTCCACCATTATTATTACGGAAAAAACCTCGCAAAAGCGCGATGTTCAAGCGGCAATCGGCAGTAATTACGGACAAATCCTTCCAGCAGAAGGTCATTTGTTAAGCCTGCAGGAACCCCAACAGATCCAGAGCAGTTGGGGGCGCTGGTCCTTTGACCTGCTCAAGCCCGATGATTTCTATCCGACCTGTCCTGCACCGGACGCCTCCCCATCGGCAAAAAACAAGCTGGAAGCCATCGCAAAGGCGCTTAAAACGGCCGAACGTGTCATCATCGCCACCGACTGTGACCGCGAGGGACAGCTTATTGGCGAAGAGATTTTGCGGCACTATAAATTCGCCGGGCAAGTACAGCGCGCCATGTTCACGGCCCAGGATGAAAAGACCCTGCGACAGGCGTTCGAAAATCTGGAACCCAATGATAAATATTATAATCTGGGCCAAGCCGCCGTTGTCAGGCAGCAGGCTGATCAGGTTTATAATCTATCCCTGACCCGTGCCGCTACTGTGGCCCTTAAACAGCCCGGGCAGTACGGCGCAATCGGCATTGGGCGGGTAAAAACCCCGACCATGGCAATCGTCTGTATGCGCGAGCTGGAAATTCTGGATTTTACGCCTCAGGATTATTACCACCTTGTCGCCACCGCCAAAGCCGAAAGCGGCGAACTGGATCTTCGTCATGCCCCGAAAGAGCGAATTCTTGACCTGGAAAGAGCTGAAAAGCTGCGCGCTGCTGTCGAAGGATACGAAGGTCCGCTTAAAACAGAAAAGAAGATCAAGAAAACCAAACCACCGCGTCTTCTTGATTTGCCTGAATTACAAAAGATATGCGCGCGCCGCTGGGGGTGGAGTGCCGACAAAACACTCAATATTGCCCAAGAGCTATACGATGGCGAAGGTAAGAAAATCCAGACCTACCCCCGTGCTGAATCCCGCTACCTCGCAGAAAACCAGATCGAAGACATCGGTGAAATTATTCAGGGGCTCACCAAGCTCCAGCAATATCAGGGCATTGATCTATCCTCACCGGAAGTACGCAAGGGAAAGTCCGGCCATTTTTCTGATGCCGGATTGAAGGGCGTATCTCACCACGCGATTGTTCCCAACAAAAACACGATGGACCGTGTAGAGGTAATTTATGCCCGCCTGACCCAGGATGAACAACGTATGTTCGATCTGGTTGCCAGTTCCTATCTTGCGATCCTCATGCCCGATTACGTCTATGAATCAACCGTTGTTTCCATGGATGTTCCCATTACCCTTGCCGATGCAGAAACGGGCGACGAAAAAGAGAGCATCCTCGACTTCAAAGTGACGGGTAATATCCCCAAGGAACAGGGGTGGAAAGCCGTCTATACCGATGTCATGGAAAAGAAGGAAGATCACGCGGGTGAGCTTCCCCCAATTCAGGACGGTGACATTGCCGTGCTGTCCCCCGTGACAACAGATACAAAAAAAACCAAAGCCCCTCCGCGCTATAACGAGGGAACCTTGATCGATGCCATGCAAAATGCCTGGCGCTTTGTTGAAAACAAGGATCTGAAAGAACGCCTGAAAGAAGCCAAAGGCATCGGCACACCGGCGACACGCGCTGCTGTGATCACGGGCCTTAAGCTCCAAAACTTTCTTGCCCAGAGCGGAAAACACATCGTCCCCACCGATGCGGGACTGACCTTGTTCAAAACCTTGAAAACAGCTGCACCTGAGCTGGTTGATCCCGGCGTTACCGCCATGTGGGAAATGAACCTTGATGACGTTCTAGAGGGCAAACAGACCGCCCGACAGGTCTGGGACGATATCGGCAATGACACCGCACGTCTTATCGGCATCCTCAAAACCAATGCCGCAACAGCGCCGAAAATCAACACAGGCGTCGCCATGCCTAAAAATGCTGGCAAGGGCAAGCCCACCGATAAAATGAAAGAAACGGCAAAGTCCGTTGCGCAAAACAAGGGCCTCAAACTTCCCAAAGGCTATACATCCGATTTTAATATCTGCCGCGAATTTCTCGATGAACATCTCGGGGGCAAAGGACCAAGCCCGGAAAAGGTACTTGCGAACCTTGAAAAGCAACTCTCTGACGGAATGATCAAGGGTCTTGGCGCCAAAGCCGCAAAGCAACTGGTTGAAAGCTTTGGCCCTGATGCCCTGAAAACAATCGTTACAGCCCCCGAAAAGCTTGCAAGTGAAACATCCCTGCCAAAGGGGAAGATCAAGCTTCTGGAAAAATGGTCCGAAGACAGAAAAGCGCTTTCAGAAATTGCAGCGTTCCTGCACAACCACAGTGTTGATCCTGCCCGATCTTACCGCCTTTTCGAAACCTTTGGAAACGACACCATCTCAAAGCTAAAGGACAATCCCTATTGTATTGTCCGAAATGCGAAATCTATTCCTTTTGATGTTCCCGATTGTATAGCGCATAAACTTGGTCGGGAAGCGCACTGTCTAGAACGGGCAGGTGCTGCGCTCTATTACGCCCTTTTACAAGCCAATGATGCTCGGGAAAAAAACACTCTTCTGGCTTTACTGAATAAACGTCTGGAAATCCCCACTGATATTCTAGAACGAGCACTCACAAAAGAAATCGATGACAAACACATACATAGCTACAAAGAGAAAGACACGACAGAAAGCCCTCAAGATTTCTTGATCCTGAAGCAGGACTGGCAGGCCAATACAAAAATCAAAAAACGCCTCATCGCATTATCAGAAGGCATTGTCCCCTGGGGGGAAATTGATGCGGAAAAAGCAATAGAGTGGGTCATCAGCCGCGATAAACTTGATTTGTCCGACCATCAAAAAGGGGCTGTTACCAGACTGCTGAAAAACAAATTTACCGTACTCGAAGGCGTTCCCGGGACGGGCAAAGAAGACATCGTCAAAGCCTTTGCCGGGATTGTTACAGCTAAAAACATATCAACATCAATCGCTGTTGCTTCCTCGACTGAAACAAAAAAAGCCAGCTCAGCACTGGATATCGAAATCGTTACGGTTACCAAGATTCTTGAATATAATTCCAAGTCAAAAACATTTAAGCGTACCGCCAGAAAGCAATTGGATTGTCAGCTTTTGATAGTTGATCAGGCTGATTTACTGGACCGAACAACCTTTCTTGCTTTGCTGGATGCCCTGCCAGAAAGTGCTGGACTGGTCTTAATACGAAATATCACCTCAATCCCTTTTCCCGGTTCTGGTCGTTTGTCTGATAGTTTGCTTGATATTGGCAATGACAACCATCTTTTGCTCAATCAACTCTTACCCAGGGGCCAAAACAATAAGCTGGCGGGAAATCTGCTTGGTTTAAACAGCAATCAGGGTTTTGATTATACCTCTGACACGCAAAGTCCCGGTACATTCTATTTTGTTGAATCAGAAAACGAACAGGATACCCAGCGTAAACTGGCCGAAGTCATAAAGAACCGTTTACCCAAAAGCTTTAAATACAATGCCATAAAAGATGTTCAGGTTATCAGTATGGCAAAGGGCATGCTCGGTCCCGTAAACTTGACTCAGCAATTGCAAAGCTTGCTTAACGACACACATACAGGTTTAACCCTGCAAAAATTTGGTACCCGATACAAAACAGGTGACAAGGTCATCTTGATGCAAAATGATCCTGACCGGGATTTAATCACAGGTGACATCGGCTTTATCAAAGACATAACAAGGGATGAAATACCTCAACCTGGTGACAGTACATCCTTTATGGATGATGGACGGATCAGCATCGAATTCAGCGGCAAAAACCATGATTTTTCATTCGGTGAATTGGACTGTTTGAATCTTGGCTACGCCCTTCCTCCAAACAAAAACCGGGATAATCTCTCTCCCGCGGCGGTTATCTTGCTTCCATTAACAGACACAGACGACAGCACGACAAACCCGGGAAATCTGGATAATTCTATCTTTAGAAACAATCTATTAAAAAGCTTATCCTCTGCCAGTGAACGTGTTGTTCTGATCGGCAGAAAGCCCTAAATGAGAAGCCAAACACTGGAACCTAGCTAAGACAAAGCCTTGCGACGCCGCCTATGATTAGCCACGAACACGCTCGGATGGGAAAATCAAGGTAACACTGGTTCCTTGCCCTGGCTCAGAGACGATTTCGATTGTACCGTTATGCATTTCCATCATGCGCTTTGCCAGGGGTAATCCAAGGCCTGTCCCTTTGGTATTATCGTTATAGGCACTCCTAATCATGCCAAAGGGCGTTAAGGCAGTTTCAACACCTTCTTCATCCATTCCAACACCCGTATCGGTAATATCCAGTCGATATTCACCGTCCTGCATCAACTTATCACTAATACAAATAGTGCCGCCTTTTGGGGTAAATTTCACGGCATTGACCAACAGATTCAAGATAATTTGCCGTATCAATCTTTCATCAGCAAAAACAACCAGATGAGTGCTTGTAGCAACATTCTCCAGCCCGACATTCTGTTCTTTGGCTTGTAGCTGAACCATATGCAAAGCCTCATTTACAGCTGTTGAAAGAATGAACTCCTCTTCATTTATTTTGAATGTACCGGATTCAATTGCGGAAACATCCAGAATATCATTTATTATATCCAACAAATGTGCACCAGATCTTTGGATATCCTGACTATATTCCAGATATTTATCATTCCCCAGCGGACCAAATGCCTGCATTTTCATCATATCGGAAAACCCGATTATCGCATTTAAAGGTGTTCTCAGTTCATGGCTCATTGATGCCAGAAAATTATCTTTCGACTGACTGGCAGCTTCTGCCCGGCGACGTAGCGCACCCAAGGCCTCAACCTGTTTTGACACGGCCTTAAAGATCAACCAGATTACAATAAGAAAAACCAAACCTCCCCATAAGCTGATAAGCGATACAGTAATCCAGGTTTTGGACAGGTTCTTATTTGACTTTAATACAAATGTTTCATTCCACTGTTCGGTAATCTTGGTAAAAGCGTTCCAGTCCTGATCCAATTGTAAGACCTGTCGATTTAATTCAGCGCGGAGCTCTTTATTCTCTTGCTGTAATTTCAGGGATTTTTTGACAATGGCATAGAGACTTTCCACCCCTGTCCCTGTTAATACACCAGCTTGCGTGTTGTTCTTTTCCTGTCCCAATAGAATGGCTTTAAGAACCGTCAACTCGCTTTCCAGATCTCTGTTGACTTTTTCGCCCAAATCAATTGAACGAACGGCTCTCTCCAAACGCTCCAGGTTGGGAACGACCCGGTTGTCTCTTAAATCAGATATACGATCATAATTTTTTTCACCCGCCAGTACTTCGACCAACCGCTGCATATCAGCCAGTTCTGTCAGAAGGTTACCAACATTCCTACTTAAAAGCTTTTTGTGTTCCCCAACAATCCTGTCGACATCATGCTTTTGAAGACTGTTTTGATTGTCTCTTTCATATTTTTTAAGAGACAACACCATTTCCAACCGTAACTTTCCAATCACATCGTTGATGACCACCTGAATTTTGGTCAGCTGTTCCCGAACCTTGTTCAGGGTAATATCGTTATCAATGTCATCAAAAATCCGGTCATTTCTTCCCCGCCAATCTGCTGATTTGAAAAGAATTTCCAACAGATGATTAGCCTTTTCAATCAATGACACCTTCAACTGATGACGGCGTTCATCATCGTTAACGGGTAGCTTGTGAAAAGTTTCTTCCAGCCCCCGAATGGCAATAATCCCCTTAACAGGCTCTATTCGTTCAGATGTTTCCAGCAAACGTTCAATTTCAAAAATTCCGGTTCTAATTTTTTCATTAACATTTGAAACATTGTTATTGAAATCCTGTTCCTGTGCCAGCAAACGGTCTTTTTGTTCTTGCTGATTAATCACCCCCCATCCCAAGAATAAATTAACCACAACAGGTATAACAATACCTAGACCAATCAAGGCCCAAAGCATTCGTTTTATTCTGATTACATGACTATCTTCTATCATGATTATACTCTAGGGGACCAAAACCGACGGCATATTTTGCCAATCAAAGGGAACGAACTTGCCTTGTCTCAGGCTCGTCGGCCAGACCCTGTGGCTTGCCTGATGATCTTGCCGGTCATAATAGAGTTTTTGCCCCAAACCGATGTCAAATTCCCCAAGGTTTTCAAGTGCATCAATGATGTTCTCTCGATTGGGTTCATCCGGGATATTATGCAGAGCTTTGATCATAATCTCCATTGCGATATATCCTTCCAGACTTCCAAACGAAACCTCTTTGTTCCCGCCATAGTTATCCATGTCATTATGATAGTCGCGAACAATTGGAAGGGATAAATCCTCTGGATAGGGAACAACCTGGGTCACAATTACACCCTTTACATTCGTCCCCAATTCTTTAGCCAACGGTGCGCTCCCGACAAATGATACGTTGAGAAAAAGAGCATCCAGACCGGATTTTCGGGCAAGTTTTATAAACTTGGCAGACGGTGCATAGGCCCCGACCATAATTATTGCCTTGGGAACGGGTTCAGCTAACAGAATATCTGCTAATGCACTTTCAACAACCAATGTATTGCGTTCATAACGACTGTGAACAATCTCGGTTTCAGACGTCAAACCATGTCGTTTTAATGCATTCATACCACCTGTAAACCCTGCATCACCATAGCTATCTCTTTGGGTAAAAAAAGCCACCTCTTCGGGTTTCAGTCCCCCTTGTTCGATCAGAGCATTTACCATGGCGGATGTTTCTTCTGCGTAACTGGCGCGATAGTTAATGACATAACGATCAGGCGGATTTTTCCTCAGAACGCCAGCCCCCGTAAACGGCGCAAATAGTAACGTCTTTTCTTCATTTACAATGGGAATAGTGGATATTGCCGTAGGGGTCCCGACATTTCCAATAATCGCAAGTGCCTCTTCCTGATTAATCAAGTTCCTGATATTGGGTATCGTTCTTTCTGGCTCATACCCGTCATCCCAGGCAATTAATCTGATTTTACGCCCTTTGATCCCACCGTTAACATTCTCTCTTTCCAACCGAATTTGAATGCCAAGGCGCATATTTTTACCAAGCTCAGCTGCCGGACCAGTCAGGGCAGTTGACATCCCGAAGATCAGCTCGTTATTTGTCCCGGAATTATTTATTATTGAACCTGTTTGTGAAAAAACTGGCTCTGTTATCATCATAATTGATAAACAAAAGCTCGCCAAAAATGGTTTTGACACCCATGTATGCTCAAAAGCAGCGAAAGCCCTAAGTGACATTGATAATGCCTTATTATTATTGAGATTTTATCACGGATTAACCTCACTTGATTACCATAATAAACTACGGGCCTTTATAGGGTGTTAATGTAGAATCTACCAAATTCAGATCATAGGTTGCGTATTAATGAATTAGAAATCCCTAGATTGTATTATAGGGCAATTACGAAATCACGCTATCATAACTCAGGCTATCACTAGGCTGCCTAAAAATCAGCCTTCAAGGGTCGATCCACAAGGATAATCGGGGAACCTTAATGGAAGCAGGTGGTAAAAAAAAAGGACCGAAAAAAGTTCGTCTCCATCACCTGCTATTTATCGGGTTTACCCTAATATCGACCATACCAGTTTTTTTCCTGGCTGCCTGGACTCAAAAAACAGCCATTGAAAAAGAATTTCTCGCAACAGAAGACAAACATCTTTTGTTGGCAAAAAATTTAACCGGTACCTTGGACCGATTTGCAAGGGATGCCGAACAGATTTTCCGTGTTTCAGCTCAATATCTTGAGGCACAAAAGCCCCCTAAACAGATTGCTGACCTGATGAAAATAGTGCGGTTCAATCGACTTTACATGATGGATAAGGAAGGCCAGGTATTTTGCCTTGAATCAACATTACAGGGACAAACCTCGGTCAAGGACAATATCCAGCTTTCAGCTGATCTGTTATCTAAATTGTCATTGGATATCGAACGGGCGAAGCTGGTTCCAGACCAGGTATTTTTCTCAGCCGCAATCCATAATTCCCAAGGAAAACCAACTATTTACCTGATTAAATTCGGGCCGAATGATTCTTTGGTTATCGGCGGGTTAGAAACTGATTACATCGTTGATATCGGACAGAAAATTTCTTTTGGTAAACTAGGACACGCAACCATTGTTGATCATAAAGGACAGGTTCTGTCTCATCCCAATTCTGACTGGCGGAACGAAATAAAGGACATATCTCACATTAGGCCAGTATCTCTAATGATGGCAGCCCAAACAGGGGTAACCACTTTTTATTCCCCGGCAATTGAAACCGACATGATCGCTGGCTTTACCTTCCTGCCCAAAATAGGCTGGGGCGTTATGATTCCCCAACCTTTATCCGAGCTGGAAGAACGTGCCAGTGGAATTAGAACAGCCGTAATCATCATAACCCTCCTTGGAATATTAACGGCAGCCCTGATTAGTTGGTGGCTGGCTCGTTATCTTTCCATGCCCATGCAAGCGGTGGTTCAAGCAGCGGGCGATGTAGCAAATGGACGTCTCAACGCAAGAATACCAACTTTCCGGACCTTTATTCTTAAAGAAGCAAATGATCTTGTCGTTTCGTTTAATTCTATGGTCAATGAATTGGAAAAGGTCGAACACCGCCTGAGAACAAGCGAAGAAAGATTCAGAGAGTTTGCATCAACAGCTTCGGACTGGTTATGGGAAACCGATGAGAAAGGTCGTATTGTTTGGGAGTCAGCCAGTAAGAAACAAGGTTACCGAGGCAGAACGTTCACAGAAATACAGGGAATGACCCGTCAAGAGCTCGCTGGCGATATTATGGCGCAAGAGGATTGGACTGCCTATCAAAAAGCCATAGACAATCATGAAGAAATTAAAGATTTCCACTATAAATACCCTGGTGGCAACGGACAGATATATCATGCCCTGATTAATGGCATCCCCCTTTATGATGATAACGGTAATTACATAGGGCACAGAGGATCTGCCTCAGATATCACAAAACGTAAACAAGCAGAGCATGAGCTGAAAAAAGCCCGTGACGAAGCCGAACAGGCCAATAAATCCAAATCAGATTTTTTGGCGAACATGAGCCATGATCTTCGAACACCTTTAACTGCCATTATCGGTTTTAGTGATATTATGCGGCACAAAACCTTTGGGAAATTAGGCCACCCCAGATATGAAGAATATGTGCGTGATATCCATAATAGCGGAACCCTCTTAATCGGTCTGATTAATGATATCCTAGACCTTTCCAAAATAGAGGCTGGTAAATACGAGCTCACCAATGAACCTCTTCAAATTGAAGAGCTCGTTGGCTTATCATTTCGTCAATTGGAATTGATGGCGGAAAGTTCTCATCAATCTCTCAAGATGGAAATTTCCCCGGATCTACCCAGCTTAAAGGGGGATAAACGTGCCATCATTCAAATTTTAAATAACCTTATATCCAACGCCATTAAATATTCGACAGAACAGGGCACCATCATCGTTGGCGCAACAACCAACCCCGACAACGGGATCGAAGTATCTGTAGAAGATTCCGGAATGGGAATGTCTGATCAGGATGTGGCATGCGCTATGGAAGCTTTTGACCAAACAGATCGATTACATCCCAGGAAACACGAAGGAACCGGATTGGGCTTGTTCCTTTGCCATAGCTTTATGAATCTTCTGGGTGGAAAGTTAAAAATTGACAGTAAAGTCAATATCGGAACCAAGGTAACCCTGATCTTTCCTCCGTCCCGGACCATAACAGTACAAAAAGAAAAAAATCCTTGATGACGGCATTATGAAAATCGAAACAGCTACAATAAAACAAGAATATAAACGACAAAACACAGGAAAACCCAGCATGGAAGAGCAAATCAACATCTTGCTCCTAGAGGACGAACAGGAAGAAAACAAGCTGGTTAAAAGCTACCTTAAACAAGCTTTTCAAAACAGCTATCGATACGATAAAGTCACCAGTCTGATCACCGGAACGGAAAAAATCAGGCTACAAAATTACGATCTTGTACTCTTGGATTACTCTTCAACTGGCCCCGATGGTATCGACTTTGTTTACCACATCGTAAACGAGCTTAAGATTATGATCCCCATAATCTTCCTATCCGAAGAAAACAACCGCGAAGCTGATCTGAAAGCAATGGAAGCAGGTGCCCAGGATTTCTTATTGAAACAAGAACTAACGCCCTATTCTTTTGAGATGGCAATCCGCTATTCGTTAAAGCATAAAAAAGCAGAAGAACACATCCAGTACCTTGCCTACCACGATGCATTAACAGGACTACCCAATAAAAACCTGCTGCTTGACCGACTTGACCGCACTTTGATCAGGTTTTCCAGAACTCAACGCCATAGCGTTTTATTATTCCTTGATTTGGATAGTTTTAAAATAATCAATGACTCACTTGGGCATAGAGTTGGTGACGATCTGCTCATCGAAGTTTCCAAACGACTTAGTTCCATCTTGAGCGAAACAGATTCCGTTGCGCGCCCAGGGGGCGATGAATTCATTATACTTCTGCCGGAAATATCCAAAGAAAAAGAAGAAGCAGCATTAAAAGCTCAGCAGATTGCGGATGATATTATAAACGCCCTACGCCGCCCCATAGAACTCGGGGACCATCAACTTCATATAGGTATTTCAATCGGCGCAACTTTGTTTTCAGGCAAGGATACAACCTGTGCCGATACTGTGTTGAAACATGCTGATACAGCAATGTACGCTGCAAAATCGTCAGGGCGCAACACAATCAGTTTTTTTCAGGAAGAAATGGAAAAGTCAGTAAAATATAAACTGGCGCTGGAAAATGATCTGCGAAAAGCAATCCCCAAAAAGGAATTTGAACTCTATTATCAGCCGCAAGTCTGCGTCAATTCAGGTACAATTCTCGGGGCTGAGGCTCTGGTGCGTTGGATCCATCCGGAAAAAGGCTTGATATCACCCCTTGATTTTATCCCCTCTGCAGAACAAAGCGGTCTAATCCATCCATTGGGCGCGTTGATTTTTAAAACCGCCTGCGAACAAATTGACAGCTTCAAGGGAATTCCCAGGATTTCTGTTAATATAAGCGCAAAGCAATTTCATGCGCCAAACTTTGTTGAAACAATTGAAAACATTACAAAAGAAACCAACGTAAGCCCGAAACAGCTGGAATTAGAGCTGACAGAAAGTACCATGTTGGCCGATATAGAAGAAACCGCCGTAAAAATGCGCCAGTTGAAAGACATGGGTTTTTCTTTTGCTTTGGACGATTTTGGAACGGGTTATTCTTCTCTGACCTATTTAAAACGCTTACCCTTTGATGTATTGAAAATTGATCGTTCTTTCATTGCAAATATTATGGATGATCCAGAACATGCGGGCATCGCAACAGCCGTGATTTATCTTGGTAAAGCACTAAACTTGCACATCGTTGGTGAAGGCGTAGAAACCGAAGATCATCTTGATTTTCTGAGACGTCAGGGTGCCCACTCTGCACAGGGCTATTATATTAGCCGTCCTATTCCTGCTGATGAACTTATCACCTGGATGAACCAGCGCCTGACGGCTTAGTTTTATTTACGCCTCACATATCCCAATAATTCTATGATCCGGTAATTTTCAGTCTCCGTGATTGCGGCCTGAACACAATGGTGCAATGATGCCTCTTGTTCAATATCCACTCCATTACGAATAACTATTCGGACAACACCATGATAATCCCCAATCTTCTGGTCACGGACATCAAGACATCGCTTCGTTTTTACAAGGACATATTAGGCATGGAACTTGTTGTTCTTGTTTCCCCCGACAAGGATGTTTCCTTTGAAGGAAATGGTGAAGGCGCGGCTTTTGCCACATTGGAATGGAAACCGGAAACATCGCAAGAGGGGACGGAAAAACAATTAGGGGGGCAAATCATGCTGCAAACAGCACAAAGTTTGTCCGAAGAACTATCACTCTACTCTGCAAATAGTGCCCCAACCCCGTCAGGAACAATATACTTTCGCGGACTAGACCCTGAAGAAATACAAAAAAGAGCCCCACAAGATATTGTTGTAAAAGGTCCCATACAGCAATGGTACGGCATGAACGAACTTTATCTGAAAGATCCAGACGGATATATCATCTGTGTGGGAGTACCAGCAGGAAATGCACCACAATAATTTTCATCTTTACCCCATAATTTTCACCTTACCCAAGAGCATTTGCCGTTAAATCAAATTGAACTTAATCGTCAAAACAATGAAAAAACCTGTCCTCTTTGTTCTCAAAATGCCTTTCCAAGACCACGAAATGCCTTCGATATCCAACGACGGTTGGTTTTGCACCCATTGTGCCATGATCGAAGGTGCACTCGCGATCAACACCCATTGGGAAAACCATATAGAAGTAAGACGTATTTCCCACAAAAAACCAAGAAAAGAAGTCATTGAATATTTAGGCGAGCAAAATCAATGGCTTCCGGTTCTGATTATAAATGACAGAGAACACATCACAGACCCGATTGAAATTACAGCATACCTGGCAAAATGCTTTGGCGGGGCAGCGCCACACCCATAGTATATAAAAACAATCCATATTGACGACCCTCTCTCTACATGGCATAAATTTTGTGGCTTTTCTTAAGCCTCCATGTTCGCGGAAAGGGCTGCGCCCAAAAGCAAGTTTATGTTTTATATAAACGATTTCCTAACCTGATTGGCGGACACAGGTTCTTATTCAAAGGATAATCGTATGAATACCACACCAGAATCAGATCTGGCGTCCCCTGCCTTCCCGCGAACAATGTTTCATGGTGCGCTGAATTACGAACAGCAAAAAAAACGCGCCAAAGAACTTCTTAAAGCATTCAAGAAACAAGACCCGATAGCGCTGGACAGGATTAAGAATTTTCATCCCCGATTTTCACAAAAATCATCTTCGCCAAGCTCCTTCACCCTTGCAGACTGCCAACTCTGTATTGCGCGGGAAAGTGGCTTTGCATCTTGGTTAAAACTCAAAGCCCATTGCGATCAACTTAAAATCAAACAGGCACAGATTAATGCAGGACACATCCCTGATCTGGATGATGGGAACACCCTGCATATTCGCTGTGGTTCCGATATCCGACATAGCTTGAAAATTGCGGGATTCACGGGTGACTTTCACGAATTTAACGATCCTTTTTGCCAGGGGCCAATCCCCAAGGGAAGCAAGACAACACTGCTGGAAAAACGAGCAGAATTTATCGCTTCGGCCTATGGTATTCCGATAAAAGAAGTTATCGCAAACCAAAAGATTGCCTATGACAAGCTGGATCAGCTTTGGGATTATGATTGTGTTGTTTTGTGGTTTGAGCACGATAGTTACGACCAACTCATTCTTGCTTTTTTACTTGATCATCTATCCTCTCTTGTATCCAGACCAAGGTTGGAACTAATTTGTATTGATCAGGTTCCCGGCGTTCCTGACTTCGTCGGGCTTGGACAACTTGCCCCTGAAATGCTGATATGGCTTTGGGAAAACCAACGTATGTCCATTACCGATGACCAGCTTTCTTTAGGTGGGAAAATATGGGAAGCCTTAAGACAGGAAACTCCAGATCAATTAAACGCAATTATTACAGCTGGAACCCCACAACTTCCGGTCATGAAAAATGCCCTGAAAAGGCACCTGAAAGAATTACCGTCTCCAAACAACGGCCTCGGCCTCACACAGGAACTTACCCTGCAGATCTTGGCTGACAAAGGTCCCTTAAAGGGCAAAGAACTCTTTGCAATTTTGACAAAGGAATATGAACCACTCCCCTATCTTGGTGATTTGATGTATTGGTACGAACTAAGCCAGTTCATGAAGTCTGAACCAACACCTATCCAATATGAAAAACCCCATGATCAGAAAACCGAAAACGCAAAGCCCCCCCAACCCTGGCCAGAGCGTATAATTCACATTACTGATACGGGTAAAAAATTATTGGCAGGGAAAGAAAATTATTTAAAATTAACGCCAGTCTTCCGGTACGTAGGGGGCGCTATCGTCCCTCCCTTATCATAAAATCTAATTCCCTTACAGGCACCAACCATCAAATCGATCAAACCAAAAGCTGAAACTCTGATCCTATTAGCCCCTTGTTAACCGATGTTATTGTAAAAAGGGGAATAACTGTAAATCAGGTGGCATATTAAAACCACAGGCATGCAATCTGTTTCGTAATAAAAATATAAGCTCTATGAGGGTTCAGTTTTGCCATTTTTTGCTCGTATTACCATAGGAAGTCAGCAATTTATCAAACTGGTCGTTGCAATATATATTCTGCTAGCGTCCATTTTGGGTCTTAGCGTAATTTCACAAGCAAAAGCCCAGGAACAAAACTTGGCAAAAACAGGTGACACCAAAAGAGTTGTCGTTATCGAAACGATGGCTCTTCCTGTTCTTCAGGATGCAACAAAATGGTTCCGCAAGGGTATGGCCGAACTCGGTTACGTCGAAGGACAAAATATTGAATATGTCGTGCTCAACGCCCAAGGTGATCCGGAAACGTCATACAACTTGCTGAGCACAGAACTAAAAAACCAAAAACCAGACATGGTCGTTTCTGTTGCCACCCTCGCGACAAGAGAGTCTTATAAAATCATGAGAGACCAGGAAACACCTCTGGTTTTTATGTTAGTCTCCTACCCCGAGAAAGAAGGTTTTGTAAGTGCAATTGGGGAAGCAAGTGGCACAAACATTACAGGCAAAACACACATTGTCCCACCAGCGGCAAAAATAGAGGTCATTAAACAAGCCCTTAAACCGCTTACGGAAAAAAAACCAATGAGGATAGGAATTCTCAATTCAACCTATCCTTCCGCCCTAAGCGAAGCAGCACAAATCATGGAGATAGACAAGACCGTAGAGGAACTGAACTTTATTGACCTCAATTTTCAATACATTCCCGGTCAGGAAAACCGTGAAAAGCTTCGTAATAATGCCTTGGAAGTCATCGAGAAGAACCGCTCAAAGTTTGATGCACTCTGGTTGGCAACTGGTCCTATGGGAAATGATGTCAAGATCTTGAAAATTCTCAAAGAACAGAAAATTCCCGTTATTTTCGCCAACAATATAGAAGCGGTCAGATCTGGCGTTCTTTTGTCCATGATATCGAACTCTGAAGTAAATGGCATCGCGGCTGCTGAAATCGCAGACCAGATCTTCAAGGGCAAAAACGCAGGGGAAATCCCCATAACAAGACCGAAAAGTTATCTCGTCAGTATTAATATTACAACAGCGACCGAGCTGGGGACTGTTATTCCTTCCAGCTTACTCAAGCTCGCTGGCAAAAACATTTATCGGTAGAGCCCTGACATGCGATTATATCAAAAATATTTTTTGACCATGTTACCAATCATTTTGATTTGTGTTGGTTCCCTCGGGTTTTGGTCCTTTACCCACTCTCGAAATGCGCTCTATGAAAGCGAAGAAGAGAATATGAAACTGCTTCTGAACGAGGCCGTACACCATATTATTTCATCGCGTTATGACCTTTTGGAACAAGCTGGTCTTACCGATATTCCCGCCTTTGTTGAATCATACCAAGAAGAAGTATTCAATGAATTAGACAACTTAGCTACTGTCACCAAACGCCGTTACTTCGTAATAGCCCAGGATGGTACCCCAATCTACTGTAGCGATAGCAAAGACCCCAAAGTTCTCAGCCAATGGAGTGAACTTGCCCAATCTCTAAAAGGGCAAAACTTTGGGACCTTTCAGGCACAAAACGATATCAACACGCTTTATGCCTCTGCTGTTTTTAACAAAACCAACTGGAATTGGGTCGTTTTTGTTTCCCGCCCTGAAGAAGAAGTCACTCAACAGGTTTCAATCATTCAGCTTGTTACAATCGGTGTGTCTCTTATCTCTATCTTGTTGATGGGTGGCTTACTTACCTTGGTAACCCGGCGTCTGTTGATCCAGCCAATCAACCACTTGCAAAAGGCAGCATCGCACATTTCACAACAAGAACCCATTGATCGCATTGATGTCACATCAAATGATGAGCTAGGAGATCTCGCACGCGATATGGAGGGCATGTCCAAAGCCATCAAAAACAAGATCGAAGAAGTTCAAGTTGCGAACAAAGCCAAATCCATGTTCTTGGCGCATATGAGCCACGAATTAAGGTCCCCCTTGAACTCTATTCTTGGCTACGCCGATCTTGCGCTCGGCAACAAAGACATTCAGGCCCTTCCCAAGGAAACCCAGAACTACATTAAAACCATTTCCAGTTCAGGCAACCACCTGATGGATTTGATCGGGGATATTCTGGATTTCTCTAAAATCGAGGCCGGTGAACTAGTATTGGAAAAAAGTGCCATGAGCCTGGCCGAACTTGTCGAAGAAACCAGTAGTATGATGGTTCTCGCCGCAAGGGAAAAAAACAATAGTCTGGATGTCACCTTCCCCGATAACGTTCATCGTTGGGTACTTGGGGACAGTGTCAGACTGCGCCAAATCCTGATGAACTTCCTCTCAAATGCAGTAAAATTTACCACGGATGGTACCATCACGCTCAGTGTTGCACTTAAATCCGAAGATGAATTTACCCAGAGATTACGATTTGAAGTATCTGATCAGGGTATCGGTATCCCCAAATCAAAACAGTCTTCCCTTTTCAGCGCCTTTTCCCAGGCGGACGTGTCAACCACCCGAAATTATGGTGGGACAGGCCTTGGGCTGGCGATAAACAAACAGCTTGTTTTGGCAATGGATGGCGAAATCGGCGTTGATAGTGAAGAAGATAAAGGCAGCACCTTCTGGTTCGAAGTTACCTTAGACAAAACCAAAGCACTCTATCGCCCCCAAGCAGAGGTTCCAGAACACGATCTGACAAACCTTAATCTTTTGCTTGTTGAAGATATCAAGGTAAATCAGATCATGGCCAAGGCACTACTTGAAAAAAGTGGCCAGTCTGTTGACACAGCGGATAACGGCTTTCAGGCCGTCGAAAAAGCAAGCAAGAACGATTATGATATTATTCTGATGGATATTCACATGCCTGAAATGGATGGCGTAGAGGCAACCAAACAAATACGAGCCCTTTCCGACAGTACAAAATCAACGATTCCTATTGTTGCCCTGACTGCTGATATAGAAACCAGTAATCTGAAAGAGTATGTCGCCTGCGGCATGAATGCGACCTGCGCTAAGCCATTAAACATGGATGATCTTCTTAAAACCCTCAAACGACTTATCCATGAAAGATCTGCAAATGCAGCCTAGGAAAGGGATTAGCTGATTTTTGCCGTCAGAGAAAAATGGTACTCTCTGCCTGAACAGCAACCTTCTGATAACAGAGAGGACAATCAACCTGTCACACATCTTACCCATGCACGAGTAAGGTGAATGACTTAGTTCCCTTTGGACAGAGCCTTCCTCATAGCCGCAAAGTGTTCGTCCCACCCTGCATCAAAAGACAGAATAAGGTCCATCGCTGCTTCACCTGCCGCAGCCTCGACACCTTCGTGTTTCAACGTTAATCTGGTTCCGCAGAGAACCTCTTCCAGAACCCAGGTCACGGTTGTCAATGACCCGTTTAACGGGTTCACAGTAAAGGTCCAAATCATCTTCTCAGGGCGGTGCATTTCCAAAACACGTCCCCAACAAACCTTCGCCTTTTCACCATTGTCCCGGGTTAAAATCAATTCATAGTCTTTACCCTCGGCCAGATCTTCTTTCGGTGGGTGAAACCACAGGCCGATTTTTTCCCGCTCTGTCAAAAAAGACCAAACCGTTTCCCTTGTCGCATTAAAGAATACGGTCTTCGTGATTATTGATGTCGCCATAACCTACACCTTTCCCTTGATAGATTTTCGTTTCGCATTCTCGGCATCTTCCACTGCGTTTTTCAAAGCATCCAGACGCTGATCCCAGAATTGATCAAAATACCCGATCCAGTCTGAAACAGCTGATAGTCCCTGTGCTTCAAGCCGATTAATACGCTCGCGCCCCTGAACATGAACTGAAATGAGTTGCCCCTCTTCCAGAATATTCAAATGTTTCTTTACTGCCGCTCGCGTTATTTCAAATTTGTCGGTCACTTCGCCGATGGTCATTTCCCGTCGGCTGAGATGCATCAAAATCTCTCGCCGCGTTGGATCAGCAAGTGCCCTGAATGTTTCTTGTATGCGCATCATTAAACCTCGACATAACACCTTTTGGTATCACTTAAAATAGTACCTTTTGGTATTATGTCAAGATATATTATCTCTAACCCATTTCAACGAATTTATATTTTCATTAAACTACGCAGAGGCTGATTTATTAAACGATGTCATATGCCTCAAGTCACCCAAGAACTAATTAATTTACGCCCTGTCATGATGCTGTTCTGATTTGGGCCAGGAAGTTTTCAACCTCTTGTTTTAATCGATCAGAATTTGATCCAAGTTCATCCGCGGCAGATAAAACCTGATTGGAAACTTTACCAACTTCACCAGAAGCTTCGGTAACACCACCAATATTGGCCGAAACTTCCTGCGTTCCCGCCGCCGCCTGATCAACATTTCGCGCTATTTCCTGTGTTGCGGCGGTTTGCTCTTCGACAGCTGCTGCTACAGACGCAGCAATTTGATCAATTTGTTGAATAGTTTCACTTATATTATCGATGGAATCAGCAGCAAGTCGGGTAGAAGACTGAATTCCCTCTACCTGTCCACGGATTTCTTCGGTTGCTTTTCCTGTTTGATTGGCCAGATTTTTAACCTCACTGGCAACAACGGCGAAGCCTTTGCCTGCATCGCCCGCTCTTGCAGCTTCGATCGTCGCATTCAAAGCCAATAAATTTGTCTGTTCGGCAATATCTGTAATTAAGCTAATCACAGCACCAATTTTTTCAGCGGCATCAATCAGCTCACTAATATTGTTCTTGGAATGTGTTGCCTGATCAACGGCTTCACGGGCAACGGTTGCGGATTGGGAAACCTGTTGGCTAATCTCGTTACTGGACGATGTTAATTCTTCCGTCGCCGCGGCAACAGTCTGAACATTAGAAGATGCTTCACTCGAAGCCTTTGCAACAGTAGATGCCTGGGCTCTTGTTTGCTCCGAGATCGCAGACATTGATTGAGCCGTTTGCTTAAGGTCCGCAGCAGCATTGGAAACAAAATCAACAACAGACCCGACACTGTTCTCAAAATCTTCTGCCATTTTAGACATCAGCTTGCGTTTTTCTTCTTCGTTTCTTTGTGCCGCTCCTTTTTGCTCATTCTCCAGTTTGGTATTTTGAATGATACCAAGCCTGAAAACTTCAACCGCACGTGCAATTGCCCCGATTTCATCCCTACCTTCCTGGGCAGGGACTTCAACATCAGTATTACCTTGGGTCAACTGTCCAACAACGTCCGTTATTTTATTGATTGGCGATGAAATTTGACGCGCAATCAGGAAAACAACAAACATGGCACCGGCAAGAATAACCAATACAATAAGGCCAATTTCTTTCATTGATTGGGTGATGTCGCCAAAGACTTCGACCGCAGGTACCTCAACAATAACAAAGGATTGAATAGAAGGTATCCATGATGCACCAACGATCATGTCACCATTGCTTCCGGTATAGCTGGCGAAATTAACCGCATTTTCATCAGCATCAGAAGACACGTTCAAAAGAGTGTCTGCTACGTTTGAAATGCCAACCGACTTTGTTATGTTTTCATTACCAATAAGTTCAGCATTTCGATGTAGTTTGATTGTACCATCGGCTGTTGTCAGATATACGAACCCAGATTTTCCCACTTTAATATTGGCGATATCTTTTGCCAGTTCTTCTGCCCCGACACCAAGCCCTACCGACGCCAGTTTTCCGTTCACATCGACCCGGACATTTGTGAACATTTTCCATTCATTGCCTGTTGTTTCATTTTTATCCAGAACCATTTCATAGGGTTGATTACTATCTATAAACGCATCAAACCAAAATTTAATCGCCCCGCTCGCGCTTTCGTTATAACCGTTCTGATCATAATATTTTCGAGAAACATTCGACACCAAAGACACATTAAATGCCTTTGTTCGCTGCTGTATTTTCGATGCGTACTTTTGCCAACCTTCAAGCCCTTCAACAGGCTCTCCCTGGGCAAACCAGTCAAGAACAAAGGTATTATCTGCGACAGCAAACGAGGTCGTTAAATAAACATTCAGCTTTTTTTCGATGTTGTTGCGGATCGATAGAACTGTTGCTGGTAATTCATTATTATAAAGCCGTTTGGAAACGAGATCGGTGGTCTGAAAGTAACTAATTGTTCCCGCGATCAGAACCGTAACACTCAACAGTATTGAAATCAGAAGCATTAGCTTATTACGTATCGTCATTTATCGATCCCCTGAGCAAACTCTTAAAATCGACTTCTGGCCTAATGACACATAAACGACCACACACATCGTATCACCAGACTCATCAAATCTTCAGGCACGATTACACCACAGTATTTGATAAAGCCTTTCGTCACAGAACAACTCTAACATGATATGAAAAAAACTGCTCATGACTTTGATAAAAATAGAAAATCATTTTCAATCAAGAATGTTAATGAAACATCAACTTGAGCAAATTAGACAATTTCGCAAAACGATTATTAGTCGTGAACACCATAAAGTTTTACTGGCTGGCTTTGCCCCCGAATAGTTGCTTCGCCATGCAAAGACAACGACGATGTTTCTAGCTTTGCAAATGTATGCCCGGACACCAATAGAGACTGATTTTTTTCTTTTGCCAAGGCTTCCAAACGGGCAGCCAAATTCACCGCGTCACCATAAACGGTATAGCTTTGACGACCGCCCCCTCCGACATTTCCAGCAACAACAGATCCGGTATTAATGCCGATACGGATGGAAAGCTTTTCCCCGGAAAAGTGTCCCTCTTCCACACGCCTTAACATTGCCTTTGCTGCCTGCAAGGCATGTTCTGCATGCTTTGTATCCTCGAGCGGTACGTTGAAAATCGCAAGTATAGCATCGCCATGAAAGGTCGCGACAATGCCACCGTTTTCCATGATGACATTCGTCATCTCGTCAAAATAGCTATTCAGTACACCAACTGTTTTAGCCGGCCCCAAACGTTCTGTCAGGCTGGTAAAGCCAACAACATCGGCAAAGAGAATGGTTGCCTCTCTTTCCAATGGGGCCAGAAGTCCTTGATCGTTAATCATTGCTTCGACAATAGGTTCCGGTACAAATCGTCCGAATATCCCCGTGATGGATTGGCGATCGCGTTCAGCTGCCAGTTTATCCCGCATGGTATTTTGTGCCCGTTTCATCACTATCGCGATCAAGACAGCAACAACCACAAGAATAATTGCTTCCTGAATACGACTGCCCGTGCCACCAAACATAGGGTTCAGAATAACCCTTATGGCGTCATCAGCTGTTGGGCTGCTGGGAACGTCTCCCCAATCAAGAACATTTCCATCCGTATGCACCACCCATGCATAAGCACCAAGCCACCCGGCCGCACCAATGCCCCCGGCCCATAAAACAAGTCTGGGCGAAAAGCTAAAGGCCACAACGGCAAGAATAATAAAATAATAGGTAAGCAACGGGCTGCGGAAAACCATCACCTGGGGCAAATCAGCCGTTTCGTATAGGGGTTGCGTTGCAATCAAGACCGAAAGAATAGCGACATCAATGGCCACAAAAAAATACTTAACCCAAAACTTGTCCCACCGCGTTCCGATAATACGGTGATGAACCAACCCCAGAGAAATAAGCAGTAAAACCAGTATACCAAACTTTAAAGAGACACCGGGAAGCGCCAAACGAGACAAAATCAGCCAAATACCCAAAATCAAGAGCGCAATCGTACGCCCTGCAATAGCAAGCTTTAACCCTGCACTTTGAGCCTGATTGAAAGTCTGATCCAGATCAGATGCCAGATCGGGATTATGATGCGAAGACCGGGCCATTTATAAATTCTCTTTTCAAGTTTTGTCTTCTTCACTTAATACTTGCATGATAAACAGGAAGAGCTTCGTATAAATTGCATCCAGAAAACCAATTTATAAAATAAACAGTTTTTATCATCAGGGGTAATTATGAAAAAACTCTTTCCTGCTTTTTCATTTATTTTTTCTTTGATCGTTCTTCCTGTACAGGCCGAAACGTCATCAACAGAAAAAACAGCCATCATCAATGAGTTACTTGAAATTACACAGGCAGAAAATACAGCCAAGTTAATGGGAAAAGCTGTTGTTCAAAACATTTACGCTGGTCTCAAACAGGCCAATCCTAATATACCACCTCGTACATTAAAAATAATCGAAGAAGTTACAATTGAAATGGTAGAGGAGGATATTAATAGCCCGAGTTTCAGAGAAGATATTCAGAGAATTTACAGCAAACACTTTACGACAGACGAATTGAAGGAAATCGTTATCTTTTACAAAACACCCGTCGGTCAAAAAGCCATATCAAAAATGCCCCTGATTATTCAGGAAAGTACCGCAAACAGTCAAAACAAGCTTCAAAAAATCATGCCAAAGATCATGTTAAGGCTTGCGAAACGCTTCAAAGAAGAAGGAATAGAGCTTTAACCTCTATTCCTTCTCGATAAAAATATAACGGTCCAACCTTTACTTGGCCATAACGGGACCGCGGTAAAGGGCTTTAACATCCAGTGATTCTTCCGGTACACCCTGTCCATTTATGGTCAAGGTGGTCCCGTTTTGTCGTATCCAGTTATTGTTGCTGGCTTTGGTTCTTGCGCCACCCCAGAAAAGGTTATAAGCGTTAAGTTCAGGCAGGTTATAAGACGATTTTTTTACATAGGTCATTAAACCAAAAAGCGCTGCGTCCTTGATCTCAGTTTCCATAATATCAACAACGCTTCCATCTTTCGAAGCCACGCCAACGCCAACAGATTTAATTACGCCGCCCATGACACTTACCACAGAATTTTCGCCGACTGAAATTCCCTTGTCATGCACGTCAGAAATATTAGGATTTTCAACCCACCCCCTTGTTTCTGAAAAATCTATCCCATCCCCCCCAATATCCGTAAAAACGCCGTCTTTTATAACGCCATTAGAATAATCGCTATCGACGGCATCAGACCGCATATTATCAAACCGCGTGTTCACCATTTCAAATTCTGATAAAATGATGTTCAAGCCATCCTCTGCTTGAGAGTTCTTAAACAAAGACTCTTTGATCGAAGCATTGGACCGGTAAAAGGTTACGCCCCCTGTCAGTTCCAAACGATCATTTTTGAGAGCATCAGTATCTGTAACAACAACATTTCTCAGTTTGGACAGGCTTGTTGCTTCGTGAACATAAATTCCTTTCCAGGACTGATTGTCTTTGCCCTGAAAAACAATCGGCATCTGAGCTGTTCCCACAGCTTTAAGCGGACCATTTACGATCAAATAACTATCCTGCGAAAAATTGAGAACAGTCCCTGGTTCAACCGTCAGTTCACCGTCAAGTACAAGTGGTTCGGAAATATCCCAGTTCCCTGCTTTAATATGAAGCGTGTCCGAATTTTCCGTAAACATTGCATTCCTGTCTGCCACAAACCACGATGGCTTCTGCAAGACAAATCCTGATAAAAAATACCCTTTGGTAATATCTGTATAGGCCACAAGTGCCGAGTACCTGATTTCCTCAAATTTAACCCACCCCAAAAGAGCCATCGGGATAATAGACAAAGATAGAAAGGTTTTTAAATTCTGTTTTCTTAACATACTTAAAGCTCTGCTTTCATTGACAAAACCAACGGGGACAAAACCAACGGGAAAACTATTTCCTGAGGTAGTTTGTATTTTCGGGCAGAACAAAACTAAGGCTTGCTAGTTATCATCAGCGTGTCTGAATTCTAAATTTTTGTTCATGTTATTTATTTCCCCCTTTAACGTGTTAGTATCAGCACCAGACAAGGCGAAACACCCCAATCCAGACCTTAAAATCAAGCCCACATAGGCACCAACACAGCGAGTATCAGGATCAAATAATTTAGATGCGGGCATTAATAATCGAAGACGACCACGAGGTTGCCAGCTTTGTAGCTCAAGCCCTGAAAGAAGCGGGGTTCATAACAGATAGCGCACACGATGGACGCGATGGTCTTTTTATGGCCGCGAACGAAAACTATGACATCATCATTCTTGACCGTATGCTCCCCACGAAAGACGGCTTGTCCGTTTTGAAAACCTTGCGGGCAACTGATATCACAACGCCGGTACTTATTCTGTCCGCTCTGGGTGATGTTCGACACCGAATTGACGGTCTGAAATCCGGTGCTGATGACTATATGGTCAAACCCTTTTCCGTTGCAGAGCTTTTGGCGCGCGTACAGGTCCTACTTAAACGGACAATACCTTCAAACACAGAATCCCAACTGACAGTCGGCGACCTAAAAATCGACCTATTGTCCAGAAAGGCGACCCGCGCCGGGACTGAAATTGACCTGAAACCAAAAGAATACAAATTGCTGGAATTCATGATGCGTCACGCCGGGCAAGTGGTCACCCGCACCATACTTCTGGAACAGGTCTGGGATTATAACTTTGCCCCGCAGACCAATGTAATCGACGTTCACATGTCGAGATTACGCAACAAAATAGACAGGGACTATCCAAACGAGTTGTTACACACAATTCGTGGCGCAGGATACTGCCTGCGCGAAGACTGACCCCAAACCAAGCCGACCGGATTGATGTTTTGAAAACCAAGGCCCCACACCTTTCTCTTTCCTTGAAATTCGCCCTGAGCTTTGGCGCGATCTTTATTATCAGTACCCTCGTCTTCGAAGCAGTTGTTTCAGAGACATCCGAATATTTCATGGAAAAAGAAATAGACAGCAAACTCCAGACGAAAATAAGTGACATGCGGGGCGTCTATGAACTTGGGGGTATTGATCTACTGACCAAGTTAATTGAAAAACGTTCCGCACAATCAGATGCAGAAACAAGAATTTACCTGCTTGCAGATGCAGATTTTCAAAAACTATCCGGAAATATAAATCATTGGCCAGCTGGCGTCCCCAGAATAGCAGGCTGGACAGAGCTTGAAGACACGGATGAAAACCCCAATGAATACAGATTTCTGGCCTTAAATCTTGATGATAAATATTATCTTTTATTGGGGCTTGATACCATTAAGGAAGAAGAGCTGGAAGACTATGTCTTTTTGATTTTTCTGGGGGCTGTTCTCTTTAGCATCACCGGGGGCTGTGCCGCAGGGTTCTTTTTGCACCATAACCTTAAAAACCGTCTCGATCTGATTTCAAATACTTGCACCGACATCATGCAGGGCCATTTTTCGCATCGCATTCCTGTATCACACACAAGCGATGAAATCGATGTAATGGCCCACACATTAAATGCAATGCTTGATCGTATCGAAACCCTGATGGACGGTATTCGACATGTGACGGACAACATAGCCCATGACCTGCGGACCCCCCTGACCCGCGTTCATGGCCGGCTGGAAAGCCTGTTGGTTCTGACAAAAGGGGATAAAAATCGTCAACTGGTTGAATCAACCATAGCAGAGGTTGATCAACTCTTGATGACCTTTACCGCCCTGCTCAGTATATCCCGCCTGGAAACAGGTGAACTGGAAACGAATTTCAAACCAATACGACTGCCCCATCTGGTCAAGGACACCATCGAAATTTACGAACCCCTTGCCGAAGATAAGGGGCAACAGATTATCCTTAACGACGCTTTGATGAGCCAGCATACTGACAACTCTCGTTCATCCGGGGATAAGCCATTAATATCAGGCGATTGTGATCTCATCGCCCAATGTGTTTCAAATCTATTGGACAACGCCATTAAATATGGCCCAGAGAACAGTGTCATAACCATCCGTATAGATAATTCGGACACCCATGTGACATTGTCCATCCACGACCAGGGCAATGGCATTCCCGAAGCAGAACACAAAAAAGTTCTGGAACGATTTTACCGTGTGGAATCAAGCCGAAATTTACCGGGCAACGGCTTGGGGCTTGCTCTCGTTTCTGCGGTTATCCATCTTCATAATGGCAACATGAAATTCAGGAATGAAAAAGGCTTTCAGGTTGAGGTCTCATTACCAATTGCAACGCCTTTACGAACGACAAAAATATAAACAAAATACCTTCGGCTAAATTAAATCGCTCTTACCTTTTCTTTGCAACACAGTACATTTTTCAATGAATTCAAAAAACACTCAGACAGGTAAAGTTATCATTTTAAATGGGACATCCAGTGCAGGAAAAACAACATTAGCCAAAGAAATCCAAGCAAGATTCAAATCGGTTTATCTGCATTGTTCCAGTGATATGTTCTGGAATATGACGCCCCGGCGTATTCCCGCCAGTTCGATCAATTTCCCAAACTTGAAGTTGGCGATGGCCCAATCAATAAAATGCCTCGCTTTGACGGGACACAATGTTGTTGTCGATACAATATTTCCAGGACGGCAATCACAAGACGATATAATCAAGACGCTCGGTGATATAGAAAGCATTACAGTTAAAATAGAATGTTCTCTCGCCGAGCTAAATAGAAGAGAACAAGTGCGTGGAGATAGAAAACCCGGGTTAGCAGCTTCACAAATAACAACGGCACATACAGATATCATTTACGACTTAACGATCAAGACAGATGAAAATTCACCACATGAGTGTGTCCAGAAACTAAAAAGAGCGTTCCCTCATTTTGATAGCTGATTTTTCCAAAGCACCCTTTTCGTTCAGCATACTTTTATGACAAGCTCGCACCCCACCGCTGCAAATCAAAAAGACAAAACATCTTTCCCATTGTTCATAAGCCCGACTATCCCTATTTTTAAAACACGATCCGCTCTCGAAAATTGGTGCCAATGACCTCTACTGTAACCATTCCCTTTGACAACAGCTTTTCCCGGCTGCCCGAACAGTTCTATACCCGTCAAGATCCTGTTCCAGTGGCCGCGCCCAAACTTATTAAGGTGAATGAAGATCTTGCCACGCTTATGGGTATTGATCCTGCTGAACTGAAATCCGATGACGGTGTTCAGATGCTCGCAGGGAATAGTGTCCCCGACGGTTCCTCACCACTGGCTATGGTTTATGCCGGTCATCAGTTTGGCGGGTGGTCACCACGTCTTGGGGACGGGCGCGCGATTTTATTGGGTGAAACCCTTGGGACAGATGGTGTTCGCCGGGATATTCACCTCAAGGGATCGGGGCGCACCCCCTATTCCCGTGGTGGTGACGGGCGGGCATGGTTGGGTCCTGTTCTGCGCGAATATATCATCAGTGAAGCAATGGCAGCATTGAATATCCCAACAACACGTGCTTTGGCTGCTGTAGAGACGGGCAACAAGGTTCTCCGCGAAGAAGGCCCCCTGCCCGGGGCCATTATCACCCGCGTCGCCCAAAGCCATATCAGGGTCGGCACCTTTCAATATCACTATTCCCGCGGTGACCAAGACGCGCTGCGCACACTGGCGAACTATGTCATAGATCGTCATTACCCCGATGCCAAACAGGCTCAAAACCCCTATCGCGCGTTGATCGAGATGGTCATGGACCGACAGGCCAGATTAATAGCCAAGTGGATGCAGGTTGGCTTTATCCACGGTGTTATGAACACCGATAACATGTCAGTGGCCGGCGAGACCATTGACTTTGGCCCCTGCGCCTTTATGGATACCTACCACCCCGGCACTGTTTTTAGCTCTATTGATCATGCAGGCCGTTATGCATGGGCAAAACAACCCGGTATCGCACACTGGAACCTTTCCCAGTTTGCCCAGTCCCTGCTGCCGACTTTACACGAAGAAGCGCAAGTCGCCGTTGGCATCGGTCAGGAAACTATTGATGAATTTCAGGATATTTTCAGTGGTTATTACTTCGAAGGTTTTGGCAAAAAGCTTGGCCTTACGACATTGCAACACGGGGATCCTGATTTCATTGGCGACACCCTGAAACTCTTGTCAGACAACGAGGTTGATTTCACCCTCTTCTTCCGCCATCTCACGGGCTTCGCCCGATCTGATATGGGGCAAGACCAAGACACCCCAAAACAAGAACAGGCACAAGACCATAAACAAAAAATGCAAAACCTGTTCAAAGATCCTGAGGCCTTCAATAACTGGCTCTCGCAATGGCAAACGCGACAGGATCAGGAAAAAGCATCCCCTAAAGAACGCCTTGAGATCATGCGCAAATCAAACCCGATCTACATCCCCCGAAACCATCAGGTCGAAGCGATGATCCAAGCCGCCGTTTCGGGTGACTACGGCCCCTTTGAACAACTCCACAGCGTCCTGTCAGATCCTTTCACCGAACAACCCGACAACGCCCGCTACGAAGAACCTCCCAAGCCAGAAGAAGTTGTTCATGCTACTTTCTGTGGGACATAAATCGCTCGATGCTTCAATCATATGATCAGATTACGCCGATACTGGTTCACATTTCCCCGTTCATCATTTAAGGAACTTCCTCAAGGAATACGCATAGGCTGTGGCATTACTGCTTATAATCAAGAAGACGCCATTAACATATTACAGACATCCGTATTTAAAAGCCCTGAAATGCCGGAATTTGAAACCATAACCCAAGATGTTGATATATCCACCTTAGACGGAAGCCATATTCTTCCTAACATGGACGATGTCACATTAAGAGGCATATGGTTTCCACTAGGGTATCCATTACCGAAGTGAATACAACAATGCATTATTTCACTGCAAAAACAGATAAAATAAAGCTAATCCAAAGTCATTTTCAAAATTTGATTAGTCACGAAATTACAGGCTATGGATTACCTCAATGTATGTTTGCAGAGAGCCATGAATGGGAAGATTGGATGGATTTGCCCCTAAGGCTCGTTTTTGGGTCACATACACTTTCAATTTCATGGATGAGGTGTGGAGATTTAGCTATTGCATCAGGAAACTATCGTCCATCACGCCTTGGCACGTCAAAAGTTCGCTGGGTAAACGATGGAATTGAAAGTCTCTCTCCTATTTTAGGCATGAAACTAAAATCAGTAGCTTTAGGTTACAAAAAAGATGAAATTTACGACGACGGCACTCCTTCATGGCAACATTTAATTTTGACATCAGATCAAAACTTAAGTTTTGATCTCTATGCTGCAGGAGATGAAAATGCCTTTAAGATCTATACAGAGAAACCTGATATAAAAACTTGTATCTGCTGCAGTTAATCAGAACCTAATAGCCCTTCTTAAATTCAACCTTCGATTAAGTTACTCGTCAATAAAGCTCCAGGTATCGGCGCCGTCGAACTTGCGGATTTTGATGCCTTCGATATCGTGGCGTTCGAACAGGCGGGCATTTACTGCGATACGGGGTTCAGGGTATTTGTCTGTTGCAACCCAATGGGTGACACAGCCACAGTTTTCACAGTGATGGAAAGCTTTTGTTTCCTTGCCAAATTTATAGGCTTTGGTTTCGCCGCCAGAACATTCGACCTTTATCTGGTCCGGTGTTGAATAGGTCCAAAGCGCACCATAACGGTGACAGATTGAACAGTTACAGCTCAAAAGAAATTCTGGTTTGTAATTGATTGTCAGACGAACGGACTGGCAATGACACGTTGCTTCCACTGGTTAGACCCCTGTTTTGATTTTTTTATTTGGATAAAATTTTGGTATCTTGAGAATTCTTGTTATTAATATAGTCCCTTTTACCATCAAATACATCCTGAAAGCGGAAATAAGGGTTATTTCACAGGACAGAAGAATTGTTTCGTTTCTGTCTGCTTTACTTTTTTGGCAACACAACGTACAAGAGCGCCAGCTTTCAAGTATTTTACGATAAAGTATGTACGGTGGCCCCCTCTGATCCGAAAGACAAAAAGATTGAGGTCCCCATTCACGTTATACCTGCCGCGCCTGTTCGTTCGCTATCGGAATTGATGGCCCTTGCCGCGCAGCCAGAACATTGCCCAGAATATCCATATGGGATATTACGGCTAAATAATCAGAAAGATTAAAGATGTCCAATTCGGATACCCCCGTCAACGACACCCCAAAAGACCTTACAGAAGACCCAAAAGACGCTACAGAAGACATTGTAGAAGGTGCCTCCGTTGATACATCCGTAGAAACCAGCGCCGAACCAGAACAAGCTGATCCCCCAGAACAAGTTGATCCCTTTGCGGGCGTGGCCGCACCCTTGGCAAAAGCCTTGGCAAAAAAAGGCTATGCCAAACTGACCCCCGTTCAAAAAGCTGTTCTTGATCCGGAACTGGCCGATGCAGATGCGTTGGTTTCCGCTCAGACCGGTTCTGGTAAAACCGTTGCCTTTGGTATTGCCCTCGCCCCCACACTGCTAGAGGGGCAAGACCATTTCAAACGCGCCGATGCGCCCTTTGCCCTGATCATCACCCCAACCCGTGAACTGGCTCTACAGGTCATGCGCGAGCTAGAGTGGCTCTATGGCGATACAGGTGCCAGAACGGCCACCTGCGTTGGTGGTATGGATATGCGCAGCGAACGTCGGGCGCTGGAACGGGGCGCACATATCGTTGTTGGCACGCCCGGACGTCTTCGCGACCATATCGAACGCGGCTCGCTTAACATCAGCGCCCTTCGGGCCGTCGTTCTGGACGAGGCTGATGAAATGCTCGATCTCGGGTTCCGGGATGATCTGGAATACATGCTGGACACCACACCGAAAGAACGCCGCACCCTGATGTTCTCGGCCACCGTCCCCCGCAGCATTGCCATGCTTGCCAAACGTTATCAGCGTGACGCGGTGCGCATTACAACCAAGGCCGAGGAAAAGCAGCACAGCGATATTGAATACCGCGCCCTGACCGTTGCCCCCAACGACAAGGAAAACGCGATCATCAATCTGGTTCGCTACTACGAACCCAAAAATGCCATTGTTTTCTGTGCGACCCGTGCCACGGTCAACCACATGACCAGCCGCTTTTCCAATCGCGGTTTTTCAGTTGTGGCACTATCCGGTGAGTTAAGCCAAAACCTGCGCAGCCATGCCATTCAGGCCCTGCGTGATGGCCGGGCACAAATCTGTATTGCCACCGATGTCGCCGCCCGTGGTATTGACTTGCCAGATCTGGAGCTTGTTGTTCATGCCGATATCCCCAAAAGCCGTGAACCACTGTTACACAGATCAGGCAGAACAGGTCGCGCAGGCCGCAAAGGTGTTTCCGCCCTTATTGTTCCTTATAACTGGCGCAAGCGCACCGAACGCCTTTTGGAAAGTGCCAGGGTTGAAGCAACATGGGCCAAACCCCCATCTGTCGAAGAAATCCTGCAACGTGATCGCGAGCGGTTCCTTGCCAACCCGACCTTGACCGAACCTGTGAAAGAAGAAGAGCAGGCTTTCGTCAAAGAGCTTATTGAACAGCACGGCGCGGAACAGATTGCGGCCGCGTTGATACGGACCCAAAGTGCTGGCCGCCCCGCCCCCGAAGAACTGCTGGACCGTCCTGAAAGGCCAGCACGGGAAAGAGACCGCGATAGAAATCGCCGAGATCGTGACGGGGATGATGGGTATGAATACGGCAATGGCGGCAGACGCAATAACGCCCCTGGCACCCGTAAAGAACGTGTGGATTTCGAAGACGGTGTCTGGATTTCCATGACAGTTGGGCGCAAGCACACTGCCGACCCCAAATGGCTATTGCCAATGGTGTGTCGCGCGGGTTGTATTACAAAAAAAGACATCGGTGCCATTCGTATCCACATGGCTGAAACCCATGTCGAGCTAACCCCAAAGGGTGCTGAAAAGTTCTTTGAGACCCTTGGTGGCAGCAACCGGATAGAGAAAACCATCACGGTCAAACGTCTGGAAGGCATTCCGGATCTCCCCGAAGATACACTTGATGAAGATGGTCCCGGATACCACCGCAAACCACGAACCATGAATCGGAGCGAAGGCAGAAAGGGAGAGAGTAAAAAGCACAAGCAAAAGCCTTTCCGCGATAACTTCAACCGTAGTGATCGCAGCAAGGAATACAGCCGCCGCGCAGCCGAAGAGAAAGACGCCAAGGGCCGGGATCACGCAAAAAAAGATTACAGTTCCAAAACAAAGGGCAAGTTCAAAGCTAAATTTGGGGCTGATGGCAAGTTCCAGGAACCACAGGATGGCAAAGGCAAAAAGCCGTGGTTTGACGACAGCTCTGAAACCGGACGTTCCGAAAATGCAGGAAACAAACGCGGTAAGGCAGACAAAAAACCATTTGGCAAAAAAACATTTGGTAAAAAGCCTTTTCGCGAGAATGCCCAAAAGTCAAAATCAGGCGCAAAACCTTTCAAGGGCAGAGGTGGCAAAGCAGCTAGCGACAAAACCGGCGCTTCTACGCTGAAACGAAAAAAAGGCCAAAAGAAAGATTAGCCTCTCCCAGATTGGTGAGTATTAGGGAAAATCATAGGCCTCGGACTTCAATAAAACGTCAATCAAAGCAGTTCAGGAGCCGCAATTTTTGTTGCGGCTCCTTTTCATATCAGGACTTTTCATTCACACTAAAACCACAACCTATAACTACACAATACATTAAAATAAAAACCCTTAAGAGCAGTCTTCATTTATAAGGAATATAAGACGTGAGCATTCAAACTGGCCGCACAGCCATTCTTGTCCCGATGTCAGAGACCGAGTATCCGGCCTGGCGTGATCATGGCATAAAGGCCTATGCGGAAGACAAGGCACAATCAGGTTACAGCCTAGAGAATGCCCTGAAACTTGCAAAAAAATCATATGAAAACGGCCTGCCGCAAGGGCTTAACACGCCGGATAACTATATTTTCACCATCCTGAATGCCACAGAACAACCCGTCGGTGCACTCTGGTTTGCCGTCAAGGAACACTACGGGAAAAAGTCAGCCTTTATCTATGACATAGAAATTAACCCGGCAGAACGTGGTAAGGGGCTTGGCAAAGCAACCATGCTGTCACTGGAAGAAGAGGTTAAAAAACTCGGCGTCAACAAAATCGGTCTGCATGTCTTTGCTTTTAACAAAACAGCACACGCCCTCTATGCCTCGCTTGGTTACAAAACCACCGATATCACAATGGAAAAGACAATCTAGATCACGGACCAAGGAGCGGTATTATCGCAATAGATCTTCAAGGACCCCAAATATTCTGGGGTTCTGAGATTGGGCAGCATTAAATCGGATATAGTTATCAGCGGACTGTGTGATACTGAAAACACTGCCGGGGGCCAGAATAACATCACGGGCCAAGGCACGTTGCGCCAAATCAGACGCATTCACACCCTGTGGCAGTTCGCACCAAAGAAACATCCCCCCACGCGGTTCGATCCACGGCTTGATCCCAAGCTTGTTTAGACGAGCGGCCGTCGTCCCCATGGTATCCGCCAACTTTGTTTTCAGGGCGTCCAAATGTTTGCGATAGCTACCGTCCTTCAATACCGACAAAACAAGTTCGGCGGAAAAGTGTCCGGCCCCGAAAGACGTTGCAATACGTAAATCCGCCAGACCATCAATCCAGTCTGGTCGGGCGATAATATATCCACAACGCACCGAAGCAGACAGGGTTTTAGAGAAACTACCGATATGAACGACCCGCTCTAAGCCGTCAAATGCGGCATAGCGCGGGGCATGTTCATGTTCCAGATCGGCAAAGATATCATCTTCGATAATTGTCAGGTTGTGTTGTTCGGCAAGCTTTAAAACCCGATGCGCCACAACCGGTGACAGCGTTGCGCCAGTTGGGTTATGCAGACCAGAATTGGTGATATAAAGCTTTGGCTTGTGTTCAATCAATGCCTGTTCAAAAGCCCTAATATCGGGTCCGTTGGGGGTAAAGGGAACGGAAACAACCTTTGCCCGATGCGCCCTTAAAAGCGCGTGAAAATTAAAATAACAGGGATCATCAACAACCACACAATGCCCCGGTTCCAGCAAAAAACGACAGAGTTGATCAATGGCCTGTGTACCAGATCCGGTAAGGATAATCTGGTCAGGGCTGGCGTCGATACCATAGCCCGCGGCGCGTCTGGCCAGAAACTGGCGCAGTTCTGACAACCCCAAGGGCGAACCGTATTCGGTCAAAATGGTATCATTCGCCCGTGACAGAGATCGCAATGCTTTGCGGATAGATGTTTCCGGCATCCACGATGCTGGCATCCAGCCACAGCCGGGTTTTAGAAAATCGCCCCCGGCCTCTAGCGACTGACGCGACACCCAAAGGGGATCAACTTCGCGATCCAGTTTTGGACCAATCTCTGCCAATGACAAAGGCGCCAACTGTCCCGCCACATAAAAACCCGATCCCGGACGTGAAATAATAATTCCCTCGGCAGAAAGACGGTCATAGGCCTCAACAACAGTTGACTTTGAAACCTGCATATCCTCGGCAAAGCGACGGATAGAGGGCAACTTGGCCCCCGGCACAAGGGTCCTGCCCGCAATCCGTTGCCTGATCGCCTCCATGGCCCTCTCGACCAGTGTCATCTCTTCTGTCAAAACCATATCTGTACCTATTCTGTAACCAGTACAGTTTAGCAAAACTGTACCCAACTGTATCTGGAACAGTTTCCTTTCGCAACCTACAAAGACACTGAGGTTCGGGTAACAACTAGATGGTTTGACCGCCCGTGGCCCTTATTATTTTTTCAGACCCCACACGGGGTTTCAAAATAGACAGAAAGTCAGAAACATGAAGACCATAAACAAAGGCTGGATATACGGCTTTATCGGCATGACTATTTTCAGTGCTTCCCTGCCTGCTACACGTGCTGCTGTTGGTTCTTTTGACCCTATCTTTCTGACATTGGCCCGGGGAAGTATTGCCGGGTTACTCGGCCTCTCCCTTCTTTTACTGTTCGGGGAAAAACGACCTCAGGTAAGGGACCTGCATTCACTTTTAATTGTTGCCCTTGGGGTTGTTATTGGCTTTCCGCTCCTCACCGCCTATGCCTTGGAACATGTTACAGCGGCACATTCGACCGTATTTATCGGCCTGCTCCCACTTGCCACAGCTATATTTGGCGTTCTACGCGGGAATGAGAAACCACAGGCTGTTTTCTGGTTTTTTTCCTTGTTGGGATCGGCATTGGTCGCCGGGTACGCCCTGATAGAAAGCGCAGGATCGTTCAGCCTTTGGGATTTTCTAATGTTCACGGCAATTGTGCTTTGCGGGCTTGCGTACGCCGAAGGGGCCAAACTCTCACGACGTCTTGGCGGTTGGCAAGTGATCTCTTGGGCACTTGTTCTCTCGCTTCCAGTGATGATCCCGGTTACCTTCTACACCATGCCCGCCAGCTTTAATGATGTCACAATATCTGCCTGGGTTGGTTTGGCCTATGTTTCTCTCTTTAGCATGCTGATTGGTTTTATCTTCTGGTACCGCGGTCTGGCCGAAGGCGGTATCGCCTCTGTGGGGCAGCTGCAACTGCTTCAACCTTTTTTCAGCCTGATACTGGCGGCACTTCTTCTGAACGAAATCGTGAATTCAACAATGATGATTGTAACACTGGCTGTCGTTCTTTGTGTTGCCGGGGCGAAACGTTTTGGGCAAAGGAAAATTTCAACGACACGCCCCTTACCCAAACTGTCCAATATGCCTAACCCGGAATAGCGTTCACGGCATTTAACAATGCAAAGCCCCCCCCTTAAACAAGAGTTTATCCAATGTTATTTATACAGGACCTAGGTCCTTATCTTTCAACAATTGCTGTTTCCTTTGCCGCCTATCTCGTCGCAACGCTCAGCCCCGGGCCTGCCAATCTGGCAATTATGTCAACCTCCATGCGCGAAGGACGTACCCCGGGGCTCATGATGGCAATGGGCGTCATTATGGGGTCAATGACATGGGGCCTTTTGGCTGCAACTGGTCTTTCGACCCTAATGTCATCTTTCGGCTGGCTAATGACCGCCTTTCGTATCATAGGCGGGCTCTATCTGTTATGGTTGGGGTATAAATCATTAAAATCCGCCCTTGGGTCACAGGAACCCAAAGCTAAAAGGAGCAGTAAAAACAGAACCAGAACACAGTACTTTCTTATTGGGTTGGGCATTCATCTGACAAACCCCAAGTCAATCTTTGCCTGGCTATCAATCATAACAATCGGGATCACCCCCGCTGCCCCCACCGGTATTACCTATATCATTGTTGGCGGATGCCTGTTCCTGGGTATTTTGGTTTTTGGGGGCTATGCCCTGGCCTTTTCGACCCAAAGAATGATTGATCTCTATCGTTCGTTCAGACGCTGGATAGAAGGCACAGCCGCATTAATATTTGGCTTTGCAGGCTTTAAACTTTTGACACTGAAATAAACCCCGATCGAATTAAAGTTGCTATACAAAACAATATCTGCTTGAAGCAACTATTCCCCCATGCGATGACGGATCAGTTCGTCATACACAGCTTGCTATACACATTTTGCTATACACATTTTGCTATACAGGGGAGTACAACAGAAATGCCTTGGGTTTATTTAATTTTGGCGGGTATTTTTGAATGTGGTTGGGCCATAGGTCTTAAATATGCCGACGGCTGGACCAAGCTTGTTCCCTCACTTCTAACCATTGCCGCCATGGCATTAAGTTTCTGGCTTTTATCCACTGCCATGAAAACTATTCCCGTTGGAACAGCCTATGCCGTTTGGACAGGTATTGGTACCGTCGGTGTTGCCGTTTTAGGCATGCTTCTTTTTGGTGAAAGTCACGACATCATGCGTATTATCTGTCTGCTTTTGATTGTGTCTGGCATTGTCGGATTAAAGGTCTTTTCGCCAGCATAATCCCTCACCCAAGACAAAAACAGGCCATACCCTATTTCTATTCTTTGGCCTGTTTTTGATAGCAGAACATTTAAAGTGCCCAAGGAAGCAGCTTTACACCTTATTCAACCGTTTCCGTCTCGCCCCCGGCATCTACCCAATCCTTGATCGCGCCCAGATTGCGCACATTATCATACCCCATATCCATCAGGACTTTGCCGCTAAGGGCAGAGCGCCCGCCTGATGCGCAATAGAGAACGACCATCTTATCGCGTGTCAATTCCTTCTCATGCATCGGGGTCGTTGGGTCAGCCTTGAATTCCAGCATACCACGGGAAATATTAATCGCCCCGGGCACAATACCTGTTGCTTTCAATTCCTGCGCATCTCTGACGTCAATAACAACAACGTTGCTTTGCCCCAATACTTCCATTAACCCGGCGGGACTGATAGTTGGCACTTCGGCTTTTGCTTTCGCCACAATCTCCACTACGGACTTAATCATAACCAGTTTCTCCTCTAATCCTCTCTTACCCAAGAATAGTCACACGACTTGTCAATTAAACTTACACGACGGCTCAATAGATTTACGTGAAAATTTTATGTCAGGCTATAATTCTAAAAAACGAAACTTTCATTATTCTTAATTGATGCAAAGAATAAACGCCACAACAATTCCACGTAATTTACAAGGCAAAATCAAATAGAGATTGCAGTATATTCAAGACAAAGAACACACAACTACAGACTTTAAAATAAACCAAACTCCATTGCCAAAATTTAAGTAATGATTCTTTAAGTAAAAAATAGTATTAT
Organism: Kiloniella litopenaei; assembly: GCF_000982415.1. Taxonomy (GTDB): domain Bacteria; phylum Pseudomonadota; class Alphaproteobacteria; order Kiloniellales; family Kiloniellaceae; genus Kiloniella; species Kiloniella litopenaei. The sequence continues at coordinate 163,976 of NZ_LANI01000001.1, forward strand.
TCTTTTCATTGCTGGGGTTGAAGACAGTTGTTCCCCCACTTTTTCACAAGCATGCGTAGTTGTCTTTTAATCCGTTTAGAAGAGGTCCTTTCATGTCTTTGTCAAAGCTGTCTCTCCGTAATGTAAAGCTGGCATATCAAGTCAATTTAACAGGCATAATTGCTTTAATCGGCTTTATCATTATTGGGGGCATATTGTTCACAAGCTCACAAACTGTTCTTTCTTCACAGGAAACACAAACGCGGTCATCCAATGCAATGGAATTGGTCGCCAGTGTTAAGTATGAATTTCTCAACGCCCGCCGTCGGGAAAAAGATTTTCTGATCAGACTGGACGAAAAATACATTGGACAGCATGCAGAGGTCATAACCAAAGCAAGTAACGAATTAACCGAGCTAAAAGGACTGGTTCGTGCCCCTGAGATATTGGAAGCCATCGACAAGACCCAAGAAGGCATTCAAAAATATCAAGCCCAATTCGCAACAGTTGTCCATGACTGGCAAAAGATGGGACTTGACGAAGAAGAAGAACTGCGTGGCAAGCTAAGAAGTTCGGTACACAATGCTGAAACCAAGTTACAGGAATTCAAAAACGACCGTTTGCTTGTCACCATGTTAATGATGCGACGTCACGAAAAAGATTTCCTGTTACGTCTGCAAGATAAATATATTGGCCGTATGGATACACGCCAGGAAGAATTCAACGCAGATCTGGCGAAATCTGACATCCCTGCGGCGGCGCAAAAGGAATTAAGCGCGCTCATATCCTCGTACATCACAGACTTTAAGACATTGGCTGAAACAAGGTTGCAAACGCAAGCTGACGTCAAGGTGTTAAGCGCTATTTTTGCAGAAATGGCACCCCATTTTGACGCCGTCTTTAACTACACCCAGGATAACTTTCATCAAGCCGTGAAAGAGGGAACAACCGCAATTTCCGACAGCCAAAACCTGACGCTGAGCATGATTGTCGTCATCACCTTGATTGTTTTTGCTGTGGGCATGATCATCGGCAAGGGAATTACAACGCCGCTGCACCTTTTAACTGACAGCATGACCAGGTTGGCTGGCGGGGATAAAGAAACAGATGTCCCCATAACGGACAGAGCAAACGAGTTGGGAGAAATGGGCCGTGCCGTTCTTATTTTCAAAGAGAATATGATCAAGGCCGAAGAGCTTGCAATTGCCCAAGCCGCCGATCAGGCAGAGCGACTGAAACGATCAAACAGTATCAATCAGCTGACAGAAGATTTTGAAGCCCAGATCAAGGAAATACTGGGATCTGTCGATGGGGCCGTTCATCAAATGGAAGATACAGCAAGCTCTATGAACAATTCCGCAGACCAAGTCAGTCAACAGTCAGCAGCCGTCGCCAATGCTGCCAACGAAGCATCCGCAAATGTCCAGACGGTTGCTTCGGCATCAGAACAGCTGGCCGCATCTATCAAGGAAATTGGCTTACAGGTCAGCAAGTCAACCCAGGTTGCCTCTGACGCCGTTACGCAAGCAAATGAGACCAATACTGTTATTCAGGGATTGGACCAGTCAGCCCAAAAAATTGGCGAAGTTCTCTCCCTTATTAACGATATAGCAGAACAAACCAACCTGCTGGCTTTGAATGCCACAATCGAAGCTGCGCGTGCAGGGGAAGCCGGGAAAGGCTTTGCCGTTGTTGCATCCGAAGTGAAAAATCTTGCCAGCCAGACATCTAGGGCAACAGACGAGATTGGCAATCAGATTACAGGCATTCAAAATGCAACCAGCGACGCTGTAGAAGCCATTGGTTCAATCGGAAGAACCATTGGAAATATGGATGAAATTGCCTCGGCCATTGCCGCAGCGGTTGAACAGCAAATGGCCGCGACCCAGGAAATTGCACGCAATGTAGAACGTGCCGCCAATGGAACCGAGTCTGTTACCCACAATATCAACAATGTGAGTAACACCGCCAAAGAAAGTGAAGCCGCCGCCAATCAGGTTAAACAGGCATCGGTTGAGCTGTCGGGTGAATCAGGTAAGCTTAATTCCTATGTATCAAGCTTTATTGATCAGGTAAAAGCCGCCTGATAACAGCCTTTTCCACTATGGCCGCCATATGTACCCATATGTACAGTGTGTGGCGGCCATTTTTCTTTGTAGAGAAAACATAAAGACTGGCCTTAACTTAAACCAGACTTTTTAAAGGACGCAAAGCTGTCAAAAGCCAAGCGTTGCAATGACAAGAACGCCTAATGAAAGGCAGTATTCAGATTGGTAAATTCCCCAATCTTCCTTTCTTTGATCGTCAAACCTTCGCATTCCTGATCAAGCGCACTGTATTCCTGTCCAAAGACTTTCTTGAATTCATGAAAATCTTCTTCTCTATTCCAATAATCAACCGTCAAATAACGCTGAGGGTCTGATTGATCCTGAACCAGATCTGACCTGATATAGCCTGCCCCCATCGTGAATAGCTGCACCCAGTCACCTTCAGCACCGTAAATGTCTTCAAAATGATTATTCTCGCCTTCTTTGACGATGAATTCCCATATAAAGCAATATGACTGTTCGGGCATGACGGCCCCCTTCACGAATAGATAGTGCTTTTATCCTAAAAGTACTCGGGTAAAATCGCGGCCAGATTATTACGAATGCGATCTTTCAATGGCTGATCGAAGCTTTCACGCTTGAAGGTTTCTCCCGTCACCCGTTCAAACAGGTTGATGTATTTTTCGCTAAAAATTTCCAGTGTTTCATCTGGAATATCCGGAATATCATCTTTGTAGGGATCACACCGCTGACTGACCCATAGCCGCAGGAACTCTTTGTCCAGACTTTCGGGCTCCAACCCTTTATCCATCCGGTCCTGATAGCTTTCCGCAATCCAGTATCGGCTTGAATCTGGTGTATGGATTTCATCGGCCAAGGTAATACGCCCATCCTGATCAACCCCAAATTCATATTTGGTATCCACCAGAATAAGCCCGTTTTTCGCGGCAACTTCACGACCACGGGCAAAGATGGCCAGCGACAGGCGCGCAAGCTCTTCCCAGGTTTCTTTGGACAAAATACCCTGTTCAACAATTTGCGCCGCCGTAATGGGTGCGTCGTGATCACCCTGTGCCGCCTTGGTGGTCGGGGTAATAATTGTTTCCGGCAGTTTCTGGTTCTTTTTAAGCCCTTCAGGAAAGTCATGCCCATAAAGCTTACGTTCGCCACGTTGATACATCGGCCAGATGGACGTTTCAGTTGATCCCGTCATGTAATCACGAACGACCATTTCAATTGGCAACATCTCAAGATTGCGACCAATCACAACATTGGGATCTGGAAAGCTGATAACATGGTTCGGGCAAATATCTTCGGTTTGTTCAAACCAAAAGCGCGCCGTTTGATTAAGAACCTGACCTTTATGGGGAACAGCCGCAAGGATACGATCAAATGCAGACTGTCTGTCCGTTGCAATCATAATTCGACGGCCGTCAGGAAGGTCATAAGCATCACGCACCTTGCCCTGATAGTGCTTTGGAAGCTCAGGGTAAGTCGCGTCCGTAAGTCTGTTTACTAGCGCCTGTTGAAAGTCCTGCTTTGTGTCGCCCATCGCGATGGTATCCCTACAGCTTGTATTCTTGCATTGGGTATGCGCATCAATGCTTCAAACCCCGGTTATGATTTGGCTTAAATATCACCCCTATTGCCTGATCACAAGTTCTTGTATGCCTCTCAGACAAACAGAATTTCCAATTCTATTCATTTATGTCATTATCATGCATTACAGTTATTGTTACTGTACTTAATATTCAGGATACAGATGCTAGAGTTTTCTTACCCCGAGCACCAACAGCTGTACGATTACTGGGATTCAAAACGGGGCGATCGCTTTGCCCCATGCAGGGGCGATATTGACCCCATCGACTTTCCTCATCTTTTGCCCAACCTCTGCCTTTATAAAGTTCACAGAAACCCATTGCGGTATGAAGCCACGTTAATGGGGACCAGGGTTGTTGAGATATGGGGAATAGATTACACGGGAAAATTTGTCGAAGATATCGTACTTGGCCCCGTTTATGATCAGGTAACAGAACAGTTCAAATATGTTGTCACACATAAAGAACCGACCCTGAATGATCTGGATGCCAGTTGGCTGGACAAGGATTACGTAAAGTATTCGCGCTTGATGCTACCCTTGTCAGAAAATGGAACCGACGTCGATCGCCTTTTTGTCAGTGTTGTTCTTTTAACCAGGGAAACAACCTAACCCTGTCGGCACAAAATTCATCCTTTTGATTGTTTTCCCAGATAATCCATCAAGACACGATAAGACCCAAGAATGTGTTCTCTGGTTCTTTTTGCTGCCAAGACACCATCCCTCTGTAAACACGCCGCCAGTATTTCATTGTGTTCGCGTCTGGCGATCGCCATCCCGTTTGTTAATACCAATTGCGCGCGTAGATAGGAATCAACCCGGTCAATGGCCTCACCAACCAGCTTTAGATGATAGGGACGTTCCGCATCCCTGTACAAAGTTTCATGGAACAGGCGGTTCCACTCCCCCCATTTTGACGCCTCTGTTTCGGACGAGAAACTTTCACAATATTCCTTGGCTTCTTCCAGTGTCTCATCGCTCATATTTGCAACGGACTTTTCAATGACAATTGGTTCCAAATTGGCCCGGATCTCATATATCTCTTCCATTTCAGCGTGGGATAACGGGGATACGACATATCCTTTATACCGAAGGGATTGAACCAGTCCCTGTGCTTCCAATCGCTTCAAGGCTTCCCTAACCGGAATTCGGGATACATTGAACAGCTCGGCAATGTGCGCCTGTCGCATCGACTCCCCAGCCTGAATCTGGCCGCTAATGATGGAATCCCGCAAGGCATCAAAAATAATATCCGACGAAGAAGCCGTTTTTGCCAGATCCGTCGCAATAACTTTCATCTTTTTTTCCTCACCTGAAATATTTTTTCGTTATGCCAAAAAACTATTTTTTAGCAAAAGCATAGCTCTTTTCTCTTCACCTTTTTTCGCCAAATCGGAACCTGAAAAAGGCTCGATTTGAAAGAATAAATAGAACCATGTAAAAATTTATATTGAATATTGTATACAATCTGCATTATACAATAGGCAGGCCACGAAAACCAGACAAAAAGATCTGGATCAGGCCGCTCCCTTATTTTGGCTCCGTCCTTTCTAAGGCAGTCACCCATAGGTATTGAGGCCTTTAAGTCGGATTTAAAAGGCCCGGATTGAAACGAAAAGAAGCAAACTCAACAGTTGGAGAAAGAAATGATCAAAAGCATGATTAAGACACTTGCGCTCGGCGGTTGCCTGGCTGCATTTGTCGCACAACCCGCAGCATACGCAGACAAACTGGATGACGTAATTGACGAAGGCGTTCTTCGTTGCGGCGTTGTTCTGGACTTTCCACCCATCGGATACCGCGACGCCAATAACGAACCAGCAGGCTTCGATGTTGAATACTGCAAAGACCTAGCTGCTGCATTAGAAGTTGAGCACGAGATCCTGCCCGTAACCTGGGCAGAACGCTTGCCTGTTATCGTGACCAACTCTGCAGATGTTGTTTTCGGCGGAACCTCTGATTCCCTCGCCCGCGCCAAGACTGTTGGTTTTTCCATTCCCTATGCAATTTATTATGCACAGGCAGTTGTTGGTAAAGACACAGGCATCAAAACCTTTGAAGACATGAAGGGCAAACGTGTGGCAGCTGCGGTTGGCACCGTTCCGGAACAGGAATTCCTCAAGATAGCAAAAGAATGGGGAACCGAAGATCTTTACCAAGGCTATCAAAGCGAAAACGAAGTGTTTCTTGCAGTCGCCCAAGGTAAAGCGGACGTTGGTATTACAACCAACACCGCGGTTAAACCCATTGTCGAAAAATACGACACCATAACTGCTGGCCCACGTATGCCATGGACCACGGATTACACATCTGTCGTTGGCCCCCGCAAAGATGTTACGTGGCTGAATTACCTGAACCTGTTTGTGACACACCAAGTACGTTCAGGCCGCTATCAGGAACTGTGGAATACCTATGTCGGTGGCGAAGCACCAGAACTACGTATTCCGGGTGTTCTGTACTAAGGCTAAGCCTCTTTACACCTGACATATGTGAACGAAAAGGGATGTACGATTAACATGACAATATACGATTGTTCGCTCAACATCTCTTTTCACGGCCTTTTTCTCGGTAAGGTACCATTTCATAAAATGGGTCAATACCTTACCGAGGTTAATCCCCAAACCTGCCCCACGGTTCGTCACGGGATTAGTCGGAGTAATAGTTGTGGATTATAATTTTCACTGGCGCCCCGTATTCAGAAAGCTACCTGAATTGCTGGAAGCTGGGCTCTTAACGCTGGAAGTTGCAGTTCTGTCCATGTTGCTCGGCATCACGATCGGGCTTGGGCTTGCGTTGCTTCGCATGAAAGGCCCAACACCATTGCGCCAAATTGCAACAACATGGGTTGAGATCGCCAGAAACACACCCGCCCTTTTCCAACTGTTCTTTTTTGGTTTTGGTTTGGGGGCCTTTGGCCTACACCTTTCCCCCTATCTGATTGTGTTGGCGGGATTGACCTTTAACAACGCAGGGTATTTGGCTGAAAACTTTCGCGGTGGTTTCCTTGCTGTACCAGATACACAGGTCCGCGCCGCCAGATCACTGGGCATGACGGCAATACAGACCTATGTGCGTATCATTATCCCGCAGGTGCTGAAAATTGTTTATCACCCCATGACCAACCAAATGGTTTGGGCCGTATTGATGAGCTCTCTGGGCATGTTGGTTGGCTTTCGCGAACTATCCGGGGAAACCCAGTTCTTTGCCTCTAAGACCTATCGGATTTTCGAATACTTCGCCGTGACTGCTGTCATTTATTACGTCATCGTTAAAATCATTCTTCTGGCATCAAATCTTGTTGCCCGACGTCTGTTCAGATACTGAGAAAGGACAAATAGATGAGTAACTCTGCATCCTTTTTCACTGATTTCCAGTTTTCTGACCTGATGTTTTTGGGTGAAGCAGCTGGTCGAACTTTGGGTATTTCCATAGTTTCCATCACCATTGGCACCATACTGGGATGCGTTTTTGGTTGGGCCTTACAGGCATCAAGATGGTTTGCCCAGGCAACAATTGGTACAATTCTGGATGTATTCCGATCTGTTCCTTTGATCATTCAATTGATCCTGTTTTACAATTTCTTTCCCATCATTGGATGGAAAATGGGCCCCTTTGCGGCGGGTGCCTTTGTATTGAGCATCTATACCGCAGCCTTGGTCGCGAATGTTGTTCGCGGGGGGATTGATGCGGTTGGCACCCCAATGCGTCGTGCCGCCAGATCATTGGGAATGTCCTATTGGCAGGACCTGCGATATGTGGTCTGGCCGATCGGTTTGCGGGCCGTGTTCCCATCCTGGGTAGGTGTGGCATTAAGTGTCATCAAAGACAGCGCGCTGGTATCTGTTCTGGGATATCTGGAATTGCTAAGAGCATCCCAGATCCTGATCACCAGAACACAGGAACCCTTTATAATTCTGGCCTGCGCGGGGGCGTTCTACTTTGCCCTGTCCTATCCCCTATCCAAATACTCCAAAAAGCTCGAAGAAGGTTGGGCCTCATGATAGAGATCAAACAACTCCATAAATATTTCGGGGCTCTCCATGTCCTGCAAGGGATCGACCTGAATGTCAGCAAGGGCGAAGTTCTAAGCATTATCGGCTCTTCCGGGTCTGGCAAATCAACGTTGCTTTATTGCATCAATGGACTGGAAGAAATTCAGCAAGGCGAGGTTGTCGTTGACGGAACCACTGTTCATGACAAGAAAACCGACATTAACAAGCTGCGTCAACGCTTGGGCATGGTCTTTCAGCAATGGAATTCATTCCCGCACCTCACCGCGCTGGAAAATGTTGCTCTGGCCCCCAAGATTGTCAAAAAGGTATCAAAAGACCAAGCAAAGTCCATCGCGGAAAAGCAGCTTAAGCATGTTGGTTTGGGCGACAAGCTGGATGTTTACCCCTCTGCTTTATCTGGCGGGCAACAGCAACGTCTGGCCATTGCCCGTGCCTTGGCTATGGAACCGGAATACATGCTTTTTGACGAAGCAACTTCAGCACTGGACCCGGAATTGGTGGGCGAAGTGCTGGATACAATGCGACTTTTGGCCGAAGAAGGCATGACCATGATCTGTGTTACCCACGAAATGGGCTTTGCCCGTGATGTGTCAGATCGTGTTGCCTATTTTCATCAGGGCGTCATGGAAGAAGTGGGTCCACCAGAACAGATTTTTGGTGCCCCCCAGTCGGTTCATACACAAAAGTTTTTAGCAAACGTCCGATAAGAAGTATTCTTCTTTCGGATATCACACACGACCCCTTAACAGTTTTTTATAATCAGTACAGGAATAAGACCATGTGGAAAGGCGTTATCCCAGCCGTCACGACCAAATTCGATGAAAACGACAATCTGGATCATACAGAAATGAAACGCTGTTTTGATTATCAGATGGACGCAGGTTGTGATGGCCTGATCGTCGCAGGTTCTCTTGGCGAAGGTTCTATGCTTTCCAAGGAAGAGAAAATTGCTGTTCTTAAAACAGCAAAAGCGGCCACAGGTGACAAGCCTGCCATCATGACCATTAACGAAGCCGCAACCCGCGACGCCTGTGCCATGGCCCAGGCATCACAGGAAGCGGGCGCAGATGGAATCATGCTTGTCCCTAGCCCGATCTACCACACAGATCCGCGTGAGACTGTCGCCAGTATGCGTCAAGTTGCCGAAGCAAGTGATCTACCGATCATGATCTATTCAAACCGTGTAGCTTATCGTGTAGATGTCACACCGGAAATCATGGAAGAACTTGCCGACGAAAAGCGTTTTGTTGCGATCAAGGAAAGCTCTGATGATATTCGTCGCACGACTGAGATCATCAACAAATTCGGTGATCGTTTTGACGTTTTCACTGGCGTTGACAACCTGGGTTACGAAGCACTCAGCGTTGGTGCTATCGGTTGGGTCGCGGGCCTTGTCGTTGCTTTCCCGAAAGAAACCGTTGCCATCTATCGCCTGATGCAGGCTGGTCGTAACCAGGAAGCGCTTGAAATCTATCGTTGGTTCCGTCCTCTGCTTGATCTGGATGTTTCCACGTACCTTGTTCAGAACATCAAACTGGCTGAACAGATTGAAATCGGTTCCAACGATCGTTGCCGTATGCCGCGTATGCCATTGATCGGTGCCCAGCGTGAAAGAGCAGAAAAGATTATCCGCGACGCAATCGCTTGTCGTCCGGAACTTCCTGTTCTCGGGTAAAAATCTCTTACTCTCCGGGTTCTCCCTATCACTTGAAATACCTTGGTGAGAGTAACTTGGCTGGGCGAGTTCTGCTGGCCCGCCCAGCTCTTTTTATACATAAACGACAAAACCAAAACTGGAATAAGATCATACAAAATGATCATATAAAATAACCGCTATTTTTGCCCAGACTTTAAAGAAACTTCTGATTTTGAAGAAATTAAAGTCGCAACAAAATACAACCCAAATGTTTTGGGACAAATAATGGGCAACACAGGATCAGGTCAGAGACAGGTAATACCATGGATAACTATTTCCCCTCTATTCTCAATGATGCCATTGGCCCTGTAATGCGTGGTGCGTCCAGCTCGCATGTGGCCGCGGCCTATCGAATTGGCCGACTGGGCCGCGATTATATGGGGCTTGATCATAAAGGCGGCAATTTATCCAGAGTTCTCATTGAATACGATCCCAATGGATCGCTAGAACCCACCCATGACAGTCAAGGTTCAGACATGGGGCTTTTTACCGGTTTAATGGGGTGGGACATCACAGATGACCGTATGGTTGATGCCAGAAAACATCTTGAAGCTAACGGTACAGATGTTCAAATCGCCATAACAGACTATGGCGCGATACACCCGAACACTTATAAACTTACCCTGACGAGTGACACGGAAAGTTGCTGTATTCTGGCTATTTCAATTGGCGGCGGTATCGTCGAAATTATCGCGATTGACGACATCAAACCTCCCTCTTTGGCGATTACCACGAGACCTTTATCTGGAACGACGATCCCACCCTTGATCAACATCTTAAAGAACTTCCCTGCGTCGATAGCCTTCACGTGCATCACGGACTACAGGGGCGCGTCCTGCAAATAAAGGGACAAAAGAGACTATCGGCACAGGATCTGCCCGTCGGCATAGATATAAAGGCCTTTAAAAATCTCAAACCTGTTCTACCTGTTGGTAGCTCTACTAAAATGGATCTCCCCTTCACAATTAGTGAAGAGATGATGTCATATAACAAAGATAAAAATCTGTTGCTTTGGGAACTAGCCCTGAAATACGAAAGCGCCCGGGGCAACATCTCTGAAAAAGAGGTCCTCGAGAAAATGCGCGATATTGTACGTATACTCGAAAAATCAATTTCGGACGGCATCAAGGGCACGCAATACATGGATCGGATTTATCCGGCACAGGCCCCTGCCTTCAAAGAAAAACAAACGGGTAACAGTTTCCTTAATATGGGACTGTACAACGATGCAATTCTTGCCGTGACGGCCCTGATGGATGTCAAAAGCTCTATGGGTGTTATTGTTGCGGCACCAACCGCGGGTTCTTGTGGCACGCTTCCGGGAACTTGCCTTGGTGTCGCCACCGCCCTCAATATGACCGAAGATCAAAAGATCAAGGCCATGTTAGCCGCCGGGCTCATTGGCGTTTTCATTGCCCGCATGGCCACCTTTTCTGCGGAAATAGGCGGATGTCAGGCTGAAACAGGTTCCGGGTCTGGTATGGCAGCGGCCGGGCTGGTAACCTTACTGGATGGATCGCTGGATCAATGTATTGCCGCTGCGTCCATGGCCTTGCAAAACACCTTTGGCCTTATTTGTGATCCTGTTGCCAATCGCGTAGAAGCCCCATGCCTTGGCAAAAATGTAATGATGGCTGGCAACGCCCTGTCTGCTGCCAACATGGCACTGGTAGGCTTTGATCACCTTATCCCCCTTGATGAAGTCATCATCGCAATGCACAAGGTCGGGCAATCCCTTCCCTGTGAACTTCGCTGTACAGGCAAAGGCGGTTTGGCAATGACACCCACAGCAAAAGCGCTGGAACAGAAATTAACATCCCAGCCATAAGGGAATGGTGTCTTTAGTAACTTATAAAAGGCTAAACCTTAATGTTCCTTTTGTGCCATTCCTTATCCTCAAAATTCTGGATTTCAATTTTATACCCATGCGGGCTTTCGAACAGAGAACTATAGACCGAAAATTTTTCTGAATGCCCCGGGTTCTTGATGTACTTTACGCCCTTGGAAGTCAGAAATTCATACCAACCATCCACATCACTGGATACGATGGTGATCATCACCCCCACCTGTGATCGAGGCCGATCGGGCAAACAGCAGACCCCCAGAAAGCTCAAATCTGTCAGGCGATAGATATGGCAAGCCCCCTGATCGACAACAAACTCCAATTCCATGGTTTCGCGAAAAAACCTCGACGCAAGATCAAGATCGTCGCAGTAGGTAAAAACAATGGATTGATTGATCTCGGGGCGCGTAGGTGTCTTTTTCATTTTGTTGGCTTCTCGCTTTTTATCAATTTTTTTAATCATTTTTATCTGCTGGCAAACAAATTCTGTCAAACCTGTGATTAGCTTTACACCATCTGCGATTATAAACCTATAATCATCGACCAGAAACACGATGGCGCCTTAAACATAATTGAGAAAAAACAATAAATGCAAAGATTTGGGGTAAAATCAGTTCATCTGATCGTCACAAAAACTATCGAATAGTAAATTTGATTATCCATCACGCAATCTGGCTTCGGGATTTAATCTCCCAATGATGTCCTCTGAATTCCTGATCTATCCGATCTGCCCCTGAAAGACGTGATAACGCCCCGAAGATAAACTTAACATCCCCCTCATCATCAACCATCGGCAGATGAATAGCCTCTATCAATATTCTCTTCTGGCTGGACGAGTGAACTTCCTCTTGCGAGACATAGGCCATTCGTTTGGTCGCGGCCTCTTCATAATTGGCAAGAATAGTTGCAGCACTATCGCCAAAAGTACTTTCGTCAACGTATTTATCTGTAAAATGTTGCCCCAGCGAATAGTTCAAATAGGTTCCCTGTAAACGAACCAACGCAGAAAAAGGATTATATTCCAGCTGGACGAGAAAGATATGGGGTAAAAATTCTGACGGAATTCCAATAGGGTCAAGCGCTGATTTCATGGGCAATCCCTTACACTGGGGTAAAGATCGCCAATAGTCATAGATACCTTTAACAGGATCAGTCAGCTTGATTGGATTATTGGAACTTTCCACGACGCAACATCCTATAATCGCTTTCTATCTCAAAGTATGGAACACGATACTTTGAGATATGATTAACTATAAATCACATCCCATAATAATGAAAATTCCGTTACAAAAAAAACAGTGAATAAATACCTATCGCACATTCACTTTACAAATGGGAAGCACAGCCACAGCCCTCAACGCTATCACGCGTGACCACAACAACCTGATACCACGCCCAAAACGGCTGAATTTCATTCGGATTAAGCTATATTGCTAACCGCCTTTACATCCCAACGACGGCCTCTGAATTCATGGTCATGATTTGTCGCCCCGGAAATTCGCGACAGGGCACCAAGGAAATAATTAACATTACCCTCTTCATCTACCATCGGCAAATGAATGGCTTCGACAAGCATTATTTGCCCTGATATGCCATAGACCTCTTCATGGGAAACATAGGCAACGCGTTTCTGTGCAGCCTCTTCGTAGCCCGCAAGAATAGCCGTCGCGCTTTCCCCAAAGGTACTTTCATCAATATATTTATTCGTAAAATATTCACCAATAGAATGATTGATATAGGTCCCCTGCAACCGGATCAAAGCCGCAAAGGGATTTTCCTCCAACTGCACAAGAAAAACATGGGGCAGATGCTCGGTAGGTATATCAACGGGATCAAGAGAAGATTTTAACGGCAACCCCGCGCACTTCGGCAAAGTAAGCCAGTATTTATATACCCCCAGAACCGGAGGTGACAGATTATCCAGATCTGCATATTGTTCCACAATGAAACCCCATACCACCCAAAAATAGAATCACCATGAGAGTAATATAGGTAATAATTGGATTTTATAAAAGTTAAAATTCAACTATAGCGATACATACTTATTTATTGAAAAGACCTGTACTTCCGAACCAGACCTGATCCTAAATGATGTTTTGCAGTATTACCTTACGAACATCGTCTCTTTGCTGATCATCCGGGGAAATGTTTGGATCTTTACCACCTGCCAGGTTTTTATCATTCAATTCGCGTCCAAGATTGAGGTTCGCCTGTAGCTGATTGTTATCACCATTTTCGACATCAGTTTCATTTGCAGGGGTAAAGTTTTCTGCAACAGAATTCTTTACATTTTCATCGATTAACTTGGCGATTTTTTCTTCTATTTTTTTACGATCTTCCGGCGACATGTTTTTAAGATCTTCTTCGGTCAACCCAAGAGATCTCAATACCTGGGCGCGCATTCTCTCGCCCGGTGTCTGCCCGATAATATCCTTGAAAGCCGCAACAGATTTATCATATGCACCCTCTTCAGGTTCTACCGGGTTTAGATATTGACTAACGTCTGCGTCCGGTACCGCCGTAGCAATCTGTTGCGCGTAGAAAAGCGTTTGTGAGGTCTGTGTTCGCGCAAGGCTAATCGCGTCTGTTGTCGTCGAAACCGGATCGTTGGTGCCGTCGGCAATATTTTGAACGGTTAAGTCTTTATAGGATTCAGCAACGCTTTTTGCCGCACTCTCATTTGAAGAGTAGGCAGTTTTTGCCAGATTGTAATCTCTGGCCGCCTGCACCTTGGTCAGCTTCAGTTGCTCTTCAACCTGGCTAACCCGGCGGTTTGCTTCTATCACAGCGTTTGTTCGACTTACTAACATTGCTCTTATCCATCAGAATGAACAGAATACACAGGAATTAACAAGCAATTTATATGCCAATACATCAACCCAAGCAGTGTCAGTCGGCAAGCAAAAGCACAACATCTGGTGGAAACGGATCGATCAAAGGAGAAATATAGCCCTGAACATTCAGCAGAATAACCTTCAAACCAAAGGCCACCAGTACCCAGACTGGTGGCTAAACCAGTCGCCAAACTAGCTATGGTTAGATATCTTCTTTTTCATGAATGAACTTATCTCAAATTTCAGGTGCTTTGATCTATTTTATCCTTGCAACCTCGGCTGTAGATCCTAAATTGGCAGACATAAATAACAATAAATAACTCTTAGCTTAAAATTTTGCGGAATTTCGTTTCATGAAAAGATCAAAATCCCTGAAGCTTGCCCTGATGGGTGCAAGCGTTCTAGCCCTTAGTGCTTGTGAAGAACCCCAGGACGTGGCCATCTTTGAGAATGTGGATCAATGCTCTCAACAGGATGGTTTTGATCGAAATGCCTGTGAAGAAAACATGAAACTGGCCCAGCAAGAACATCTGAGAGTTTCCCCCAAATACACATCCGTCGAAGATTGCGAAGCTGACTTTGGATCAACGCAATGCGAAATTGCCCCTGTGCAAACATCTAGCGGCGGATCAGTTTTCATGCCCTTGATGATGGGGTATATGATGGGGAATATGCTGAGCGGCGGGTCACGTGTTGCGACACAGCCCCTGTATAGATCTTCGGATGATCCCAAAAACTTTAGAACTGGTGACAACCAAAAAGTTGCTGGAAAAACTGGTATTTCCAAAGTTCCGGCCAACGTTGCCAAGGCCCCGACGACAAAAACCAGCACCATTCGACGGGGCGGTTTCGGGGCAAGTGCGCCAAAGATGTCATCATCGCGTCGCAGCTTTGGCGGATAATCGCTCGTTCACGACAAACCTTATCCCCCAAATAAGACACTCCATTCAGACAGAGAATAAATGCAACGGATTTCACTGGAACAACGGGATGACTGGAAAGCACAGGCAGAAAGCATGGGCTTTAACTTTCACACAATTGATGATGCCCCCTATTGGGATGAAAGTGCCTGTTACCGTTTCAGCCTGGATCAAATCGAAAATGACATCGAAGATCCCAGTGAAGAGATTGAAAATCTGTGTTTCGAAGTCGTACAAAGGGCAATCAACTCTGAAGAGATCCTGACAAAACTCGCCATCCCCGAAGATTTTTGGGACTATATACGGGCAAGCTGGTTCAATCAGGAGAAGAACCTCTATGGACGTCTTGATTTTTCCTATGACGGACAAAGCCCGGCCAAACTGCTGGAATACAATGCCGACACACCGACATCACTTTATGAAAGCTCGGCCTTTCAGTGGTTATGGCTGGAACAGGCCATGGAACGCGACCTGATCCCCAAAGGATGTGATCAATTTAACTCCATTCACGAACGGCTTGTAGAAGCCTTTCAGAATATGCGCGTCAACAAAGACATTGATGGCAAGCTACATCTTGCATCATGTCAGAATACCCCCGAAGATGAAGGAACGGTCAGATACCTTGAAGAATGTGCCGTCCAGGCCGGATTGGAAACAAGCTTCCTTTATATGGAAGAAATTGGCATAGATGAAAACGGCCATTTCACCGATCTTGACGATATGGGCATTCGCACCCTGTTCAAACTCTATCCATGGGAATGGATCATGACGGACGAGTTTGGAAAATCAGTTCCCAAAAGTGGTGTGACCTTTATCGAACCGGCGTGGAAATCAATTCTTTCCAACAAAGGGCTTTTGCCTCTTTTATGGGAAATGTTCGAAGGGCACCCCAATCTTTTACCATCCTTTTTTGCCAATGATCCACGCGCTGCCGATCTTGATGGTGGTTACGTAAAAAAACCACTATTTTCCCGTGAAGGCAGCAATATTGAAATGGTCCGCGAAGGGGAACAGCCCCTTAAAATCGATGGTCCCTATGGGGAAGAAGGACACATTGTCCAGGCGTTACACCCCCTACCCGTTTTCGAAGGCAACCACACGGTCATCGGGTCATGGCTGGTCGCCAGCAAACCCTGTGGCATGGGCATACGTGAAGATAACTCGCCCATTACCAAAGACAGCTCTCGATTTTTGCCGCACGTTATCTATTGAATTTAGCCTGCCCCCCTAAAATCCAATAAACCTGTCACCTTTTGAACAGGCAATTTTACTAATCGACTTTATTAATTGATTGCGCCGTTTCTTACCCAAGCCGCCCATAAAATGTCATCCGTGCCGCTTCGGAAAGGGCTATTCCAGGCTCTGAATTATAGGCAAGAACCACTAACATTCGGGTCCGCTTACCTTTTACAGGGGCAACCCGATGAATAGCATTTCGACCACGGAAAAGAACAAGAGCCCCCGCCCCCATAGAAAGCTGATTAACCGCGGTTTCGCCATCAAGGACCTTGCCCACACCATCAAAATTCATATCCCCGCGATCAGCATCGCGTAAATCCCCCACATACTCAAAAGTACCACCAGCTTCGGGTTCTTGTATCATTAATGTCGTTGCAAAAGACGAATTATCGAAATGCCACCCCAATTCCTGCCCGGTCCGCGCATAATGCAAGTTAATTGACGAGAGGGGATCAGCATATTCATACAACGCCTTCTCGTTTAAGACAGCACACAAAAACTTTTGGAATTCCGCATCATGGTAAAGTGTCTGCAAAGGAGAATTTTGGGGAATTTGATCATCCGTAATACACCCTTTTGACGAAGTAACAAGACGGTTCAGAGGATGATCATCTGCTAAATCCGGATCTTTGGGGCTCAGGTAAACGGTATGTTTTTGCTCACAAAAATAAGCATGGGTTTCCTGTGCCTCTCCTTCGGCCTTGATTTGCTCCACGGCTTCAGGTGACAAAAAACCCTCTAGTACCAAGGCTCCATCCCAATCAAGTGTTTGCTGACAGGATTTCACAAAAGCTTGATCCGAAATCGGGTGTTTCTGTAAATCAATAATACTGACTAAACTCATCCTCTAACTCCTGCTTATGCTACTCCGTCACTGTACTGCACATCATGCAAAGAACAAATTACGGTAGGCAAAAAATAGTTCCAGTAAATATATCAAACGCACAGAGACATTTGAATGAATACAATAGCATTCATTCAAACAAACAAATAAAAAATAATATTATTGATAATTCTTACTACATGATCTATGAGGATCACAGATAAAAACAAATAAAAAACACATAAATTATTTACGAATATCTGGATCACGTATCATCACCACATCTATACAAATACATTAATTACGGAAAATCATGGTAAACATTCAACGCTACATCCCGTTTTTGCCTGCTATCTTTTTTGGCATCGCAACTATTGGCAATGCCACGACTTCAAATGCAAACGAACTGTCGCCATCAGACTGTCCGGTGCAGATAGATACCCAGTTTATCGATAAAAAATCGCGTCAATCCTGTAAAAAACACACGGCGAATGATAATAAAAGCAACTATTACCTCAGCTCTTGGGTTTCAAAGGAAGAGGCCCTTTTTAGTAGCATTTATTATCAGCCTATCGGCGGTTATCAATATTGGGCCAAAAGGCCAAAAATTGAAAAAAAACATGTAAAGAAATGGACAATTTTTGAGAAAGTTGAACTAAAGGATATCACGGAAGTATCTTGTAAAGATCACACCTGTTTTTCGTTTGAAATGCCCGACGATTTTGCCGAATGTCTATGGTTTGACAGAAATTTGAACAAAACGGGTCGGCTGTCAGGTCATGGAAATAAAAATGGCGTCCTGCGCGGCTTTATTTGCCGAAGCAAAACAGACAGCCTTTATACGACAGAAGAAGCAATGAAATTTCTAACAGCTATTTCTGCCAAATAATCTATTCAAAAGTGAGAAGGTTTCAGGTCGTCACTATCCCGTCATCTTCTCACTTTGCCGTATTCTCTTGAATGTGACCAACGTAATTAACTCAGGATCTCTCGCTCAACTGTCTTATTCCGGCATGACACAGCACAAAAATTACATGGTATTTGGCTTTGGCACTATTCTTTCAGCTGGAAAGGTTACTGTTGCAACTGTCCCTTTGTCGGGTTCACTTTCCAACTTGAATTTCCCGTTATGATTGGCAACCAGCGCCTTTACAATTGACAGGCCCAACCCCGTACCTTCGTGGTTTCGTGTCATGCTGCCAGCAACCTGTCCAAAGGCTTCCTGAACTCGTTCAATATATTCCGGGGAAATACCAATCCCCCTGTCCTCGACTTGCACACAAAAACCATCCTGCACACTTTCCAGGCGAACAAACACCTTTCCACCGGGGTCAGTAAATTTTATGGCATTGGTCAAAAGGTTCAACAATATTTGCTTGAATTGCCGACTATCCAGCAAGGCATATAAATCAGTTGTGTTATTCTCTGTAACGATATCAATTTTCCCTGCCTCTGCCCGATCTTTGACAAGGAAAAGAACCGTCTCGATAGCTTTTTCGACTTGAATTACCTCTTCATCGGTTTCCAGCTCACCCGCTTCAATCCGTGAAATATCAAGAATGTCATTAATTAATTCCAGCAAGAATTTTCCGGACTTCTGTATATCAGCCACATATTCAGCATTTTTTTTGCTTCCCAACGGTCCGAAAACCTCGTGGCTCAGTGTCTCTGAAAAACCGATAATTGAATTAAGGGGCGTTCGCAGCTCGTGACTCATATTAGCCAGAAATTCCGACTTGGCCCGGCTGGCCATTTCGGCACGATCCTTTTCCAGCATAAGTTCTTCTGTGCGCTCTTCAACACGAGCTTCCAGGTTTTTGTTTATCTCTCGCAAAGCTTGGGCAGAGATATCCCGTTGAATGCTAACAGCAACAGCAGAACGAAGCGTCAGGAAAACAACAAACAATAACCCAAGAGCAACACACCCCAAAACGAACGCTGATAACAGAATAAGTCGATCAATCTCGGTCATTCGGTTGGTGACGTCATAATAGATTTCAAAGGCCCCCCAAAAATGCCCTGGATCATCAGCCCGCATCAAGGGGACATAAGTCTCAACAACATCCTGCGCAACAATCTCATTTTCCAAGCTCAGCTTATCTTTGCGCACAAGCTTGGTAAAAACTCGACCTTTAGCCACAATGTCGTGAAAATAATCGTTATCATTAACTTTCCCAATGTCCGTCGCATCTGTCGAATAGACCGTTGTCCCATCCGGGGCGAACAGTTTAAGCTTGATCAGCCCTAACCTCTTTACAAAAGACGCAGCCCCCCGGCGCATATCTTCGGACAGGGAATCTTCGGTTAAATCCTCGTTATTCTGTATAATCAGATCTTCGACCAGATGGTTCGCAGCACGAACGGCTTCTTCTTCGGTATGTTGAACAACAAATTTGGAAAATAGTGGCAGGACAAGAAAGTATTCGGCCAGCGGAAAAATGACCGCGATTAACAAAGAAACAATAAAGATTCCTCGCAGATACCCAGTCCTGAAAACTGTCTGTATCTGAGACCTCAGTCCGCCGGACTTATTGTTGTTAGCACCGGACGTGTTGTAAGCTATTGTATCAGGCTTGGCTGTATCATGCCGGGCAATATGTTGCTTGGATGTATTACTTTTTTCTGCCAAAAAGCTGTTCTCCGATATTTACTCTTGCCCCCTCGAGAAAACACAGAACACACTTAATAAATTTTATGACCAAGGACTTTAAAAAAGATGAAGAAACGCCCGTAAAATTATCTGGCTAAAAAAAATCCCCCCTTATTATCCTGCCAAATCCTTGTACATCGACAGTGCCTTTTCCCTTGAAGCCTTCAGACTTGTAATTGGCTCTGGGTAATCCCGGCCCAGTTTTAAACCAACTGATTCAAGCACCTCGACAGGTGCTTCCCAAGGGGCATAAATATACCGTGTCGGCAGCTTCGCAAGTTCAGGAACGTAGGTACAGATGTAATCCGCATTCTCGTCAAATCGCTTGCTTTGTGTCACCGGATTGAAAATTCTAAAATAAGGGGCCGCATCTGCACCAGAACCAGCAACCCATTGCCAACTGGCACTATTACTGGCCAAATCCGCATCAACCAAAGTATCCCAAAACCATCTGGCCCCTTCGCGCCAGTGAACGCCAAGGTTCTTGGTTAGAAAAGAGGCAACAATCATTCTTACCCGGTTATGCATGTACCCAGTTTGCCAAAGTTCACGCATGCCTGCATCGACGATGGGAACACCGGTCATGCCCCGTTGCCATGTCTTTAGGTCCGCTTGTGACCCAAACCAGTTAAACCCATCAAATTTGGGTTGAAAGTTTTCATCAGGTAGCTTGGGAAAATGGTAAAGCAAATAATATGAAAACTCTCGCCAGGCGAGTTCAGAATAAAAATGATCCCTGTTTTCACCCGCGCTTTGTTCCAGGATCTTATCCAAAACAAAATTGGGTGATATCTCTCCAAAATGCAAATGAGGCGATAACCTTGAAACACTTTTTTCCGACGGATAATCACGCCCCTTTTTGTATCTGTCCAATCCGTTAGAAATAAAATCACTTAACGCATGCTGCGCGGCTTTTTCGCCCACATCCCAATGGGAATGCATCTGAGCCACCCATTTTTTCTGTTTGGGTAGCAGCCCCATATCTTCAAGTGACAAAGCCTCGTCATCTTTTAAAGCTGTGATCTCTTTTGGAACGGGAACTGGTTTTGCGGGCAATGTTCCGGCGCGACATGCGCGAAAATAAGGTGTAAAAACCTTATAGGGCGTTGCGTCTTTCTTTAAAACTTCCCACGGTTCCCACAATAGCGATCCATTGAAACTTTTTACGACAACATTGGCATCATTAAGGGTCTTCTTGATATTGGTATCACGCCCTATACGCCAAGGTTCATAACATCTGTTCCAATAAACAGCCCCAGCACCAAGACGTGCCGCAAGCGCGGGCAGTATTTTTTCAGCATTCCCCCTGTAGAGCGACAGTTTACCTGCCAATGAATGATTAAGCTTATCCAGCGAGGAGTTCAACCATACCCGACTGGCAGCCCCCATTGCCCAGTCACCGGCATTTTCATCATCCAGGATATAAACAGGGTAAAACTGCCCTGATTTGACCGCAGCACACAGTGCCGGATTATCTTCCAGTCTGAGATCCTGTCGAAACCATAGAATAGAAACAGTGTCTGAGGGCATGTTCTTTAAACTCTTGATCCATTTTTCGTACCCCATTCTTATAGCATTGGAACGAAGGCCTCAATCCTTACCCGGAGCCTTTCCAGACAAGGCAGAACGTGTCCTCTTTTCCCACACGCCATTATCCCAACTGCTTTTGACATACTCTGACTAATGTTCCATCCAGATGGCGGCCTGTAACCCGAACATAAAAAAGGGGAGAGAAATATTCTCTCCCCCCATTACAAGTCTGAAATAACCTGATTTCTATAGCTGCCTTATTGCTTTTCAGCCCAGGCAATAAATTCATCATATAGTGTACAGGCTTTATCTGTATCTCCACTACTCAACGCAGTACCGGCTTCATTCAGCTTACCGGACTCTGCTGTAAATTCATCCGGATCAACGCCATTACCAATCTTTGATGCAACCTGTTCCATCAGGGATGAAACCTTTTGCGTTTTCTCGGTTAGTTCATCTGTAGAACAACCAGCATAGGCATAGCTTGATGTCATACCAAGAAAGGCAACAGTTGATAGTACCGTGATAAACTTTTTCATTACTCAATTCCTGTTTATAAGTTGAGTTATCTAAAATGGATTAATTTGCGCCATCTGTTGATGGCTGTATCTTCAGTCCTGTTTGACCTGTAATATTCTCATTCCCCAATACTGTTTTCTGGTACCAATACAGTTCTTTGGGGGTTTCAGAAAACTGCACACCGGAATACAAAATAAAATCAGGATAAAGGACTAGAGAAAGAAAGTACTGGCTACAAATCCCCAAATCCCCAGCGCGATTGCGGCAAACCCCAGATTAATCTGGTGACCAACCAGTTTGTCGCGCAGAACATTCGCTTTGGACTGAAGTTCCGGATTTGACCCCGTCACATATTTGTTGATCAGGCCAAAACCCAAAAGGAACCCCAGGATTGCCGTAATTACAGAAACCGCTATCCAGGTCATCCACCAGATCGGAAAGGACGTCAGCAAGCCCATATTCAAAAGTGCCTGAATAATTCCCCAGATACCCCAGATACCAAAAATAACGCCGATAAAACCCTGAAAGGGAACAATCCGGTCCAGTATCTGTTGTGCTGCGGGTTGTTTTCTGACAACAACCGGATAGGCAGCAAGCGCGCCTAAAATAATCAAACCAATGGCATAAAACATATGATACGAACTCTCTTATCTGTTACAAAATCACAGTCATTGACGCTTGTGGGACGTTCCAGAAGAAATGTACCCGAACGAAATGCCTGAAATGTTCGCGAAGATACTAAAATCACAGCGATAAAAGGCGCATACCCCAAAGGGGGTACAGATCGTTTTTTAGCTTAATTTTTTTTCATCGATCCGAATACCAAGGAAGAAACTACCAGAATCAACAATCCCCCAAGGCTGGCAAAAATCAGAATATATCCCCCTCCGCCAATCAGATAGGAAACCAGAAAACCCTGTTCATCAAATGGAAAAGGATAGATAAAAATCCCCCTGATTTTATGGACCATGTAGATCAGAAAATAGCCACAGCCAAAAACCGTGGCACCAGTACCGAAAGCTCTTTTTCTTGAGCACGGAAAGGTCAAATATTTTGGGAAGACAAAAAAGCCAGAGAATAGCAAAATTGGAACAAACCAAAGATCCCAAATCGAAAAGAGATCAAGAAATCCCCGCTGCAAAGTGCTGTCCATACTTTGGATAAACGCTCGTTGTGATAAATATTCTGGAATATGGACAAGGGCATAAATCCCGCCACCACCAAACAGCGTAATCAGGCTCAGATATAATCGGGACATCATCAGAAAGTCTTTATTATAACTCCAGACACAACACCGTCCTTACACAACACAAGAGAGAGAGAGAGAGAGAGAGAGAGAGAGACACACACACACAACAACAAGTCTCTCCCCCGGTTCCCTGTAAGTAACACCACCTGCTATCTATAGGTAATACAGATAATAATCCCTCACGAAGGGTCAGTAACAAGCGCCTGCTGATCAAGAAGATTATTGATAATCTGGATATCAGACAAACTTCCCCCCTGTGTCAGATCAATACCCTGAAGCAAAATCTCTTTATCCGTTCCACTGCCATCGCCATCTACATCTATTTCAATGCGGGTATCAGCCCCCGATTGGGTAAAATGCAAATAGTGATCAAGATTCTCACTATTCTCGGCTGACAACAGTTCGCCAAGGTGAAGGATATCGCCCTGATCAACAGAAAAATCAGCAATGATATCATTATCGGTTTCACCACTTCGAAAGATAAAGACATCGGCACCTGCCCCGCCGTTAAGGGTATCATTGCCACGGCCACCTTCGATAAGGTCATCGGCTTCGGTACCTGCCAGAATGTCATCGTCCAAAGTACCAATAACGTTCAGCCCCGGCGCGGTTCCGATAACAGAAACAGTCGTAGAGATAGCATCACTCTCATCGGTTCCATCATTGACTGTTACGTTGATCGTACGACTTGATTGAAGACCACCGAGGTCAGGGTTATCCAGTATGCTGTGATAATTTATATGCTCAAGAACAGCTTCATATTCAGACGGGCTGGCTGCACCAGTCAGCATTAAAACACCATTGGAACTGTCATAGCTCATATTCAGACCTGCTGGCAGGCTATAGCCCCCAAGATCAAGTACATCCCCAACCACAAAGTCAGTTATGGTCACGGTCGCCGAGATAATACTGTCCGCTGTATCAACATCTTCAAGATCAAGATCACTGAAAAGCGCGACCGGATCGCCCCCCTCGGTAAAGGCATAGTAAGTCAAACCATCTTCGGTATTATAGTACGAACGAAGAGACCCATCAGCGTTATAGGTTTTGCTGACGATGTCGGTTCCCCTTGTCATTGTTACAACCCAGCCACCATCTGCCAGTCCGGCAACAGAAATCGCCGCATCCCCAAGGTTGCCATACAATATGGTAACTGTATTTTCTTCGCCATACCGTGACCCATCAGCATTGAACATCTGGCTCTTGATACTAAGAACCCCCGGATCTGATTCTGTATCTGATACCCAGCAAGCAACCCACCCCCCATCCGTCAAAGAAGCGGTTGCAACATGTTGCTGATTACCCTCGCCAGCACTGTTCACCTGAAATTCTGCCCCCCTTTGGGTACCATCAGAATTGTAGGCCTGTGCATATATGCCATATCCGGAACCATCCAGATCATTACCGCTGTGCCATGCCACAACCCAGCCACCATCGTGAAGAGCTACGACAGAGGTATTTGCCTTAATCCCTTCAAGCTGACTATTAACCATGGTTGCATCTGTGACAGGATTGCCATTTACGTCATAAACACGCATGAAGACATTTGACGAAGATCCATCAGGCTGATTACCGAGTTCATGCCAGGTTACAACCCAGTTACCGTTCACAAGCGTTGTGATTTCTGTCGCGTAATCAATTCCCAATGAAAGCTGATTACTTATTTCAACGACTTCTGTGCGCTCTGTACCATCTTCATTATAAACTCTTGCCTGAACTCTGCCTTGCCCCATTAACGTGACCCAGCTAACAACCCAACCACCATCGTCCAACGCTGTGATCGCAGGATTGACATCAATTCCCAAATTTTCATCCGAAATACTTATGATCTCGCCAGCAGTACCATCCGGCTCATAAAGGCGTCCGTAAATCGTTCTGGGATCGTTTTCGCCCCCCTTGCCAATCCAGCTTACAAACCAGCCACCGCCATTCAGGCTTGTCACATCAGCTTGGTGATATTGAAACCCTTCTTGCGCAGGAAAAACCTCAAATCCGTCATGTCGCGGGCTGCCATCTGCATTAAAGACCCGCCCCTCGACATGTGTTGACCAATCAGAAGAACCATCTGCCGGCTTGTAATACATCCAGACAGACACCCAACCACCATCGGGCAAATGACTGACAGACGGAAAATACTGCACATCTTCTCGTGCTGAATTCACCCTCAACTCGTCTGTTATCGGCGTATCATTAACAAGAACGGGCGCATCATTACTGCCATTAATGGTAATAACAACTTCCTGTGTTGATGCCGGGCCGTTCCCATCTCTGATGGCAATTTGATAGCTTTGCGTCAGAATATCACCTTCGGACAAGTGCTCCAGATCGGCATCGTCAACAGTAAAGGTCCAGCTCACAACCTTGTTGTCCTGATCCATCACCGGTATAAAGTGCCCCAAATAGCTTTCCCCGCCCTGTCCCAGAGAAAAGGTCACATAGTGCTGATCGGACAGGTCATCATCAGTAAAGGTGATGACCCCTTCTGTACGCAGTTCGGTATTGTTTTCCCCTTGTTGGTTATCAGCAATTTCATTAACAGAACCATTTGTATCAGCAGTGGTAATAACTGGCTGATCATTTGTCCCTTCGATGGTTATAACAACCTCTTGGCTAACACTGCCGCCATTGCCGTCTTCGATGGTAACTCGATAGATTTGGGTCAGGCTTTCTCCCTGTGCTAAATAATTCAGGGCAGAATCTGCAACAGAGAAAGTCCAGTCGATTGTACCATCCGACTGATTTAAAACCGGTGAAAATCGTCCAAGGTAATCGTCCTGATCCGCTGTATAGCTAACGCTGTGCGTATCGCTTGTATCCGCATCGGAAAATGCAATAGTCCCCGTCGCACGATGCACCATTTGATTTTCGCCAATGGCACCATCACGCATTTCAGTGACTGTTCCCCCCGATGCTTCGGATGTAATGACTGGCGCATCATTCGTTCCATGAATAGTAATGATCACATCCTGTTGCGCTGTACCACCATTCCCGTCATCAACGGTAACGCTGTAAACCTGGGTAAGGCTTTCCCCTTCGGCCAGATATTCCACCACAGAACCCGCAACCGTGAATGACCAGTTTATCGTTTTGCTTTCCTGATCAAGAACAGGTTGAAACTCGCCAAGATATTGTTCACCACGTGCGTCAAAACGAACCGAATGTGTGTCAATCAGATCCACATCTTCAAAGACAATATGCCCGTCGCTGCCAAGAACCTCATCTTCCTGTCCGTCAACCGCTTCGATTACGTCCCCCTGACCTGTCGCAGAGGTAATTATAGGGCCATCATTGCTGCCCGTTAGGGTAATGGTAAATTGCTCGGTCACAACACCGCCATTACCGTCATCAATAACAACCCTATAATTTTGCATCAGCCGCTGGCCTGCGCCAAGAAAGTCGAGATCTGCATCCTCAACCTCATAAAGCCACAGAACACCTTTCATCCCGTCATTGCGATCTGGCGGGGTTATCAGCTCATGCCGAACACTGCCGAAATAACCGCCATCTTCTGCCACGATAGAAATCACATGATTATCGCCCAAATCCGGATCAACAAAAATGACGCCGCCTAATGTGGAATGGGTAAAGTCATTTTCACCTTCCCCGCCATCTGAAATTTCAACTAGCGGCGAATCATCCATTCCGGAAAGAATAATTGTCGGTGAAACATTGTTGTTCACACCGCCTTGAAATGTCTCACTCTCGGCTACTTCTGCAAGGGGAAAGGATGATTGCGTTACGAGCTCTGTCCCGGATAACAGCGCGCCCTGTGTTCCTAGCATTTCGAGCAGGTCGTCAACATCATCGCGATATTCACTGCCACCACCGCTTTGATTGACTGACTGGGTTTCGGGCCCCGCCGCAGTTTCTATACTGTTGTTTCCGTTCTCAAATGCCAATACTTGCGATATTAACTCACGGGATGACACCTCAACACCATTAATGACTAACAGAGGGGCATTTCCAGAACTCGCCAGATCAACCAGATCCAGGAAAATAATCCGGCCCGTCTCTTCACCTGTTTCACCCGCACCGTTATTCGCAGACAGAACAAGGTTTCCATCCTCAATCGAAAGCGTCACACCGGACATATCCATGTTTAAAACAGCTTGCTGCCCCAACGCCAATTTATGTTCAACCGTTTGACCGGATCGCCCCGGAAAACTGATGACAACAAAATCCTGACCATTGTTAACAGCTGTTTCTGCGTCTTGGGTTTTGGCTATCTGCCCGCTTTTCGCAACTTTCCCGCTTTTCATCGACATCAACTTTCCTCACACAAACATAAATTCACGAATACAAGCAACCTGTCCCGAACGCAGTCATGCAGACGGAAATTGACAAGTGAACAAAGCATTGAGCCTGAAAATTAAGTCAGAAAATTTTTCCTGCGCCTTAACTGCTCAACATTTCTGAAGGCGACAATAGACAAGGGGCATAAAAGCGTCATACCGCATATGAGGTAGCAAAAAGCCTCAATCAGACAAAACATGGATGTGTCTTTTAAAGTTCTTATAGTTTGTGAAAAATACAACCCATAACCATCTGAAGAATAAAGATAATTATTTATAATTTAAGCTTAATTTTATTTTTATTTATCTAAACATAACAGGTATGAATTCAAAGCATGGTCGTATCCCTCACACCTTTTTAATCGATCATAATATTTCTGAAGACAAAATTACGAAAAATGATCCGTTATCAAAACAACCCCTCCCTCATATGAGGTATGACGGGTTATCTCCCCTTCGATAGATTGATACCAGTCGATTGCTTTGGTGATCATTAATTAATCAGGCGATCGTCCCCTAAATAGTAGCTCCAAATAACGGCTAAGGCTGATTTATTGCAGCAATCCCTTTTTAGAAATTTATTAACAACACAGGAACTGGTCGCCGTGAAAAAACAAATTACAACTGGAACATCCTGCATGGCTCAATACACAAATAGATGTTCTGCTAGAAATTCTTGGGAGTTTGCCTTTGTTACGTCGCTGGCTTTTGTCGCGTCGTTTGGTATGGTTGTCAGCTTCACAACACCCGGTCATGCAGACGACGGCTGGTGTGGCTTTTCAAATAATGAAATACTTGAAGGTGGTATCAACAGGGATAGCAGCTGTCGAATTGACACAGCCAAAGGCGAGCTTGTTCTGGTTGAGGGAACGAAGAAATACAATGCCTCTATCACCAGTTGGTTTACAGGGGCTGAAAACCCCCATGCTGGCGCCCAGCTAAATGAATGTCGTGGTCCCAAACGGAAAGTCTTGTCCGGCGATACTTTACTGACGGCCCCCAAAATGCGTTTTACCTGTTCCCGATTGAAATCAGGTGACCATGTCATGCTTGACCGCAACGGCATGAAAGCCACCCTGCACTGCGATCAATATGTTGCAACGAATATTACCCTTGAAGCCGAAGGTAAAAGCAAAAACTGTGCGATTCCAACTATCTTACAAGAATTGCCAGCCCATCTGAAAAAAGCGAACGCATGGTATGGCCTGACCCCGGATGCCATTGAAAAGAAAGAGATTCAAAAAGACAGTGTCTGTGAAGTAACCGCAGATGATCAAAGCTATCCTGAAAAGATGCAGTTTTCTTTTATCTGGGGCCGGAAATCCTGTCAGGCACTTAAATACTATTCTGACAGACACAGTTGTGGATGGTTTGCCCATAATCAGGGACTAACCGGCAAGCGGCAATCCGACTATCTCCATGTTCCCAAACTGAACGAACTGTGCACTGGCAAAACCAACGAAGAAGTCCTTGTCACAGAACCCTTCTGGCGCAAAGACCATAAATCCACACCGAACATGAGTGAAATGAACGGCTATATTCAGTGTGAAAATGGTCAGGCCAAAAACGTCAGGCTTGAAATCAAGCCATTAGCCGGGGAAACTGCGGGAAAAACCTGTGCAATCCCTCAGGCACTCCTTGATGACAAACCAAATATCTGATCAGACAGAAACGTTGAAACATAACACCCTTTGAAAGTACTGAAGGGGTTTAACACAGGAAAGGCCACACTAGTGGGAAGAGAAAACAAATGGCATTCGAAAAGATATTCAAGGCAGGGTGTTTTCTTTTCCTCGGTCTTGTTACGATGACCCAAGAGGTAAGCTCACAGGATTCAGATGCAGATTCAGTATTAATCCATCCCTTTCCATTACACTGCAACTTCGGGTGCCCCGTAAAAAAAGGTGAAAAGCACCCTGAAATTTATCCAAATCAGCTTTTTACAATGGGGCTTCTGGATGATGGAAAACCGGGGCATTGGCTTGCCTATTACGTAACCACCACTCTCCTGAAAGAACGGGATGAAAGAAGAGCAGAAAACAAAGACCCTTCTTTGTCAATTCTGTCGGATACAACCACCCTGACACCGGATTTCTTTTGGGGGAACAAATCACCCGCTTGGAACAAATTGCTTGTTATGGAAGAAAGGCTGGCTGAAGAACCGGGAATTGCCAACGCTTTTGTAATCACAGGAACACTTCGTCATCATACAGACGTGGTCAGCGCAGAAACCGGGGGCCCATCTCAAGACAGCTTGTGGAAAATTATCTCCATCAACACAACGGCACATGCCTTTGTCAGTGCCTTTATCTTTCCCAAAGGATCAGAAGAAGCCGAAAATTACTGTTCCTATCTGGTTGATGTCGCCGAAATTGAACGCGAAACGGGTTTACTCTTTTTCCCGCTTTCAAACCTGATTGACCCCGTGCAAAGCCCGGACTATTTCAAAAACCTTGCCCCGCATATTGAATGCCCCTAAAGCCTTTATACCGAGAATCCCAAAGGGCTTAACGGAACCGGAGGGTATAAGTATATATATGCGGCATAACACCAGCTGAAGGCTAACTTTATTTACAGCGCCTGTGGTACGCTTACTCTTAAAATCAGGCGCATTAAATCAGATCGTTTTTGAGTACCTGTTTTGAGGAAGATGGATTTGATCTGTGTCCGGGTCGTCGCAATTGAAACTTTGCGAATTTCTGAAATTTCCTCTGTACTATATCCCTCTGCCAACAGGGCAGATATTTCAATCTCTGCTTTCGTAAGGCCGTAGAGACCTTCCAGATTGTTACAGGTAATCCCCCGACGACAGGCCGGATCAGTCAGAAATAAAAGTGTCCCATCAGAACGCGATAGATCCTCAATCTGTCCGCAAGCTGGCGATACCTCTAGAATAAAAGCATCACCACCAGAATGACGCTCGATAAAAATGGCCCCCCCTGATGCAATACCATTGGCCGCTATCGTTTCTTTACACCCGGCCAAAAGCGATAGAAAAACCGATTGAATACCAGCATTTTGGATGCATAGACACTGTTGTCTGTTTCTTTTAATACCATCCTCTAGTGACAAGATCCGCTCAGCTTCGTCATTTGAGAAAAGTATCTCTCCCTTCTTCGATACCAGAACAGCACCGACTGAAAGGCGGTTCAAAGCATTGAGGGAACTCTTAACAGAACTTTCAAGCTGGCACAAAGGCTCTGCCAGTCGCAAAGCCCTCACCAAATGCGGGGCAAAAATCTTGACCAGTTCCTGAATAAAGACCGGATCAACTCTGCTCCCCTGATCACTGTAAAAAGTAACCAGGTCATTATAGCCATCCCGTTTGCCAAGGTTTGCAAAATACCTGTTTCCCAAGCCAAATACATCGGCTTTCCATACTGATGCAGGTGCTTGAGAATTTTCATAGCTGTCAATACTTCGACATAGATCCTGCTCTGCAATCAAGGCATGCGGGACAAACTTTCCAATTCCCCCAAGAACCTTGGCCTCGTCAGAAGCAAAGTCTTTGGAAAACTCTTTATGCGCCTTTTGATTTAACGGATAACTGCGCTGCGTAATTTGCAACACGCTATTTGTTGGGTCCACCCGCAAGATATTAACCGCCCCCACACCGGCCATCCTAGCAAGCTTACCAAGCTGGCTTGTCCATGTTTCATGGTCTAAGACAGTATCATATGTTTCAGATATGAACTTTAAATGTTCTTCTGTTATTCGCATTACCAACCTGCCGAAAAGCGACTAACCAAGTCACAGTACTTTATTTGTACTTCGGCCCAAAATAATCACGTGAATTTGGTCTTTGACATACAAAGATAGCATAAAGAAACAAATTCACTTTGATCAAAACTGGGTTAAATTAAATATTTTGGACCTCTACCAGTCAAATATATCCCTAGATAAAACCGAATATATTTTCCAATCGCAATTACAAAAAAGCTCATTCAATTAACCAGAAAGCTTTCACAAAAAAACTGTTTCGGCAAATCACCGGATAAAAAATATTAGCCAATTTCGTTTCCTTACTCTGTACAAAACAACAGTTACTGCACCAGAGTTCCCCAAACCATCGATTTGAAAAACAACAATTAAACACAAGCAAGCAAACTAAATTACGGATCAGAAATACACCTTCTCAAAAATCATCTTGATGTCACGCCAATCCCTTATTGCACCTTCATTATACCAAAGGAAAAGCTATCAAAGATCCATCAGCTTTTCGATCCCTTTGTGCAAGTCTATACAACTTCTACCCTTGTTTCATTTCGCCCATCGCCCCGCATCCCCCAAATGGGGTATATCCATCGACTATTGTTCAGGATTTAATTTAAATTCCATAGATCAGCAACATAGCCTCTCTACCATCAGGCCCCTTATGTTAACGCCCACAAATCAAGGTTCGGATGAATTTTATTC
Source organism: Kiloniella litopenaei (assembly GCF_000982415.1). GTDB lineage: Bacteria > Pseudomonadota > Alphaproteobacteria > Kiloniellales > Kiloniellaceae > Kiloniella > Kiloniella litopenaei. Next base: position 195,624 of record NZ_LANI01000001.1, read on the forward strand.
CTTGCTATTAGAGCACAAAATGTTCACTATACGTTCTAATCATTGGCGGGCTAGATTACAGCGAGTTCAAATGGCAAAATCCGATAAACTATCCGACAAACATTGCGCTTTTATTCAGCAACAGCCTCTATTCTTTGTTGCAACAGCGGGAAAGGACAGCCGGGTTAATGTCTCTCCCAAGGGGCTGGATAGTCTGCGTATTATAAATTCAAATCGCATTATCTGGCTTAATGTCAGCGGCAGCGGCAATGAAACAGCGGCGCATCTGCGTGATATCAATCGTATGACCCTGATGTTCTGTGCCTTCGAGGGCGATACATTGATTTTACGTGTTTATGGTCAGGCCAAGATAATTCACCCCCGCGATGATAAATGGGACGAAACACTTGCTCTCTTCCCCAAGGTCGCGGGCAGTCGCCAAATATTCAACATGACCATAGATCTTGTTCAGACATCATGCGGAACTGGTGTCCCGGAAATGTCTTTTGTCAAAAGCAGGGCCGAAGACGAACTTCTGCCCTTCTACGAAGAAATGGGACCCGAGGGAGTTGAAAAATATTGGGCACGTAAAAACACCAAAAGTATCGATGGTCACCCCACGGGTATTTTTGAGAATGAGTAAAGAGTTTTTATAAACTTAATAGGGGATAAGCTGTCCGTCCCACGCAAAAATCTGACCACTATCTGCTGGCGTTACACCTTTGATAACCGACAATAATTTTTCTGCGGAATAGTCTGGCGTAAATAATTTTCCCTGAGGAACGTTTGATTGAAAAGGTTTAGAGAGATCACTATCAACCGTTCCCGGATGCAGACCAATAACTGCTGAATTTTTATGTGTTCGTTTCTGCTCAATGCTCGCTGTTTTAAGAAACATATTCAGAGCTGTTTTTGACATTCGATAGGCATACCATCCCCCCAAACGATTATCCTCAATTGATCCAACACGCGCGGATATTGCTGCAAAAACGGACCGCGACTTCCTGTTCAGTTTAGGCAGAAAGTACTTCGCAATCATTGCTGGTCCGATCGTATTCACGCTATAGAGTTCCATCATCTTTTCATAAGATAGGTCCCGCAATGATTTTTCAGGACTGCATCCCTTGCCATGCAGTTTTCCCGTCGCAACAATAACAAGATCAATGGGGTCTTTGATTCTGGCTGCGTTATTTTCAAGCTGGTCTTCATTCAGAAAATCCAGAGTATAAGTCGTCATGTTAGAGAGTGAATAGGCAGGAATATTTCTGGAAAATACATGTAACTTTGCCTGTGGATTTTCATTCGAAAGCTGTTTTACCAAGGCCTCCCCAATGGCGCCTGAACCACCAAAAACAACAATGTTATTCATGTATTTTTTCTTTCTTTTCCATATCTTTTGAAAAATTCAGGGCCACTTAATCTTGTTACTTAGTATCCCGATCCCGTCGATTTCAACAGAAATTTCATCACCAGAAACCACTGCGGACGTTTGTCCGGGCGTTCCCATAAAAATCATGTCACCCGGTTTCAGCGTAAAATACTGACTTAAATAGCTAATGACCTTTTCCGGTTTGTGGATCATATGGGCTGTGGTTTCCTGCTGAACGATTTTTCCGTTCAATCTGGTTGTTAATAACAAATTATTCCAATCTAACCCTGTTACAACCGCCGGACCAACCGGACCAAAACCATCGCTCGCCTTGGCCCGCATCCATTGTAAATCAAGACTTTGCCATGACCTTTCTGTCAAATCATTTCCAATGGTAAGTCAAAAGATATAGTCCCGGGCATTTTCTTCGGAAACATTTTTGGCCTCTTTACCAATAACAATAACCAGCTCTCCTTCGAAATGAACATTTGTTGCATCATCAGATACAAGAACGTCTTTTCTATGCCCAATCAAAGAGGACGGTAATTTCAAGAAAAGCGGGGGTGGCGCGTCTGCACGAGAAGACATATGACTGACAAAATTCATACCCACAGCAAAAACCTTTTCAGGTTCTGATGGCGGCAAAAGAAGAACATCATCTAATGCAACGGTATCTTCTGTTGTTTTGGACAAGGGGAAAATCCCCTCTTCTAACCGCGAAATTATCTGTCCAGATAAGAGCCCATAGTGTTTCTGTCCTTTAAATTCGTACCGCACATAACGCTCTATCTGCATATTACTGCTTTGAGCGACATTACCCGTCCATATAAGCCCCAAGCCGATACCCAGACCTATACAAAGGCATATTTGAAAATATCGCATCTTTTTTCGACCTGTTCAGTTCAAAGTACTTCAGATTTTTCAAGTATAGCTGTTTCCTTGCTTAGACAGAGAGGTATATTTCAAAATACGTTCATGTCCCTTTGAATTATATCTATTTTACTTAGCTGTCTTGTAGTTTGCTAACTGCTTGAACAGTTGAATTCGGCCTCAATAGCAAGAACTCTCAGCAGCAAGAAAAATGAAAATCGAAATGCTTTCAATGAACCCTCATTAATAATGATAAAACTCTTCTTAAGCATTGGCTTAGAACAATACACGACGACTACCTACATTATTTTAAGGTAATAGTTGAATAAAGGCATTTACTTATCCCTTATTCTAACTGTAATATCCCCGCCACAAAATAAGAAGCCGTGCAGCAAAGCCAAACAACACAATAAAATCTCTGCGGTAAAGGCTCACCCTAATAACACCGACATTAAGACAGTTATTGACAAGCTCTTGAAATCATAATGATTTTCGGAGCTTTTCGCCTATATAAACCTTTTGAAACTAGTGAATAAGCATCCGGGGGGGGGGTAGGTATCGTGAGCCCTGATAGCAGCGACGGTCAACAACCTGCTTTGAACAACGAAGCCAATAACAAGGCTTTGGAACAAAACAACTATCTGCACCCTTTGGATTCAGGTAATAAACGCCCGCGGATAAGCCTTATCGCTTCGGCGGCGACGACTTGTTCCATCATCCTTTGTTATGGCACTTTGATGCTTATTAACCTGTTGGGGAAAATGGGTTTTGAAATCACTGTGAACGAAACCCTGTGGGCTGGTGCGATAACAATCGCTTCTTTTTTTGCGCTTCTTGGATTGTTTGTAAATCTCTATCGCCACAAACACGTGTTACCAGTGGTCATGGGCAGTCTGGGGTGTGCCCTTATCAACTTTGTGATGCACTACAACTATAACCTTATGATAGAACTTACGGGCTTTGCCTGTCTCTGTCTGGCGGCCGTTTTCGACTGGCGGGCCTTAAAAAATAACTAATTTGTCTCATCATGTCACCGACGTGATCAAAATCTGATATCCTGTCCAAATGAATTATCGAATTGGCCACTCAATACCGTGACACAAAAGACACCTTCAGTTCCCAAGCCCGATCAAAACGAAACAATGTCCAGGCGTCGTGACGATGACCCGGCTTATAATGATGCCTGTCGTTTTATCATTAAGCTGGGAACCGCCGTCCACAGTTATGGACCATCGGCTGCGCGCCTTGAAGCCTATCTTAATGGCGTTACAGAGACATTAGGATACCGGGGTGTTTTTCGTTCTACACCGTCTGAAATAACCTTTGCCTTCTCCAAACCCGGTCAGCTTTGGCAACGTACCCATATCGCGGCAGTTCCCGTGGGCGGTTACAACATGGCAAAGCTGGCCTATGTTGGCGATCTGGTCGAAAAGCTTGTATCGGGGGAATACAATCTGTCAGAAGCTTATGAGCGTCTGGACGAAATCGAGAATATGTCAGATCCCTGGGGTGTCACCGCCTATGCGCTCAGCTTTGTCTTTGTAGGTATTGGCTTTGCCGGCCTCATTCAAGGTAACCTGTGGGATATTGGTATTTCCGGGCTACTCAGCCTGGCGGTTTATATCATTGTTGTTATTGCTGATAAAACCGGGGGGCGCTTTGCCGATGCCCTGCCTTTTGTTTCGGCCTATTTTGCCGGGGTAAGTGCCGCCGGAATCAAGCTGTTTTTACCCGAACTCAACCACACTGTCGTTACACTCTCTGCAATTGTTATTCTTATTCCCGGCTTTATGGTCTCGGCGGGCATTATTGAAATTGTCGAAAACCATGTTGTTGCGGGCTCTGCGCGCCTTATGGCAGGGCTGGTGTATCTGATCAAACAGTTTACGGGGGCATGGCTTGGCATCGCGACCATTGGTTTGCTTTGGTCCTCGGAAAACGGGGCGGGTGGTACACATTCCACGGGCAATGAAATCTGGCTGTATATTGCTGTTCTCTTTCTCGGGTTGTGTTTTGCCTATCAGACCCTGCTACGGGATTTTGTCTGGGTCGTCATCAGCTGTGCCCTGTCATTCGGTGCCGTTAGCATTAGCAGTACTCTGTTATCGGCTAACCTTGGCACTCTTTTCGGGGCACTGGCCGCCGGACTTTTTGCCAACCTGTGGGCCAGAACCACCGGGCGACCAACGTCCATAGTGCTCATCCCCTCTATCACTGTTCTTGTTAGTGGATCAATCGGCTTTCGGGGGCTGGTTGTTGCCGCTGCAGGACAAACAGATCAAGGCATTGACCAGTTTATACAGATGTTCGTTGTTGCACTGGCAATTGCGGCGGGGCTGTTGGTCGCCAACACGATCCTGCGCCCCAAGGTAACACTCTGACGCCCAGGATAACATGCTCTGTGCCACAAGGTAACGCGCTATGACACAGGGGGGCTATTCAAACATATAACTGAACGTGTAAAAGCCCATAAACAGCTTCCGCCATGGTATTGGAGGATATATCCCCCAATACAAAACAAAGGAGGCAGAAAGATCATAGCAAATCTTTCTGCCTCTCAATGTATAAGGGTGCCACGTCGGCACCCTTTCCTGTCAATCAAACGGGACGGGTTATTAGATCGCCAAGTTGGGAATAATCTGTTTTTTACGGGATACAATACCGGGCAAGACAACACTATCGCCAGAAACATTCACGCCAAAAGATTTTTCGGCAACCTGCTTCACCAGATCATTTGCAACAAGCAATGTTGCTTCTTCTTTCAGAATATTCACCACAAAAAGAAGAACCTGATCAATTCCGTCTTCGGCGGCAACCGTAGCCATCGACGACATTAAACTGTCCTTGCGGGCAAAGATCGTTTCCGGGCTGGTAGTTTCCAGAACTGAAACACGGAATTTTGTATCACCGATTTCATATTTCTTACTGTCCAGACGCAGCAACTCCGCATCGGAAAAATGAGAAACATCAGATTTCGCCGCGAACATTTCCCCTGCGTAAGCCGAAATATCCAGCCCCAGATCAGCCGCAAGATCTGCCGCAAGCTGGCGATCAACATCTGTTGTTGTCGGGCTTCTGAATTCCAGGGTATCGGACAAAATACATGACAGCATCAAACCTTTGATGCCTTCTGGTGCCTTGGCAATATCATCCCCCATCATGCCAATCATAATGGTCGCAGTAGATGCCAGCGGCTTGATGGTAATATTAATTGGCTGTTTTGTTTTGATGCCACCAACCAATAGGTGGTGATCAATAATTTCAATGATATTGGCATCATTGATATTCTGCGGAAGTTCGCCCGGGTTGTTGGTATCAACAATAACCACATCCTGACCGGCCTCTAGATCCCCCAGAAGGGCAGGTACATCAAAGCCCCAGCGCTTAACAACAAACTGTGCCTCTGTATTCGGCGCTTCCAGAACAAAGGCTTCTGCCGCCTGCCCTTTGATTTCGTTAAGATACCAGGCCCAGATAAGGGCCGAGCAAGTCGCATCTGTGTCTGGTGCCAAATGGCCAAAAATTTTGATCATGTCTAAACAGTCGTCATTTTTATCAATAAAAGGTCGGATTCATACGCTGTTATAATAAAGCACAGGGCGTCTGTCACGATCCTTTCCCCTCGAACGTAAATAGCCGGTTCACCGCAAAAGCAATACCCCATGAAACAAGGCATACTGCATCAGGGAAATTACGGAAAACTCCGGTGACAGTCTGACATTTAAGAAGTTGAAGTAAATACGAAATTGTACAATGAACTCAACACAGTACCAAGCTCAATTCAAAAGAGCCATTAACTCGGATCATTGTTTTTCGTTCCATGAAAACCATACTCTGCCAAAATTTGATCATACCGCCCGGTTTCTTTCAGAATCTCAATGCCCCGATCAAAAGCCAAGGTCAATTCCTGTTTGCGGAAAACAGCATATTTGTGCCCCGGTAAAAACACCTGATGAATGGCAATAGGTTGGGTTGTATCAAGCCCAGTGCGAAAACGGGCATTTTTGGCAAACCATGCCAGAATATTTTTATCCCCAATAACCAAATCGACATCCCCGGCATACAATCGGGTAATCTGTTCACGCTGTTTGGCAACTTCCTGATAAAACTCAAACGTCGGAATAAGTCGGGCAAAATCTTTACCCAAAACCTTTGAAGCTGTCTGAAAAGCGACAACCCGCATTCCTTTCAGATCCGATAGACGGTTAATCGCCAGACGGTTATCTGCCAGCGATATGGCAACGTTTTGATAGGTGATATAGGTCTTGGAATAAAATCCATCCAACTCTTCCAACGAAGAAACAGTTATAGCCCCGTCGGTCACGCCGTCTAGAAATTCGGTATTTCTACGTTTGTTCGAAACATAAAAGGGAATAATCTCGTACCCTTCCAGTGCCATGGCTTCCCGCACGATATCTAGCTCTGCCCCCCGGTTCTGGCTTGTTATTACATAGGGGGGCACAGAAAACCCGACACTGATGTGAATAATCTTGTCACTTTTGGGCGTAACAGTCGACTGCGCCCAAAGCGATGCGGGAAACACGACCAGAAACCCCATCGATAATCCCAACGGTAGAAGCAAACACCGAATAAGAGAATATAGAAGAAGTTTCGAGGTCACTTTTCCAACCTTCTTGATTCTGAATTATGTGACAGCTAATGACCCGCCCATATATTACGTTTTCAATCTTTGGATCGTACCATTTAACAGTCCAGATTAGCCCGTTTGTACACAACACTATACAATACAGCGTAAAGAAATACTTACCGACAACGGGAAAAATCACCTATAACAAGAAAAATCCCACCTAAACACACCTGAAATTGTCGCCTATTATCTAGGTAAATTTTGCAAAACGTCGGGGAATAGGGTCTCTGCCCAGATTAATAACTATTCCCGTGCACGTATGCGCGCCAAGAACGTGATGTTATCCATAGTCCAGAATATCACCCGGCTTACAATCCAGAACCTCGCAGATTTTTTGCAAGGTATTAAAACGTATCCCTTTGACTTTGCCGGATTTAAGAAGTGACAGATTTTGAACTGTTATACCAACCAGCGCTGCCAACTCATTTGATCGCATTTTTCTTTTCGCCAGCATCACATCCAGCGTCACTATAATTTCTTTTTGCGGGCTATCTGTGTTTGTAGCTTTGTCATTCATTGCGTTAAACAATCTTTCCATAATCTTCGGCGATTTCCCCTGCACGCATCATAACCGATGCCATAAGCCACAAAAGAACACCAACCAGCAAAAGAACAAAGGCAACAGGTGCCGTCGCTGCATCCAGATCGAGTGTGATCATGCGCTGCCCCACAGGATTGTTATAGGTCAGGGCAACGCTCATCAATGCCTGAACCACTGGTATAGATAGCGTGAAGACCACTAACGACAGCCCAAAACGCCGCAGCAATTGACTGAAAGAAGGCAAGTACCATTCAGCTTTGTCAATCTGGGTAAAAATCCGCGACACAGCCAATAATCCAACGGCCAAAATCATCAGATGTAGCGTAGAAATAAGGCCGCCCAACAATCGATTGCTTATATCAACATTAAAATTGGCATCACTCAAACCGGAATAAGCACGGGCGGGAAACTCAACAAGATCCGGGCTCATCCACAGTCCAATATTTGCGATAAGGAACACGATCGCCAACAAACGCGAAAAAAAGGCCAAAAAGGGGGTAAAAGACAATGACATACCAAACATTCCTAATTTATTTAACTTGATAAACAATTATCGTTTAACATTAATTTTGTCAAATAAAACATATATGGATTCGAAAGCAACCCTCGAAAATGCCACCTGCCAAACGACGGTTTCCCCCCGTATACAAGATTTATAACATCCCGGTTTTATACCGTCCCCTCGATCAGAAAGTTAGATCTCTTGGGAAAAGAGTGTTTGATCTCAAGAAAAGATAGGGGCATGATCTTTCCCAGACACCTAATCCAATTAGGTGAGATGTTATGCCCTGTCCATCTACCCGAAAATCGAGGGAAAATCGTGATCCGTTTGTTTCTTTATTTTTTACTGTCACTGACACTTTCTTTTCCTGTGCTCGCCGATGATCTGGAAGACGCGAAAACAGCGGTTAAACAACGCGATTACAATACGGCATTTAATCTGTACCTTCCCCTGGCGGAAGAGGGAAACCAGGAAGCCCAATACGCCTTGGGGCAAATGTACAGCAAGGGTCTGGGCACAAAACAAAATGTGACCACCGCCGCTAGCTGGTATGAAAAGGCCGCAGATCAGGGGCACCTGCTGTCACAGGTTCAGGTCGGGCGTATTTACTTCCTGATCACCAACGAGCTGGTCAAAGCACACAAATGGCTGAATGTCATTACCCTGCGCAAAATCGAAGGTGCCAAGAAATTACAACTCTTTGCCAAACAAATGCGCAATGACATTGCCAAGGAAATGACGCCCGAAGAAATAGAACAAGCAGAAAAAGAAGCGAAGGACTGGATCGCTAAGCACGAGGAAACCGGCCAAACCAAATAACAGCAGCCCCTTTGGTTCAAGCTAACGTCCACAGCACAGAACACAATCAACAACTGGCCTGCTTACGCATCAGGCTCCAGATAAAAAGCCGCCTTGTGTATTCGCTCGCTGTAGTAACGGGTGCAAAAGTCTGTTGCCCTTAAGCCGACGGTATTTTGTTCTGCCAACGCCGCCAGATCAATTCCATCACTCCCCCATGCAAAGGCATGAAGCCCGCCAACATAGGTCGGGATTGCCGCATGATAGAACCCTCCAAAGCCAAACAGAGACAGCATTCGGCCTCGCATATGTTTCAGGATTGAAGGTTGATAAGACGGACATCCTGCCTGCGCAACCATCACTCCGTCTTTGGTTAGACGGTCTTTGCAGTTTTGGTAAAAATTGTTTGTAAACAGGCTGGTTGAATTATCATCTGGATCGGTGGAATCAATAATAATCGCGTCGTATTGATCTTCACAGGAAGCCAAAAACCCTGCCCCATCCCCGATAATCAAATTTAGCCGGGGATCGTCATACGCCCCATCAAGAAGCGTTGCGAAATGATCCCGACAAACCTTGATCAGGGCACCATCCAGTTCGACCATTGTCACCTGTTGTACTGTTTTGTGTTTTAGTACTTCGCGCAGGACCGTGCCGTCCCCCGCCCCAATAATTAACACGGCTTTTGGGTTTGGGTGAGAAAGCAAAGGGATATGACTAATGCTCTCGCTATAGATCTGCTCATCATGCTCTGTTATCTGAATGGCATCATCCAGAACAAGGACCCGTCCCAACAGATCATTAGCAAAAATTTCGACCTGCTGAAAGTCTGTTTTACCTTCGAAGAGCACCTGATCCCGGCGAATTGATTGCCGTATCTCAGGATGAATTCCTTCTACGAACCAGGACATTTTTCGAGAACTTTCAATAGCTTAAAATATAGCTATTAGTCATAGGCTCTCTAACGGGAAAAGTCCATGACATTCCCTTTACCCTTCGCTTTATCTCGCCAAATTCCCTTATGAAAGCAGGACATCAATGATTTCATTTGCGGCCTGTTGCCCTGTCAGATAGGCCCCCGGTGCCATGGTTGCCCATTTGCCGTGCAATGCTTCACCAGCAAAGAATAGTCGTTCGGCCACGGGCCGACGTGCCGTTTCCCTTAGATGGTTTTTGCCAACATTGGAATAGGCATAGCCCCCGCGTGCAAAGGTATCCGCTAACCATTTTGTTGCATGACCCTTGCGAAAAAGCTTTTTGACATCACTCCCTAAAACAGATGCAAGTGACGACAACGCAAAGTCCTTTGCGGCCTCTTGGCTATCCGCCGAGATATCCCGCGCCAACTGTCCGCCGACGAACATCGTGCTCATGGCCTGCCCAAAGGGACACAGAAGGTGACTGTGCCAGCTGTCGATCTGGTTCATCCCTTGTGGTGCTTCGATATAGGCTTCATTGGTATCCGCATCGGGCACAAGCGATCGAAAGGCCGGATCGAACTGAAGAGTTATTTTATCCAGCACAGCCATCGGCAGTTCATGAAATGCGGCCATTTTGTCCGCTGGTAATGCCGGTAAGAATTTCAGGGTCTCATCGGCAATGATTTCGGTGGGCACCGTTACCACAACCGCACGACAAGTTATCGTGCCTTGGTTGGTTTGCACCTTGATCGTTGGTCCCTGCCAATCAACCTTTTCGACGGTCACACCCAACGTAACCGGCACCGGCCCCAGAGTCTTGAAAATCCCCGCGGCAAAACCTTGCGGTACCATCCATTCCGTTCCGGTTTCATACTGTGTTTGGTAATCAATGACCGACAAACGATCAGAATGCACACCGGCTTCAAATGGCCCTTTTCGAAGTTGTGCCAACGCATCCCATTTATTTTTAGGTGGACGCAAATCGTGGATGGAAATATCGCCATGGGTAACAGCATCATACGCCCAGAGATCGTCATAGAGCGCATCTTCTGCCTTCTCGATATCAATGACTTCCTGCGCTGTGGCCCTTCGCCCCGTTTGGTGTCCTGTCTGATTTTCTCGGACAAAATAAATTGGCTCTCTGGCCCCAAAATCAAAAATATCATATCCCGCCTGATCCCGGATTAGGGGAGACAGGGGATTAACATCAGCAGAATGCAACCATGTACAGCCGTGATCATAGGGTACACCAAAGGTTTCCTGTTCCGTATAGGCCCTGCCCCCGATACGATCCCGTGCTTCAAGAACAAGCACCGACACCCCTTGTTGCATTAATGTCCGGGCGGCTGTCACCCCCGCTATTCCAGCGCCGATGACAATCACATCAGGGTTTGATAGCTCCCCGGTGACTTTATCGTTACCCATAATCAAAACTATTCCATTGTTTGATACCCAGCTTTTGGCCAAGTTGTTGGCGACCGAGGTCAGTCAGTTTAATAATTCGGCGATGCCTTGTTCTTTCAATCCATTTCAAATTGAAAGCCAGCAGTGTTATCGCGGCCCCCAGTGCCCCGGCCACATGTGGCTTGCGCTCACTCCAATCCAGACATTGGGGCGCGAACTGACGTCTTGTTTTTCGTAAAGATCCCAGATCAATTCCCAGTTCAGCAAAAAACTGCTCTCCCTTCGTCGTTACATTATAGTGACGGTCTTCTATACTGAGGTATCCGTGTGCGACCAACGCTGTCGTTATTGAAACGCCTAATTCCCCCGCCATATGGTCATAACACAGACGGGCACATCTTATCTGTTTCTGTTCCGATGATGCTTGACGAATTGGTGCAGGTTTGTGGCGCACCAGATGTATCAAAGGTTCCAGTGCTTCGGCGACGTCTTCCCCCGCCAGCTTATAGTAGCGATGGCGACCATGTTTTTCGCAGACCAGCAAACCGCCCGTAACAAGTTTGGACAGATGTTCACTTGCCGTCGCAGCAGAAACACCCGCAGCTTGCGATAATTCTGTCGCGGTCAGCGCCCGTCCATCAAAGAGTAGCGCCAACATCGCCGAGCGCGCTGGCGATCCGATCAACGCCCCGATAGAGGCCATAGAAGGTTCTGCATCCATATTTCGGTTTTATCCAAAACATATCGACAAAGCAAGTGATATGGTGTTTACATTAAACAACCATCGCGTAGAAAAGCCCCCACCTATGACAACTCAAAACACGTCAAAAGCAACAACTTCAAAACCCCGGATCAATGCAGATCAAAACACGGTCAAAGCAAGCACCAGCGGCGCAATAGATCAGGAAAATACCGCGCGCATAAAAAGGGGCATTCTTCTTGTCGTTTTATCCGCTACGCTTTTCAGTTTGGCTGGTATTTTCACCAAAAGTATTCAGGCAGAAACCTGGTCTATCATTGCGTGGCGCGGTATTTTTGCAGCTCTTTTTCTCTTTCTCTGGATCGGCTATCAAAAAAGCTTTACCCGCAGCTTCCTGCAAATGGGCCGAAGCGGGCTTTTGGTCGCTATAATCGGTGCAATGGGAACAGCAGCTTTTCTATCCGCATTCAAACTAACTTCTGTCGCCAACGTTTCCCTGATCTATGCCGCGGCCCCTTTGCTCGCTGCGATTATCGCATGGATCTGGCTCAAAGAAAAAATCACCAAGCCTGTTGCATGGGGGTGTTTCGGGGCAATTTCCGGGGTGCTGATTGTGGTCAGTGGCTCGCTGGGGCAAATAAATCTGAAAGGCGATCTTCTCGCCCTTATCATGACCTGTTCCCTTGCCGTGATCATGGTGATCTATCGCCGCTATCCGAACACACCATCCGCGGGGCCGACAGCCTTGTCATCACTGTTATTAATCCCCGTGTGTTTTTACTTTGGGTCCCCCCAGAACATAGATTTACCAGAACTGATCCCGTTGGCTCTTTTCGGGTTGATATTTGCAATTGCAGCAATATCCCTGACTGAAGGGGCTAAACTGATTCCATCGGGCCAGGCCGCACTGGTCAGCTCCCTCGAAACCCCAATCGCCCCATTTTTGGCATGGCTAATCCTGTCAGAACAACCAACACCACAGGCTGTCATCGGGGGATTTGTAATCATGACTGCGGTTATTTACAGTCAACGCACGCATCCCCACACACAACGATCCAAAGAAAACTAGGACATCAGATCATTAGCACGACCTTGGTCGCTCTATCCATTTCAAGATAAAAGCCAGCCTACAAAGAGTCTGTTCGGTAGGCGCAGGATCGTACGTTAGTGCTGGCATCCGTTCGCGGGCGACGCGCCGCGAAAAACTCTCAACCCGGTTGAAATAAATCTGCGTCAAAGAACTCGTCGGTCGCCAGGATGGGGCCCGTAGGCACACCGGTCGGCGAGCCGCCCTCTGGTTCGTCCGATACAGCTAATACGCCGCCATTGATCAAGGCAGCAATTTCTGGCGTGATTTCAAACAGGCTTTCGCGATCCGCCGGAACCACCCCCAGGGACACGGGCGCATCGGCATTCGCACTGATCACCCAAAGCTCAAAAACCCTACCCGCCGCTGGTACCCCCTGTTCAGGGATCACTTTGAACAAGTTTCCGTTCGGGGCGTAGCCTGCCTCAATATGCACAGCGCCGTCCGCCGAGATCAGCGTCGCATGGTGTGTCGGGTCGAATGCCGGGTCACGCAGCATAGGGCTGAAGACAAGGAATGCGGCAACAGCGAATGCGGGGAAGGCAAACCACCCCCAAAACCCGCCCCACCCAGACCCTGCACGCCCGAACCTAGAACGCCCGGATCTTGCTTTTTCGCCGTTCAGTTCGGCGACAAGCTTCGTCTTGACCGAAGGCGATGGATTGTCTGAAGGTAAATCAGTGGCTAGGGCTGCAAACTCCCTCTCCCAAAAGCGCAGATGCACACGCAGGTCCGGTTCGGCCTGAAGCCGCGTTTCAAATGCCCGCTCCGCATCTGCGTCCAGCAGGCGCAAGACGTATTCGGCGGCCAGTGCCTCGTCTTCGCTCATGTCCTGTTGGTCGCTCATCGCGAAAGGCACTCCTTTAAAGATATCAGGCTGCGACGCAGCCAGGTTCGCATCGTGTTCAGCGGCACATCAAAGCGGTCCGCAAGCGCTTGATAGGTCGCACCGTCTAGATAGGCAGCACGGACAGCATCGGCGCGGTCTTGCGGTAACTCCTCGAAACAGGTGCTGATCCGGCGCTGCTCTGACGTGGCAATAGATGTAGCTTCAGGTCCTGGACGTTTTTCGACAAGCTCACCAACGCTGTCGAGATCCACGTGGTTGCTTTTCCTCGCGCGCAGCCGATCAATCGCCAGGTTACGCGCAACAGTGATGAGCCATGTCATCGGACTATGACCCGTGACCTGATATCGGTCAGCCTTGGCCCAGATCCGAAGGTACACGTCCTGTAGCGCATCTTCGGCTTCCGGCCTGCTCTTCAAAACACGCAGACAGATACTGAAAAGTTTCCCGTTTGTGGCATCATAAAGCACAGTCAGCGCAGTCTTGTCGCCAAGCGCAACCCTGCCGATCAGCTTTTCAATGTCCTTGCGGTCGGTCATACGCGTTCATAAACAGTTCGGGTAGTTTCTTCTTCCTGCCTGTCTAACAGAAATGGCCCGGAACAGCAATCTCTCACTACCGGGCCATTTGCATAGGTACTAATAAAATCTAGACTTAATCGCCGAAAGTTACATGCCGATCGATGCCGCAAAACCGGTAATGCCACCCATTCCGAGGTCAGCTTTCATCGTGGCCGCACCTGTTTCGAGGTCAATCTCGTAAAGACCTGCTGACGCGGCGCCTTCCATTTGCAGGATGGCAAGTCCCATGTTCTCACCTTCCGCTCTCGAGACGATATCAAAACCTCCCATCGGGGCCAGATCGACGGGTACACCGTCAACGGTAATCTTGCCTATGGTTTCCAGCGTACCTTTGTTGTTGGCCAAACTGATCAATGTATCAGTGGCTGCATCAAGCGCATACTGGAATGTCGCGCTGGCCTTTTTGCCATTGATGGCGTTTGTATAGGCGTTGGCAAAGACCATCGGAGAAGTACCTGCCATGGCATCACCCTTAGCATAAGCCAGGTCAGTGAAACGGCGCACCGACCCCGCACGCTTATCATTGTCACCAAAGCCTTCGGGGAAATAGACAAGGTTATCGCCCGCGGACGTCACAGCGCGTACGGCGTCAATCTTGTTGTTGAAATCAAACGCAACCATCTTGCCGTCGCCAATCATCGCATCATCCATAAATGTCGCACCCAAATTCGTCAGATCACCCGACATCGGGTCAATCGTCGCGATCATACCGTCAGAGAAGCCAAGAAGTTCACCCGTAACCGGACGCCAGGCAATCGCTTTCAGAGGAGATGCCAGGCTGTAGGTCATCACGTCACCAGGGGCATGCACGTCACTCATCACGACAAGCGTTGCGCCATCATCTGCCAGTGCATAGCCGGAAACCGATGCGTGACCATCTGCAAATGCCGGGGTAGCCGCCAGTGCGATAAGAGATGTCACAAGAGTCTGGATTTTCATTATTTTTCCTTTCAAGTTGGTCGCAGTGCGCACGTGGTCGGGTGCGCTCAATGTTCAACCACGAAAGGCAATGCTGAATAGTTTCATCGCGGTGTAAATATTTTTGGATTAGAGGGCAGTGATGCCCGAACCAATGCGTAAGCCGGGCCAAAGTGGACTGTTTTACACACTGCCTTCGTCCGCAGAATGTCTGTTCAGACAACGCGCCGCGCCTATTAATTGGGCAGGATATTCAAAGTGCCAATCAGGAAAAAGCTCAAAAGGGTACAATCCCTGTCGCTCTACAAGCTTTCAAAAGCACAATGCTTTACTATTCCTTTAGGTTGATACCCTAAACTTCTTCAGTCCCTATTTTGGTGTGTATGTTTATGGCCCTCTAAATTCGGCCTGTTTTCAGGGAACAAGCAATAGGTCCGTACCAAGCAATAGGTCCGTACAAGGAGATCACCATGTTAGGCGTTATTGGCGCAATGAACGAAGAGGTTCAATTGTTGCTGGGGCAACTTAGCGATATCAGTGAAAGTACTCATGCCGGCATTACCGTAAGCACAGGCAATTACAAAGGAACTGACATTGCCTTGGCCCAGTCTGGTATAGGCAAGGTCAATGCCACGATCTGCACCCAGATGATGATTGACCTTTTCAAGCCAGAGAAACTGGTTTTCAGTGGTGTTGCCGGCGGGCTGCTACCTAATATGCAAGCGGGTGATATTATCATCGCCAGTCACGTCGTTGAATATGATATGGATTTGACGGCTTTCGGGCGGCGTCATGGGGAAACCCCGGGCAGAGAACGCCTGATTGAATGTGATCCCGACCTTGTCGGCAAGGCCACCACGGCATTTGACACTGCCTTCGAAGGCGTCGATGGTGCCCCCAACCTGATGCTTGGCACCATTGCTTCTGGCGATACCTTTGTACAGGACCGCGACAAACTACGGTGGCTCCAACGGGAATTTGCGGCCCTTGCAACCGAAATGGAAGGCGCAGCCTTTGGCCAGACATGCCGCCTCAACGGTTTGCCCTTTGTGGTTATTCGGGCCTTGTCTGATTCATCTTCGGACAGTGCCAGCGAAGATTTTGAAGCAAACCTGCACCGTGCCTGTCGTAATTCTTTTGAGCTTATGGACCTGATGATCCCAAAGGCCCTAAAAGATTGGGACCAGGTCGATCGTAGAAACAGTAGGGAATAACAGCACTACCAACCTGAACAGCAAAGGTAAAATAACGTCCTGCCCTCTATTACAGCGTTGATCACAGCACATGCGGAACAGAAGATACAAACAGGGTGTGAAGAACTGATCTTTCAAATTCATCACACCTGCTGTTTATTATTCCAGACCTCAGCTTCAAAAGCCGATTTTCAGTTATATGATCAACATTGAAAATCACTTTTTAAAACCTGTGCCACTGGATCTTTACTCCTCGGCAAAATAGTTTCACCTCTGGGTGACTATCCCTCTAGAGGTCATTATTCTGGCAACATCTCTCCGACCTGTTTTTCCAACGCTTTAGGATCGCTTAGGAACCCTGCGTGAAAGTCAACGGACATAGGATCGGGGTAAACATCTTCGATACCATTCTCCACAGCATTCAGAACTTCTTTTGCCACAATGTTCGGCGCTGTTTTGTCCAACGGCACACTCGCCGTCATGTCCGTATCGATTGGTCCGGGATATACACCAACAACATGCGTCCCCTGCCCAGCCAGTTCGGCCCGCACCCCTTGGGTCAGGGAATGAACCGCAGCCTTTGATGCAGAATAAGATCCCAAAACAGGAAAGTTCAAATAGCCCGCAACTGAAGAGATATTAACAATGGCCCCACCATTATTTTCTTTTAGAACCGGGGCAAAGGCACGAATCATATTCAAGGGCGCAAAATAGTTTGTTTCCATTTCATCACGCGCGTCATCCAGCGATGGTGCCGTCATGAAGCTTGTAAAGCGGGCGATCCCTGCATTGTTAATCAACAAGGCAACATCTTTAAAATCATTGGCAAGTGTCTTGATGGTTTCAGCTTGGTTTACATCCAGCGTAACCGGAATAACCTTGCCTTCATTTTCCTGAACCAAATCTGACAACTTATTTGCGTCACGCGCCGCGGCATAAACCTTGGAAGCCCCGGCCGCAATCAGCTCCTCAACAAAAGCTCGGCCAATGCCACGATTAGCCCCGGTTACAAATGCGACTTTACCCTTAATATTACTCATTATTTTTTCCTCAAAACCATGCTTGTGTTTTTCAGGCAAATTAAATACCGATAAGTATTAAAATATAAACACGAGATGAAATGTCAAATTAAAATACCATTCGGTATTAATTTAAATGGTTATCCTATATTGTGCCTCATACGACTCTGCCCCTCGTCTTGGCTTAACTGATTTGAGACTTGAAGAAATAAGCTCACCTGATAAAATACCATTCGGTATATATATTTGATCGAGATGACAATGGGACGCGGCCGACCACGTAAAACAGACCCGGAAGAAGTGCTGGACACAGCAATGAAAGTCTTTTGGAACAAAGGTTTCGAAGGCACATCCATGAGTGATCTTGTTGACGCAACAGGTATGGCAAAACCAGGACTATACGCCTGTTTTGGTGATAAAGAGTCCCTCTATAAAAAATCTCTTACGCGCTATTTTAATAGCCTAGGCACACCGTTGTTAGATGATTTGGAATGCTCTGACGATCCTTTGCCCCTTGTTGTGCGTCGCTTTTTGGAAACAGTCGCTCATTCCATGCTGGATGACAGCTGCCCCAGCGGCTGTTTTGTCGTCAACAGCCTTATCGAAGGCGCATCACAACACCCTGCTTTACAAGCCATCGGTAAAGAATACGATCAAAGACGTCGGGATGTTTTTGCCCAACGATTTGCAAAGGCCCAGAAGAACGGCGAACTGCCGCCACAGGTTGATGCCCAAGCACTTGCAGAATTTTTTGCCGCACAATCCCTTGCCTTGGGGGTGATGGGGCGGACGGGCACAAATAAACAAGAACTGAGCAACTTCATCAACGTTGCCATGACTGCTTTGCCTGCAAATCATTAAAAACAACCCTGTCCGAAATATTCAAGACCAGAAAATATTTCGCCTTTAATCTGAGTTTCATATTTAATGACAGCATCAGATCAAAGGAGAAACAGGTGCAACTCGCCTATACCATTCTTTATGTCCAGGACGTGGCCGCAACATTGCAATTTTACCAAAAAGCCTTTGGCTTTAAGCAGAAAATGCTTCACGAAAGTGGCGATTACGGGGAACTTGATACGGGGCAAACAACCTTGTCTTTCTCATCTCTTTCCCTCATGAAGGAACTGGGTAAGAACCCATCATCCCCGCAAAAAGAACATCCCTGTTTTGAGATCGCATTCACCACGGATAATGTCTCAGAAGCATTTGATCGCGCTTTACAAGCTGGTGCAGTACCCGTGCAAGAACCAGCAGAAATGCCATGGGGGCAAACAACAGCCTATGTAAGCGATCTTAACGGGTTTCTGGTGGAAATCTGTACGCCAATAATAATTCAGTAATCACAAACACCGACTTAAATCAGAATATTTTAATCTACGACAAAAATTTCTATTCTCACCATCTATAATAAGTATCTCTTATTGCAGGTACTTATTATAGATACGATGATACGTTCCGTCTTCACGCATCTCGGACAACGCCGCATTAAAAGCGGGTAAAATGTCAGCATAAGAAGAATCTTTTCGAATGAGAAATCTGAATTCAACTTCGTCAAAGGGATAGGTGCCCTCTTCGAGTATTTCACTGTGTTCTTGGTTAAGCTTCCCCTCTTTGATCAGGCGATTTATGTTGTATTTCAAGATAAAGTCGTGCTCGATCATCCCATCAAAAGATGAACCTCTTTGAACCAACATAATTAAGGCCTGTGTAAATTTGGGTGCATAGGTCACTTTCAAATTTTTCAAATTTTCTTCGGCCCAACCATTTCCCAAATATGACAAAAGTCTAAAATCCCTAAGATCAGCTGCGGTTCGCGCTTTCAACAGAATATTTTTATTTGGATTTTTTTTATTTGCAAACAATCGCCAGGTAAATGTAAAGACGGGATCACTCGCGGACAGGTACGATAAGCGTTCAGGAGTTGCTATTGTCAACATTGCGTCCCCCTTCTTGCTCTTAACCAAAGATTGCGTCCGTTTCCAGGGGTAAAGTTGAATAGTCAACGGCTTATCCAGCCGATTAAAAATTTCTGAAATAACCTCTATAAACAAACCTTTTGGGCGATTATCTTCTCCATTGTATATAAAGGGTTCGTAATCTGAATCATCCAACCAAACAAAACTTTCAGATGCCTGGCTTTTCCCGATTGCACCACTCATCATGAACAGGAAAATACATATTGAGAAACTTAATCGACTAAACATTAATGTTCCTGTTCAAATACCTAAATCTTTTTGTGGTTACAAAATTTTATCTAACTAAGTTCTAAACATTCATTAATGAGTTGTTGATTTTTATTGGAAACAAAAAGTTCAACACAAATATAGTAATTATAAGTATTTCCCGTATAAAGTTTATGTTAACATGTATTTTTTTAGGAAAGGATAGTCAGGGCGATTAGATATTGAATTAATCACCCCAGTCAAAATGTGGAATAGATCACACCTTATAAAAAATCTGTTCTCTCTTATACTCACCCTGGTAATCTACGGGATAGTGTTTCCCAGAGCCGTTTTTGCTGAACAAAGTAAAATCACAATATATGCTGTTAACTACCCCCCCTATTCTATTGAATTTCCGCCCAAAAATGAATTACGCGGATTTGATGTAGAGGTTGCCATCGCCGCTTTTGACCAGGTCGGTATAAAAGCCAGCATTGAATACATGCCGTGGTCCAGAATTTTACTTCGGGCGAAACAAGGTAAAATAGCCGCCGTATTATCCTGTGCCAAAGCAGCAAGCAGAGATTCATTCCTTTATTTTTCAGCCCCGATCAGCAACGCAACCAACAGCTATATTGCGAAACAATCCTATACAGGAAAAATCCCGCAAAGCCTGTTGGACGGTCAGGGTAAAAAAATTACGGCTGTTGATGGGTATACGGGGGCATTGGAACTAAAAAAAGCAGGTATTCCCCATCACTCTGTGACAAATGACGAAGCTGCACTCAATATGCTGTTAAAAAGGGACTTTGATTTTTTCTATTCTAATCGGGAATTCATCGAATACATAGCTGTTAGCAAGGACCTAACTTCACAGCTTAAGTATTTTGACCTGAAGCAAAAAAACTTCCATCTTTGTTTTAGTCAGAAGTGGCCGGACGCTAAAATTCTTTTGGAACAATTCAACAAAGGCCTATCCATAATAAAAGATGACGGTACATACGACAGAATTCATGCGAAATATAAATAGTCGCGTTACCACAAAGAACCTAGCCATAGCCAGATTGAAAAACGTTCTGTTGCCGGGATACCTTGGCAAAGTTTCGGGGACTTAGGGAAAACCACTGTTTGAATTCCCGGTTCATATGTGCCTGATCTGAAAAACCGTGATCAAAAGCAAATTCAGCAAGAGAATTCGCCTGTTCTATATCACGTCCAGCCCGGCGTACACGGGCCAACCTGTGCCAGAAAACCGGGGATTTTCCGGTTTCTTTTACGACATAGCGCTGTAACGTTCTGGAAGACACACCAAGATTTGTCGCCGCTTGTCCAACAGTCCCCACACCAGATGCCAGACACAACAACGCATCCTCTGTTTGCATTCGGTAGATCGTATAGTCATTGATCAAATCAACAATATTATCACTGTTTATGGGGCATTGCCCCGCGACTGCCCTCAAAAGTTTTTCCATATCAACGGAAGTACCGGGCCTTAATCGATAACCTTTGAAAAAGTCCCCTTTGAACATAGGTACTGTTTGCGTCGTTTCCGCCAGATGAGAAAGAAACCACACGGGTTCTTGCCCTGGTCTGAATTTGAAAATCAAATCACAACAGCCATCAGGAATAACAATCGCCTGATCATCATTATCAGTTGTTGCATCCCAGATATCCAAAACGTTGTTGTGCATGGCGGTGAATTATTTATTTAAGATACAAAATTCGTAGATAGCATAGATCTAAGTATATCAATACCTTCTAATAATCTCATCCCCTATTTAACCAGTTAAACACACAAACGACTCGTATACTTAATATTTAATATTGAATATTGTATACAATAATTGCTATGCTGCTTTTACTGAGTGGTTGAAGATAACAAAGCAGACTTTAAAGGCGCTAAGTTTTATCCGCTTTAAACTGAGTCAGTGAATTCAAAAACAAACAACCGCTTAACATATCAATTAGGTCGCACGACACAGTATCTGGTGGTTGCTCTAGACCAAGTATTGGGTGTACGGCCCCAATCAAGCCCCGAAAAAAGGGGTATGTAATAGTGGAGGACTTCATGTTAAAAAAGTTTATTACCCCGGCTCTTATTGCGGGTTCCATCTGCATAGGCACAATAGCAAACGCGGCTGAAATCACGTGGCGCATGCCAGCAGCTATTTCCGAAGGATCTTTTTTCTATAAAAACTTTATGGAACGCTTTGCTGCAAATGTAGAAGTCACAACAGGTGGCAAGCTAGAGGTACAGCCCTTTGGTGCCGGGGTTATTGTTCCAGCCTTTAAAGTATACGAAGCTGTTCAAGACGGTTTGGTCGATGCAGGGCACTCCACCCCTTCATATCTTGTCAATCAGGACCCCACAAATGCCATTTTTGCGAGCTTCCCCGGCGGCATGTCAGGCGAAGCAACCCTGCACTGGGTGTATAATGGCGGCGGCGAAAAGATGCTACAGGATTTCCGCCGCGAAAAAATGGGCCTTCATTCCATTGTTGTAGGCATTGGAACATCCGAGTTTATGGCACATTCAAACAAGGAAATTAAGTCAACAGCTGATCTCAAAGGTCTGAAATACAGAACATCTGGTGCGTGGGCTGCTGTGGTGAAAGAAACTTACGGTGGCATACCAACAGTGGTTCCAGGTGGTGAAATTTACACCTTGCTTCAAAGGAAAGGTGTTGATGCCATTGAATGGTCAACTCCCGGTGCGAACCTGAGTGAAGGTTTTCACGAAGCTGCCCCCTATATCATTATGCCTGGCGTACACCAGCCATCTTTCCTTTGGGAAGTCTTTGTTAAAGCAGAAACATGGGATGCTCTTTCAGATGAACTCAAAGCTCAAATCGAGGCAGCTGCAAAACTAACGACTTACGAAAGCTATGCCCATTTTGGCAACACAGACATAGAAGCTATGGCAGAGTACAAAAAAACAAACGTTAAAATGATCACACTCGATAATGTTGTTGTTGAAGAACTGCGTGAATCTGGTCGCAACTGGGCACGTAAAAAGGCCAAAGAGCTTGCAGATGCAGGTGATACCTCTATGCAGACAATTATGGAATCATACTTTGCGTATCAAAAAGCCTGGGCAGAAAACTCTGAATATCGTGTCAGAGATATCGTGAAATAAGACGCTGTTCTTTTCCGTAGTTCACATTGGGTGAGCCTGCTTCATGCAGGCTCACTTAAAGCTCCTGTTCAACAGGACAGTTAAAAAAGTTTGATCAAATAACAAACTAATCCATATACAATCGGGGTAAACCATGACCTCTTTTCTGTCTTTCATAGACAGGGTTTCCAACTTCTTTGGTAGCATCTCAAAGTTGGTAATACTCTGTCTGGTTATATCAATGATCTATGAGGTCGTTGCACGTTATATCTTTGATGCCCCCACTCTATGGGCTTTTGATATTTCCTATATGCTCAATGGGACAATCTTTTTACTTGGCGCCGCGTTTACATTGCAGGCAGATGCCCATGTCCGTATCGACTTTCTTTCCAGACAATTGAGTCACAAAACACAGCAATATCTTAACGGCTTTGTTTACAGCTTCCTTTTAGGGCCTTGCTTCTGCGTCTTTACCTACATTGCTGGAACGAAAACTTATAAAGCCTTCATTACCAATGAAGTTGAAAATGTAAGCCCATGGGCACCTGTGGTCTGGCCCTTTTACAGCGTCATTGCGGTTGGGCTTGGCATTTTTGCACTTCAGTTCTTCTGCGAAGGAATAAAATACCTCAGGCGTGAAAAAATTCCCGGCGAACATGCCGGAGAAATAGATAATGTCGAAGTTGGTAATATTAAAATTGATAATACAGGAGAAAAGCCATGAATTTTCTTCCTATTATCATGTTCCCCGCCCTTTTTGCACTTGTCTTCATGGGCCTTCCCGTGGCCTTCGCGCTGGTTCTGATATCTGTACTTTTTGGATATATCGTCTTTGGCGATATGATTTTCCTTCAACTCTATGGCCCAATTCTGTCAACAAGTTCTAACTTTATCCTTGCAGCAATTCCGCTATTCATCTTTATGGGGGCCATTCTGGAAAGATCCGGGATAGCGTTACGTCTGTTTAAAGCACTACAGCTTTGGGTCGGTCGACTTCCCGGCGGTATTGGTATTGCAACGATCTTAATGTGCTCCGTATTTGCAGC
Source organism: Kiloniella litopenaei (assembly GCF_000982415.1). Classification (GTDB taxonomy): domain Bacteria; phylum Pseudomonadota; class Alphaproteobacteria; order Kiloniellales; family Kiloniellaceae; genus Kiloniella; species Kiloniella litopenaei. The sequence goes on from NZ_LANI01000001.1 coordinate 219,326, forward strand.
GGCATCAGGTGTTGTTGGCGCGGTCGAGATTGTCGTAGGCCTTATGGCAATACCGGCAATGCAGCGGTATAACTACAACGGAGAGCTTATTGCGGGCACAATATGTGCGGGTGGATCACTCGGCACCATTATACCACCTTCTATTGTTGTTGTTGTCTATGCATCAATCGCACAGTTATCCGTCGGACAGCTTTTTGCGGCTTCTCTTATTCCTGGTTTGCTTATGGTAGCCTTCTTTTTGGGGTACCTGTTAATAAGGGCAATTATTAAACCTCAAGATGCACCGTCTATTCCCGTTGAAGATCTCAATATTTCACTTTCAGAAAAGCTAACCATAACCCTCAAAGCTCTTATTCCGCCTTTAGTATTGATCTTTGCGGTTTTAGGGTCCTTACTTGCCGGGGCAGCGTCACCAACTGAAGCCGCCGCAGTTGGCGCAATTGGTGCCCTGTTGCTTGCAGCATCGTTCAGAGAACTTAGCTTTGAAACATTAAAAGCATCATTGGCTGTAACCGTTCGTGTTACCTCTATGATCATGTTGATTGTTGTTGGCGGCACAATGTTTACTGGCATATTCGCACTCGCCGGTGGTGGTAATCTGATTAGAGATCTGGTTGACTTTATCGGGTTTGGGAATACCGGATTAATTGTCTTCTTATTGCTAATCGTCTTCATAGCCGGGTTCGTTCTGGATTGGATATCAATCGTCCTGATCTGTATTCCTATCTTTGCCCCTATAGTGAAATCAGCTGGCATTGACCCTATCTGGTTTGCTGTGATGGTTATGGTTGTTATCCAAACATCTTATCTGACCCCGCCAATGGCCCCGTCAATCTTTTACCTGCGGTCCATAGCGCCACCAAGTTTGACTTATCAGCATATGTACAAAGGCGTTATTCCCTTTGTTATCCTACAGCTACTTGTTTTACTCGTCGTCGCGCTTATTCCCGAAACGGCAACCTATCTGCCCTCATTATTAGTGGGATTATAGAGTTCAGTTAACGCGCTCAATCACTCAGGACTGCTTTAACCACAGTCCTGAGTTCGCCGTTAAAAAAGTACTTCAACAATCCTGCACACGTAAACCAAAGATGTCAGTTCAACGTAACTATCAAGGGTCAATATCGCTGTTAAAATACAAGCAACCAGCTTGTTTCCTCTCCGAAAACCCATGACCCTTTAACTGGTTAATCCCTATACCCATCTCCTTTTATTGAAACTGTTACTTTCTGTAAGAATAAATACCGCGTTCACAAAAGCGTGATGTTCTCTGATATTTTATAGGTTCTCATTGAAAATAGAACAATCGGTCTAAATATGTTTAAAACCGATCGGTACTAATTTAAGCGCTGATCGAAAATTTTACTATTTTCTAAGGACTATAAACATGAGCTTTACCCTGCACACAAAAGAAACCGCCCCTGAAAAAAGCCAACCGCTTCTTGATAATGCACTAGAAGCATTTGGCATGATCCCGAATTTAATCGCTGTTATGGCCGAAGCTCCCGCCACTTTGGAAGCGTATCAAACCCTTCATTCCCTTTTTCAGCAAACCAGTTTTGATGCCGAAGAGCTGACGGTTGTCTGGCAGACGATCAATGTGGAACACGAATGCCATTATTGCGTGCCAGCACATACCGCCATTGCCCATATGATGAAGGTCGATGCAGGCATTATTGATGCCCTCCGCAACAAAACAGACCTGCCAACAGAAAAGTTACAGGTACTACGTCGAACAACCCTCGCCCTGGTTAAAAACCGTGGCCGCCTTGCTCCATCAGATGTTCAGGCTTTTAAAGCTGTTGGCTATGAAAACAAACAGCTTTTGGAAATTGTACTTGGTATTTCCCAAAAGGTAATCAGCAACTACACAAACCACCTTGCCGAGACACCTGTGGATGAACCCTTTAAACAGTTTGTTTAACAGTACTAACCACAAAGGCCTGAACCAAATCGTTCAGGCCTTTTGTTTTTTTGGCGTTTCAGCTACAGACGTGCTTCAAGGAAAATCAGCTATCTCCGATGAAAAGCAGGCAATATTGTGTTTATCCAAAGTGTGTTTGGCAAGATCAAATAAGTAACTAGCCAGTTGCCCATACAAGCCTACAGTTGCAACTTAAAGCAAAACTAGATATATAAATTACAACAAATAAGATCTTTTTCGTTTGTTCTAGCAGAGTATAAGTATGATTGTATTACAAACACTTGGTGGATTAGCAGCTTTCATCGGAGTTTTATGGGCTTTTCTGGCCTTTAATAATCATTGTGCTGAAAAATTCGAATATCAATTTTTTACAAAATTGTCATTTATCATAGTCGGAATTGCTGTTGGTTTATTATGGATTGGTAATGAATGGCGTTTAAATTCGATCGCAGAAAATGGCGACATTCTAAACGGCACTATTCTTATGATTATTGGGGTGTGTATAGGCCTCTTTTTAATCATCCAAAATTTTAGAGCAACAAACTTCCTTTATGGTTTCGGTGGCAGTATTGTACAAATCTCAGTATTCAGTATTTTGGCATATTTTGGCGTAATTATACTTATATTAGGCGTATTCCTGAGCGTTATAGCCAGTCTAGGAGCTAAACGAGTCCATGTAGTTAATCAATAAAATCGACTCTGGTGTCTCATTTCAGTAATGTTTCAATCCTACTTATATTTGGATATAATGTGTTTTTTTACAATCCAATACAAGTTGCGAAAAACCTAACCGCCCCATGTTCATGATCGTTTAGTTATCGCTAGGGCAACCCCAGTAACGACCAGTAGAACACCCGTTATTTTATTTCTTATCGCGGCCCGTCGTGCGCCCAAAAGATAGGGGCGTAAACGGCCCGCCAGAAAAGCATAGGTCGTGTCCAAAAATGCAGCAACAAAAAGAAAAGTGACACTCAAAACAAAAAGCTGTCCCGGTGCGGATAGGCTCGGGTCCATAAACTGAGGGAAAAACGCAGCATAGAATATAATTGTTTTCGGGTTTGTGATCGCCACAACAACACCCTGTAGGAACAAAGACTTACCGGGTTTAGTTGCCTCTTGATCTTCCAGTCCCTGTCCCTTGCTACGCCATGATTTTATGCCGAGATAAATGAGGTATATTGCCCCTGCAAGTCGCAGAACATCAAACCAGTTCGACAAGGCCGTCAGAACCCACGCCATTCCCAGACCACCGATGAGAAAAAGCACGACGTTTCCCAAAACCGTGCCCATCACATTGGCCACACCTGCACGGGTTCCCTGATTGAGGCTATTGGCAATCACCAGCGTCACAATCGGCCCCGGAATAATAGCCAACACAGCAGTGGCCAAAACAAAAGCCAGCCAAAGGCTAGGATTTATCGCAATATCTAACATGCCCTTATTCTTTCCTTTTCAAGTGATCACCCCAAGCAAAGAACCGAAAGAGAAAAGAAGTCAAGAGCCTGACAAACAAAAAAAGCCTAAAGGTGCTATTCTTGCAGTTAAAGCGCCACGGCAAGACAAAAAAAGCCCCAGATAGAGGCTTTTTTTAATCATCGGATAAACCAGCTAAATGAAACTACCGAGTTCTACCAGCTACCGATATTTTCCATGGATGCCCAGGGTTCTTGAATTGGCAAAGATCCGTCCGCATGCAAAAGCTCAATGGATATCCCGTCGGGGGATTTGATAAAAGCCATGCGTCCGTCGCGTGGCGGACGGTTAATTGTCACCCCTTGATCCATAAGCTTTTGACAAAATTCATAGATGTTATCAACTGCATAGGCCAGATGGCCAAAATTACGACCCCCGAACAGTTCTTCAGGATCATAGTTATAGGTTAGCTCCAGCTCGGCTTCCTGTTGGCCCGGTGCTGCCAGCATGACAAGGGTAAACCGCCCTTCCGGATTATCAAACCGCCGCGTCTCGACAAGACCCAGCTTGTTGCAATAAAAGTCCATGGACTCTTCCAGATCAGTGACCCGCACCATGGTGTGTAAGTATTTCATCCCTGTTTCTTTCCTTCATCGTTACCCAGCATTCAATTTATCCAGCATGCTATCCATAAAGATCCCTTTTGGAAACAGAGAGATAATCACTAAAACGCGATACAAAAATCATAACCTCTTGAGGTAATCGCGGAATTCTTTACCTGCTTCCCTGCGAAAGCTCTTTCCGGTTCGCCGGACACTTTGCAAACGGTCAATCCGAAAAGACCGAAAATCATCACTTTTTTCGCACCACGCGGTCAACAGCCACACCTTGTCAAACGCCGTAAGCCCCAGAGGGCGAACAATACGCTCACTCGCTTGATCCTTTAAGTCCAGATAACCGATCTCCAGCAACGCCCGGTCACGCACGGCTGTTCTTACCGGGCTGAGGAAATCAATGGTTTCTTCTTCGGATTTTGGTTGCACGGAATAGGCCAGCAAAGGCGCATCATAGTAACTGTCTTCCATATCTTCGGGCAGCACAGCCGATATTTTGGCCGATGCCCGTGTTGCAGCATCGGCAAGTGGCTTGTCCCCACGTGCTGCCACCAACCGCATGCCGATAATAATAGCGTCCAGTTCATCCGCATCAAAATGCAAAGGCGGTAGGAAATAACCCTTTTCGATCTGATAGCCAATGCCCCCTTCGCCGCGTACAGGTGCCCCCATGGACTGTAACGTTACCATGTCGCGATAGATCGTCCGCAGCGAGACGCCGAGTTCGTCGGCAAGACTTTCGGCCGAGACAGGCTGTCGCCTTGCCCGTAAACGGTCGAGGATGGAGAAGAGTCTTTGAACGCGCATCATTTTTCCAGATTAGATAAACTACCCTGACATAAATTGTCAGGGGTATCCAGTATAAGTCGTTTCACAAGCCCATGTGCCAAACCCAACATCCAATCCCGGGAGGCAAGTGGCAGCACGCCATCAGCACATAAATTACTGATGCGAAACACTTATATCGATAGAAACGGAAAACAGGCATGTTCAAAAAAGATCTTGGTTCCCTTAAAACAATGGGCTTTGCCCGCTATGAAAAGCGCGATGGTGTCGAAACCGCAGAAATTATCGAAGCAGCGCTGAACTGGCGTCATGATTTCCTGTCAACACAGGAAGGTATCGCCACGCATTGCTTTCTGGGTAATGACAAAGGGCATTTTGCCGACGCCATCATGGCGCGTGATCACCAATCATTCATGGCGATGTGCGAAGCTCACCCACAAGCCAAAAGTTCACAGGAATTCATGGCCTTACTAAAACCCGACAGCATTCGTCTGACCGCCAATACTATCCTGAAAGAAAACGTGACGGCTCCGACAAATTTTTCCTCTATTGAATTTGGCACCTTCAGTCCAAAGCCAGAGGTCTTTGATGAGGAAAAAATGCTGGAGATATCAAACCGAATTGAAGAGAACTATTTAAACCAGTTTACCGAAGCACGCGCCCACTTCATGGGTAAAATTGATGACACAACCTATTCTGAAATCGCCTTTGTCGAGAACCTGGGCATGGCCCGCAGAATTTGTAATGGCTATGTTCAGGATGATACCTGTCTGGAACTTCTGGATATTTTTGACCCGGAAAGTGTCGATCTGGACTTCTGGTTCAAGCTGGCCTGATCAGATCACATAATCATCCCAGGGGTATGGCCCCATACTTATAATACCATGCTTCGAGCTTTGTTGGGTAAAGCCCAGAGCATGGTATTAATTTTCATGCTACTCACTCTACTGTTGATTTCCATTAAAAATCGTAGCTCTATTATGTCTTCTTTATTTCTGCCCGTTATTTCTACTTGACCTCAAGCTGACTTGATGAAGTAGAAATTATCCACCTTCAATCAGGAACAGGTCCCGACAATGGAAGAAGACTTTTGGCATGACAGATGGCAAAACAACCAAATAGGGTTTCACGAAACCAAGCCCAATCCCATTCTGATTCAACATTTTCATAAACTGGATTTAAAAGATCAAAGTCGGATTTTTGTTCCTTTGTGTGGCAAAACCCTCGACATTCAATGGTTGCTTTCTCAAGGTTATCGGGTCGTTGGTGTCGAATTAAGCGATATTGCTATCAAACAACTTTTTGACGGTCTCGGTCTGGTACCTGAAATTAAACAAACAGAGGCTTTTAAACATTATCAGGCAAAGAACATTGATATTTTTGTTGGCAATTTTTTTGATCTGACATCATCAATTCTAGGTCGTGTTGATGCCATATACGACAGAGCTGCTTTGGTGGCCTTACCTGAAGATATGCGCAAAAAATACACTAAACATCTAATAGAAATTACCCATAAAGCACCCTATTTATTGCTAACCTACAGCTACGATCAAAGCCTTACCAACGGCCCACCCTTTTCCGTTGATGAGCAGATGGTGCAAAACTATTACAGCGCTCATTATTCAATCAACTTTCTCGACGAAATTCCCGTTCCCAACGGGCTTCGCGGTCAATTTCCGTCAACACAGAGTGTATGGATCTTAAAACCATGATTGCCCGTATCTGGACTGCCCGTTTTCACCTTGCAAAGTCTGATGCGCTCATAAATCGTTGCCTTTACCAGTAACGTCAAAGGGGGATGCCGATCTTTATCCCTGATCTAAAGCTCACGTCCATAGGCCATCGCTATAGCCAAAACGGATATAATCCATCATAAAGATCAAGCATCGTCACCCTTCTTTCAAATCAGGTCTTTCAAAATCAGGCAGACTTATGGAAACATGGTACTACTGGGCAGAAAATCAGGAATTTGGACCTGTAACCAAACTGGACCTCTATAAGCTTTACAAAGCCAACGTTATTGCGGGTTATAGCTTTGTGCGAGCAAAGGACAGTGATACATGGCTTGCCTATAAAGAACTCAGGATCCGCAGAAGTGATTTCACTTGGGATGAGCTAAACGGGCCAAAGTCCGATGAGCGTGAGCTAAACGGGCCAAAGTCCAATGGGCGTGAGCTAAACGGGCCAAAATCAAATGATAAAGAGATAAACGGCGATAGGTTAAGGGCAAATGATGATCAACAATCATCAACCTCTGACGCCGCATCAAAACAAGGGCCTAATGATCACCCGAAAGGGATCTGGAACGATGTCTCTCCGCATCCCTGGCGACGGTACTTTGCCCGTTGGGTTGATATATCAATCTATGCAAATCTGATCTTTTCACCTCTGTTGGCAAAATTTACGCCCGCTGATCTGAATAAATACTCTGAACAGCTTTCTCTTTTGGAATTGATTGCCATCCTGATCATCGTACCTGTGATCTTCTTTGGTGTTGTTGCTATCGTAAACACGGCACTAATCGGGGCCTTCGGCACCACAGTTGGTAAATGCCTTCTGGGGATCAAGGTTTTGGGCAAGGATAACAGGGGGCTGACTATCCAGAGCACAGCCAAACGCGAAGCCTTGGTGTATATCAAAGGCTTTGCCCTTGGCCTGCCCGTCCTATCCCTCATCGCACAGATGTACGGTTATTTTGATCTGACCATGGATAAACAAACCCTTTGGGATAAAGAATTGAATACCACAATTGCCCATCGGACAAACAACAGTCTTCAATTCTGGATCGGTCTAATTGTTATCGGTGTATATCTTTATTTTTCCCAAAGCCCCTACTCCCCCTATATCGCGTGGCTCTAATCCATAACTTCACGCCACGATAACAGCCAACTTACGCTCCTCTGCATCCATCGGTTCAAAGATGGTTTCACAGAAATCAAAAATCTCGCGGGACACCTCGAATTGAAAGGTTTCTGTCTGCGCTTCGTTCCGATGGCGCACGCGATCCCAGCGGGTTTCTTTATCCACGTCCAGATAGTGCACCTGAAATTCGCAACCATGATCTTTCAGGAAGTCCGTGACCCTTTCGCGCTGGCTTTTCGCAAAGAACCCCAGATCCAGAATAACCGGAATCCCCTTGTCCACCACCTTCAATGTTTCCGCAAGCTGTTGGCTTTCACACCGCTGCGTTCGCTCCAGCGCCCATGAATAAAGTGGCGGATCAGGCATATCCATAAAGAACAGGGTTTTCATCCATTCATCAACGGAAAAGATGATGGCATTTTCCCGCTGGGCCAGCTGCGCCGCATAGGTACTTTTGCCCGCCCCCGTGTTGCCGACAATCAAATAGACACACGTCAAAATAAAATTCCCCAAGTCAGTAATATAAACCAATAATATAGATAAGTCCGTTTTTAACGACTATTCAGATACCAGACAACATTGATACAAAAACAAAATTGACCTTCGTTCTGCAACCATCGATGATAAAAGAGCTATTTATATGAAATACCGTGTACAGTCCTTGATAGATTATCAAATCTAGAGAAACATATGAACACCACCGAGCAAATAGAACCCCCACCGCAATCACTGGATCAAATTCCGGTTACCCGTGCCTTGATTGATCAGCTTTACAGCTATGGCAAAATCAATCGCCAAGCGCGTAACGCGGCATTACAGCACCTGATCCCCCATACACAGTGGGGGATTTGGGCATCACGGTTGCTATTGGGGCTTGGGGTTTGTCTGGTCCTGTCCGGCGTCATATACTTCTTTGCCTTTAACTGGGCCAAGCTGTTACCCGCCCATAAACTTGGCGGTATTCAGTTTGCAATTATCGCCAGCATTATTGCCGCTTGCGTCTGTGGTCTGCCCCGTCTTTCCGGCCAACTCGCCCTGATATCAGCCAGTGTTTTTGTCGGAGCTTTTCTGGCTGTCTTTGGACAAATTTACCAAACCGGGGCCGACGCCTATCAGCTTTTCATGGTCTGGAGCCTGTTGATATTTGGCTGGACGATCCTCTCAAGATTTGCGGCCCATTGGGTTCTCTGGCTTGTGATTTTTAATGTATTCCTGGGTCTTTGGTGGGAACAGGTCCCCATATCTCGATCATGGATTGGACCGGACTGGTCGCCATTGATTTTACCGCTTCTTGCCTGTTTCAACGGTCTTGTCCTTTGCACACGCGAAATCCTGTCAAATAAAACGTCCTTTCGCTGGCTCGCCGCAAAATGGACCCGCTGGATTATTCTGATCCCGATCCTTGTTCTTTTAAATATTCCCATCCTTCTATTAATTGCCGATCCTGATCAGGCCTATGAAGGCGTTTTTATTGGCTCTTTTGTCGGGGCAATTGGTCATATTTGTGTTTATGTCTATTACCGCAAAATTGTCAGGGATATCTGGTCGCTGGCGGCCATCACCATTTCGGCCCTGATCATTGTTGAGACCCTCGCCATCCGCGTACTATTCGAAATACTTATGGACGAAGAAGAACTTGGTTTATTACTGATGGGCATCGTCACCATCGGCATTATCACAGGTTTTACAATGTATCTGCGGCACTTGACCCGCGTGCTCAATGAAGAAGACAAAAAACAGAGCACAGAGAAACCCGCCATTTCAGAAAAAGAAGATATGGGGGCCTCTGATGCCTAAGCCAGATACAGTGCAAAACCAGCAAAAGAAAATCTCTGCTGCAGACCTTGTTGATCATCTTTCAAGCGAGAATCTGATTGCCGATCCCGAGGGCATCAACACCTTTATTCAAGCACAGCAACAAATGCCGGACATTCCCATCTATCTGAAGATTTTATCCGGCATTGGGGCCTTTATTGCCTCTGTCTGTTTTATTGCGTTTTTGGTCCTGATCGAAGTCATCAACTTTAACAACCCTGTCGGTGCTTTGACGACCAGCGTTATTTTCATTGTTGCAGCAATCGGGCTGTACACTGCTACGTCAGATGATAGCACCACCGGAAAAAACTTCTTTCTACAGGTTTCCTTTGCCCTGATGGGCACTGGTAAATTCCTTTTTATCTTTGCAACGCTGGAATCGTTTGGCGAAGACTTGCTTGCGATAGCCTTGTCTTCGTGTCTCATTACCGCGCTGACTTATCCCTTTTATCGGCTTCATGTCGAACGTTTCATGTCCTGTTGCGGGGTGTTATACGTTATTCTGCTCAATATCCTCTGGGGAGATAAACTCGGGCTGCCAACCGATATTGCCTTTAACCTCTTTATTCTTGGTCAGCTTGTCGCGGCGGGCTGGCTTCTTTTCCACCCCAGAGTACCCGCCTTTTTTCAGCCCTTGTCACAGGCACTAATTGTTGGCCTTGCCGGCTCGGTTCTCTTTCTGTCTTCACACACAGAATTTAACTATCTGGACAATCCGCTTGTTATCTCTCCTTCGATCAGCAACATCTTGTTTGCCTTGGCCCTCATCTTCTTGATCATCTGGGCGGCTGGCGGAAAGGAACACATGAAGCGAGAGCCTGTTATTGTTGGCGTGATCGGGGCCATCCTCCTCGCCGTTCTATCGGCACCGGGCATCCTGTTGTCGCTTGGCCTGATGATTTTTGGATACGCCCGCCATGACCGGCTTTTTACCTTGTTTGGCTTCGTACTCTTGCCTGTTTTCCTCTGGCTTTATTATTATAACCTCGACATTTCCCTGCTACAGAAATCAATTATTCTGGTCACCAGCGGCATTGTTATGATTGCGGGTAAATTTTATCTGAAACTCAGGGGATGGGACCGGGCTGCCCCCCAGGAACCACTCAAAAATGAGATAGTTGATAAGGGGGATACATCATGCGCTTGAAAATCATGATCGGCCTGACGGTTCTTATCCTTCTGGTCCTGAATTATAGCATTTATCAAAAGGAAGAAATTATAGACAAGGGCGAGACCGTCTTGCTGGAACTGGCCCCGGTTGATCCACGCTCTCTTATCCAGGGGGATTATATGCGCCTGCGCTATGTAATCGAAAATGTCGCGGGCGATGCCAATGCATCACCAGATGTCAAAAGCGGTTATATGGTTATCAAGGTCGATGCCCAACAAATAGCCCGCTTTGTCAGGTTTGATGACGGCACCCCACTGGCCGAGGATGAAAAACACCTCTATTACCACCGATCCTATCGCGGGCTAAAGATCGCCCCGGACTCTTTCTTTTTTCAGGAAGGTCACGCCGATCGCTATGAAAATGCGCGGTATGGTGTCTTCAAGTTTGATAACAGCGGTAATCACATCCTGACCAATCTGGTTGATGAACCATAAAGCACCATCTACCCTACTTTAGTACTATCTCAAGGATCAGAAATAAAGAATGTTTTACGATTGGCTATTTGAAGATTCCATAGCGAGTGGAGTTTGTAGTAATGCATCCTTTTGCATAGCTCATTTTCAAACTTTGATATCTGGCTCCTTAGCTGTTATCGCAGCAGTTTGTACTGCAGGAGTAGTTTATTGGTCTGCATCAATGCCAATTAGACAACAAAAAGAAAGAGACAAAATCAAAGATAAACGCATAAAAACTGTAATAGATTTAGAATTTAGATCAGAAATGAATAAGATAGCTAAAAGAGCAATAACTATCAAAAGCACTATAGTTGCTTATAGAGCCGCTAACACTGAAGTTAACGACAACACACGGCCAAAGCTGTTTTTACCTGAGCCCGAACTTGCTCAACAAAGAGAGCTAATGGCTTTCTTAGGACCGAATACAACAGCTAACTTCTTATCTTTAATGTTACAAATCTATGCACACCAAGATAATATAAGGGATACCAATACTTTTATGGTAGATGCTTATTTTGAACAAGTTACAAAAAGATTAGAGCTTATTGGAAATTCAGCTCAATCCTTAGCTAATAAAGAAAAAGAAGATATTTAAATATTCAATTACGTTAATACCTCTTAAGAATAGATTGATCCACATCCTTGATATCACGCTTGCCGCACAGGGCCATAGTGATGTCCATTTCGTTGCGGATAATTTCCAGCGATTTGGTCACGCCTTTCTTGCCCATAGCCCCAAGACCATAAAGGAAAGGCCGCCCGATATAGGTTCCCTTGGCCCCCAGCGCCACAGCTTTCAACACATCCTGCCCGGACCGAATACCGCCATCCATATGGATTTCAACTTTATCCCCGACGGCCTCTACAATTTCCGGCAGCGCTTCGATAGAAGAAATCGCCCCATCCAGCTGACGCCCACCATGGTTGGAAACAATGATCGCATCCGCCCCGGTTTTCAGGGACATTTTGGCATCTTCGGGATCAAGAATACCTTTGAGGATCAACTTACCGCCCCAGCGTTCCTTAATCCACGCGATATCATCCCAGGAAAGTTTGGGGTCAAACTGTTCTGCTGTCCATGAAGAGAGTGAACTCAGGTCTTCGACCCCCTGTGCATGGCCAACGATATTGCCAAAGGTACGGTTCTTGGTGCCCAACATGCCAAGACACCAGCCCGGTCGCGTTGCCATCTGCCAAATATGGTGCGGTGTAAACTTGGGCGGTGTGGAAAGACCATTGCGCAGGTCTTTGTGGCGTTGTCCCAAAATTTGCAGATCAAGGGTCAAAACCAGCGCAGAACAGCCCGCAGCCTTGGCACGATCAATCAGGCGTCCGGCAAAATCCTTGTCCCGCATGACGTAAAGCTGGAACCAGAAGGGCTTGGTTGTTTTCTCGGCAACGGCCTCGATAGAACAAACTGACATGGTGGATAGCGTAAAGGGAACTCCCGCCTCTTCACAGGCTTGTGCCGCCAGAATTTCGCCATCTGCGCGCTGCATTCCGGTCAGGCCCGTCGGGGCAATAGCCACTGGCATGGATACATCCTGCCCAACCATCTGACTGGCAAGGCTCCGGTCTGTCATATCCACCGCAACTCGTTGGCGGAACTTGATTTTTTGAAAGTCGCTTTCATTGGCGTGATAGGTTCCTTCGGTCCAGGACCCGGAATCTGCATAGTCGAAAAACATTTTTGGCACACGACGTTGCGCCAGCTTTTTCAGATCGGCAATTTCCAGAACCTGTGCCATAACACGTTTTCCTTATTTTGGGGCATTCTTCACGAACAGATGAAATATTGACATATTGGATAAATAATTTTACCAATTATGTAAAGTGGTAAATTATTATTACCAAATCATCATAAAGCGTGTTCAGGCAAGATGGCACTTAACAAAATACGATCTGAAAAACTATCGGATACCGTGGCAAAACAGCTGGAAAACTATATTCTCGAAGGTGTTCTGCCACCGGGCGAATACCTGCCCGCCGAACGTGATCTGGCAAAACAACTGGATGTTTCCCGCCCTTCCCTTCGTGATGCCTTACAAAAACTGGAATCTCAAGGCTTGCTGGAAACCCATCAAGGCGGCGGTACGCTGGTCAAAAACTTTCTGGGGCCTTCCCTGACCAATCCTCTAACAGCGATCTTTCAAAACCACCCCGATACCGTAAATGACTTTATGGAATTCCGGGCCATTTCCGAAGGCAATGCCGCCTACTATGCCGCCCAACGGGCCACGGATGCTGATCGGGAAATACTCACCGCCTGTATCGCCGATATGGATGCGGCCCATGAAAAGGGTGATCTGGAACTGGAAGCCAGCATCGACGCAGATTTTCACATGAACATCGCCGAAGCCGCCCACAACGTTGTACTTCTGCACGTTATCCGTTCTTTGGTCGAAGTTTTGAAACAAGGCGTCTTCCTGAGCCGAAAGCAACTCTATACCCATCAGGGATCGCGGGATCACCTGCTTGCCCAGCATCACGCCATCTATGACGCGATAATGGCTGGCAACCCGGAACAGGCCCAAAAGGCATCACAGGATCACCTTGCCTATGTCCGGCAAGCCATCCGCGACTTGGAACGCGAAGACCACCGTATCGAAGTTTCAAAACGACGGCTGGAACGTTTTATGGCTAAACAGCGTCAAGATACCAAGAGCACCAGGAAAAAATATTAAATAACAACAGGGTTAGATTGTATCTTCGCTAAATTATCGCCTCTGCTACCTATCCTAACTGTTAAAAAGAACCTTGATCTTTTCTATTACCTGTATTGTTTCCGGTGACATTTCGCGATTGGGACGGATAAGTGTATAACCTTGTGGCAATAAATGACCTGACAAGTTGAGACAGGCAAGATCATCGGGCAAGGGATGTAATTCCTGCATCCAGAGGGCAACACCCAGTTTCTGGATAGCCCCATCAATGGTTAACCCGTAATCCCCCAAAATCCGGTCTGTACGCTTGTTACTTAACGAGATCCCTTCTCGCTTGCACCAAGAAGCCCACAACGAACGGTCAGTATTGTGCAATAAGGGAGCCGTTTTAAAAAACGTATCTGGCTGATCTTTCCATTTTTCGGCAAGACTTTTATGGACCACAGGACGATAGGTTATCTTTTGCGAGCAGACCTCAAAAACGTCACTCCACCCGCCAATACCAAACCGGATGGCCAGATCATGGTTACCCTTTTCCAAATCCTGAACCTCTTGCGAGGTAATCAGGCTTAAACGCACGCCCTTTTCTTCGAGCATACTCAACCGTGGCAAAAGCCAAAATCGTGCAAAAGAAGATGTGGTTAAAATACGAACAGCACCAGCCGCAGGCTCCCTCCCCCTGCGATCAATCAAGCCATCCATATCATTTAGAATTTTACTCACGCGGCTCAAAAAACGTTGTCCGTCCTCGGTGGCCAGAACCCCCCGTGCTTTGCGCTCAAACAAGAGGTAACCACACCAGTTTTCAACAACAGCAACCCGTCGACTGATGGTCGCATGCGTCAAGTTCAAATAATCAGCTGCTGCCGAAAAAGATCCTGTTTTCTGGGCAACAAAAACTGCCTGAAGGCAGTCAAGCGGCGGAAGAGAACCAAACAAATTGTGCGTCATATGCACAGAAATATCACTATCTATGCACTAACTCAACAGCATCTACTGTGATATCCCCCTTGGTATTCCAGTAATACACGCCCCACCAAGGAAGTTATCACGATGCCTTTAGCCCTGTTCGCTGCCTTTGCAACGGTCCTTTTGTGGGCCAGTGCTTTCCCCTTTATTGGATTGGCTTTGAGAAGCTTTGATCCCATTGCCTTGGCCAGTTTGCGTTTTGCCGTTGCGGGCATCTTGCTGGGGGGCTGGTTAGTCTGGAAACGCCCGTCTTTACCAAAGATCAAAGATGGATTGCGGTTTCTGCTTTGTGCTGCGATTGGCATTGCGCTCTATAATATTTTACTCAATTCCGGGCAAACCACCGTTTCCCCCGGTGCAGCAAGCTTTATTATTAACACCGTACCAGTGATCACTGCCATTTTGGCGATCTTCTTTCTAAAAGAGCGTTTTGGTATCTGGGCCTGGGTGGGCACCGGGATCAGCTTGCTGGGTGTTGGGTTGATTGCTTCGGGACAAACGGGGGGACTGTCCTTTGGGGCCGGAACCACGCTGGTCCTCGCCGCGGCCTTGTGTCAGGCGGCCTATTTTGTGCTTCAACGACCTTTGATACCCAAATACGGCGCACCAGTTTGCGCCTCTATCGTAATGGTTCTTGGCGGCTTTTGTCTTGCCCCCTGGCTACCATCAGCTTTGGTACAGGCAAGCAGTGCGAGCACAGAAAGCTTCTTTGCCGTTTTATACCTGGGCATCTTCCCCGCCGCAGCAGGCTATGCAACCTGGACTTTCGCTCAGCAAGCTTTTGGTGCCAGCAGGGCCAGTAACTTCCTCTATCTCGTACCGTTTGTGGCAACCGCCCTTGCGATCCCCATCGTTGGGGAATGGCCAACCTTGCTCACTGTAACAGGGGGTGCACTGGCTATCATCGGGGTTATTGTTGTCAACACAATCGGACGCGAAACCAAAACTGCCTGAGCCCTTTATCCCCCCTCGACAGGGAAGGCCAGTATAATTACCTGATCATCCTTTGAAGTCGCGGATCGTAATAGAAATCGGCCTCATCAACGATTTTTATAGTATTCGCGTCGGGATGATTAGGGTTTATCAACAGATTGTATTCGTCTTTTACAATTGCCGAGGGGATCTGTAACCCGGCCGTTTTTTGGCCTTCCAGCCAAGTGCTGCCAAAATCTCTGGATACAAAAGTATCCGGCAATTGATCCCAACCCTTGGGCAGTTGTTTTTCCGTATAGTGTTTGACAGTAAAATTATCAGGCACCCAGATTGTTAACATTTTTAGCCGGGGCAATGTATGTGCTGTTTCATGAACAAAACGTTCCAGCGCAGCAAGCGAACGCGACGACGCCGTATAGAGAACGGGATACCCCTTGTGATGCCAGCGCCCCGCCCCATAATTTCCCCCTTTACCAGACAAGTCTGCAAACTTTGCATGGGCCAGACGATAAACCTCCATTTAGGCAGTCATCCCAAACTTCATCCGGTTAAGAACATCATTTACAAAGCTGATCCCGGACATGGTATCCAGATACTCAAAAGCAGTTTTATTTCCGAAAATCACCTGTGGTGTTTTCATCCAGTTCAAGGCGATCTTCTGGTCCTCAAAATACTCTGTCGCATTGGTAAGAACACTGATAATAGCCAAAGTGTGCTCACTTTGCTGGGGGGTAAGGTGATCGCTATCTTTTTTACGCTGCAAGCTGCGTAAATTGGCACCAATCAAAGGCACTAACTCGCCTTTTGGCAGATGCAAAACCGATACAGCCTGATCCACCATGCTGACAGGCAGCCCCTTTCGAATAACATTCAACGAGCTCTCTGTTGTACTCATAACCTGCGTATCACCACCAAGCAGAGCATATTCAGTTGCGTACATAACAACCTCCTCTTCACCTCTACAATATAGCGACAATTGACGCATTTTCAAGTGACAAATGTCGCCGCAATTTAGTGAAAAGAAAAATCACGGCCGATCACAATGATCTAACCCTATTTAAACAGCGCTAGAATGACTTGGCTTCGTCATTGACATTATTGCCCAGCTCGGACCAGCTCTGCCCTAATATATCTTTATAGAACTTGTCCAGTCGTCCATCTTCTGCCCGTACACGTAACGCGTTTTCAAACTTTCGATATAGATTTTCCCGTCCCAATGCATAAGCCAGATAATTTTTCTCAGACGCTATGGCGGGCTTTAGCACTTTAAGATTTAGATCATTTTCCTTAATAATCTTTTCCGAGAAAATAATATCTTCAAGAAAAGTATCTCCCTGTCCCGTTTCAATCATGGTAAAGGCATGTGGTACAACATCAGGATTATCGCCATTAAAGTACCCGACTTTTGAAACCTTCCAATATGGATCAAAGTTCCTTATTTTTTCAGGATACTCATAATCTAGCACCTGCAAAACTTTCTTTCCCTTGAACTCTGACAAGCCCGTAATATGGTTTTTGGGGTAATCTTTTTTAACAACAGCACCGATCTGCCATGTTACCAATGGTGTTCGCCCCATAAGGACACCGGTCGTAGAACCAGTAACCATAAGAATGTCAATCTTGCCCTGAGAAACTTGCTTCATACATCTTTTAAAGGGCAAAAGGCGGAATTGAATTTCAAATCCCGTCTCACTAGCAATCTCGTTTAAAAGCGTAACAACAACGCCGCCTGCTTCATACTCGGAATTTGCGTAATAAAACGGTTCCCAACCATCATAACAAGCTGTGATTTGCTTACTTTCCGCTTTTGTATAGTGCGGGATAACCCCGAGAAGAAAAACAAACCAAAAAATAGAAAACAACTTAACTTTATTAAATAATACCATGATACTAACGCACGCAATTTTTTACCGAGATCACATTAAATTTCCCGCGTTAATATTTTACTACGGCTGGATATAAATAAAAGACGAACTTACGGCTTAGCTTTAGATCGCCCCTTCTGCTTCTTTCGCTTGTGTGACTTCTTCCTTGAACTTTCTGGCTTTGAAAATCGGTTTCAACAAATAATCTGGAATAAAGTCAGTCTTTAAACATGGCCTTGAGCTTTTCCAGATCAATATCCTGTTCCGACAGGCTTTCCGGGTCCCATTCACTGCGCTCTGCTTCGAAAAAATCACCGCCATATACATGGATTGCCCCGGTCAATTTTGTGATCGGGTTTGCCACGGAATGGATGATATCATTTCCCAGCGGCGTGTAATCCCCCGTGCTGAGAGACGCGGCCCCGGCGGCTTCTATGCGTCCATCCGGGTCATCTTTAATACGTCGCCAAAATATATTGTCTTCGCGTCCGCCATAAACACCAATCATCGCCCACATATTATGATTATGCGGCGGGATTATCATCGACGGTTTCCATACCAGGTTGAGAATAGCCACATCCGAAGAACAATAGATCGGCGTTATACCAGCCTTTTCCGGTTCCCCCAACGCAGCCGTAATGGCCGAGGGATCATGAAAGGCACGATCAAATATATCTGTGACACTCTTATGCGTTTTATCCGTCCGCACCGCGGCACAACAGTCTTCGACAAAACGTTCCAGACTAAACATCGTATTCCCCTTGCAGTTCAGCAACTAACTTTGTATCGGCAAATACACGTCAGTCACAAAGTTACCCACAGCGGGACAGGAGCAATCACAAGTATTGCAAAATTACGACGATAAATCCAGAACACCCCCGACCAGAGATATTTAGTCTTGTTTAAAACTTTGGATCAATTGATCAAATCCCTTTTGCACCAACTCTTTTTCTTCATTGGTCGTTTGCGTAAAAATAATCACGCGATCAGATTGAACCTTCATTTCATAAAAATCTGCGGTATGGGGAACCTCGACATCCGCAAGGGTTATAGAAAACTGATTCCGAAGTGCCTTTTCAACTTTGTCGGTTTGATCAACTTCAAACTCTACGATGTCACCTCTGTCTCTTGATCCAACCGGCAGTAAATCATTAAAACTGTCAATGATCAGATTGACATAATCCTCTAGATTGAACATTGCACCATTGCTGAAAACTGAAATTCCGGCGACCGCATCGGTGGATGTTGCGATATCGATATAACGAAATCCCTCTTCCCTCTCCTCACCAACAACCTTCCAGTTCCCCGGTAAGATAAAGCTTACACCATCCTTTTCATAGGATTGGCTGTTCGCAAGATCAGCAGGTTCATCACAGGCAAAAAGAACAAAAACCAGTAACAACGAACAAATATTTTTCCACATACCAATAGATCTTTTCATCAAAAAAATAAATCCAGAGCAAAGACAAATACACCCTTTACTATGAGACACAGGGACACAGGGACATCGGGAACAGGTACTTCTTACCCGGATGACTGCTCCCCCAATGAAGCTGCAAAGAAATCTTCCGGGTCATCGACTTCTTTCAAGCGTTTGTTTTCAATTAACCAGTATCTGGTGCCCGTGTTGCGCACAAAGGCCCGATCATGACTAACCAGAAGACAGCTGGCATTATGGGCCTGTAATTCTTCTTCCAGCGCTTCCTGTCCCTCAATATCCAAGTGGTTGGTTGGCTCATCCAACAGGTAAAAGTTTGGATTGCGCAATCTTAGATCCAGCATCGCCAGACGGGATTTCTGTCCGCCAGACAGCGCACCAATGGGCTTGCTTTGCATATCCAGATTAATACCCGCCCCGGCCAGCAGTGCAATGGCGCGCTGATCTCCAACATCAAAGCGTTCCGTAATCACCTCTGTTGGCGTTGCTTGATCGTCCAGCTGAGACAAGGCCTGATCAGAATAGCCCATCACAACGCTTGGCGTGGATTTGATCGTCGGGTGTTCCCCGGTCACGGCCTGTTGCACCATCCGGATCAATTGGGTTTTCCCGGTTCCGTTTCGGCCCAACAAAACAATACGATCCCCCCGTTTGATCCAAAGAGGCGGTATCTTGAACAACACTTTCCCGTCGGGTGCCGTGACCTCCCCCTCTTCCAATGTGATTAAAGCCTTGGCATGGGTATCGGAATTGACAAGCTTTATGGCACCCGCTGACTTGTCCTTATAGGCCGCTTGGGATTGCTGCTCAATCTTGTCTGCGCGTTCTTTGAGCTGTTTGGTTTTCGTGATCAGCAAATCACTGCCCGAATTGATCCCGATATTTTTCAGCTTGGCGGCCTGACGACGAAGCTGCTGCGCTTTGCGACTATCATTTTCAAACTGACGCTCTTTCGCGGCATCACTTTCATCCAAAGCCGCCCGCGCAGAACTATAAGAAAGCGCAAAGCTTTGCGACTGATCTTCCCGCAGAAAAAGCGTACGGTTGGTCACCGCATCCAGAAAAGCACGATCATGGCTGGCCACCAGTATGGGCGTGTCCCGTGCCACAGTGCCCAACCAGTTTTGCAAAAAACCAATACGCGAAAGGTCCAGATGGTTGGTCGGCTCATCCATCAGCAAGAGATCAGGTTCCCCCACCCATACACGGGCAAGCAACATCACGCGCTGCCAACCGCCCGACAGTTCCCGAACCAAACGATGGTGTAATTCCACAGGCACCGCAAGATCATCCAGCACAACATCAACGCGCCAGCTTTCGTATTCTGCCTGTTCTGTGGGTAAAGCAGATAGCACCGCATCATAGAGGCTTTGTTCCATAAGGTCGCCCGGAACATTTTGTTCCACATAGCCAACTTTAAGTCCCCGAGCACGGGTGATATCACCTTCGGTTGGCTCCATCCCTCCGGCAAGGCAACTCAACAACGTGGATTTGCCACGACCATTGGCAGCAACCAGTCCGATATGATCACCTTTGTTGATGGAAAAGTTCAGGTTTGTGAAAAGCGGCATACCAAGGGTAATGCCCAGATCTTTGGCATTTAGAAGTGTCATGACTGTCTCAAGAAGCGCAACAGAAAAGAATTGTAGCACTACCTTTACAACATAAGCCCTTCGCCCGTGAGATAGCCTCCAAAACTATTGGAAAAGACTGGGAAAGGTAGAATTATTGAGCGAGCATGCAATCATATCTTATATAAATCAAGAAATATAAACTAAATAGATCAAAGAACTACAATAACGCTCTACACAGGCCCTACGTTGTATATCTAAATAAATAACAATCTATAAGCATAATTTATTTGATTTAAAATTACATAGCATGTACTCAACCAAAGGAACCAAATAAAATCAATGCATTCAACTATAAGTTAAGGGCACTCCTAACCGTTTGAAGGAATATTTTATGCGTAAGCTTGTTTTTGTTCTTGCTTTATTTTTTGTTTTGACAGCTTGCTCATACCAAGCAACAACCAGCGTTAGTCCAGCCTATAACGTTTATTCGAGTTACGAAGATAAAATCCCCGGTTCATTTGCGCTGTATGTAGATTCAGATGAAATGAAAGGAACATACAAAGTAAGGGGCTTTACTTGTTCTGCACATAAATTCCCCATCGACGCACAAAAATCCTTTGAAATCTCTGTACTCAAAACAACACAAGATTTATTTGAAAACATCGAACTTGTCACGAAACCGCTATCAAAAGAACAATTGGCCTCTTTAAATTACGATGCGATTGTTATCGTCGAAGCTGAAGATATTGATGTCAAAATCTCTGTAATTCAAGGGTTCTGGTCCGGAGAAATTGAAGCTGAAGTTGAAATAGTTGCAAGTGTCATAGTGGACTCTAAAAACGAACGTATACTTGGCGCAACAGTAACAGCTGAAAAAGATTCACTTCATCCAGCAGGAGCAGCCTGCTCAGGAGGAGCAAATGCATTAGGAGAAGCAACAAATGAAAGCTTAGAAGAAACAATGAAAAGACTGGGCGAAAAGCTAACTAACTCCAAGAAACTAAGAAATATGAACACATCCCCCAAAGCAATTTAGTTATCTTAATCAAACGCTGATAAGAATTTATCCCCCCCTCCGCTGCTCCCAGACCAGTGATGCTACGGCGATGTCCTGGGCGGCAATGCCCGTCAGGTCGGCGATCGTTATATCATCAGCATTTAATCGTCCCGGTTTCTCTCCGGCCAAGACAAGCCCCAGTGAAACGGCACGGTCTTGTGAAATTAATCCCTCACGCACTGCATGCCCCAGATCACCGTGATGGACACATTGAGCAAGATCATCGACCATAATACCCCGGGCCTGTGCAAACAACGCAGGGTCCAGCTCCTGTTTGCCCGGATTGTCCGTTCCCATGGCGACAATATGGGTACCGGGTTGCACATCATCCTTCAAGACCAAAGCTTTTGAAGATGGGGTCGTCGTGATGATGAGATTACATTGCCCCAAAAGATGTTTGATCTCTGATGCTATGCTGACATCATAGCCCTGTGTTGTCATGTCATCGACGTATTGCGCTACCTGTTCAGGGTTGCGCCCATAAACCACGACAGACTTTACCCCCAACAAACGACAGGTCCAATGTGCCTGTAACCGCGCCTGTTCTCCTGTGCCGATAATTCCCACGGCCGTTACTTTATCCGGTGCCCCGACCTGTGCCGCCAAAGCCCCCGCCGCTGCGGTGCGAATATCCGTCAACCAGCCTTTGTCGTCCAACACACAGACGGGTGCACCCGTTTGCGCGCTCAGGACCAGCATCAAGCCGCTATTGGGGGACAAGCCAAGCTTGCCGTTATCCCGAAAACCGCTTGCGACCTTTACCACAAAGGTATCTGCCCCCTTTTGGTTGCCATACTTGATGTGGCATTCCCCCACGGCCGGATGATCAAGCTGTAAAATACCCGGCGGCGGCGAATTTACATCGCCACGCCCATGGGAAATGAGGGCTTCTTTTACAGCCGAGAGGATATCATCATCGCGCAAACAGGCTTTGATTTCATCAAGGGGTATGATGGGCAATCTGTTCATGTGTTACTCTTGAGATAAGCGCGGAAAGCGGCCAGACCTTCATCAATATTTTTACGACCAAAGCCAATCCGAAAACGGTTCCAGCTCACAGGCAACAGATCAGATTTGTAAATGCGTGGCGGCAACAGTAACACGCCAGATTTGTTGATCAGGTCTTCGCAGAAATCATCCGTTGTTCCCTTGCCTTTGTAGGCCGGAAAACCGACACAGCCACCATCAGGCACCTGCCAGTCAAACAGGTCCGAAAACTCATCAAAAAATGCCGTCAACTTGCCCGCGTTCTCTTTGACCAGTTTACGATTATTATCCAGTATCTGTTCACGCGCCCTCAGGGCGATAATGGACAACCACTCGCTCGGCCCGGAATTACAAATGGACAGGTAATGTTTGTAACATTCCATCTTTTTCAGAAGATTCCGGTCCTGACAGGCAATCCAGCCGATACGCAAGCCCGGCAGGCCATAAGCCTTTGACATTACATTTAATGACAGTGCCTTTTCATAAACGTCTGCGGCCTGTGGCAATCGCAAATTCTCTTCACGTTCTACGCCCCGATAAACCTCGTCACTGAACAGGTAAATACCATGTGCCCGACAAAGTTCAATCAGGTGATAAAAAGAACTGCGCTTTAGAATAGCGCCCGTAGGGTTATTGGGAAAATTAATGGAAATAAGCTTTGTATTGGGCCGGATTGCGTCTTTCAGTGCATCCATATCCAGCGACCAGTTATCATCCGGATCAAGGGGAACACCTGTCACGTCACAGATATCAAGCGGCACTGTTTCCGCCGCCTGATAATTGGGCACAACAACAATGGCATGATCACCGGGTTTCAACAGAACCCGCATGGCCACATACACACCTTCCTCGGCCCCCGCAAAACACAGGATATCTTCCGGTGCCAACCCCGTGTAGCTGTTGGCAATTTCCTGCCTTAACAGGGGGTGCCCAAAGGTTTCTGTATAGCTTAAGGGCAGATCATAAAACGCGTCACGATCTTCTTCGCTTGCCATTGCCAAAAGCTCATTGATGGTCATGCTTTGAATATCAGATGCCGTCATGTGATACCGGGCTTTGAACTCCCAGTCAGAAAAGAAAGTCTCCAGTGAAAAATTACGCATTTCTTTTCTCTCCCTCTACCGAGTTAAGCACATCACAAAATGTTTCGTAGCCAATGTTACGTCCACAGATCACAACCGCGATCTTTTTCCCCTGATAATCTCGTCCGGTCTTGAGGGCCGCAGCAACGGCAACACCGGCAGAACCCTCAATAATAAAGCGTTCATTGGCCGCAACATCGCGCATGGCCTGTGCGATTTCGTCCTCGCTTACCAACTCATGGCGATCAATGACTTTTTGACAAATCGGAAAGGTAACAGTGCCCTCTTCCACACCACCGGCGGATCCATCGGCAAGGGTATCTGTTTCCCACGCGTCATAAATCTCGCCCTTTTCCAGACAGTGATGCATCGATGCCGCATTTTCAGCCCAGCAGCCGATAATATCCACATCGGGTAAACGCGATTTGAGATAACTTCCCACGCCGGAAATAAGCCCGCCACCGCCAACACAGATATAAACAGCGGCAAGATCGGGGCATTGCGCCGCAAGCTCCAGGCCGATTGTGCCCTGCCCGGCAATGACATCAAGGTCTGCATAGGCAGAGACATAGGTAATGCCCTGCTCCGCTGCGGCTTCTCTCGCCGTGTGTTCACTATCCACACAGGTGCCTTTGACCAAAATTGTCTTGGCCCCCATTCGGGTAATATTTTCATGTTTCAGGGGCGAAACTGTATCCGGCAAATAGATCGTGGCCTCAACATTTCCAACACGGGCGGCCTGCGCCGTTGCCATTCCGTGGTTTCCCGTTGATGCCGTGGTTATCCCCTTTGCACGCTGTTCTTCAGTCAAGGTCAGAACCTTGTTCATGGCCCCACGCATTTTGAAAGAGCCCGTGCGCTGTAGATGCTCACCCTTGAGCAAAAAGCTCGCGCCCGTCCGCTCACTAAAAGATGGCGCTTCGTCCAAGGGCGTTTCCCGCACACCGCCATCCACAGCTTTAACACGCTGATTGGCCGCAATGATTTCATCGACCAGATTACGATCATCTATGATCATACCGATCCCCTCTGTTCTTTTAGATATTTGTAAACGGTGGCACGCCCAAGCCCCAGACAACGGGCGACATAGTTGGCTGATCCCTGCCCCTGAAAAGCCCCTTTGGTTTCCAGCGCCAAGACCAGATCACGCTTGTCACTTCGGCCAAGCGCTTGCAGGCTCAACCCCTTTTCCTGCAACCATTCCTGAATAAAAATATTAATCCGCTCATGCCAGTCATCGCGAAAGATTTCTGCAACCTTGTCGCTTTGCATCCCGCTATCTTCCGTTAATTGGTGGCCTTCTGCCTGCGCCCCGAGCATCATTCCCAGAACCTGATGCATCCGGTTCATGTCCGACATATCCAGATTTATGCAGATCATGGCCTCTGCCTGACCGTTGCTATTCCGCATCACAACACTGATCGATTTCAGGACCTTGCCATCCCAGTTCACCTTGCGATAGGGGCCAAGAACCCGATCACCTTCGGTAAATTCCACCTCGTCCATATGGGACGGGGACCCGATTTCCCGATTGGAATAGTTATTCGCCAGATAAACAATCTCTTGGCGTTGCAAATCATGTATGACGACTTCGGCATGGGGATACATTAGCGCTGCAACCCCATCTGCCATTGATTTATAATTGTCTAAATTTTCCATAAATAGACATATAGTCCATATTTAGAATGTGAGTCTATACCTATTTTACAAAAAATAAAGCGGCGCAAAAAACACTGGTATTAATTCTTTGGCACCAGTTCTCTGGAGTTAATTTTGGCAGGACAAAAAACAGGGGACAAAATACGATATAGAATCAATCTACAAGCCCGTCCGGAACCTCGCCGGGATAAACTTTTAAGTTGTGTAAGTCCAAAATAACAATATACTAATAATACATTGTTATGTGAATCCCTCATAATAACAATCCGTCGGTTCAACCTTCGGCTTCATCATAATTATTTACTGCTGATCATCCCGATTGGCTGATGGCTGATGGATTTTTTACGTGCCAAGTACCCGCAATATAGATGATATTCACACGCGCAATACCACTATTGGCGTCAACATTCGCTATGCCCGGCTCTTGAAAAACATGTCCGAGAGCGATCTGGCACATCAAGTTGGTGTCAATTCGTGCTACATTCAAAAATGTGAAGCCGGACAGATCGAAATTCCCCCACCCTTGCTACAAGATATCGCCAATATACTCGGGGTGACGGTTTCAAGTATTGCCCACACAACAAAGCGCGCCCCGGCCAGTAACAAAAGCTACCTGTCGAAAGCTTTGGATGCGGTTAATCAGCTAGAGAATTTTATTGAAACCAAGCAAGGTAAATTGGTTAAGGTTGGTACGCCCACTTAGCTTGTGGGTTAATAGAAAGGTCCCCGCTTAATCCGAAACTTTTTTCCCAAGCTGCTTGATAATCGCCCCCGTGAAGGTCGTCACCCCTTCTTTTTTGGCAATTTTCTTGTGGTGCGCAAACAACGTGTTCACAGAAATTCCCAGTGTTTCTGCCATCGCCGCGTTGGATAATTCAGGGTGATTAATCTGTAGTTTCAAGATCTTTTGCTGTATCGGCGACAGTGTAATATTCTCTCTGCTCAACTGCCGCAACAATGGATGCCCGGGATAAAGCTGTTGGTCCAACTTGTCTGCGGCCAAAGCCAACACCCCGGAATACTCGCTGTACAAATTCTCAACGGGTCCCTCGGTTGTCAAAATCAAAGCAGATTTCAAATTAGATCGGCCGGAAAAAACGACAACGCCATCCCCCATACCAAAAAATTTCCATAAATTTTCTGCAACTGCGGCCTGCTCTCTACCTACCGAAATAGCGTTCCGTGCCTCGGCAAAGGTATAGCTTCGATGCCATTGATGAATAGCGCGTGCTACAGGGCAAAAACGATAAATTTGTGCAGCGTAATAGTGTTCCTGAAACCCTTTGGCGAGATGACCTTCCCAGTTATCCATCATCTCTGGGTACCAACGCTGAAAAAACAGACCATTGAACCCCAGATCTATGATCAGATCCTTGGTCTCTCCAGGCGTTTCCGCCTGGAGAATATTTTGGGCAAATCTAAGCTCTTTCACACTTAATATTTATCCTTGAGCCTGAGCGTCTTGTACTTGGGCAAAAACATCCGGAAAGGCACGAACAGCCTGTCGCAAAGTAACTGCGTGTTTCATAGTATCTTCGTTTTTCCTGACCGCCAAAGACAATTTAATCGGGGTATATTCATGACCACGGTAATTCAAAGGCTTTTCCCCGGTCGGTTTAAAGCCATAAAGCCGCCAGAACCGCATCAATTTAGGATTTTCAACAATACCTAGAACAGTACGCAGGCCCATGAATTCCGTGTACCGCTTTGCATTTAAGAGCAGGGATCGAAAAATCCAGGGATTTTTCTCTCGGGCATTTTTCTGAACCGCCAACCGTTCCCACATGGCTGTTCCGCCTTCGTCCATGGAAATGATACGAATGCGCATCGTCCCACAAACCACTCCGTCCCACTTCGCGATCAAATGCACCGAACAAAAATCATTGCCATCAAACTGCTCGTCTTCCGGTTCACCACCTTCATCCATAAAAACCTCCCGTCTTATGGTATAAGCGAGTTCCAGTTCCTCAAGGCTTTTAACAATAGCGACATCAATAGCAGACTTGGTCATCATTTTATCCTAACGTTTAAAGTGAACGAACACCCGTCAGGATAATGGTGAGAAGAAATTTTCTCGCGCTAAAGGTGTTAAAGCAGGTTATAAAACACCCAATAACCACGATAAATTTAAGCTAAAAAGATCATCTTTGGCAAAAACGATATCTGATTTATTTGCTCAAGTTTCCGTATTTTTTTATGCAAATTTGCTTCGTGTCTGGCAGCAGGAATTCATCTTGTTTTCATAGCGACACCAAAAAACAAATATTTTTCCCTGAAAGAACAACGCCCTGCCTCACCTTATTCCAACAAAAACCCACACGAACTTTGCACTATATCAAACAGGTACTTAACCCCAAATATAGCCCCTTCAAAACCACCGCCATACAACCACTATTACAATTATGTGAAATTCTTCTTCTCAAAAGACGTATTTTCGGGTTATAGTATTTGGAAAGTTGTTGACGTAAGTGCGTTACCTGAGTGTTTAGCAAGACCACTAGGGGGGCCAACAGATGACTGATCATAAGAATTATCACACCGGATATCTCTCTCGGGATCTGACAGAGTATAACCGTTTCCATGATCAGAAAGTTAGCGCTTCCAATATTGGCTCCTTCAGGCTTTGTTTTTTATACGCGCTTATAAAAACAGTTTCTATTTTCAAAGATTTTTCTTTTAGCACTTTCTGTACAGCACTGGTCGTTTGCATAAAACATTTGGTTCTTCACCATATTATTAAAATTCTATGTGGTCCTCCCTCAACATTTTGGGTTTTCCGTCAAAAAGCTCCGATTTGCTGTCATTTAAATCACCATTCTCTTTTAAGCCATAAAACCTCCCTACCCTGAGCAAGTATAGTTTGTGTCAACTTGCTAACTTCCCCGGCCTCCCTTAGCCGGGGATTTTTTTACCCCGTCCTTTGGATCAGTCATTTCCCGACCCGATAATTACGCCTCAAAATCACCCCTCAAAATTTCAGCCCAAATTACAACAGGCAAAAACCTATTGTTCTGCCAGGCTGAATCTTTAATATTTCCCAAATTGCATTTACATCAGATAGTTAAAGCAGGGCCAAAGGCAAACCATGACTGATATCCCGTTAAAATGCACCTGTGGCGAGGTAAAGGGCATCGCACGTAATATATCGCCGCACACCGCAAGGCGTGTGATCTGTTACTGCCAGGATTGCCAGGACTTTGCGCGAAAGCTTGACCGTGCAGATGATATTCTCAATGCCTTTGGCGGGACTGATATTATTCAAATAACACCTTCACAGGTCGAAATTACCCTCGGAAAAGATCGTTTGCGTTATTTAAAACTGTCCGAAAAAGGAATTTACCGTTGGTACACGGACTGTTGTAAAACACCCGCCGGGAATATGATTGGTCCCAAGTTTCCCTTTTTAGGTGTTGTCCATAATTTCATAGCGCAAAATGATGCCCCAAACGATATAAGAGGCAAAATTTTAGGGCCTGTCCGATATTCAATAATGGAAAAGGATATCATCAAACCACTTGTTACGCCGCCCCCGGAAATGCCAAGGGCAGAGCATTCGGCAGATAAATTTCCCCTTGGTCTGATGATTAAAATTTTCACACGGTTATTTCTTGATACCCTTAGCGGGAAAAACAAACCCAATCCCTATTTCAAACCCGACGGAACACCTATTTCAGAATAGATATTTCCCCGGAAACAGCTACACACGAATAAATCAGGAAATAATCGGCCTATTTTCTTTTCTGTTCCCGTACTTTTACTGAAACACGACAAGGAATTTCGGATTTTGGAACGTCAAAAACCCGGGTCAGGCCTTTAAAAAAAGTAAGCAGTGGTTTTAGTAATACCATTACGGTCTTCCTTATGAGTTTGCTTTTTATCTGTTCCCACGTTTTGGAACATTCTTTCCGGGGTCGCCTGTTGGAACTTATCCAAACCCCTTTACCTTGCGAGCAAATTTATCAAGGAGCACCCTTAGCAATGAGTGTGTTTACAGACTATATTTTGCCAAAGAGTCTTTAAAAATAATTTAACAAATAAATCAGATTACGTATGAAAAGGATCTAAAATGGCATCCCCTCAGCGTAATCACGAAGAGAAATATCCGCATCAAATCCAAAGGTGATTGCAGCAATTTTTCTATCCGTTTCAGGGTTAAAAATCGGCACTGTTACCGAAACCAGAAACTTACGCGCCGAGCTATCGAATTGAATTCGAGAAAAATTTATTGGCTCACTATCATCAAAAATACGACGGTACTTTTCTTCGTCTCCCTGCCAGTAATCCGACGTAATCTGGCTAAGGCCCAATATATATCCCTGATCATCAAAAACAAAAACTTCAGAAATTTTACCCTGCGACTTTTGTTCCATTTGCTTTAATTTTTTAGATAATGAATTCGCCAAAATGGATTTCATAAAAGGGGTCAGAGTTTTTTGTTGCCCTTGTCTGGCCTCTATCCACGCCACGTCCTGTTGTCGCCTGGTAATCATTTTGCCGGTAACAGCTGTGTGGTCGCGGTCGCTGCTTTCGTTAGCCTGCTTAACAATAATATCTTGTAAACCCTCAAAAGAAGCAAAGGCCATTGCTAGATCAGCAAGTCTTTGCTTTTCAGTTACCGTAGGCTGTTTTTCATCTGCAGGACAGAGATCAATTCGACCATTAAATTCATCTAAAAATGTAGGGTTAAGTGCCAGAAAATCATATGAAAAATGAGCAACAAGGGGAACATAGCGCACAAAGGAAGATCCAACATTCTCCACACTTAAGTCATTTTCTTTGGCGGCTTGATAAAAAGCGGCCTCATCAGCCAAAACATAATCAACCCGTTTATTTAACAGAACTTTGATCAAGCTCTTCATATCACTGGAAAAAGCAGTCTTCTCAAATCGATGTTGCGACAACCAACTTCCTTCATTCGATCCAAGAACACTACCTATTCTGTCACTAAGATTAGGTACGGGATCAATGGATGTATCCAACGGCGCCAAAAGGCGAAAAAATTTCCACCTTTCCAGGGCCAGTGGTTCTGTTGCAATTCCCATTTTGTTCAATTCAACATTGGGAGTATTCAGAAAAAGACCATCCACCTTTCCTGTTGCCATTAGGTGCCGATTTCTGTTTGGCGGGGATAGAATAATTTCATAATTACGGCCCATTTGCGTCAAGACACATCGGACAACCTGTACACCTGTTCCTGTTAACTCTTTACCAATCAAAAGCTGATAGGGCGGATGCAGATGCGTCCTGAGCTGAATAATAGCATCGGCATCTGCGGCATAACCAACAGCGGCATAAAAAAAAGACTGCCACAAACACCCTGTAAGGGAACAAGCGATACATATCTTTCTCAGAAACACTTTATCTCCAATAATTACAGCACTAACAGCCCATAGTTCTGGTTCTAACTACAGGGCTTTCACCTCTGTCAGAAAGATCGAAATATCCTGTTTTAGCGCATCGTTATTACGCCCCATTTCCCCGATAACGCTTTGCTGATTTTCAGCCAGATTACCGGTTTCTTCAGCTGCTTTTGCGACCTTTTGAACAACGCCTGCAACTTCATTTGCGCCTTGGGCAGCTTCTTCGACATTTCGGGCAATTTCGCTGGTCGCGGCACCCTGTTCTTCAACTGCACTGGCAATAGCAGCAGTCAGTTCATCAATTTTTCGAATGGTATCACCAATACCCAACACCGCGTCTGCGGCCGAGGCTGTTTCACTTTGAATTTCATTGACCTTAATGCCAATTTCCTCTGTGGCCTGCCCTGTTTGTGTTGCAAGGTGCTTGACCTCACTCGCCACAACGGCAAAGCCTTTGCCAGCGTCACCTGCGCGGGCAGCCTCAATGGTTGCGTTTAACGCAAGCAAATTCGTCTGTTCAGCAATGTCACTGATAATCTGAACGACTTGTCCAATACTTTTTGCGGCATCATTCAGTTCCACAACTTTGGAATTTGCCTGTTCGACCTCTGTCACGGCAGCCTGCGAAGCCCCCGAAGTCTGGTTCATCTGACGCGAAATTTCACTAATCGAAGACGTTAACTGTGTCGTTGCAGCTGAAACCGTTTGAATATTTGCCGATGCCTCTTCAATCGCCGCCGATGCTTCTTGTGACAGTGTTCCGGTTTGGGCAGCATTACCAACCATGGTTGTTGCTGACTGCGCAACCTCTGAAACCGATTTTGAAACGACCTCCAATCCACTACCCATTGTCGCATCAAACTCTTTGGTCAAACGTTCCATGCTTTCGTGGCGTTTTCTCTCTGTCTCTTGCTTGGCTTCTTCCTGCGCACGCATTTCACGTTGTTCAATGGCATTTTCTTTAAAGACCTCTACCGCACGGGCCATGCCGCCAACTTCATCCTGACGATCAGCGCCCTGAATTTCAACATCCAGTTCACCGCTGGCCAGTTCACTCATTTTTTGAGTTATGCGACCAAGCGGAGTGGAAATTGCCCGGGTCAGGGTAAAGGCCAGGAAGATGGCCGCCAAAGCCAACACAGAAATCGAAACGATAATTGTTATCGTAAACTTGTTAAATGCCCCTTCTTTCACAGAAGCCGCATCAATGGAAATTTGGTTCAACAAATTGTTGAGATCTAACGCAACAGCATCAAATTCTGCTATTGTTTCTTGCGGTAACCCGGAAACTTCAATGGCTCTCGCCTGATTAACGGTCAGGTAATTCCGCATGAGCTGAATTTGAGAGCTCGCAAACTTATCAACCCAGGTCTGGTAATGAACTGACAATAATCCCACAGCCCCGGTCAATTGATCTTGCCCCGCAGACAACGCTTTCAATTCAGCAAAATATTTTTCTGTTGTAAGGGAAAAGTCATTAAATTGCTGTAACCCCGAACGATCACCCGTCAAAAGATAATAAAGCAGTCCCTGACGCTGATTGGAAAATGATTCTTTATACTGGTTATAGGCAAGCTCAAGTTTATTGGCTTTTTCAATTTCCTCGTCTGCTGATTTGATATCATTAATCGCCGAAAAAGAAACCACAGCCATCAAAAGAGTAACAGCAACAAGTAGAGAAAAACTGAGAATGAGTTTATGAGCGATCTTTAAATTACGAAACAACTGCATCGGAAAATCCTTTTACTACGTCAAACGAATTGGCTAACGGTACGAAACGGTTTAGTTATCCGCACGTCGGCGTGCCAATTCCGTTAGATTGTATTCAACAGTCACAGCACCTATTGGCTTGTTGCCAGCGTCAGAAACTGTCAGATTTACCTGGGTTCGCCATGTCTTGGTCGCTTCATGGAATTCAGGATCATCCACAAATATTGCATCAGATCCATTGGGATAGGTCTTGCTAAATTTTGCCTCGTCCCCTTGCCAAAAATCAGATGTAATGGCCGATTGCCCAACATTCAGACCTTTTGCATCCATAATAAATATCTCGGTAAACAGCCCACCCGACCCGGCCTGAATTTGTGTAAGGTAGTTTGATAACGGGCTGCTCAGTGTTGTGGCGATCAAGGGCTGGTCTTCTTTGTCCCGCTCTGCACGCCACTGTTTATCCAGGGCATCGACTTCGCTTTGCGAGATCGCCGCGTATTTTTTATTCTGGGCATTAATTGAAATTTCGACGACCGCGTTCTCAAGCCACTTTCTGATTATCTCAACCGCGGCATCATCAATCAAATTTTTCGAAGGTGCTTGGGTTTCAGCATAGACAGGTGTGCCCGAAAAAATTGCAATGACCAAACTACTACACACACTGGCCCCAACCCCTGCTTTAAACCAGATAAACAAAGCCTTGGCTCTGTCAAAAAAAATGCCGAAAAACATGCTCATAACGTTCCTTTCCCAAAAACGTTTTCTCTATGGCAACGTATTTCCGTGTATGGCCAGGCTTTCGTCAGTTCATTCTGATCTTGTGTGACTTAATGTGAAATATCCCAACCATAGATTGCCAAACATATGATAGTATGAGCCAAGGCATTAAGAATTATTTAAGCATGCTTCATGGTTAAAAAAATAAAACAACAGACAGATCTATAGTTGGGACAACCAGCTTTTTATACGCTGTTCATTGAAGCCAAAATCACTTTGCCCATAGTGGGAACGACTATAGATCGCCAAAGTTGATGTTGTCTGATCAATCGGAATAAAACGAATAGTAATGCTATCGGGATACCGCATCCATTCAGTGCGCTGAATAAAATCGTACTGTAATTTTCCGTTATTTATAGCCCCTGTTTCAGTGCGATTTTCTATACGGGGCTGTTTTTCAATAAATGACAGCCACTCGGCCTTTAGCTCTGTCACCGAAAGATTATACACCGGGCTTTCCAAATGACTTTGCGCCGTACAAAAATCTTTTGGACAAACCAGAAACTGATTTGGGGTTGGGGCAAGCGACAGAGTAGCAAAATCGATATTCTGGTGCTCTACTGAACCAAAGATCAAGGCAAGTCCCTTGTCTCGACCAATAAAGATCAACGCCACCAATAAAAGAAGACAGGTTCCAAACAAGGCCCCCATAAGCAATTTCATAAACTTCATGATGCCCTTTCCTTTCCCCTATGAATTTACTCTGTTGCGCCCTTATTTGTTGTACCTTTATTTATTGTAACTGTCTTTTCCTGATGCCTTTGTGGGTTAGGCTTCGATACCAATATCGCCGATTTCGCCATTCTTCACACGAATTGAGCACTCATTAACCCTTTGTGCGTAGGATATAGCAAAGGAAGATCAAAAAAATACCAAAGAAAACATCAGAACAATCCAGTAAAATACAATAACTAAAACAGGATAGTGAGGAAAACACCCCGATGTCACTAAAATTCCCACCCCACTATTCCCCCGATACAAAACCTGCCTATCGCGAGGATTCATCCGATATCTTTAGCCGCGGCAGTTTGATGTTCACCTATGAACTTTTGCGCAAACAAAACCCGGAACTTGCGTTAACTATCCGCAATATCGTTCACACGCAACCATTGGAAAAGTCAGCCCTGGGTATCAACAATAAAAACACCGACCATTTTCGGGTTCACTTAAACCCGGATCAGGTACGCACAATTGTCGAAGGCCTGATTACACAAGACATTCCCTCACCGTCTCCAGAAAACATGGGCAAGGTTATCATGGCAAAAGCCTTGATTGACGAATGGACAAAACTCGCCCGCACGATGATACAGGATAAGACAGGCCTATTAGGAAATCAGTCCGATGGGCCTGTTTCTAACTAATGAAGTTATTTTCGATAAAGACTATAGTTGTTTCACCTTCTTGAGACTAATCATTCCGCTATAAATTATCTCTCCATTTTTCTCGATAAACTTCCTCTATTTCTTCGAAAGAATACATATACTCCCTAGGTGACGTTTGAAGATCAATTCCCATAAGATACATTACTCCCGACCATAATAATTCTTCATCTTCAGCAGGGGAGAATTCTAGCTCTTCGTAATCAAATGCATACATCTTTTCACAGGCCCAACTGTCAACTTCTTCTCTGGAAATTTTCCCTGCTAGAAGTTTTGAAAATATATCAACAACTTCATCCTTCGTGATTAGCATCTAATCTTAACTCCATAATTTTTTGGTTGTAGTTGATATAACTACTGTTTAAGAGCGCAAAATTATGAACACTGTGAAAAATACCAATAACGAACAAAGACACTCACGCTAAATGTTTTTCAGTCCACCTGGGAATATCGGTTTTTATAGGAGGCATTTTCTTTATCGCGTTCATGGCATTCATTGTAAGCTCGGTTAAAGAATCATCAAACTTACTTGGCACCAAATCTGTGATATCGTCCAGCTCTGAACCTAAATGGACCAAATTAATTATTTCCTCACTAAATTCACATTTTTCAAGCAAAGACAGTACTCGAGGCGAGTACAATAAAAACTCTGCATCGCTAATTTCCAATGCCCCCTCTTTAATGCTTTCAGTAATTCCTATGCTTAACAACAACATCACTTTTTCAATACAATTTCGTTCTTCTGAATTCATTATCTATCACTCCAATTTAGTATACAGGCTAAACACTTCCCCCATTGTTATGATATGAGTTATTAAGACTTTAATATCTAAAGTACTGCTTCATAACTTAATATGCTTATTCCAAATGTTAGGGAAGATCTTTGATGTGGTAAAAGCACTAAGGAGCTGTTTTATGAAAATTTCAAGCTTTGACAGCACAACATCAAACACAATATTGCAATTCCATAAGATTAATGCACACATACTTGTAATATGAAGCCCCACATCTCTTAATAAAGGAAAATACCGTGAAATGTCTGGTCGTTATTGCACATCCGTTGGAAGACAGTCTGTGCAAACATCTTGCGAAGGAGACGATTGCACATTTGAAGGCCAAGGGGTATGAAATTAAGGTCAAGGATCTCTATGCGGAGAACTTTGCACCCGCCCTCAGTCCGGCCGAGCGGCAGAGTTATTTTACGGAAAACTTTGACAGCAGCGCCTTGGAACTTGACCTGGCACAGCTCAAAGAAACGCAGAGCCTTGTGCTGATCTTTCCGACCTGGTGGTTTAGCTTTCCCGCAATCCTCAAGGGGTGGTTTGATCGCGTGTGGGCGCCGGGGCATGCCTATGATCATGCCGATAACAACAAAGCTATTTTACCCAAGCTTGATAATCTGATCGAAATGAAGGTTATTACCACTCTGGGGTCCCCAAGGTGGGTTGATCTGTTGGTTTTGCGCCAACCGGTTCGACGGGTTCTGAAAACCGCAATCCGGGGTACCTGTGCGCCCAAGTGCCGATTTCAGATGCTTTCCCTTTACGACAGCGAAAGCCTAAGCAAAGAAAAAGTGGATCGCTTTATCGGAAAAATCAGAAAGCAGTTTTAACCAACGCTTCCCTCTTCCTATTGATAAAACAATCCACTTTGGATTAATACAATTTCTAAATTACAAGATGACAGGTCAGTGCTTAAAGTTGCTCCGCATCCTGTTCTGCCTGATCTTCCTTGATGCCGCGCTGAACCCGGTTCACTTCGCTGGAAATTTCAAAAAGAAGTTGTACCATGCGTTCGTGCATGGACTGTAAACGGTTGATTTTGCTTTGTAGATCAGCAGTTTCAACAACTTCTACATTTGGTGGCAGACTGCTATTGTCATCGGACCCTTCCAGCAACCAAATCATATTCACACTCAACACACCTGCCAGCGCGACAAGCTTGTTCGCGCGAGGTTCAGAACGATCACTTTCCCAGTTGTTCATGGTTGAGACTTTAACGCCGACACGGCGCGCAAGTTGCGATGCACTTAATCCCTTACTTTTACGTGCCGCCTCAATACGTTCGCCCATCGTGATATATGTCATAAAAAATTCCCAATATTATTTAACAAAACGCTCAATTTGTGCCTTTGTGATAACCACTTGAACAAACGAAAACATCAAAAGTGTATCCCTTTGGCACTACCCAAAGGGATACACTTTTAAGGTGGCCATCACAAGGGTAAGTTTTGACATCGGCATTAACAACCACCATAAAATACTGATATTACTTAGTTATTTTTTATTATTTTCTTATTTCAATCAGACAACAGACCTTGAACCGCATTTACAAAAAACAGATCACCATCTTTTCCCTTTCTTTACCTATCCGATCTATTCTTACGCCCTTACAACACGTGACTTTCACATGCTGTTCCCTTTTCTGCCTGTAATACGTCCCCTGACATGGCTGCCCCGCAGCATCGTTGATTGACAGGGGGGATATTCAGCTATAGTGAAACCGCATTCTATTAATTTGATATTTGGCGATAATGAGCAATTTTTCCGATCTCGGCCTGCGTGACCCTATTCTTCGTGCAATCAAGGAAGGGGGCTATGAACAAATGACCCCAATCCAGTCACGGGCTATTCCCAACATTATAGAGGGAAAAGATCTGATCGGGGTTGCCCAGACCGGAACCGGAAAAACCGCGGCCTTTTCATTGCCATTGATCCAATATTTGCTCAAAGGCGAAGGCAAGCGTAAGGCCAAGACGGCAAGGTCCCTGATACTGGCCCCGACACGCGAGCTTGCGATCCAGATTTCAGACAACGTCCGCGACTATTCCAAATATCTGCACCTGCGCAGCACCATCGTTTTTGGCGGCGCATCGGAGAAGCCGCAAATCAAGGCCATGGCCCCCGGTGTCGATATCCTGATTGCCACCCCCGGGCGCTTGCTGGATTTGATGTCACAAGGCCATATCAAGTTAAACGAAGTTGAGTTCCTCGTCCTTGATGAAGCAGACCGCATGCTCGACATGGGCTTTATCCGTGATATCAAGAAAATCATCAAAGAGCTGCCTGAAAAACGGCAAACCGTTCTGCTATCGGCCACCATGCCCAAATCAGTCACTGCACTTGCCAACTCTATCCTGATCGACCCGGTTCGTGTAGAGGTTGCCCCGGCGGCCACAACTGCGGAAAAGGTTGAACAGCATGTCATGATGGTGCCCAAGAACCGCAAACGTGATTTGTTGGCATATGTGCTTAAAGACAGCGATATCAAACGCGTTCTGATTTTTACCAGAACAAAACATGGCGCGAACCGCGTTTCCGAGTTTCTTGAAAAACAGGGTGTTACATCTGCGGCCATTCACGGCAACAAATCACAGAATGCCCGCCAACGCGCGCTGAATGAGTTTCGCGATGGCAATATTCGCGCCCTTGTTGCCACCGATGTTGCCGCACGGGGAATTGATGTTGATGGCGTCACCCATGTCATCAACTTTGAACTGCCGAATGAACCCGACAGCTATGTTCACCGTATTGGCCGTACAGCCCGTGCAGGTGCCACAGGTATATCCTATTCTTTTTGCGATCACGAAGAACGCGCCTATCTAAAAGATATCGAAAAGAACATCCGCCAAAGCGTTCCCGTCTTTGAAGATCACCCCTATCACAACGAAGGGATGACCGCCGCCCCGGCTGGTGAGAAAAAAGGCGGCAATAACCGCGGACACCCAAACAGAAAGGGGCGCAACGGAAATGGCAAAAACCCAAATCGCAACCAAAGCAGTAACAAAAACAAAGCGGGCAGCAACAACAGGCGTTCCGGCTCTCAAAAAGCATCAGGTAACACAGCAAACAAAACACAGAAAAACTCGGCTGGAAAAGCTGTGGAAAACACAGCTGAAAAGCCAACCGGCCACCCCAACCGCAAACGCGCGGACAATAAGCCCGGAAATAAACAGGTGAATAAACAGGTGAATAAACAGGGAAATAAACCGACTAATCGTT
The DNA here is from genome assembly GCF_000982415.1 of Kiloniella litopenaei. Classification (GTDB taxonomy): domain Bacteria; phylum Pseudomonadota; class Alphaproteobacteria; order Kiloniellales; family Kiloniellaceae; genus Kiloniella; species Kiloniella litopenaei. The sequence goes on from NZ_LANI01000001.1 coordinate 257,820, forward strand.
CTGGTAATCGCCCTGCGAATAAATCAAGAAACAGATCTTCAGCCAAAAATCCTGACGCAGCCTGATCCGATATAATTTATATTCAATCAGGATAAAAAGTTGCATGGCACATTACAGGTGCGCCTAACCTAAAAGTGACACAAAAACCACCACCCATCAAGTTAGTAACAGCCCTGTTTCATGCCAGTGATAAACAACCATACTGATCGAGACCGGGTTAATAGCAATCGCCAACAAAGATCCCACGACAGCAGTTGTTTTGGAATAATAGGTCCCTGTGCGCAGGCTCTGGGGGAACACAAAACGTATGGCCTTTATCCACAGCTGCCCCCACCATTTACAAATTTTCCAGAGCGAGAGTACAACGATCTCATAAAAAATTCCAACAAATACCCTGCTGATAACGTTCCAGAAAGCGACCATTGCAATCATAAACAGGGTAGAAAAAATACTTTCCAAATTTAACGCCCTCCCAAGCCTCATTCAAAAGTCGCCCTGTTTTCATAGATTGCAATCAAAATCACACACGCAAAGCTTGCAAAGATAATTTTTAAAGTGTTTCATTCCCAATATCTTATTTAACCCCGGTATATTATTTAACAAGATTCCCTTGAAAGCATTTTCCATGATGATCAAAACGGCCCTTGTCGGTCTGGGCTCTGTGAACAAAAACCTTTTAACAATCCTGATCAACAAACAGGAAAGACTGCAACGCGACCACGGTATCTGTTTTCAGATCGTTTGCGTTTCAGACAGTTCCGGCGTTGCCGTTGATCCCGACGGGTTTGAAGCACAGATGATTATTGATCGAAAGAATGCAGGTGAACGCGCCTCTTCCTTTAAGGGGTTTAGAAAAGGTGCATCGGTTGAGAACGTTTTGGAAGACACCAAAATTGATCTGGTTTTCGAAGCGTCCCCGGTTGATCTGCAAACAGGGCAACCCGGTCTTGGTATTACCCGCACAGCCCTGGCCAAAGGTATTTCCGTTGTCCTTGCCAACAAGGGGCCTGTGACACTTGCCTATGAAGAGCTAAAAAACCTCGCCCGTGGTTCTGGCGCAGCATTGGAAATGAGCGCAACGGTCTGTGGCGGCTTGCCAGTTCTCAATATTGGCAGGCGCGATCTGATCGCTGGTGATATCAGCAAATTGAAGGGCATTTTCAATTCCACCAGTAACTTTATTCTGGATGAAATGGCAACGGGGCGTTCCTATGATGACGCGCTGGCCGAGGCACAGGAACGCGGCATTGCCGAAGCTGACCCCAGTCTCGATGTTGGCGGATGGGATACGGCAAACAAGCTGGTCATTATTGCCAATGCTATTTTGGGCCAGACCGTTACCCTCAAGGACGTTGATGTCACAGGCATCGAAAATATTACCGAGGACGACCTGAAAAACGCCCGGGCCGACAACAAGCAAATCAAGCTGGTCGCCACATACGAAAACAACAAACTCTCGGTCGCCCCTATTGCCTTGCCACAAGAAAGTTTCCTCGCCCATTGCACGGGCTGGGAAATGGCGGTGGAACTCCACACCGATATCTATGGCATCATGTACCACAAACTCTGGGAACGCGAACCCGTTCCCACAGCTGCATCCATGCTGCGTGATGCGGTAAACATATTTGAAGACAGGGCGCGCAAAGCCTCTTTGTAGAAACGGTTTTACCATGCCCAGTCCCGATAAAGCTTCCCTCCCGGAAAAATACGCTGAAGCCCCTCATTCAGATGGTACACCCGTCAAGAATATTCCACTGAACAGGCAGGCTTACCTCATTTTATTGCTGCTTTTTACCGGGGTTTGCTGTAATGGCATGATCGTGCCCTTTATGGGCTTTTTCATCATTGATGAATTGGGGCGTGACCCGTGGGAAATCAGCATCTATGTCGGGCTGGTCAGTGTTCTGACCCTGGTGATGAACCGCCAGTTCGGGGAACGCTTTGACAAGGGGGCACGGGTACGCCCGCTTATTGCCATATCGGCCTTTGCCTTTTTAATCGCGACCGCAACCCTGTCGCTTTACCCCTCTTATTGGGTCATCATCGGCTTTATCAGTCTTTGTTTCAGCTTCTCAAATGCCTCTACATCCCTGATGTACAGCTTTGGGCGTGCCTATGCCGAAAGTCAGGGCATGGCGGTTACCAGCTACAATTCCTATCTGCGCAGTATGACTTCGCTGGGTTGGATGATGGCCCCGGCTCTTTCCTTTTTCATTGCCGGACAATGGGGAAACTCTTTTGTCTTTTATACCGCAGCTTCTCTCGGCCTTTTGTGGGTTATCCTCTGGTTCTTTGTTGTCCCCACAGATTTCACCGCGGCGGCCAAAGAACCATCCTCGAACCAACCATCATCGCAGTCCAGATCACTCAATCACGGATTATATCTGGAGGCCGCGGCCTGTCTCTTTATCGCCGCGGCGCATATTCTGACCAGTGCAGCCCTGCCGCTTTATTTTACACAAGAAGCCAAACTGCCAACCTTTGCACCGGGTCTGGCCTTTAGCATCAAGTGCCTGACCGAAGTGGCTGTGATCCTTCTTATTCCCTATGCCATGCAAAAGTTCAGCGCCAGAACAGCACTATATGCCGCGACCATCATCGCCATGCCAACCTTCTATATTCTCTCACAGGTGGACAGCATACCTCAGTTAGTGGTGGGTGCCGCACTTGAGGGGCTGTACTACGGCATCTTCGCCGGGGTCAGCATCACCTTCGTACAAAGCTTCGCCAATGGCCGCTTGGGCCGCGCCACCTCGCTCTATATGAACAGCCTTTTCCTCGGCGGCATGTTCGGCAACGTCTCCATGGGCCTGATCGCCAGCGCCTACAGCTATCAAACGGCAATCCAGCTCTCCCTCGTGATTATCACCATCGCACTGGTAATCCTAATAGCCTCCCGCTGCAGCGACCGGGCTGTCGAGGCAGGGCTGAGTGTTTAAAGGAAGAAAAGCAACCCACACGCCCCTCTTCCTCATCCGTTATTAAATCACTAAGAATTTGCCTGTATTCTGACAAAAACATGTTTCACTTGGGATCTTTGTTCAGGGCAAGAGATGAAGAAGCTATTTGCATTATATACGGTGTCAGTATTACTCCTGTCGTTTGCTTCATCCCCGTCATATGCAAAAAATTACAAGGTTTGCACTGTTGAAATTCCAGGCGGTATGACAGAGGATAAAGAGGGCCCACAGCCTCTGTTTAATTTCTATCAGGAAGTGATAAAGGACGTCAGCACAAAAACAGGTCACACCTTTGAGCTACAGTTTGCCCCCGCCCAACGGTGTCAGAACCTGTTTTTCAAAAAAGAAATTGATATCCTCTGGCCCTTTATCATTGCCGAGAAAAAAGAGCGCATTACTGATCAGGGCTATTCCTTTCTGCCAATCTATTCCATGCCGATTATCATGGGCGGCTATCATATTTTCACCAGAAGCGATCAGCCGATCATAAATGAAGTCAAGGATCTGGACGGAAAATCTGTCGTCAGCGCACGGGGCTATGGTGTTCCCTTTGAGTATGAAAAAAGCGATACGATCACAAAATCAATCACCAACGACAACGCTCTTATCCCAAAGATGATCACGGGGAAACGAGTTGATGCCGGTATCATTCAAACGGGGTGGATACCAACCCTGAGGGAACAAGGGCTTTTAGAGGGCCTGCACCACGGCGAGGTCATTGATTTCTGGGGTGGATCTTTTGTTTTCCATCCCGATCAGGAAGGCGTCGGCCTGATGAATTCCTTTTCAAACACCATTCTACGCCTTGTCACCCAGGGAAAATACCGCGATATGATGACAGGCGCGCCCTATTATATTCCCAATTATTAAGTAAATGGCCCAATTATTAAGTTTAATGCGTCCGTTAACTGTTTCCAAAATTCACCATCAAAATAACAAACCAGAGCATAGGATGAGAAATAAATCCGAGAATACGTCCCCATAATATTGCATCGTCAGCACCATTAGGTGAGTTCGAAAGCATATTTTCCATGAATCTAGTCGTTACAGTAAACCAGCCAAGCATCAAAAATTTTAATAGTGAAACATACACAAATTTTACAACAGCAAATACAACTACAAATAAAATAGCTTTCATCACACCCCCAATCAGCAATCATAGGGTGCAGATTAGCGCAGAAAAAAGCAACCAGATAAGACGCTAAAACTTTCTAACCCAGTTTGACATCGCCGAGGTCACCCGGTGACAAAACGTCCTTTATCTGCGCCGCCAGTTCCTTCACCTTGTTGGGCGTATAGCTATCATAAAATTCCTGATTACTGCGACCAATGGCATGTTCGGCTGAAAAACTGCCGTTGTATTGTTCCACAACCATTTTCACGACCCATTCCCGCAAGGACGGAATAAAAGCGGCATCGTTCAGACGCGGATCATCCTGTGGGATCGACAGGTTAAAGTGCAGACCGCCATCCCCCACATGACCAAAATCACAAATCCGCACATTAGGGAACTTTTCAGGGAGCTCCTGTGCCATAAAGGACCGGAATTTCATCAAATCGCCACGCCGGAATGACACATCAAAAGCCACCAGTTTACCCGCGTGTTTCACCCCTTCTGAAAGAGCATGTCGCAAGGCCCACATTTCTTCGGGGCGTCCGATAAAGGCATTTTCCAGCGGCGCCTCTTCGTCTTCCCAAATTTCGGCCAACACCACTTCCATCAACTCGTCCAGGCTCTGCTCGCTATCACGTTTGGCCCAGGTGCGGGACAGTTCGACCAACAGAACATAATCCGGAATGTCCCCACCGGGAAAGGGGTTGCGCAGCGAAGGCACATGGTCAAAGGCTGCACGGATCGCCTCGGCCGACATACCTTCGAAGGCTGTCAGGTTGCTATCACAGCGTTCTTCCATTTCCAGCAACAGCTTAAGCACCGCCGCTTCATCACGGGGCACCAACAACGCCGCCGTTGATTGCTGTGGCAAGCGGACAACATTCAAAACGGCTTCGGTTACAACACCCAACACGCCTGTGGTTCCAATGAACAGATGCTTCCAGTCGATGCCGGTATTGTCCTTGCGCAGGCCGGACATAAAATCTAGCTCGGTCCCGGTCTCATCCGCCAAAACGACTTTCACGCCCAAAGTGTTCTGACGCACATCGCCGTAACGCAAAAAACGCGCCCCGCCTGTGTTCGTCGCGATCATCCCCCCGATACGGGGATCTGCACCCAGATCAATGGGGAACACATAGCCTTTGGGCTCCAGAAAAGCATTAAGGTCAGACAGACGGACACCAGCCCCCACGGTGACAGAACGGTTTTCTTCATCAAAGATTATCTGCTTATGCGAAGAAGCGTCAGCCCCTTGTGTTTCTAACAGTCGATCAAAGCTGAGAACACCTTGCATGCCAGAGCTATCAGGTGTCGAAGCCCCGACCAGGCCACTATTACCGGATTGCGGCACAAGGGTAATTCCCCGCCCATAACAATAGGCCAGTACCCGGGACGTTTCCTGACTGTTCGCGGGGCGCACAACAAACGCAGCCTTTCCCGCACCATAACGGACACAGGTTTCATAAGGGACCAAATCATCCCCGCCACTACCATCACCGTGATCGGCTTGCATCAGTCCCTTTTCACCAACAATATCGATCAGGGCGTCAAGGTCTTGTGGGGTCGGGCTTGTCATGTAAATAAACTCTGATTTTTAAATATTCGGGGTGCCCCAAAACAGGATATGTATAAGGGCACCCGGTAAGATATAGAGCCATGTTATAAGCAGAGTTATATAACATGGCTATAATTTATTATGCCGCCAACTTTAAGCCGCGACAGGCGCTTCACTCTTCAGGGATTTTGCCGAAAGTCTCTCATAACAATCCGTCAATGAAGCCTGCTCCAACTCGGCATAGAGCGCCAGTTCGTCTAGAACCTTTGCCCCCAGAGCCTTTTCAAAAGCGGCCTGACTTGGGTTGCTGTACACAACCTCTGCCCCGCCATCACCGAGATTGGATTGGAAAATGCCCGCGGCTGATACCGGCAGGAAATCTTCGTAAACAATCGGGTCCATCCGCAGGATACCAGCTTCCAACAATCCATCAACGGTGCCGGAAATACCCACAGACTTGGCTATTTCCGCACCCTTTTCGCTCAGGGAATAGCGGAAGAAAGCCAACCCTTCGGCGCGCAGCTCCTCGTAACTGTCGGGGAAAGCCGCAAAGCTTTCGACCAGTAAGTCTTCATAAGCTCCTTCACCAGCGCGTACAGCTGCGCGGGTTTTATCCAGCAATTCATCATAGAGCGCTCGCCCTTTCGGGGTCAGGGCAATACCGCGCTGTTCAATCTCGCCAAAACGGGCGGTGTGCGATCCCTCTTCCCAACTTCCATCGGCCTGTTTGAAAAATACTTTCTCTTCCAGTGCCTTGAAGGATGTCTGACGCAACAAAATCGGACATTTGCGCTGGGGCGGTCCCTCAATCACCGCTTTGGGATCAATCCCGCGCTTGGGCATCCCCACCTGAACCGCATCAATATCCAGCGTCCTCGGGGTCAGGTGATTGATATGCGGACCATGGAAGCTGACGATATCGGCGATCAGACGATGTTCATCATGCAAACGATTATAAAGCTCTCTGTCGATGTTGGCTTTACTGTGCCAGCGAAAGGTTTCCAGTGCTTCTGTGACAAACTGCGCGGCGTCTTCGGCATTCAACCCGCCCTGAGCTTCGGCCCGGTCGATCAGGTTCAGGGCCGCAGTGGTGAAAATCTCGCGATTGTCCAGAACCTCTTGTGCTGCCGCCCGCAAATCTTCGTCTTCGATAAGTTCCAGACGCAACAGAGACGTAAAAATCCGGAAAGGATTTTGGTTCAAATCAGCCTCGTCCACCGGACGAAAAGCAGTGGAGTGCACGGGGATCCCCGCTACAGACAAGTCGTAATAGCTGACAGGCTCCATACCCATAACGGCAAACAGACGGCGCAAAGTGAAAAGCTCTTTTTCTGTCCCAACGCGAATAGCACCATGGCGTTCTTCGGTAATACGCGCCAGTCCGTCAGTATGGGTCAGTTGCTCGTGAAGATCTTTATCCTGTTCCAAAGACACCGCATTGACATCAGCCACCAGATCCATCAACGCGCCGTACGCCGGCACTTCTTCCTTGTACATGGCGGACATTGCCTGTGAAAACTGGGCGCGTATGTCATTCTTTGCTACAAAGGCATTGGTCTGAATGTTATCATTTGTCATTACTAAATCTCCGAACGCAACTATCGTTGCTTTTACTCGCCAAACGAGCTTTAACCTATGTTCAGGTTAGGAGATAGCACTTGTGCAGATGCGAAGAAAAACGATATCTTTTCATCACTTCATGAGTTTTAAGAATGTACTATCAATCCTCACATTGAATACAACTGGGTTTCTCCTACACGAAAATAATTCTTTCAATCCATGTTCACGGAACTATCCTGAACCAAAAGCCACTCATTTTGCTCTATACACATAAACGTCCATTCACTGGTGATAATCCCTTAGACACAATCATGGCGAAACAATTATGACTCTCACGTCCGATATGTTGAATAATCCTGTTGGTGCAGTGACCTATACGCCCAATAATAGCGCCAACGGCTCTCTCCATGCCCGTTGGGCCTTTAGCGCACAGGAAGATGTTCATATTGTTTGTCAGGGAACAGCGATCCGTCAGAAAACCGGGGCCACCCCGCCCCAAAGATCAGATGTAAACAGTGATACACCCACTTATGATCCCTTTATTGGAACCTACAGCATTGCCTATACTGGCCCAGATGGTCACGAGAGTGATCCGTGGGATCTTTTGATCACCAAAAGGGACGAGATTTATCACGCGATCTGGTCAAAGAATGATATTGTGCATTACCACGGTATTGGATTTGTTTCACAGGGAGATCTTATCTGCGGATGGCGTCCGATTACATAATGTTCCATCACACATAAAGAAAATGGATCGGTTGGCACTGAGGGGAAATAAATGAACAAAGATCAGAAAACATCACCTGAAAATATTAACTGGCATTCAGCGACGTTAACCCGTGAGACACCGATTACGGAAAGCTACAAACACACACAAAATGTCCGCCGCTTTATGAAACTGCAATGCGGTGAACACTTCAAATTTAATCGGGACTTTATGAGTTGGATCAAAAACGGAACGCCAAAAACACTCGGCGACGTGGCGGACCAATGGCTGCATCAAGAAATGACCAATAAAAAATAATCAAGAAATGGCCTTAAATATAACTTGTCGCTTTTTTTTGAGTGCGGCTATTTTTTGAGTACGGCCTGATGATCGTTTTTAAACTTCGCGCTAAACCTTGACCAAAATCTTGCCAAACGTATGCGCAATGGTAGAAACGGCACCAATGCCGCATTATCTGACGTTTCATCCCAAAACATTGCGCCTACTCCCTTTTTTGACCCTTCTCTTTTTTGATCGGGTCGTTGTTGTTTCTGCTTCCGTCTTTATTTCCCGTTTGTCACGGGCATCTAGTTTTCACGGCCATTCTGTTTTCGCTGGCATTTTTATGACGGCTTACCCCACGTATAAACTCTACGCCTGTTATGTGACTCTAATATTTCAGTTTTGTGAACTTGCACACTTTTCAACTAAAAAATCTTCGAAATTAAATAAAATCAAACACTTGTTAAACAGCCCCTTCTATCCCCCTCCCCCCAAGGGGAACAAGCCCTCTTTGCACCGGCAAAACATTAAGGATTTTATTAATATTTGTCCCTCTATACTGGCGGGATAACAGGAAAGATCTGGCCAAAAAAATTTCGGAAAACCGAATGTCATCATGACCAAAGCCAGATACACAAGATGCTTTTCCAAGAGATAAACCACCTCTGGGAACATCTTGTTTTATGTCATTTTTGGCATATCCCGGTACTCCGCTGTCAAATAGAGTACCATGTTCGCAAGGCTCGGATGCATATCTGTCGAACAAATGACAGACGGGAATATCAAGAGCCTTATCAGTGCGGTTCAAGTGTTGTGTTACCATAAATATTGTGTTGCCAGGGTTTAATCTCACTCTAGAAGAGTCCGGACTTAAAGGAGTTCTGATTGTGGCTTATAGTGCAAAAAATCTAAGCGAAGATTTGGGTAAGGAAATGGAACATGGCTATCGCGCGAGTAAAGTCGCAAAACTGGCCAGTCAAATTCATCATAATCATCGTCGGGAACTATCCCGCTATCTCGATTGCAAACTGATGCAACTCACGGCAATGGAAGAAGGGCCAGAGTTCGAGTTTTCCGAAGGCGAAATGCGACATCTGATTTCTGAATTACGCAGCCATTAAAACAAACGGGTTTCCCAAAAAAGAACGAGAAGGCGGCAAAAAGCCGCCTTTTCTCTTGGTACCCCTTAACTAATGCCAGGTGAAAATGATTGAACGTTGCCAGCTCTAACTCTTATTTCTGTCTTATCGCTTATTTCTATTTTATCTCTGGCCCCTATTGGACGCCCTATTTCTGAACCTAGTTCTGGTTTTGGTTTTTTGGGGCCTTCTGAACCTGCTCGGGTGAAGATAACATCACCATTGCCGCCTCGATATCATCTTGCGAGGGACCTTGCTGCTTCGCAGATTTTGACTTTTTTTGCCCGGCTTTACTCCGCCCTTGCCCTTTAAGAGTGCGCTCGATAGTCAAGTCGCGTTCATTGTCCGCAAGGGCCGCGATAAAACAATGAAACATCTTCCCCAGTGGCGTTCCCGAATTCAGCCCCTCACAGAGCGATTGAAAATAGATCCCCCGCGATTGCAAATCCTGTAGAAAAGTAATCAGATCAACCGTGCGCCGCCCAAGCCGATCTAACCGCCAAACCACAAGACTATCGCCAGCATCCAGTTCAGCCAACGCTTCTTCCAAGGCTAGACAGACAACCCGATTGGACGCCAGAATTTCAGAATAAACCTTGTCACAGCCCTCATCCTTCAGCGCTGCAATCTGCTGCTCCAAATTCTGCCCTTCCCCGGACGTCCGTGCATAGCCGATCTTCATTCTGTCCTATCCCGGGCTTTCCATGATCAGGATCAACATTGCCTTGTCGGACAGTGCTTCATATAAATGCTTGCTATCGGCGGGATAGCGATAATAATCGCCTTCGGATAGTTCCTGTAAATTGTCCTCGGGGCCAAGGCGGACCCGTCCGCGACAGACAAAAGCATGTTCAACCGTGCTTTGTGTATGGGGTTCGGCCTCTCTTACTGATCCGCTTTCAAGATAAACGCGATAGAGATCCCGGCGACAGGAAATGGGACAATCAGCCAAGAGAGTAGAAGACAAGGTTGATAGATCAGACGATAGCTGATCTTTTTCATCGGCACGGATGATGGTGAAGTCGGATTTGGGTGTTTCAAACAGAAAGCTAAGCGGAATATTCAACGCCGATGCAATGGCCCAAAGGGTTTCGAGACTGGGATTGCCTTGCCCCCCCTCTAGCTGAGACAGTGTTGATTTTGCAATACCCGCCTGGGACGCCAAGGCTGACAAGCTCATCTTTGCGCGGGTGCGTTCACGCTGTATTGCCTGTGCAATCAGAGAAACCGGGGTCATATCCTCAATTTAGCTCCCAAATGTGTTCTTTATAAGAAACGAATGTTCTATTTGACGAACACTTCTTCTTCGTTCATTATACAGAACAATAACACTATGTAACGAACAAAAATCATTTCTTTCTTTTTTCATGTCATCGACCCGTTTCGGGATTTCGAGACAGAGAGTAAGCGAAATGGTTTTTGTCAGGAGACCGCCGAATGAGCGACCAGACATATACAGAACACCCCCCCTGTGGCGGTATGCCAACACGTAACCCCGTGGGGGACAACAGCCCAAAAACGGTAATGGTATCGGACATTAAGGATGGCATCAAAGATGTCCTGCCAATTTTGATTGCCATTGTTCCTTTTGCCGCCGTTTTTGGTGCTGTTGCAATTGATAGCGGATTAAGCTTTGGCGAGGTCATGTTAACCTCGCTCTCCATCTATGCCGCCGCCAGCCAATACGTGATGATTGATTTGATGGGACAGAATGTGCCCGTCTGGTCCATTGTTCTTGCCGTCTTTGCCGTGAATTTCCGGCATGTGCTCTATTCCGCCTCTATTGGCCGGACAATGGGCGCTTTTTCATTTTGGCAAAAGGCCCTTGCCTTCTTTTTACTGGTTGATCCGCAATTTGCCTCATCCGAAAACCGCGCCACCAAAACAGGTCTGCGCCCCGCCTATTATTTTTCCTATGCCGCCATGATTTACGGTACATGGATGGCATCCAATGCCATCGGGGCCTTGTTTGGGGCGCTGATAGAATCCCCAGCCACCTATGGGCTGGACTTTATTCTGCCGCTGTATTTCACAGGCCTTGTTGCCGGTTTTCACAAACGCCCCAACTTTATTCTGATCCTGATCACAAGTGCGGGCGTTTCACTGGCGGCTTACCTTACAATCGGCAGTCCCTGGCACATTACCCTTGGCGGGATCGCCGGGTTGATCATCGCCGCAGCCTTAAGCAAGCCCAAAGACACAAATACTGCCAAAGCCATAAACACCCCCGAGGAAAGTACTGCCAATGTCTGATACCGTTTTCTTAATTTTGGCCTGTGCCCTTGCCACCTATGCGACCAGAACGGGTGGGCATTTGATCCTGTCACGCTTTGGTGCAACCCATTATCGCCTCGAAGCCGCGTTAGAGGCTGTGCCAACCGCCGTCCTGACCGCTCTGGTTGCCCCGTCACTGATCACCAACGGCCCCGCCGAAGCGATCTCCATTCTGGTGGGCGGGCTAGTCGCCCTGCGCTATTCCTTGGTGGTCAGTGTCATTTCTGGATTGGGGACTCTTATTATACTGCGGAGTGTTCTAACCTGATCAGAATTTACAGCCAGAGCATATTCTTTTTCTCGGTAATAAGTTATGGTAGATTCCCTCTAACGCCTTTCCCAATGGGACATATTCACACCGTAGAAACAGATAAGCGAAGGCCAAGTGAAAAAAGCAAAAAAACAGGAAACATTTCTGTTTAATTACTGGCGCGACTATTGGCAAAATACTGGGTCCAAAAGCTGGCTTTCTCTCTTAGGGAAACCGCCCTTGGAAGAACCAATATCTATGAAAGTTGCCCGCGGTTATACCCAAGCCGTTCGCGCCCAGGAATACAGCCCGGAAAATTTACTGATCCACCTGTCCAATCAACTAAAGCAGATTGACCAAATTCGGGATAGAGAAAATACCTTATTCGGGCGTATCTACAACAAAATGGCTGGTGACAATCCTCGCATCGTTACACTGGACGGCACCGTTATCCAACAGCTTTACGACACGGCTGAACAAACACCACCGATCATTATTGAACGACAGAAGCTCTATGAAATCGATCACGCCGAACTCAGAGAGCTTTATAAACAGGCGTCAAAAGTGATTTCACCAATATCCTGAGAACCGAATATTAAGAGATGGATATTAAAAAATATAATGATCCCCACGAAGACTCTGGTTTTTTGCGATATGCAATTACACATGGGGTAACCGAACTTCTCTCCACCGCAACCTATAGCCCGGACAACCTGATCATCGCGACTGAAAAAAAACTCGAGGCAATGCATGAAATTATTGATCGGGACAAAACATTTTGGGGGCGTTTTAAAAACTGGTTTAACGGCGAAAAACCGGACCGCATTCTGGTTGACGGCGGCATGTTGATTCAGCTGTTTGAATTATCAAAACAGAAATCTCCCTATACCTTAACCTCAAGCCATCAATACACTATTCCCTATTCTGATCTCTATGAACTCTACAAAAAGCTTTTGGTTGCCGTCGCTCCCGAGAAGGCTGTGAAACTTGATAAGAGCCAAACCATGACAATTGATATTGCTACCTTAAAAAGTGCCAGTGATAAAATTTTTGCTTACCTGGAAGAAGCCAATATTACCGAAATCCCTTTAGAGCATGATTTGCATTGGGTCATGAAGCATAAAGAAGCATTGGATCCAACGAAAGAACCTCGTTTTTCAGGCCTTGGGCAGCTCACCGACAACTATGATGCAATGGTAAAGATCGCAAACAATAATGATGAAAACGAGGATGATACCCCCATACCTTATAACTTTGTTTGGCTGGCAACTTTATTAGATTACATCGGACACAGAGCTTTGTAGGTATCCAAATAGAATGTATTGAGATTGAACTTCATCGCATATGCAATATACAAGCAATCTGTATTGCATTTTTTAACCAACCAAAACAATTCTGTAATAATGCGGGGCTATTGTCCAAAGTGATATAGGCCGTGATAGATACCGAATGTTTGCAAAAATAACGCAGGCATTTAGCTGACAAAAGAATGCCCCGCGAATGAAACCAAATCTGGCAGAACGCTTTTTACTGGATGAATGTAATCCAGAGACAAAACGGATATTGGAAACAGAAATCGATGAAATGATTTCCGGGCGTGGCCCCCGGTTTCGCGAACACCATTTCAATCTCTATGACATCAAGCTGGATGCGGTGCGCCGCAAGGTTGGCATTGTTGATATCTTTGACCCCAAGGAAAGTGGCCGGATAGAGCTGGAAATGTTCCACTTTCGCCTGCTCCTCAAACGATTAACCAGCCAATCAGCCCCGGATAACTATGGCAAGGGGGATAACTATGGCAAAACGGGTTCCGGGGTTCTGAATTTCCTGACATCAAGTGCCAAAAAACTTTCCCCGCGCAACAGCAGTATTGCCTTTAAGAACAAGGTTCTAAAGAAAAAGCGGGAAAGTTATAACCTTTATGAAACCACACCACCCTTGCCCCGGAAAATCATCACACTCGGCCTGATCGAAAATAACAAAAAGATCACTTTACTGATTCAGGATGATCCCAACGGCAGTGAAGAAATTCCGACAGAAGAAAAAGCCCGTTTTTGCATTAGTTTCCCCAAAGTCATCAGCTATCGCCAATCCACAGAAAGCTATCGCCTAAAGATGCTGGCAACCATGGACCCCTCCCTTTTGGCCTCTACGGGTTATGGGCTTTTTACAGTGGAAAATTCCAAATTTTTCAAATGGCTGGACAAAGAAAGCTACAACCGCTTTGAAAAACGGGTTCCAACCCACTACCTGTTGATCACGCACCACGAAGTTTACGATATCCTCAGCTACCAACCGCCAGAGGTAACAGAGCTTGAACCCGACACCCTGTCCCAACAGGATCATACCCAGCAAAATCATACAATGGAACAGGGCTTTTCAATCTGGGATCTGGTTTAGATTTATCTAGTCACTTGATGCAGTTCGGCAATTAAGTGTCTCGTTACGCCAACGTAAAGTTACCGTATCATCAAAAAAGGTTAGTTGATTCCCAAAGGCGCCTGAAAACAATCTGTCTTGCACTTCTGTCACAGCATAGGCCTTGACCAGGATATCCCTGCTATCGCCCCGCTCAACAATAACAACAGGCAGAATCAGATCCAGCTCGGTTGCATAGAATTCGTTTCGATCGTTGCCATCACATGTAAAACGGGTAGCTGGCTTATCAACTGTGGTAAGATCCCACTCTGCCTGTAATCTAACAATTCGATGTAAGTAGCTATCCTGCACACAGGCTTTGATTTCCTCTTGTTCTTTCCAACAGTCATTTCGCCCCTTGATCCAACCGCGTTGCAAAGCCATGAGTTTTGATTTTGCTGCTTGTTGTCTTTGCGAAGGTAACTTATTTACGGCATCAAGTGATGCATTATAAACGCCGTTCAACGTATGATCCAAAAACATCAAATCACGATCTGAACAAATTAGTTTTTCAACCTCAGACGTCACTTTTTCACACTTAAACGTGGGGCCAGAGGGGACACCGTATTCTTGCAAAAGGATGTTTTGTACCCAACCAGTAACACCAGAATAGAGATCGGCGCCTACCTGTGCTGTCTCCTTATGCTGCAAAAAAGAAACCTTACACCACACATTTTCCTTAGCGGTTTTCTTTTCATCGTCACTAAGTTTTAACCAGTCTTCATAAGAAAGAACCCCTGTGCAGCCCAGATTTTTCAATCCTACTGTACCGTTCGTAAAAACTGCTACCACAGAGCTTTCTGCATGAGCCTCAACCCGGATTGGTGCTTCCGATGACTTTACACGAAAAAAATCAGGGCCATCCGCTTCTGCCCAAACAAAACCGGGGATAAAAACAACAGACAAAACAGAAATAAATGATAAAAATTTCAAATACATAAATCGCTCCAACACCGATGAAACCATTAAGTTTAAGGTACCACGGTATCCTCTGAAAAACAGAAGTTTTCAAACAAGATGAATTCTTCACGCGAATTACTGTCCGCTTTGACAAACTCAAAACTGACAAGTATTTAAAATGCAAAGGTTATATCCCCTCACCCCCGCCAGCGAAGCAAGCGCTTATAGCCCAGCCATCCCAAATAGCAGGCTCCGACAATCTTCACCCCAAGGGCAAAGCTTGGCATTGCCTGCATAAGCTGACCAAGACCAAAAGCAACCAGTACTGTCAGGATAACACCCGCAACAAAAATCCCCAGCGAAATCATCAGGCCAAAACGAAATCCGCGCGTAGAAGAATAGGCCGTAATCAAAACCAGATCAGGCCCCGGTGCAATGACCACAAAGAAAATTGCCGTCAAAAACAACGGTAAAACAGATACATCAATCATCACCGGAACACCCCATCAGAAAAGACGGGCTTTATCTTTATTTGATAGCGCGCTTATGCACCAATGAAACTTACTCAGAACTGCTATAAAAAAACTAATCTTTCCAAACTTACTTTTCTTATCTAATTGATAAACTTCTCATAACTCCGACAAGCAATATCACTTCCAAACAAACAGCTCTCTTTATAATAAGAAATTGCTTTTGTTATGTTTTTCTCAACACCTAAACCTTGGCTACTTACATTCCCCATGTAAACGCATGATTCAACTATGCCACTGCGACAAAAACGTTCTTGTTGTTGGGCTAATTTTTTTTCAGGTTTTATGTGACCGTAAAGGTACAAGAAAGATAAACCATCACAACCTTTTTGTAATTTTCCATCACACGCCAATTTAAAAGCATTAAACGAGGCTCTGTAATCTCTTGTTACTCTCGTCCCCTGTTTAAAAGCTTCACCTAGATATAAGCAGGCAGCATATATATTTTTTTTACAGTCTTTATCAATCCGAGAAATTGAAACTGTTTCGTAATTCACTGATGTATCATCTGTATTATTTTTTTTACCCTTATAAAGGCCGGATAACTGTATACAACCAGAGGCATTTGCACCTACAAAACAAGATTTCCTGTAAGCATCTTCGGCAAGAGCATAACTCTTTTCAACACCTTTTCCACTTATATACATCTCGCCAATTTTATCACACGCCTGATAAATATTCTCATCGCAAGCTTTGTCATAAAGAGTTGCTATTTTCTCCGCTTCGCTATCAGATCTATTGAAACGCCTCAAAAAACCCGCCAAATTATAACAACCGATAGGTTCATTTTGGTCACAAGCTAGTTGAAAATAACGGATAGCTTTTTCTTCATCACGCGCAACAACATTCCCCAAAATATGTTTGGTTCCGAGATATGTACATTTTATTGCATCACCATTTTCACACTGGGTTTCATAATTTTGTATGTATTTCAAAGCTTCCCGTTTTTTACCTGCTTCGTTCATATTTGCGATCGAAATCTTCGTATCGAACTTATCCTCACCAAGTGAATTAAGCCTTTTCAAAGAAGAACAGCTGCGTCTATTTTCTAAAGCACATCCCTTCCTGTAATAAGCAACTGAATTAACATAATTTCGTTCAATCCCGAGACCTTGGATGTACATAAATGATAAATACTTACAACCATCACTTTCTGTTAGGTCACAAATTTGGTGTGTCTCGATGATCTTCTGATCACGCTTTTTCCCAACATCCATGCCCTTTTCATGAAGAAACCCCAAATACAAGCAACTGTCCCCACCACCTGCTTCACAAGAAGAGTTTAAAAGATCAACAGCCTTTTTCCTGTCTTGATCGACACCACGCCCAATAGAATAAAAGAAAGCAGCAGCTGCACACCCCTTAAAAAAACCACCGTCACATGCTTTTTTAAAATTAGCAAAAGCAAGATATTCATTACGGTTTAAGGCTTCGCCTTTGTTGTACATACTACCAAGATGAAAACAGTCTTCTGCGTTGCCATTTTTGCAAGATTCTGTATACAGAGTGACACGCTTTTTATCATTATCCCACTTCTGTTTAACGCTGATAGTTTTTTTACAAGCTAGCTGATAACCACTTTCACAAGCCAAATTAAAATATTCTAAGGCCTTACGAACATCAGGTAAGAGTCTGCTACCCGGAATGTATAATTCTCCTAGTTGATAACAGCCGACAGCGTCCCCCTGTTCACATTTTTCTTTTAAACTCGTTACGGCTGAATCTTCATATTTATTAGAATAAGACGGATTATTAATAAATAAAACTAATACAGGAATCAAAAAAGATACAAACTTGAATAATGGCATAAGACCATAGCCTTAATAGGAGAATTACAAATACAACAACTTACGTTAAGTAAATCAACTTCGATTGGCAACTATTGGCTCAAAGCTTTCATCTTCATCTCACCCCCGCCAGCGAAGCACGCGCTTTTCAATCAATCCGATGGCTGAATTCACGAACACACCAAGGATAGAAAGAATGGCAACACCTGTGAAAAGGCGTTCGAGGTCATAGAGTGATCCGGCCTGGAGGATATAGGCACCGATGCCGTATTCTGCGCCCAGCATTTCAGCGGCAACCAACAGGATAATGGCGATGGCAAGGGCAATGCGCAGGCCCGATAGAATGCCCGCCATGGCCCCCGGCAGGACGATTTTGCGCACGATGGAAAACCACGCGAGGTTAAAGCTCTGCCCCATGCGGATCAGGCCGCGGTCCACATTGTCCACGGCCCCATAGGTAGCAACGACCATGGGCGTAAAGGTGCCAAAGGCAATCAGTGCGTACTTGGAGGCTTCGTCAATGCCAAACCATATCACAAACAGCGGTAACAGCGCGATCTTGGGCACCGGGAAAAGCGCCGCGATCAAGGGAACCAGCCCGGCGCGAACATAGGAAAAGAGGCCAATGGCAATCCCTAAGCTGACACCCAGCGCCGTTCCGATGGCTGCTCCGATGACAAAGCGGGTCAAACTCGGCACCAGATGCGTCCACAACAACCCCGAGCGATAGAGTTCGACAAAGGTATTGAAAACATCCGATGGCTTGGGAATTGTCAGGGCCGATATAAGCCCGATACGGGTTCCGGCTTCGAGCACCGCAATCAGGACGGCAAACACGACAAAGCCCATCCACGGCCGGGACACCGGGGCAAAGCCACCACCCCGAAAGGCAACAGGCTGTTGCTTTGTCGCCAAATGAGAGCCGGGAGTTTGTTTCATATGATCAATATTTGACTTATCAGGCATTGATCAACTCCGCATCGGCGGCCATGGCCTCGTCCCGCATCATCTGCCACAGGGCATTTTGCGTCTGTTCCAGATCGGGGTCGGCGTGCCCGCGTTCTGACAAGGGCTTGTCAATCGTCACGATTTCGCGGATTTCACCCGGACGGCGGGACAGCACAACAATTCTATGCCCCAGACGCACAGCCTCGGCCAGATTGTGGGTCACATAAACTGCGGTAAAGGGCTTGCGGGTCCAGAGCGAGACAATATCGTCCATCAAAAGTTCGCGGGTTTGACTGTCCAGCGCCGAAAGGGGTTCATCCATCAACATCACGGCGGGGTTCACCGCCAATGCACGGGCGATGGCGACGCGCTGTTTCATGCCACCGGAAATCTGTTTGGGGAAAACATCGGCAAAATCGCTGAGTTTGCAACGCTCAAGCACATTATTGATGATATCCTGGCTTTCTGCTTGCCTCATCCCGTGATCTTCCAGAACCAGCGAAATGTTTCCCGCCACCGTGCGCCACGGCAACAGGGCAAAGTCCTGAAAGACATAGGTCAACGGATTGAGGCACCCTTCGGGGACATCACCGACCTGAAGAATATCCCCTGACGTCGGCCGTTCCAACCCGCCGATCAGACGCAACAGCGTTGATTTCCCGCAACCGGACGGTCCGACAATACAAACGATCTGTCCCGAAGCGATATCCAGATTTATATCGCGCAGAACTTCCCGATCGCCGTAACGATGATGAATGCCCGCCAGCTTAATATCCATAGTGCCAACTTTTCACAACTAAACAAAAGCAGCGGAGTATGAAACTCCGCCGCTTGAAATCAACAGCTGACAGGGCATTTCACATCACCTGTCAACAAATCAGCGTCATACCTTCAAAGGGTTTTGACATAACTACTATCAACCAACTGATCCAGACCGATTGTCCCGCTCACCAGCTTTTCAGATTTAAACCAGTTCAGTTGCTTTTCGATTGACCCAACATTCATTGCCACGCCCGGGTTCAGGCGCATGGACCCGTTAATGATTGACTTGGCTGCCTTTTCCCGTGGCTTGTCGGCATAAACATACTGGTGGATCAAATCGACCATTTCTTCGCGCCCTGCATCCCCCAACGTGCCATCAACCATAGCGGCGTTATAATCGGCGATGCCTTTGCTGTAGGCCGCGATAAAATCCCGGGTCATTTCCGGTTCTTCCGCCGCATTCTTTGCCGAGGTAAAAGCCGTCGTGACCTGATAGTTCGGCAGATAGTCAGACACATCACCAATAATGTGAACAGCCCCGGACCCGGCAAGGGGCTTGGCAATGTGCGGGACAATCGACCAGGCATCAATCTGTCCGGTTTTCAGTGCGCCGATAATAGCCCCGACCTTTTGAAGCGGCTTGAATTTCAGGCCGATACCTTCCTTCGCAGCAATCTGAGAGCCCATGTAATGAAACGAAGACCCGGCCGTGGTCATGCCAAAGGTTTTGCCATCCAGCTTGTCCGGTGATGTCACCCCGGCCTTGAAGGCCGCATCGGACACCAGTATTTTCTGACCATCAATGCCCTGTTCTTCTGACAGAACACCGCCGATAACCTTGATCGCGCCTTTGTCCGCCAGTGAAATCAAACCGCCGGAAATCGCCGTCACGGCAAAATCAACATCGCCGGATGCAATGGCTACTGCCATGGGGGTTGCAGCCTGAAAGAACTTCAGTTCAACATCCAGCCCCATTTCCTGAAAGTATCCCCGTTCCAGCGCAATGAAGCTTGCCGCATGGCTGGTAAAACGAAGTGCCCCAACGGTAATTTTACGGTTCTTGGCAAAGGCAGGTGTTGCCAGTGTAGATGCCGCAACAGAAGAGGCAGCCAAGGTGCCGCCCATCAAGGCAAGTGCTTCACGACGGTTCAGTTTCATTTTTTCAAGCCTTTGTTCATTGGTCGCAGCAATCTTAATTTAATATCATCACACCCCTTTTATAACAGGGAATGGATAATGACGAGACAACTGCAATTTCAGGTTATTTTTGACACAAGTCAGAATGAATTCAGGGGAAAGTTGTGCCTAACTTTCTGCATCTGGTCAAGTTATGCGGACTGAACCGTACCAATAAATCCTTGCACCACGGACAATGGCAGATAACTATTCACTTCTAACAAACGCAGTATTATGCATTACAAATCCATAACTTAGGGGTAACACTATGGCACGCATTGCATTTTTGGGAACCGGCCTGATGGGCACGGGTATGGCCGGGCGGCTTATTGATGCGGGACATGATGTGCATGTGTTTAACCGGACCCGCGAAAAGGCTATGCCCCTGGTGGAACGTGGTGCTACGCTGGCCGCTTCTCCCGCACAGGCGGCACAGGATGCAGATGCGATCTTTGTCATGGTGGGGGATGATGTTGCCTCTCAAGCCATGTGGATGGGACCTGACGGGGTGTTAAGTACCGATCTCAGGCCCGGTACTTTGGCAATAGAGTGTTCAACCCTGTCTCATGACTGGGTCGAAGACCTGTCCAGTGCTGCAAAAAACAAAGGGCTGGATTATCTCGACTGTCCTGTGACCGGGCTGCCCGATGCGGCGGCAAACGGTCAGCTCACCCTTTTTCTGGGCGGCGAACCAAGTACCATTGAAAAAGCCCGACCCTATCTGGAAAGCATTTCATCAAACCAGCTCCATTTTGGCGCTATAGGGTCAGGCACGGCCTATAAGCTGATCGTCAACCTTATGGGGTCGATACAGATCGCCGCAGCGGCAGAGGGCTTGATCACCGCCGAACGCGCCGGGTTGGACCTCAACCTTGTGGCAAAAGCCCTCGGCATGGGCGGATGCGGCAGCCCACAGGTCGCCCGGAACGCCCCCCTGATGGTTAAGGGTAACCACGAAAAAGATGTTCTCTTTTCAACCAAGTGGCGCCTGAAAGATACGGATTATGGCCTGAAATACGCCCACAAACTTGGCCTGTCCCCACAAATCGCTGCCGCCACTCTTGATGCGTTTCAGGCAGCTATGGACGATGGCTACGCAGCCTCGGCAGAAACCAAAGTTATTGATGCACTGCGAAAACGATTGCCTGCATCAAAGGGATGAGTTTGAACATTTCGTCGTCGCTAATCTGGGAAAATTATATAGTAACTAAAATACTTTTTGCTTCTTGCGCTTTTTTATTTCCTTTACCTTTTCACACGCCAAGGAAAAATCACCACGACAGGATTTTTGATATAATACATAGGCTTTGTCTTCATCGACAGGCACTGTAAGTCCCTGAGCATACATCCACCCCAGATTATTACATCCTGCTGCTAAACCACCATCACAAGCCCGCTGATATAGTGAAAATGCTTTGGTATAGTCATGTTCAACACCCCGTCCTTCTGCATAGGAAAGACCAAGCTTATAGCAACCTAAAAGTTCACCTTCCCGGCACAGTATCTCAAAGATTTCAACTGATTTAAGTTCATCTTTTTTAACACCGATACCTTGCTTGTATTTATTGGCAAGATGAAAACACGACCAACGTACACCATCAGCACATTTTTGTTCATAGTATTCAACGGGTTTACGTCTTAATTCTTGTTCTTTTTTTATATATTCTACGACTTTAAGATGATTTGGTGAAAAATCATCATTCTTAGGATAAGTCGCGGCAGCTGCATAGCAACTAAAAGGCACCTCTAAAGAACATGCCTCTTTGAAATATATAAAAGCTTTTGCAGGATATTTTCGAACTCCCAGGCCTTGAGAATACATTAGCCCTATATTGTAACAGCCGAAACCTTGCCCTCCATTACAAGCTTTAGAAAAGGACGTTAAAGCTTTTTTTCCATCCGGCTTAGGTTCTTCCCCGCCCAAATACAAAATACCCAAGTCAACACAAGCTCCTAAATCTTCGTTATTACAAAGTAATTGAAGTTCATTAGCTTTATCGCTAACCGCGCTAGAATTGCTAACTGTCTGACAAGAAAACAACAAAAGCGCGCCGACACAAATAAACAGCCTTGTCATTAGTTTTCGAAAATTAATCACAACACCCCCTGTTGATATTTATTCTAGTAATAGTTGCCTTGATAGCCAGAAACAAGCCTGAGTTGTTAAAGTTCGATTATTATACGGGTTTAATTTTTCACCTTGATTATTTCCCTACTTTTTGACAGCATCTGCGGCGATGGTTTCTGGATATCAAAGCTGAGTCCGGGATGAAAAGGGAACACGGTGCGGTGTAACCATCAGGTGCCAATTCCGTGACTGCCCCCGCAACTGTAAGCGGCGAGCTATTCTGAGATTAACCACTGCCCCAAAGGGGGCGGGAAGGTTCAGAAGATGCATCGACCCGCAAGTCAGGAGACCTGCCATCTTGTTATCAACGCGAACCGGGCGGGGTGCCTCGGAATGGGTGATAAAGATGGCTATCCGGCAATAACAAGCCGTGACCTCGTATCGCTGTTCGATCCTCTCTGCCCAGGCACGGAGGGTGCTGTGGAAAAGAACACGAAACAAGA
Organism: Kiloniella litopenaei; assembly: GCF_000982415.1. Lineage (GTDB taxonomy): Bacteria > Pseudomonadota > Alphaproteobacteria > Kiloniellales > Kiloniellaceae > Kiloniella > Kiloniella litopenaei. The sequence goes on from NZ_LANI01000001.1 coordinate 280,752, forward strand.
GTCATCAGACACGTTTCTCAAAAACTGTACTGATATTATCGACGAGCCCAAGATTTTCATCAGGCCAGATATCTTCAACAATCAGGGTCACACCAATAAAAGAGCAAGAACACAGATTCTTCTTTTGCCCCTTATGCATACCCAACCAATGGGCGCAGCTATACCCTTGGGGGATTGCACTTTTGGAATACCCCCTGTAGAAACACTAAACTGAAACGTTATAACATAACAATTTCTAAATTTGATCCAAAATGAAACATGCATCTCTACAGGATACATCCGGTTTGACCACACCCGATTCAGACGTCTGCGACATCGCGGCAAGGCCAAAAACCCGAATACCAGAAAACGGAATACGAGAAAGCCGATCACCTGTGAACTTGTCATCAGAAAATTTGTCATTTGAGGTCCAATCAACTGAGGTCCAATCAACTGAGGACCAGTCATTAGAGACCCGGTCATCTGGGATCAGCCCCTCTGCAATCATGCCCGGCAATCCCCCTTTCCAAGCCCCCGAAGGTCAGAAATCTGCTTTGCTTGAGGCAAAAGAGCTTTCATGGGGACCAAAGGGCAAACCCGATCTGCTTTCAAACGTCAGTTTCCGCGCCGAACCCGGACGGGTTCTGGGTATTGTCGGGTCGAACGGTGCCGGAAAATCAACCCTGTTGCGCTTGCTCTATCGCTTTCACCAGCCTCGAACCGGGCAGGTATTGATAAACGACCAAGATATTTGGGGCATGTCACCGCGTTCAGCCGCGCAAAAAATTGCCGCCGTCCTACAGGAACAACCAACGGATTTTGCCCTGACAGTTTGGGAAATCGTTGCCTTGGGGCGTACCCCGCACCGTCGGGGTTTTGCCCAGGCTGGATCAGAAGATAAAGCGATCATTGAAAACGCCCTTGCGACCTTGAACCTACAGGACTTTGCCAAACGATCCTTTGGCACCTTGTCCGGCGGCGAACGCCAACGTGTTATGGTGGCCCGCGCACTGGCCCAGGAACCCCATATTCTTATTCTGGATGAGCCGACAAACCATCTGGATATTCGTCATCAGCTTGAAGTTCTATCGCTTTTGCGGCGTCTGAATATGACCATTATCACCAGCCTGCATGACCTCAACCTTGTGGGGGAACATACCGATGATGTTCTTGTTCTCGCCAATGGACAGTGCTTGGCCTTTGGGCCGTCAGATCAGGTTCTGACCGAACCTCTTGTGGATCAGGCCTTTGGGATCACCAGTCGCATCCAGCGCCTGATGCCCAGTGACCAACGCCACTTTACCTTTCACCTTGCCCGATAAACGCCTTTTTTACGAGAGGCACCTTGAAAATCCCTTCTTAATTACTGGATAAAAAGATGTTTAAAAACTTACTTTCATCTTCTCGCCCTTTCACATCACGTCTTGTTTCCAGCGGCGTTTTGTCAGCATCCCTGACAGCTGCGGCGGCTCTCAGCCCGCTACAAGCCCTTGCCGATCCGGTTACGATCCAAAGCTGTGACCGACAAGTCACCTTTGACAGCCCGCCAAAAGCCGCCGTGTCCCATGATGTCAACATGACCGAAATGATGCTGGTTCTTGGTTTGCGCGATAGCATGGTTGGCTATACCGGCGTATCCGGCTGGAAAACACTGGACGAAGAAATGCGGCGCAAGGTCAAGGAACTGCCTGAACTGGCCGCGAAACATCCCAGCAAGGAAACCCTGATCGGGCATGATGTTGATCTGTACTTTGCAGGCTGGAACTATGGTATGAAAGTGGGCGGTGAAGTCACCCCCGAAACACTGGCCCCGTTCGGCATCAATGTTTACGAGCTGACGGAATCCTGTAGCCACATTATCGACCGCCCAAAAATCACGATGGCCGATATGTACAACGATCTTCTTAATCTGGGGAAAATTTTCGGCATCGAAGAAAAGGCTGAATCCCTTGTCGCCGGGTACAAGTCTGAAATGTCCGAAATTCAGAATAACCTGAAATCACCGGAAAAACCCTTGCGCGTTTTTGTTTATGACAGTGGCGAAGACAAGCCCTTTACCGCTGGTCGCTATGCCATGCCCACTGCCCTGATCGAAGCAGCGGGTGGCAAGAACATTATGGATGATTTTGAAAAAAGCTGGGGCACAATCGGCTGGGAAGCTGTGGTTGATCGCAACCCCGAAGTTGTTGTGATCGTAAACTATGGCAAGGTCACAGCCGAACAAAAGATCGCCTTTATGAAAAACAACCCGGCCTTTGCTGATATTGATGCGGTGAAGAACGATCGTTTCGTGGTTCTGGAATACGTCGAGGCAACCCCCGGCCCACGGAACATCAAGGCCGTAAAAAAACTCGCCGCAGGTTTCCACGGATCATAATCCCTCAAAATCTGAAATCCTGATATCAGGGGCGATTGAACCTGTATTAAAGGTCCCTCGCCCCTGACGTTTATTCCGACACTACCCTATTCTGAGGGTATCAATTCTTGACGTTTCCGGCTTTGGGCGAACGGATGATAGAGGTTCGGGACTTTTGAGAAGTCATTCACTAAAGGAATATGAGAGTATGAGCAAAATATCCCGCCTTGAGGACGGCACCGCGGGCACAGATAGAGGGTGGAAAACCACGCCCCCTCATAACAAGCTGTCGGGGGGCAGATTATCAAGGTTTTCATTTCTGTTATCAGAACAGAAAATGACCGTTATGATCACGCTCGGGCTATTTTTTCTGGTTCTCTCTTTTTCCCTTGCGATTTCAATCGGGGCTATCTCTGTCCCTGCCCAAACAGTCTGGGGTATTGTTCTGAACAAGATTTCCCCAGACACGATTGAACAGACATGGTCCAAGGGGCGCGAGGCCATCGTTTGGGATATCCGTTTCCCCCGTGCAATCCTTGCCGGGTTTGTCGGTGCCGGACTGGCCATTGTCGGGGCAACGCTACAGGCCGTAACACGAAACCCGCTGGCTGATCCCCATCTGTTGGGAATTTCATCGGGTGCGGCATTCGGGGCGATTGTCGCCCTGTTACACACAGGCATGTTTCTGGGGTTGGCAACGGTTCCGCTTTTTGCCTTCTTTGGTGCGCTGGCTGCATCGGGTCTTGTGCTATTGGTATCGCGTCTGACGGCATCAACATCTGCCGATCGTCTGATCCTAGCCGGGGTTGCGGTGTCCTTTGTCATTATGGCCGGGGCAAATATTCTGATCTTTCTCGGGGATCAAAAATCGACCCACACTGTTGTCTTCTGGATGCTCGGCGGGCTTGGCCTTGCCCAATGGTCCCAGCTTATTTACCCCTTGGTCATCCTCACCCTTGGCGGCCTTTATTTCTATCTTAAATCCAGCGACCTCAATGCTATGACAGTTGGCGATGAAACCGCATCGACCCTTGGCATACCAGTGGCCCGTTTTCGGCTTATTATCTTTATCGTTGGGGCCCTGGTCACGGGCGTTATGGTTGCCTTTTCCGGTATAATCGGTTTTGTCGGGCTGATGATCCCCCACATACTTCGCCGTCTGGTCGGGGGGAATTACAGATACATCCTGCCGGGATCAGCTTTGGTCGGCGCGATCTTTGTAATCTGGTCTGACGTCGCCGCCCGAACCATCATGGCCCCCGAAGACATGCCCATTGGCATTATAACCGGACTGGTCGGTGGCCTGTTCTTTATCTGGCTTTTGGGCCAAGGCAAAAGGGGATAGTCCCCAGAAGACGAATATTGAAACAATACATTATACTCGGAAATCATTATGGCTTCCCACCACATTACGGTCCGCCCGATCACAGAAAACGATATCGATAGCTTCTATGACCTGATCATAACCCCATGATATCCCAACCTTACTTTGCCATTAGCCATGGCTTTAGCAATCGACTGAGCCATGGCATAACCGGCCAGGTCAGTAGAGCGGACAATACAACAACCAGAATGAAGTCCTGTAACAACCGGGGTAAAGACCCGATGTGCGGGCCAATAAGTTCCAGTAACAGTATCAGCATCGGGAAAACCCCGATCACACTTAACACAACGCGCTTCCAGAACGGGGGCAGATTTGGTTCGGTTCGCACCGAAGCCCCCCCTTGCGGATGATCAAACCATAACCCAAAACCCGATGACACCACCATATCTGCGGCGCCCCCGGTGATATCTTCGATTTGTCTCAACACGGTTTTAATTCGCGGATTATCGCGCCACTTTTTAGCCGCGGCCTCGTCCACCCATCTGGACAAAACAGTGTATTCCATCTGATGCGACTGATTATAGCGAACGGTATCAACAGACAAGAAACCATGCTCTGCTTTAAACAGTTGGTGCAGGTCATCAACCAATGCCTCGTACCGTACTTGTGCCGCCAAGGGCACATAGTCCGTCACGGCAAGGACAACTGGATTATCAGCAACACAGCGTCCTTCTCGACCTTTTTCCTGGTGGGTCATAAGACAGCCTCTGGACCAACAGGCACAATACCCGTTGGGTTCAACTGACGCAGGCTGACCCAATAGTGGATCTTGATCTGGTCAAGCTTCACCGTCTGGGCAACGGACCCGTGTCCATAGATCCGCCTTACCAACGCTGAAAGGTTCGGATAATCCGCAATACGGCGCAGATTACATTTGAACAGCGAATAATACACCGCATCAAAACGGATCAGGGTTGTGAACAGACGCAAGTCAGCTTCGGTCAACTGGTTTCCGACCAGATACTCAACACCATCAAGCCGCGTTTCAAGTACATCCAATGTATCAAATAACCCGCCCACAGCATCTTCATAGGCCGCTTGGCTGCCCGCAAAGCCACAGCGGTAAACACCATTGTTGATCTTTTGATAAACCAGATCATTTACCGCATCAATTTCGTCCCTCAAGTCATCGGGAACAAAGTTCGTATCATTGCCCGCCACACCCACAAAGGCAGAATTCAACATACGCATGATTTCGGCTGATTCATTGCTAACAATGGTTTTTAGCTTTTTATCCCACAAGACCGGTACACTTACCCGCCCCGTATAGGTCGGGTCAGCCGCAGTATAGATTTCACGCAAAAAGGACTTGCCAAACAAGTGATCGGGGTATTCCCCCCCAAAATCAGGAGCATTAACTGGGGTATTATCTGGGGTATTATCGGTAAACTCCCATCCATCATCCTTTAAAATCGGGCTGACAGTTGAGACAGAAATAGCATCTTCCAATCCCTTGAGCGACCGCATCACCAACGTACGGTGCGCCCAGGGACAGGCATCACTGACATAGAGGTGATAACGGCCCGCTTCGGGGATGAACTTTGTGTTGGCTTCATCCGTGCCGCGTTCGCCGCCATTACCTTTGGGCAAAATCCAATGACGAAACGACGTTTCCTCGCGACGGTACTGACCATCTTCAGATGCCTTGATGTCTTCTTCGCGGGTCCAGATACCATTGATCAATTTGCCGGGCATATTACCTGTTCCTTATTGTACACCGCGTAATTCTTATCCAAAGGGGCGTTGGAAATGCCAAACTCTGGATTGAGGAGTTACGTGCGACGAAATTATTTCTATAAATCAATACTCTGAGCGATGATGCTTATCTTGTGCAGCACCCCGCCACCTTTCTTGATTAGAAATATGGATCGGAAACTAATTTGGAACAAGTAAGCTAAATGAAAACTAATTGTTCCATTAATAGAACGGTATAAAATTCCCCGACGATCCCTTTCGTGCTTATGCCTATTATTATCAAAATACTAAGGAACTAAAGCCGTCGAGAGTTCCCCTAAAGAAACTTTGCACTCACCATGGGATCTTCCCAGAAATGAAAAGCCATCGAAACCAGCCTGGTCCATCAGAGTTTGAGCAATCTGCACTGCCGGATCTTCCCAATGCTGTAACTCAATCAGGCTATAAGGACGCCGCCAGAGCCATTCGCGATTGGCAACTGCTTTCAGATCCGGATCGGGCAGAGCTTCGTTATTCCAGCTATAAAAATAGAGACAAAATCCTCTGTCGCTTACGGGCTGGACCGACATAAGACGCATCCCGAGCTTATTTTCGAAATAATCCCGCGCAGCAACCAGATCCGACACCCGCAAAGTAATATGCGCCAGAATAGCCTGATCAGCGATGGCATGACCTCTCGCAGTGGGATTGAGTTCGGGCATTTGCTCATTCCCCTCAAACCCTTGTTGTAATAATTCAATATGAAAGCCCTTGGGATCAGTAAGCTTTGTCATATATCCAATATCCCTGAACTGATAGGGATCACTCACCAACACCCCTTTCCCCCGTAAATAACTGACGGCTTGGTCAAGATTTTTCAGGGTAATACCGATTTTCCAGTAAAAATCGTGTGGCCCAGCATAATAGGGCGCAACATCAGCTTTTTGAAAAACAAGACTGTTTTGAGAAGGGTCAAAACTGAAAACAATAGAGTCATCATCTTTGCGAACAACGGACATGCCTAGCAAGTCAGCATAAAACGCGTGAAGATTCGAAAAATCCGACACCCGAAAATATGTACCTGTTATGCGTGCCATTTTGAAACACCTCACTTAAAGCTGAATGAAGCTTCGTTATTTCCCATTTTATTGATCCATGTAACGATATTGATCCATCTTACGGCCAATGGGCAGCACAGAAAACCCAAGGGTTATCAAACCTTGGCAGGGCTGTTCTTGCTGTTTTCAACCTTCCCAGCCCCCAAAAGAACCCTATCCCTGAGCTTCGAAGTGATCTTCGCGCAACGCCATAGTGCCATCATCCTGAAGCACCCAGAGTTCACGTGTAATAACCCCGTGGGCTTTATTCATCTTCCAGCCACTGGTCAAAAGAACAGATGTGTCATCCAATACGGTGATATCAGGATCAAGATAGTCAACATCTGTGAAACCATTGTCGATCAAATTCTGCCAAAAAGACTGGATTTCGCTATGTCCGGTATAGGTGCCAAAGGGTGTCGCGACCATAACGGCATCGGCTTCGTAACAGGCCGCGCACCCGGCGGCGTCGCCTGAATTAAACGCAGCTTTCCACTTTTCACTCGCGTTGATAACTGCTGTTTTCAGGTCTGTGGTCATTTTGCTATCTCCTAATCTATCCAAATGTTTGTGAACCCATCAGGCTCTTTCCCTCCCCTTATTGCATCACAAGACAAAACAGATAAGATGAGATTAGATAATTTCATAGTTTAGGAAAATTGAACAATGAAGCCCAATGTTCATGATATGCTTACTTTTATAGAGGTAGTCGACACACGCTCCTTCACCTCTGCATCAGATCGCTTGGGGCGCAGCAAATCCGCGATCAGCCAGACAATTTCCCGTCTGGAAGCAGATATGAATACACGCTTGCTCCAGCGTAGTACCCGTTCGCTGACCCTGACAGATGCCGGTGCGCGTTTTTATGACAGTTGTCTGGCTATTAAAAATGCTTACGTCACCGCGCTGGAAAGCATTTGGGAAGATCAGAATAACCCACAGGGCACGCTTTCGATTACTGCCCCTCACGCTCTCTGTGCTTCTGTTATAACCCCGGCCATCAAAATTTATCTGGATCGTTACCCGCGAATGTCGGTACGGCTGGTCGCCGAAGATGCCTCGGTCAAACTGATCGAAGAGCACATTGATCTCGCCATTCGTGTCGGCAAACTGGCCGGACAGACAGCCCGTGTGACAAAGATCGGGTCGCTAGGCGAAGGTCTTTACGCGCACCCGGATTACATAAGGGCGCAAGGGGGTATTCCTGACGATCTGAACAATCTGGAAAAGTGGGCCCATATTGCCAATGAATGGCAGGGAAACCCCGTAACATATAACTTGCCCAAAGGTGTTTCCTTCAAGGTTTTACCCCGTGCGCGCTGTAACAGTCTGCCCGACATTCTCAAGCTCGCCCAAAGCGGCCTCGGCATTGCCAGATTACCCGACATCACCGCAACATCAGACGAAAAAAGCAATTCTCTGATCAAAGTCTCTCCCCTTGGCGATGCCCCGATCTATGCCCTGCACCAGTTTGATACCAAACCACCACACCGCGTTCGCGATTTTATCACGCTGATCCGCGAGCAATTGAGATAAAGTCTCTTTTCAGGAACAGGTTTCTTATCAAAACAACAAGTTAGGTCCACAAACTAACAGTTGTTGAAGAATTCACACGATTAGTCACCAAGCTTTGATCTTATATGACCCGGCGCGAGGTGACGAAATTGCGCTTTTCGTGTAAGATAGTTTTCAGAAAAGCGGATAGCGGCCCCGTTGGGCGGCAGAGACCGCCTTTGCGGAATGGCAGTTTTAGTTGTACTAAACCAGTTTGTGCCTGCCCTTTTGATTGGTGGTTGCCTGTCCCCCAGCTGTGAAATTGTACCAAGTTGTCTGTGCTGTTCGCGAACCATTGGTTCAGGAGAAAAGCTTATGCCTAAAACTGCCGCGCACAACCCGGTTGCCCATCTGGACAGAGCCGCCGTGAAAAGCATTCCGAAAATCAATAAAATTACCGTCGAAGACCTTATGGACGTACTCGCCAAGGGATTGAACGATTTCAAGCACAAACCCAGCCACATTGTGCTTTTGGCAATTATCTATCCCATCATCGGCCTTTTGGCCGCCCGTATGACCGCCGGGTATGACATTATCCCCCTCGCCTTTCCCATCGTATCCGGCTTTGCCCTGTTGGGTCCCATCGCTGCACTAGGCCTCTACGAACTCAGCCGCCGTCGGGAAAAGGGCATGAGCCTGGCATGGCGCCATGTTTTTAACATCTGTCATTCCCCGGCAATTGGATCGATCAGCGCTCTGGGAATATTATTGACGGTTATCTTTCTCGTCTGGCTGGTCACCGCCCTGGCTCTTTTCAAAACCATTTTCGGAACAACTGAAATTACCTCTATCGGTGCCTTCATCAGTCAGGTTCTGACAACACCAGCGGGGTGGAACCTTATTCTGATCGGTTGTGGCGTTGGCTTTGTCTTTGCCGTTGTGGTTCTTGCCATCAGCGTGATTTCCTTTCCCATGTTACTGGACAAAGACATCAGCGCGGCATTGGCAGTACAGACATCCGTCAAGGTTGTCATGACCAATCCCATCCCCATTGCCGTTTGGGGTGCGATCGTCGCGGGTTCTATGCTGGTCGGTTCCATTCCGGCTTTTGTCGGGCTATGCGTGGTCATGCCAGTACTGGGTCATTCCACATGGCACCTCTATCGCAAAGTTGTTGCCGAGTAGTCCGACAATATTAAAAACTACCCCCTGAAACCTGAACCGTTGATTTGGAAAATACGGCTCAGGTTTCATGTTTTTACTTTAAACGAATTTCGCCTCTCATATGGGGATGAAAAAGACAGTAATATTCGCCCGCCATATCTTCAGTGACGATCAACGTACGGTGTTGATTTAACGTAAGCTCTTGCGTATCCCAGCAACCATCAAGGGCCGTAGCAGTATGGGGGCTGATATCCCGGTTTATCCAGCGGATTTTATCCCCCGGACAAACCGTAATTACTTCTGGCACAAAAACCAAATTATGGATTTCTATGCTATGATTCTGTATACTATCTGCTGCTTTGGCCAAATGAGAAAGTCCAGCAAGAGCACCACCCCCGGCAGTTATTCCCGATAGCAAACGGGCTGATGCAACAAGTTTCGTTGTTGCACCAGCAATGTTCATCGTGCCTTTCAAAAAAGACCGCCGTCCCATCAAAGGCTTTGATTCGGTATAAGTCTTACACAGTACAGAAGATTTTGTTTCCAAATTTTGTGCAGATCGCTTCGTTTTTCGATCTTTAGGTGAAACAACGTCTTTAACTAAAGGCTTTTCCATCACGGTCTCACTTCAACTTCTTGACCATCATTTCTGCATGACCTTCATGCACTTTGAAGATTTCAAGTCCTTGTTTGAACAACGCTCTTACTTCTTCATTTTCGATATTTGGAATAAAACTATGTTCAACCAACTCATTAACAGCCTTGTGATAGGCCAGTTCATTCGCTGCATAGGCCCGATCAAATTCTGCACCGCGCAAAGCCGCCAGATCGGTAATGATCTTTTCAGAGTTTTTATTCAAAGTCTGACTGAGGAAATTGTCCTGTGCCTGAGCGCCTAGTTTATCGAGAAGTTCAAGCGCTGCTTTGTTAACCGCTTCGTGATCCCGGATCATGGTCTGGGCAAACGCCCGAACATCAGGATTATCAGATAAAGCCAAAGCCAAATGTGCATATTTAATATCAATATTGTCTGCACTATAGGCAACATGAGCAATTTCCAGATCATTCAATTCTGCGGGATTTTCCGCCTTGGCAGATGTAGCAAAGTCAAGGTTAATGAAAACAACCACAAAGGCAAATGCCTTCATTACTCCTGCACTTAAATTCCACACAACAGAACTCAGCTTATTCATTTTTCTTTCCATTCTTTCTTTGTAAATTGAATACATTCGACAAGAATAGAAAAGACCGAAAAACTTGGACTGTGAATGCTCAATAGTTCGTTTGATATTGCAGATCGTTCAAACCACTGGACGAGATACCGGAAGATTATTCATAGTGAACCAAAGACATTAAACCCACAGATCAGTAGTATTATTCCAAAGAAAGTCGTGACCTGTCCTCCAAGGAATAAACACAAACGAATTAAAAGGATTGATCATGCTTGACGCGCTTAGTGATATTCTCACCCGGCTTTCAGTCAAAGGAACTTTGTACTTTCGCACCTCCTTTAGCTCGACCTGGGGTCTCGAAGTTCCCCCCTTTGAAAATGCCGCCCGTTTTCACTTTGCCCACAGGGGAACCTGTAAAGTGATGATCAACAAAACAGGCGAAAATCTTGTCCTTGCACAGGGAGATCTGGTGATCATTCCCCACGGTGCCAGCCATAGCCTTTTTTGCGAAAATACCTCGCCCCACGAAATTCTGCCACTGGATCGCGTTCTGGAAGAGTCCGGTTATAAGGGCGACGGCGTTTTGGTCTATGGTGGCGGTGATCTGGAAAAGGAAACTCAATTGATCTGTGGCCATTTTTCCTTTGCCAAAGATGCAAGGCATATGATCTTTGACCAGTTACCCGACTATATCCACATCCAAAACTATGGCGAAACAGCTGGAAAATGGATGGAATCAACCCTGCGCATGATTGGGGACGAAACCAGAAGTACCAAGTTTGGCGGTGATCTTATCGCCCTGAAAATGTCCGAGGTTATTTTTGCCCAGGCAATCAGAACCTTTATAGAAAATCAGGGATCAGACATCACCGGGTTTGCGGCCTTTGCCGATCCTCATATATCGCGCGCACTGAATGCGTTTCACAAAGCACCGGCCGAGAGTTGGTCAGTAGAAAGCCTCGCCCGCGAAGCGGGATTGTCACGCACTTCCTTTGCCCAGCATTTTGCTAAAAAGATGGGCGTCACCCCCATTCAATATCTGACCTCATGGCGGATGCAAATCGCGCGACAGGGGCTGGTAGAACAAAAGATGAATGTTGCCGAGGTTGCCGCCCTGATCGGTTATGCCTCGGAATCAGCATTTTCCCGCGTTTTCAAAAAAGAGGTTGGTGCATCCCCGGCTGAATACAGAATAGCCAATTAATTTATCACTCGATTAATGTCACAGCCCCAACAATTTGAACGATCAAGCATATTTACCGAACTATCTGAACTTCATCGTCCCCAAAATTCCCTTATATTGACCTTATAAGTTTTGAACCGCCTTTCCTTCCAACGAAAAGGCTTTCTCTAGAACAGTTCAATTTAACAAACGAACTTCAATGTAAAGGATACTTAAAATGATACCGCGTTTTGTTACCAAAAATATTCACGCCTATCTGGATTACCCCGTGGCAATCAGTCTGATCGCCCTGCCCTTTGTTCTTGGCTTGGGCAACAGTCACCCCGTTGCCCTGTGGCTTTCTGTTGTAACTGGTATTGCCGCCTTTTTCCTCACGGTTCTGACCGATCATCATCTAGGTGTCTTCAGGGTTTTGCCTTATAAATTTCATCTATCAGTAGATTTTGCCGTCGGTGCTCTCTTTGCCTTGATTCCGTTTATTCTAAGCTTTAGCGGCATTGACGCTATTTATTACTGGGCAAACGGCCTCGCCGTTTTAATCGTCGTTGGACTGCATAAACCTGAAGAAACTATGCAATTGGCGTAACCGAAAAAAGATTGCTAAAGATCTTTGCCCAATAAATCTTTCAATATGAATAGAACCTGTCTAAATCCAAGGGCAGGTTCTATTTTTATGTATGGTAGCTTTCAGCGACCATTTGACTGTCCGCTTTTATATGATCTGGTTCGGAAACAACAGCCTGTTTGCGAACACCCAGCCTGGGGTGGAGCTTTCCGGCCACAATCCAGGCCGTAAACATACCAACCCCCGCGGTGGCAAAGAGCGCCGATATAGGTGCAACAAGCAAGACCAGCCACGCCACACCCGGACTGATAATGCCGGATATATCCCGAAAGGTAGAATAGACCGCTGACATTTCAGTACGTTCCGATGGTCTGACCGCCATCAGAAAAGGCAACCCGGCACAGATATCCAGCAGGATTAGAAACAGTGTTCCGAATAAAAGAAGCCCAACCGTCACCCAAGGCATCATTGCACTAAAGGTCGCCACAACAAAAACGACCCCGCCAATAAAAAATCCTGCTCGTATTGCATAGCGTACAGAATTCCGTTCAATCCACATCAACATAAAGGGCGTCAGGAACAATAAACTGTTGGAAATTGACAGGGCGATCCCGCCAATGCGTTCATCCAGTCCGGCCTCTACCGCATAGATCGGCAGGTAAACGATATAGATCCACCAACTACAGGATTTGATAACCGCAAACAGCCATCCGGCAATCAGTCTGGGCTGCACAAAAAAGCGCTGAATAAAGGCCACAGGGTTCGGTGTGGGTGCGCGGGCTTTGGTAATGAGCTTGCCATCCCCAAGGCGCATCCACCAAAAGACAACAAGCAAGACAGTCGCGCCCAAGGCAGAAACCAGAAATGGGGCAGGCGTCCACCATTGCAGCAACCACACACCGCCCGCTGGTCCCGCAGACCATGCCAATGCGCTATAGAATAAGCGCAGGGTTTCAGATCGTTTTAGCTCAACCTTGGCGACATAATCCAGAACATAGGCATTAAAACAAACAAAGAGGATCACCACCGCAACAGTATAGGAAAAAAGCGCCAACGCGATTGAAATGGCTGAACCCTCTATTGCCAGAAAAGAGCTGACAATAAAAAGGACGGCCCCCAATGAGTACATCCAACGACGGGGAATAAAGCGGGTCAGCCAGGGCACCAGCAAGCCACAAACAAGCGACATAACCCCGACAAAGAAATATATTTCGGAAACAATCAACGTATCCTGAAATGCCCGATACATCACAAGAGGAAAAACAGAAATCAAAATACCGCGGGAAATTGATTCGATACCGGACAGAACAGCAAAGCCCTTTGCCCCCGGCGTCGGGGCATGACGAAGCCATTCGGGAATTCGACGCTGAAACATCTAATCACCTCATAACCTGTTAGTTCTAAAAGAGCACGTTTTTGAAAGAACATCTCTCTTATCACCGACAAGAATGATGGTTTTTAAAGTGAACCTGTCTTATTTACGCCGTTTGGAATGTTGTCGATCTGATTTTTCATTGGCCCCATCATAAATCAATCTCTGATAACGAGGGTAACAAGCTCTATACCAAAAACTGTTCCCGCACTTTATGCAGGTTTTCCATCACTGCGATGCAGAGACCCGAGATTTCATCGGTTGGGGCCAACATGTCGGGGATCATGATGGTTTGCAGGCCTGCCCCGTGTGCTGATCTTACGCCGTTATGAGAGTCTTCCAACGCAAGACAGCTTTGCGGTGACACCCCCAAACGTTTGGTTGCCAATAAATAAGGCTCGGGATCCGGTTTCCCGCGGGTGACATCGCCAGAGGTCACGATTGTTGAAAAATAGGGCATCACCCCGGCATGAGTCAGATGACTTTCTGCACGCCGCCGACTGGTTGAGGTTGCAACAGCGAGAGGCAACCCCCGCTCCGCCAGGTGTGCCAAAAGTTCCTCTACCCCGGTTTTCAACGGTACATGACGGGCGAATTCAATCTCCAGCAACGCATGCATTTTACGATTGAAGTCATCAAAGGGAAAATTAGCCCCCATGCCCTTGCGGATAATATCTTCACCCGCCTGCATGGTAAGCCCCACCACGGACTTGTACAGCTCCTCACTCAGTTCAAAGCCCAATTCCCTCGCGGCCTCAACAGAGGCGCGCAGATAAATCGCCTCGGAATCAATCAAAAGCCCGTCCATGTCAAACACGACGGCCTCTAACTCCCGGGCATTAAAAGGCATAAAACAAACTCCCGTATTTAAAAGGCAAGGATCAAGAGTAAAAAGAAGCAAAGAAATTCAATCAATTAGGGCTAATCGATTGACAAGAGAACATCTATCGCAGAACCATGGATATTATTTAATACACTATTTTCTGGCAGGAAGCTTTCGTAAAGCCATTCCATACTTGTCTTCATCAGTAAACCCCAGACTCTCATAAAAACCCTTCGCGCCACCATCTTTGCGCCCCTTGCCCGTCAACAGCATGATCTTATAGGCACCAGCTTGCCATGCCATGTCTATGGCGCGCTCCATCACCTGTCTGCCCAGCCCCTGTCCGCGATATCGCTGTGACGTAATGACATTTTCAATCAAGGCATAAGGCCGCCCGAGATAGGTCATGTTCGGTAAAACATGAAGCGTCACGATTGCACAAACTGGGACACAAGTTGGATCACAGGCTTGCCCCTTTTCCTGTCCCCCCGCTGTTGCATCGTTGCCCTCGTCCGCAGCAACAATAACCAACGTGCCGGGATGCGCCAGGATCTCTCGCCACCGGGCCAGTCCCTCACCGCCGGAAATCCCGGGAACGTCCCCGCCAAACTCGGCATAGAGTTCAACAACGGCGGCATAGTCGTTTTCTCGGGCAAGGCGGATTAACATTCACAAACCTGTTATAAGGTGTAATATAAAAGGAAAATTTTATTCACTAACTTCCGCAATCCAACTGAATTTCATGAAGCAATGGCAAGTGACTGCGGTTTATGGCTCCATAAATTTTCTGTGTTTTTGGAAAGATAGTCATATGCTTCACATCTTTGAAATTGCTAAATCGCGATATACCAAAGTTTCTATCAATAACGAAATCACCATTAGATCCTGTTACAAATGCTTTACCCACAAAAGAAACATTCTGAATTTGAGAAACATCGCCAACAATCTCATAAATATCCTCAACAACAGGCTCTATCGATAAAGTCGTGGGATCAATATAAAACAGGCCAGAAAATCCACCTGCTAAAATCTCACCACCTCTTTCATTCCCAGAGAAATCCTTAATTTCTGTCTCTGGATTTTGGCCCTTCAGCCGAGAAACACGGTAGTCAGGATTCAACAGATAGACACCCTTTGTCGTTCCGAGAAAAACACCACCTTTGCCGGGATCATAAGTTGTTAAAATCCTTACATCATCAGGTAGGCCTTCTACAGCTTCCCATGATAAGTCTTCGGTAATACGAAACCAACCATCCGAAAACACCAAGACTGTTTTCATACGTTCAATGAGCCAACCTTTACGATACACCTCAAAGGATCGAGAATTATAGCCATTAAGCTTTATCGGCGTCATCTCCCCTGATTCATTCATCAGGAAAGGAGTTCTAAGATTAGCTGACAAAGTGTTATGCCTTGTCGTTTTATTCACCAACAAAGATTTCTTCCAGGGAATGCGAGCGATAATGTTGGTTCTTTCAAGTGGCCACGAGAAAAAATCCAATAATCCCGGTTTCGTTTTTTCTGCCCCCAGTTCAGTAAATTTATACAAGGCATGAGCTTTACTGCCATAGTTATCTTTGAGCAAAACACTTTTCATCGACGGAATGATATAAGGATAATAAGCAGGCCCGTCATGAAAAGGTTTTAGCTCCATATCGCGTCCAAGAAATGCTTTATCATCAACAATCAAATCACTGGACCATGGGACGGACCTTAAACTGTATGAAAGCATCTCCGGATTAGATTGTTGACCAACCAGACTATTGTCTTCATCGAACTGAAAAACTCCCTTTTCTGTCCCCAAAACAATACCCTTTCCATCCGGTGCGGTTTTAATACTACTTATATAACTTCCGATAACCTCTCTATCAGTGCCCTTTACAGGCAATAGGCAAACTTTCACGTCCTTTATTTTTTTTCTGATCTTTTCTCGTCTATCGCAGGCTGCTGTGCCGTCGATTTCCTTATCAACCACAGCAAATAATCCCTTTGATGTTGATAAAATCACATCCCCAAGCACCGGATGAGATCCAACAAAGCTCTGAACATTTGGCCTACCCATATAATTCCCTCCGACAACAGGGGACAGTTCCAGATTTTGATCCAGAACATATAGCCCTTCTTTGGATAAAATCAGGTCAACGCCGGCGACTGGCCAGTTGATAAATTTAAGATCATACGCGCCATCAATATCAAAGTCCCAATCAATTTCACTGACCGATCCATCCCGGGCAAGTTGAAATAAACCTGTTTTTGCGGATACAACCAAAACCTTCTCTGTTTCTGGCATTGGGACGACACGCAAATATCTGTCACTCAGCAATTCCTCAGGGGCTTTTGCCTCTGTAATTTGCTCTCCATCATAAATAAAAAAGCCATTCTCATCTTCAAAGATCGCCATATTCATATAGGGGGCGCTTTTAAAACCTCTATTCAACGGTCTTTCCTGAGCTGGCGGCCCAAGAAATTTCAAACCAGATATATTTTCAAATCCATCAGGCGTCAGTCTTTGCCACTTGTATTTGTACTCTTTCAGGTCAGGATTATACCTTACAATCTGTTGAAACTGATCCAGATAAAAATACATTTTGTTATCATTATCCTGGGTAATATCACTCACAACGATGCGGTCAGTAACGTTATCTCTCTTCAATAGACTCCAGGAATGTTTTGCGTAGAAATTATTACTGCCCTTAAAGGCAACGGCATTTTGAAAGCCGGACAGTTTTTTAAAATCACCTATACGTTCATCTTGTATATAGCCTAATTCCTCCATCCCCTTTTGCGAGTAGAGAAAAAGGCCTCTACCTTCACTGGAAATGACCAATCCACCTAGGGCAGGCTCGTCATATACATGGTCTATTCTGGGAATTGCCAAAACATCATATAAAGGCCACTTTTCGAGAGAGGTATCACCAACAACAAAAGGAATTCCATCTGATATCACTAGGCTTTCTTTTCTTGAAGGAAGAAAAAAAGGTCCGGAGAACTGTCGATCCCGATCGAGGCCTGTTTTGTTTATAATTATTGGGTTATTCAGGTTTTGCTGAAAAATAATAATTGAATTAGAGATAAGCCCCTGACGGACAATAGAAATCGATCTATCCCCCCAAGGCTCACGAAGCGGTTCACGACGCGTTTCTCGCTCTATTTCTTGTAAAAGTTCATGATCAAAAAGCACCCACTCTCGGGATTTATTAATTTCCCAGATACTGTCTCGTCTAATCACAGAAAACAATGCTGTTGGATGATGCTCTATATCCAATTTAGTACTTGTCATTGTTGATGTTCGGTAATCATCAGTGATTGTCGGTGTGCCGTTTTTGATCGGCACCACACAAAAGCGATTTTCGAAAGGGCTGGCTTTGGTTAGGGAGATACCTAAGCCAGAACCAAATAAGATAAATACAATAAAGAAGAACAAAAAACGCTGGTGAATAGAATTTCGTTTCATTGCAAAACTGAGCCTGTCGTTTGAAGCGCTAAAAACAAACACTTAATAATCGATTTTTAAAAACAATATTCCCCCAAAAATATACCTTGACCAAACTAATAATCACAACTGTTTTCGTTCGCTAAAAGGTAAACATTCATTGAATAAATCCAAACAAAATCTATCAATTTCATTGTTCAGAAAATCAAAGAACGCAAAGACATAATTGAGAGACAGCAATAATTCGGCCTGATTTATCGCATCACCACCTTAAGTTGATTATCCTTCATACCCCATCAAAGGGACAATTTAGATGACTGAAAAAGGTTGGTTTTTTGGCGGAGCAGGACTTTTGTTTTTTGTCTCTCTATCCATGAGATTATTTGGAATACCAAATATCCTTACCCCCTATCCAATGCCCCTTTTTATTGTTGCCATTATGGGGGGCAAGTACATCTTTCCCTTTATAACACCCCTGCTTTATATGCTGGTTATAAAAATATTTTCTAATTCCAGACACTTCTCCAAGGTGGTTATTATCCTGATTTTGGTATTTGCATTCCTGAATTTTTACCATTTTCTCAACACGTGGGATCTTGGCGTGAAATATCGAAGCTATGAGTATGCACAGTTCATCGCCATAGAAAATATTGTTGGATTTTTTATAGCCCTGACAATGGGCATTGCTGGCCATATCAAAAAATCACGCCGTTTGATCTTGGGCGCAAACCTTACCCTCTTTATTTTACTATCCTGGTGCGCCTTCCCCTATCTCGGCGAAATCCTGTAGCAGTCATGAACCTGAACGAGTTTAGAGAGTTATTTTGTCCTCACAAAACGGTAAGAACAACGACCTTGAAAATGCAATCAATCGTTTAAAGCGTGGATTAATAAGCAAGCACTACCCAACCCAAGCAGTGGCCTATAAAGCCATTTATGAAAGTGGGGTTAAATCAATTCCCTTATTACTTAGAGAGCTAAAGCTACTGGATCTTAAAAAGTATAATTCTGTTAATACGATACTCGCGGCAGGCTTTTTGACCATTCTGCACGATCTTGATGAAAAGCTATCGGAACAGTTTGTAAAGGATTCCGTTACCCCCAAAACTGACCCTGTTATCAAACGATCTTTTGATTCAATCCTGAGATTTAAACGCACCAACTTCACCGAAATAGAACATAGGGGCGTTCTCATTCTTGAAGATAAAACACTGGATCAGCGAAATCACGCAACAGACTTTGTTTTAAAATGGTTGGAGATAATTCCGGACGAAGATTTAAAAAGGGTTCCCAGAATTTATATTATTCCCCTTAAACCCCAATATGATTTTGCGGGGCAATACCTGCCCTATATTGGAGTTATCAATCTGGTTTGGTTTAAATATGATGAACAAATTGAATTTCTTAATGCTATGGATCGTTTTTTTACACAAAAAACGCTTTATCATGAAATAGGGCATCATTTTCACAAACACAAAGAAGGCGGTCAGGTCCCCTCTCAAGAAGAAGAGGCAGATCGTTATGCATATAAAAAACTTCGTATTGCCCGCCCGAAAGTTTCTAGGTTCCTAAGAATGATCGCGAAAATATTCGGTATCAATAGTACAAAGCAGACACCGACTTAGCTTTATCCTGATATTGCTACACAACCAAAACTTACCTCTACGAACCAAGCTAACCAGCATACGTGATACGGCTTCAAAGCTCCGTTTTCCCCTTATTTCTGCATCAAGCTCTCCCTAAAATTAACATTGGCCCCATGCCAGAAAAATTAATGGCTCTATGCCTTGGGTAAAGAAATCAATAAGACGAGAGGAACTATTGATAAATCGCCGGGGCTGATCTGCCTCGCCCCTTAAGCCAGGAAACCATCATGTCACTTTTTCACGGCCTCTCTGCCTTCCCGATAACGCCCACTGATAAGGATGGACGGGTAAATGGCGATGAACTCTTTCTTTTGCTGGACCGGATCGTCAAGGCCGGACCTGATTCCAGAGGGAATACCGGCGTTAATTCTATTGGACTGTTGGGCAGTACGGGTGGTTATGCCTATCTGACAAGGGCAGAGCGACAACGTGCCGTTGCCATGGCTGCCGATTTTATTGGTGGGCGCATTCCCTTGATCGTTGGGATTGGCGCGCTTAGAACCGATGAAGTACAAGAACTGGCAAAGGACGCCCGCGACGCAGGGGCAGATGGTCTGTTGCTAGCCCCTGTTTCCTATACCCCTTTGACAGAAGCTGAAGTCTATCAGCATTTCCTTGCGGTTGCCGGGGTCACAGACCTTCCGATTTGTATCTATAATAACCCCGGCACAACCCATTTTACCTTTTCGCTGGACCTTCTAAAGCGTCTTTCACAAATAGATAGCATTGCTGCCGTCAAGATGCCCTTGCCGCAAGGGCAGGAGATAGAGGATAACCTGGCGCAACTTCGCCAAAATACAGCCGACAAGGATGGCTTTGCTGTTGGCTATAGTGGCGACTGGGGCTGTGCTGCGGGGCTTCTGGCCGGGGCAGACACATGGTACAGCGTGGTTGGCGGACTTTTCCCGTCTCAGGCCCTGAAACTGGCAAGGGCCGCGCAAGGGGGTGATACGCAGACAGTCCAGCATATTGATCAATTCTTCCAACCGCTCTGGACACTCTTTAAAGAGTTTGGCGGCATGCGGGTTATGTATGCTGCTGCGAACATCCTGTCCCTGACGGACGCATCGCCTCACCTGCCCGTTCTTCCACTATCCCCTGCGGATAAAGAACGTGTTCGAAAGGCCATAAAAACCTTGAACGAACTAAGTTAGCGTCACGGTATGGTTGAACAAAACAGGTTTACATAAACATATATAAATCAATATTATGAGCATTATTTTCTCTAGGACTGTCACATGCTCACAAGCGATAATTTGATCGCCACTATTGATGCCCAACGCACAGAAAATGGTTTCCGTACTTTATCGGAAACCATCGAGCTTGCCGCCCGTGGCAACACTATCCTTGATCCCTTTTCTACCCTGATTTCTGTGCATGCCAAGATAGGGCAAAACAACACGTTCTATCCCGGCATTGTTATTCGCGCAGACGGCCCGGAAACAGTCGTGATTGGTAATGAAAATACCTTTTATGCCCAGACCTATCTAGAGGCCAGTGGCGGGACCATCACCATTGGTTCGAATAACCAGTTCGGGCCAGAGGGCGGGGTGAGCGTCAAGGCAAACACAGGCAGCAGTGTTATTCAGATTGGGGATCACGGCAGGTACCTTGGCGGTGTTACCATCCTTGGCACGTCAACCCTGGGCAACGGCGCTCAAATCCTTGGCAACATCACCTTTGAAAGCTCTAACTTGGCGGCCGGAGGCACCTTCACTGAACAGGACCCGGATTTACGGGCCGCTGTTGTCAAAGGACGAGGCCTGATCCGCAATCAAAACATTCAACAGGGGCACGTTGCCGTCCTTGGCGAAGCATCTACAGCTTTAAATATTCTGCCCCAGTCACATTTTCATCCCAAGAAAACCTGATTGCTCTAGAATAGAAGTACGTCCGTCTGAATCAACCGCATTGCAGCTTTGTAATTATCTCGTACCGTTGATCTGCATGACATTACTGCCTCATCAAGTTTCCCCTTGCCATATCGTGATTTGAGGTGCTATCCAGCAGGCATGAAATATCAAAGAACAACACTTATTAATCGCTGGTGGCGTTCCTGAACGGAGCGGCACAAGGATATTTCACATCTATTTTTTGAGCCGCCACATGGGCGGCTTTTTTATTTCTGCATCATGGGGCGGTTCTGTTTTTTTCGGAGACAGCCATGACACAGAACAAACCCACCATACTGACAGGCGATCGCACCACAGGGCCGCTGCATATCGGGCATTACGCCGGATCACTTAAAAATCGAATTCGCTTTCAGAATGATCACAATCAGTTTTTGTTGCTTGCGGACACACAGGCATTAACCGATAACGCAAACAATATCGAAAAGGTCCGATCCAATGTGCTAGAGGTCGCATTGGACTATCTGGCAGTTGGGATTGATCCTGAAAAAACGACCATTTGCCTGCAATCCCATCTCCCTGCATTGGCGGAACTATCGATGCTGTATCTGAATTTTGTCACCGTTGCCCGTCTGGAAAGAAACCCGACCATACGGGATGAAATCAAAGCCCGTAATTTTGGCCGCGATATTCCCGCAGGCTTTATGTGTTATCCCGCAGCACAGGCCGCTGACATAACTGCTTTCAAGGCAACCGTGGTTCCAGTGGGTGAAGATCAGGCCCCCTTGATTGAACAAACCAACGAAATTATCCGCAAAATCAACGCAACAGCCCACACGTCGGTTCTTCCCGCGGTAAAGGCCATCATCCCCCAAACCGGACGCCTGCCCGGTATCAACGGGAAAGCCAAGATGAGCAAGTCACTGGGCAACGCCATTGCCCTTTCCGCCTCTGCCGATGAAATCAAAGCCGCCGTAATGCAGATGTATACGGACCCCAAACACCTGAGAGTTCAAGATCCGGGTCAAGTCGAAGGCAACGTGGTATTTACCTATCTGGATGCGTTTGATGATGACACCTCAACAGTTGCAGAACTTAAACAGCACTATCAACAAGGCGGCCTGGGCGACATGGTTTTGAAAAACAGATTAAATGCTATTCTACAGGACCTGATAGCCCCTATCCGGGAACGCCGCGCCCGGCTTGCCCGCGACCCGGGTTATGTTCTGGACGTGATCCGCAAGGGAACAGAAAAATCCCGTGACCTGACACAGGACACCTATCGGGACGTTGCCACATCACTTGGTTTATTCATGCTGACCTGAAAGTCCCCGAGTTCAAAAGGGGTGCGAACAAAAATAGCGCTGGCGCCAAAAGGGCATTGGTATTCACGATCAATGCCCTTAACCTATTCTGTTTATTGACTAATATTCTGCAAACTATCACGCGTCTGAGTGCCCATTTTTTCGCAACACCCTTATTTATTAATCAGAAACAAACCTATCAAGCCACTGCAATTGTTTCATCTGTTTTCAAAACACGTTCGGTTATACGCTTGAAATCCATAATTTTTACGGGCTTTTTAATAAAAGCACGACACCCGCTTTCATAGGCATCCTCAATGATGTTTGTATCTGTTGCGGCACTGACAACAATTATGGGCAAGGTCGTTTTATTCAATTTGTTTTTAATATAACGAATAGCATCTATCCCGTTCATTTGGGGAAGGTTAATATCCATAAAAACCAGATCAAAGTCTTCCTTGCCGATAAGATCCAAACCTTCTTCGGCTGTTTCCACAGCCACAAGATCTTCGCCCCAAAGTTGTTCGACAAAAAGACGTAGAACACGGGTGTTCATGGGCTTATCTTCTACATACAGGAACTTCATATAGCCTCCGGCATAATCACAATAGTACCATACCATATTGCTAGGTTAATCAATCATAAATTTACAGATACCTTTCTAAAACCTCTACGGTTTCCAGTAAATTTATAGGCTTTGCAAGCATTTCACTGAATTTCTGTTTTTTAATTTTACTTATGGTCAGCTTGGAAACATCGGCTGTAATCGCGACGACGGGCGGCAAATGCCGGTACAGTCTTTCCAGGCATTTCATGGCGTCAATCCCACTCATCCCCGGCAGATTAATATCCATAAAAATCATGTCACAGGGGTGATCCTGAATATATTCCAATCCTTGTTCTGCGGACGAACAGCTCTCAAAGTCAATCTCTGGATAGACCTTACTGACGATCTGTCTTAACAAAGCAATATTAGATGGATTGTCTTCTATATAGAGAATGCGGCCATTCATTTTTTTATCCGCACTCTCTATGGCATTTTCTATTTCCTCGTTTGTAACTTCCAACTCGCTATTCATGTCTCCGGCGGGAATATCAATCCAGAATTGCGTACCATCAGGCGTACTAGAAAACCCGATGTCGCCTTGCATCATCCGCACAATTTTTTGGGTAATGGCCAACCCAACACCGCTGCCTTCAATGGCAGAATTTTCCAGCCCCAGACGGTCAAAGGGAATAAACAGCTTTTCGTGATGTCTTTGGGGAATACCATACCCCGTATCTGCCACCTTTATACGGACAAAACGGTTATCCAGCTTTTCAAAGGAAATGGTTACGGAACCATCTTCGCGATTATATTTAATCCCGTTTGAAATCAAGTTGATTAAGCTCTGCCGGATACGTCCCCTGTCTGCATGAATAAATGCCTTCCCCTTGTTTTCCGGTTTAAAGACAACCTTGATGTTATTGGATGTCGCCGTAAATTTTGTAAGATCAATGCATTCGTCAATAATTTCAGAAACGTCGATGTCTTCCAGCGAAACCGAAATAATACCCGCCTCTATTTTTGACAGGTCGAGAACATCGTCAATCAGATTTAACAGATGATCCCCGCTTTTGAGGATGTGTTGCACTGCTTCTTGATACAGCTCGTACTTTATCTGGTTTTCGTCTGTCACCTGTAACAGCTGTGCAAACCCCAAAATTGTATTCATAGGGGTTCTAAGTTCATGGCTCATGGAAGACAGGAAATGAGACTTGGCCATATTGGCCCGCTCTGCCTCTTCTTTCGCCCTCAGGATATCGTTTTCGGCCCGAACCTTTTCGGTCAGATCCCTTAAAATACCAACGAAACAAACCTGGTCCCCAACCATCAGCTCACTGACAGCAAGGTACATGGATATTTCCTGACCCGTTTTTGTACGCCCCTCTACAATGCGCCCGATGCCAATAATCTTGTTCGGGCCCCCTTCCATAAAATTGGTCAGGTATTGATCATGTTCGGAACTATAGCGTTGGGGCATCAAAATCTTGACGTTTTTGCCAACCAGCTCTTCTTCTCTATAGCCAAAAATTTTCAGGGTTGCCGGATTAACCATCTGGATAATACCCAAATGATTTATCACAATCATGCCATCAACGACGGTTTGCCAGATAGACTGGAACAGGGCTGATCCACTTTGGGCATCTGACAGAACAACGCTATTCATCGGCAACTTCTCGTTGTTATTAGGGTGGCAATCTCACCTTAACGTTACCTGTGATTACTTAAAGATATATTACCCGACTAAAATACCCTGCTTTTACAATGATATTATTTCGATTCCCAATCGTCACATTCCATGACGCATGGCAAAGCTAATGAGATTTGAAAAATAGTCAGGACCAAGTTGCTGCGATTGGTTTCGATTGCTGTTCTCAACACTGGGATGAGTCATTATTCAAGAGAAAGCATGGATTAAAGAGAATTTTGGGGCAGGCCCTGATAGCCATAATCAGATCAAAAGCAGCATTGGCAAATATCAAGCTCTATTATCTTCAGGCAGGTCTTTATCTCTTTGCGGGGCTTTGTGGTCGTCTTTCAGGCAAATAAACGCCCTAGAAAATAAAAAGAAGGCCACAAAACCCGGCAAAAGAAGCAAAGGCAGAACGTGTTTACCCCCTTGATAATCCTTAACGTTCCTCTTGCGTGACAGCTACCTGTGTCACATAACGATCATTCCTTACCCCGACACCCGCATGCGGCGTATACCACTACGCTGCAAAACCGGAACGCGATCCCCACACTTAGTCTATCGCAGCTGCTCCAGCTTTACCTACGCCACAGTTATTCAAACAGTTATAAAACACTTGAACACTACGGTTAATGTCATGCTGATCAGATTTCATTATCTGACCTATATTGGCTTCACGTTGGCAAGATCCCCCCAAAGGAAGTGCCTTTGACAGTTTGAAACCAGACGCAACACAATCGGTTGAATACCACACGCCAGAGCAACCACACGCTTTGAACAATCGTTCAGGCCCTAAACACACCAAGACCATCAGATGACGCAACCACACTACACGCCAGATCATTCAACTAAGCCCCAGACAACCTTGCCCAGTTTCTACCCACATCCCCACTCCATATAACAAGGATCAGATTGTTCCTGTACCACACAACTACCAGGCAATATATCTGATCGGGTTTGCGTTTATATCAGTGCTTTTCAAAAGATCAGAGCAGCTGAGCAAACTCTTTATTTATGGAGCCACCCCTGACTACGTGGGGAGCGAATGTAGGAAAATTACGTTGAATTGGTTAAAGAGATATTAACATAGAATCTATTCAACCTAAAGGCTAAAGAATATTATATACGATTTAAGAAATACCGAGTAAAAAGATCAAGTATATACAACTTGGAAATCAATAAGATAGAACGTTTACTTGAATAAGTCTTAGTGTTTTTGTCGGTTAAAGGCGCGTATAACTTTTTTTAAAAAACCTATAAAAACATTATTTTACGTCCACACGCCGTAAAATAGAACGAATCGCTTTAAGATTGATTATCACAATCATCCACTGCCTGTTTATCACTATTCCACCCAGTATCTGGCCCCCCGGATATGCTTAGGATTTTAACGAAGCATCCTATTGTATGCGTACTAAAGCTACACCAATCAACCGAACAAACTATTTAGGTTTCTGGATAGGTAAACTTGCCCTCTCAAGTCCCAAAACCTTCCTGTGACGCAATCGCCGATAAGTCTGTTTACTTTTCCCAATCTTCACCGACAGGGCGACGTTCCCGTTTACTTTCGGTCTGGATAAGGTTTCTGGCTTCTTTCAGGTCCATAACCGATGGTGTATCTGGCAGGTCGTTGTTGTGTTCCGACACATAGGCCAGTTCGTAATACATAGGAAAATGATCTGATCCCATAAAGGGTTGCCGCCGGATTGCCACAAGTTCAAATTCTTCGGAATGGAAGATATGATCCAATGGCCAGCGTAAAAAGGGAAAACGCGCATCAAACGAATTGAACATCCCGCGTCCCTGACGTGGGTCAAGCAAACGAGAAACCCGCAGGAAACGACGGGTTGTTGATGACCAGGCCACATCGTTCAAATCCCCGGCAACGACCAGTGGTCTTTTGCGATAGCGCGCCTTTTTACCTGCGACCAGAATTTCGGCATCCCTGCCAATTGTATCTCTGTGTGGCACAGGCGGGTCGGGATGAATGGCTATCAAATCAAATTCATCCCCGCCTTCAAACCTGAAACGACAATGAAAGCTGGGAATACTGTCGTTCAACAGAAACCGGATATCGCCCTTTGTCAGTTCCAGACGGGATAACAGGAACATGCCGTAACTATTATCCTGTGGACAGCTAAGCTGATAGCCATAGCGGTCTGCGACCCCGGCCATGGCATCCACCCATATCTGATCGGTTTCCATCAGGACCAGAATATCCGGGTCACAGTCATCAATAATGGAAATGAGTTTATCGTGGTTTCTGTTGCTCTGTTTTACATTACAGACCAACATTTTAAATGTCGTCGCGTTATCATGTTTATCCGGCTCAAACCTTGCCGATTGTTGCCACCAAAAAGGGGTAAAACGAATGATATGAAACAGCTCGATAAAAACCGAGACAGACAACAACCCGACCAACGTATAGTAATAGTGATCACGGGGAAGAACCGCCACGACAGATACCAGAGTAACAAATGATATTGTCAGGATCTGAAGACGTCCGAAATCAAATATTCTAAAGATACCATGCGGGATTGGTACAAAGGGCAGCACACTGGCCAAAAAACACAATAGCGTAAGCGCGCCCAACAGATAATGTACCATCACACCCCTTAATCCCCTGCCCTCTAATACGAGCTATAGTCCATGCACCGTGCGACATACCGACCATACCGCCAACAACAGCAAACCACCGCTGTAACGATAAAACCCATTTATGCCCCGGTTATTTTATAGCGGAACAATACTATAATGGAAGATATTGACGTTTTTCTTGCGATCACGGGTTATTTGAAAATCTTTATTATTTTTCTTTCTTTCCGCTTTTC
The DNA here is from genome assembly GCF_000982415.1 of Kiloniella litopenaei. Taxonomy (GTDB): domain Bacteria; phylum Pseudomonadota; class Alphaproteobacteria; order Kiloniellales; family Kiloniellaceae; genus Kiloniella; species Kiloniella litopenaei. The sequence continues at coordinate 308,313 of NZ_LANI01000001.1, forward strand.
TCTTTTGCGTCATCTTCCTGCGAACCCTGCGAACATTCTTCACTATCATCCACCCCCGATAGCCATGTCCGGCAAATGCCACCGGCCAGTAAAATAAGACTGATCGCGCCAAAAGCAACAATACCCAAGGCATAAAACCCAAAACCAATGGTCAAGCCAATGCCACCGGCCGCCCAGATACTGGCCCCCGTTGCGGTGCCAACAACCCTATCGCCCCGTTGAATAATGGCCCCGGCCCCCAGAAAGCCGATCCCGGTCATCACCCCGGCAACAATACTGGATAAATCAACCTTTACAATGTTTTCTGCCGACGCAAAGTCAGAATAGATTTCCTGTCCCAAAATCGCCAAAGTACAGGTAGTAACTGCAACGATCATATAGGCCCGGAAATCAATTGGTTTATTTTTACTATCCCGTTCCAGCCCGAGCACAAGCCCGAAAGCCATGGCCAAGCCAACACGAAGCAAGAGTTCCTGCCAGGAAATATACGTCAGCTCTATACTCAAATCAGCCATTTTACCCTCAATCCGCCATTAGTCTGCTTATACACAAGTGCTGTTGCCCCACAGATAGTACCTTGGGCGTTATATTGTGCAAGAAAAGCGAGAGGAAAAGAGAGGGACTATCGGGCAGTCGAGAGGTGTTGGAAAGACTTGGGAGAACCAGAACTGGCTGGACACTGAGCGAGACACGTACTGGCTGGGGAAACAGGGAGCTGGGGAAACAGGGAGTTTGGTATAAAAAAAGTCTGATCCAGGAAAAGGCCTGATCCAAGAAAAGGCTTGATCCAAGAAAAGGCTTGATCCAAGAAAAGGCTTCGGCAAAAACCGAGATCAACAGACCAAGAAGTCAAACAAAAATATGATCAGGACGCCCAGTTCTTTGCGCTTTCTGCTTTATTTTCGCTCTTATCCCCCTGTTGGCCGCTATCTTGTTGACCCGGCTGTTTTTTAACCGTCGCAAGGATGATCATTAACATGTTCACATTTTTACCGTCAGAGGCAAGCGGAAGGATTAAATCTTCCACATCCAAAATATCTTTTTTGGGGCCAACATATGGGGTAAAGGCATAAACAGGCTCGGCCCGTTCAACTGCTTTGCAACAGTTTTTCCAAACAGAATTCGGGGATTTCAGGTTCTCAATAGTGCTCATCAACTCCCCGGTATAGTCCCGATTAAGCAAAGGTACGATACGGGTCCCAATCAACCGAAAACGGAAATCTAGTGGTTCTTTCTGTACATCCAGCAACAGAATATTGGGTAAAAAAGATACCATTTCAGCCGGACTGATGTCCTCACGACTTGGGATCGCATCCCCCCGGCATTTCGAAAGCCAATATTTATACGCCAAATCAGAAGCAATCGCTCTGTATTTCACATTAAGCATCTTGGTACTATAGTCCATCTCGGGTCGTTATCTCAAGCTAGGTAAATTACCTACCTAAATTACCCACCTGAATTACCTACCTGAATTACCTGGCCAATTGCCAGATCCAACCACCCAAGTTAAAGATCCAAGGTTACGACACCTTGATATCGACTGGGTTAACGAATGAGTAAATTAAACCTTAGCTTCAACAAAGCCATCATCCGGCTTTCACAGTCCCCAACCAACTAAAAAAACGATGGGACCAGCTTTGTGCCTGCTCACTGACAGGGCATCTTCTTGGGAAACGCACGCTATTTATGATAAATAAACCATAAATCCAGCCCAAAAGACTGCGCGGTTATGATGTATAGACAATCAAATGTCAAGCGTTGCATACCAAGTGCTACAAACATTTCCTAAAGCGTTACAGGTAATTTCTCACAATTGTTATCAGCATAAAAACAGGGACCGCAATAAACTCAAAGAGTTAATGGGTCCCCGCTTTAACTTGCTCAGTAATAGTACTTATAGTGCCGATTTATTCACACGCCTCGGGGATATCGTTGATATCGTATGGGGTCGCCTCATAGAGAGACTTGATCCAATTGCCATAGATTGCCGCGGTATAACGCCATGTATTAATCGGCGTCTTTTCGATATCATCATCCGGGAAGTAGTTCGGCGGGATCGGCAAGTCAGGGAACGACTTGATATCACGCAGGTACTCTTTCTTCATGGTATCCGTATCATATTCAGGGTGATTAAACATAAAGATCCGACGTGGATAGGTCTTGCACCCCTTTTTGAAGGCCTTGTTTTCAGCCACAAGAAAGATATCCCCATCGTCCGTGCAGGAAACAAGCTCCAGCGCCTTGTATCCTTCAACCTTATCCCGGTGAAGACGCTGCCAACGCCCAACAGGGATCGGGAAGCGGTCGGGCAAACCAAACAGAAGATCTGCGCTGTCGGCCTCTATACCATGTTCAAAAACACCCAGTGTCTTTGTTTTACCGTTATGACACTTGATATCATGGAAATAGCGCATCGCAGCAAAACCAGCCCAGCAAATATACATGGACGACAGCACGTTGGTTTTGGACCAGTTAAAAATTTCCTGAATTTCGTCCCAGATGCCTTCGCTTGTCACATCAGCGTCCAGTAAATTGACCCCCGTGACCAACAGGCCATCAAACTTGCGGTCCTTCACATCGCTCCAGGCGTTGTAATATTTGCTGATGTGCTCGCTTGGTGTGGATTTGGACTTGTGCCCCGCCTTGACACTGGCCACATAGCTGTCTGTCGTTACAAAGGTCAACCTGACCTGTAGCGGCGTGTGCCCCAACCATCGCGCCAGTTGCAGCTCGGTCGTTTGTTTGTCTGCCATCAAGTTCAGGATCGCAATTTCCAGCGGACGAATGTCCTGATGCAGGGCCTTTTCCTCTGCAATCGCGGTGGGGTCCCCAAGCGACGGCAAAAAGGGATGCGCTTCACTCGCTGTTATAACGATAGGCAAACTACTAATCCTCTAATGAGCAAACAAGTCTGTGCCCCTGTCCGCAATAAGGAAACACGATCAGGAAACCACGACAACAAAGATATAAACTAAACTTGATATAGATGGTTTACACTCAAATCAAGCCCACCCTAACTAAAACAAGCGAAGAAAAGAATACAATTATCTCTTCTAGTACTTCACTATTTTGAGATTGATAATTAAAGAACCGATTAAGCTATTTCTGCTTGTTTTGATATAATCTCCAAAGTTGAGCGTTCAATCGAATCAAGGTGTTTGGTCATTTCATCCCTTGCCTGATCAGGATTACCGGCTCTAATCGCTTCAGCTATAGCGATGTGTTCTCTTACGCTTCGTTTAACTGTAGCAGGGTTTTCGGTTGCCATCCGGCGAATATCCAATCCAAGATTATAGAGACCATCACTCAGGCGTGATAGCATTTCATTTTTAGAGAGTAACGAAATTCTTTCATGGAACTCCTTGTCCGCAATGCGAAATGCCACAGCATCTTTCAGTTTACGTTGCGCATTTGCGTGAATCATAAGTTCATTTCTAGCTTCAACATCCTGGCTCATTGCTGCTTTTGCTGCTGCCTCACTTTCAATGAGTCGACGACAATCAAACGTCCCTTCAATATTTTGATTAGAAATACTTAGAAAAAAATCTAAAGGTCCGAGCAACTTTTCAGCATCTAAATCAGTAATAATAGCGCCACCTCCGTGTCGAGTTTCTACGACTCCCAAGATGTTTAGAGCACTTAGTGCTTCACGAATAGGAGGTCGGCTAACATCGAATATTTCCATTAAATTACGTTCTGAAGGCAGTTTATCACCTGGTTTTAAATTACCGGATCGAATCAAATCTAGAATACGGTGAAGCACTTTTTCTGCCAGTCCTTCACGGCGAACTGGTGACTGTTTCAATTGGGAAAATACATTTTTGGACATCGATTAAACCTTTTTGGAACTCTGTCCTAGGAAAATTTCTCTAGACAAACCAAACATCAAAATGGTAATACCAGTGAACCAAATTGGTAATACCAGTACACCATAACTATGATAATGTTTACCATATAAATAACGCTGCTGAAATATAAACAGGGAGGATTCAATGAAACTTTTAAAAATTATAACTGGAGCGATCACGGGTGTTTTTGCTTTTTCCGGAATAGCAACAGCAGGCGAAGTCTGGCGAATTCAAAGCCATCTTCCTTCTGGTCATGTTGTATTTCAGAATGAACAAGATTGGATCAACGATGTAAATGCAATGCTGGGCGGGCGATTAACGCTTGAGTTGTTAGCAGGTGGTGCTGTTGTCCCGCCGAATGAAACAATTGATGCTGTGGGAGCAGGCATTATTGACGGAGATATAACTTCCCCTGCTTATTTCGCTGGTCGTGATCCCGCATTTGCTATGCTTGCAGATCTTGTCGGTGGTTATGAAAACTGGACGCAAGCGCTTGCTTGGTGTGAGCTTGGTGGCGGCAAAGAGTTGCTTCAGGAAATTTACAAAGAATACAATGCACATTTAGCAGGCTGTGCGAATGCCGGAATTGAATCAGTTGCTTCAACTAAACCAATTCGTAACATTGCTGATTTCGAAGGCATAAAAATCCGCTCACCACAAGGGCTGGCATCTTCAATTTTCTCGAAAATGGGTGCATCACCGGTGAATATGGGCATGGGTGATATTTTTCTGTCACTTGAAAAAGGAGTCGTCGATGCCGCAGATATCTCTAGCTATGCAATGAACAGTCAGGGAGGTTTTCACGAGGTAGCCAAATACCCTCTCTTGGACTTTCATTCATTGCCAGTTTTGTCAGTCTCTTTTAACCTTGATAAATACAATGAACAGCCTGACGATATTAAAGCTATTCTCAATATGGCCGTTCGTGATCTAGCTACCCAGATAAATCTAAAAGACATGATGAATCGCGGCAAGGCAATGTCAAATGATATTGCAAATGGCGTAGAAGTTATTGTCTGGAGCTCTGAAGATAGACAGGCGATGCGTGAAATTGCACGCGAGGTCTGGGAAGATGCTGCAGCCAAATCCGACCTTTCACGCCGAGCCTATGAAAGTCAAACAAACTTCCTAAAAATCATCGGCCTACTTGAATAAAGCCAGGCACCTGTACGGGTGGTAAAATACCACCCGTAGATTTTCTATTTAGGGAGAAAACCATGCGAGTAATTGATGCTGTTTCGGAAGGATCAGGCCGAATAATCTCTTGGCTGTTTCTCTGCACTGTCTTCTCAGTATTCTATGAAGTAGTAGGGCGGTATTTCTTCAACTCGCCATCAAGCTGGGGATTTGAAGTATCTCTTTATGGCAGCGCAGCAGCTATTATCATTGCAGGGGCTTATTGTACCAAGCACCAATCTCACATCGCCATAACGACACTGCAAGAAATAGTTCCCGTGAAAGCACGCCGTGGGCTCAAACTTTTCAATCTGCTTTTCGCTGCAGTAGTTTGTGCCGTCATGGCTTGGGCTACCGCAGAATGGGGATGGAAGGCGTTGATAAGCTGGCAACGCACTGGATCAGCATGGAATCCCCCGGCACCAGCCTTAGTTAAGCCATTAATTCCATTGTCTTTTGCTATGATGTTTTTACAGAACATCGTAAATCTCTGCAGAGTCTGGAAAGGTACAAGAGATACCTCGATTAATTCTGAAATCGAGGTGTAATTATGGAAATTTCCATTGAAATTGTTACCCTTATGATGTTGGGCGCACTTTTGCTACTGATGTTACTGGGTCAACCTCTAGCTTTTATTACCTTGTCAATTGCAGTTGTTGGCGCATTGGTTTTTGTTGGCCCCAATGCTTTACCCCTATTGGCCAGTCGCATATATGCTTTTGTCACCGAACCTGTACTGATTGCCGTACCAATTTTTGTTCTTATGGCAACAATTCTCGAACGATCTGGTGTTGCCAAAGACATTTATGACGCGATGTATGTTTGGGCCGGCGCCCTCAATGGCGGCGTAGCTATACAGACTATGATTGTAGCTGTTCTACTCGCAGCAATAACCGGGATTGTTGGCGGAGAAGTCGTGATGTTGGGATTGGTGGCATTACCACAACTCCTAAGGCTTGGATACAATAAACATCTGGCGCTAGGCATACTGGCCTCTGGTGGTGCATTGGGGACAATGATTCCTCCTTCTATCGTACTAATCCTCTATGGTTTGACGGCAGGAGTTTCCACAGGGCAACTGTTTATTGCAGCCGTGATTCCAGGGCTTGTCTTGGCTAGTCTTTACATTCTTTACATATTTGTTATGTGTCAGTTAAATCCCACGATTGGTCCCGGATTACCTAAAGAGGAATGCCTTCCATTACTTGAGCGCATCAAACACCTCAAAAAAATGGCTGGACCATTATTAATCGCAGTTTGGATACTTGGTAGCATCTACACGGGAATTGCTTCTGTGACGGAATCCGCAGGCATAGGATGTGTCGCGGCAATGGGGATTTCATTTTTCAGAAAAAAATTAACTCGCGAAACACTTCACCAAGCGCTTATCACAACAATGGATACTTGTGGACGTCTCTTTTGGCTCAGCTTTGGCGCGGCAGCATTAATCGGGGTGTTTAATATCGTCGGCGGTTCAAAGTATCTAGTTGAATTGATGTCCGGCCTATCACTCGGTCCCACTGGAATTATTCTGGTAATGATGGCCATTCTTATCGTTCTGGGAATGTTCATGGACTGGATTGGAATCCTAATTCTGACCATGCCAATCTTTGTTCCCATCATCAAAATGCTTGGCTTCGATCCTGTGTGGTTCGGTATCCTGTTTTGCCTGAACATGCAAATGTCTTTCATCTCTCCCCCCTTTGGCCCTGCATGCTTTTATCTCAAAAGCGTCGCGCCTCCAGAAATCAGTCTTGGGGATATCTTTCGCGGAGTACTGCCATTTATGCTCATTCAAATTGCCGCTTTGGGGCTGTTGATTTCCTTTCCAGAGCTCGCAACCTGGCTGCCCTCGATACTGTCTTACTAACCTGAAAGCAAAATAATGAAAAACCCTGTAATCAAGGATATTCGTGTCTCACTTGTCTCCGGCAAAGGTGATGGTGGAGATTATCATTCGCAGAAAGAAGGGCACTGGATCATTGATACTGATATATCCAATCCCATGTCTGGATACGAGCAATATCGGGCTTCTCGTACCAGTTGGGGAATTGGAGTACTTGGTTCCATCCTTGTAGAAGTCGAAGATGACCATGGTAATATCGGTATTTCTACTGGTTTCGGAGGCGAACCAGCAGGTTATCTTATCGAACAACACTTCGCACGTTTCATCTGTGGGGCAGATCCTCGTAACACCAATATGTTGTGGGACCAAATGTTTCGCGCATCGATGTTTTATGGACGCAAAGGACTGGCTCTAGCCGCAATTAGCGTTGTTGATCTGGCAATCTGGGATCTACTGGGAAAAATCCGACAGGAACCTGTTTGGGCCATGATCGGGGGAAAAGCTAAAGAAAACCTTGAATTTTATTACACGGGTCCAAGACCCGATATTGCGAAGAAGAAGGGTTTTGTAGGAGGAAAAGTCCCTTTGCCGTTTGGACCTTCCGCAGGCATGAAAGGGTTTCGTAAAAACGTAGAATTTTTGACTGCGCATCGGGATGCAGTTGGGGATGACTTCCCTCTCCAAGTGGATTGTTATATGTCTCTGAACGTTCCCTATGCAATCGAATTAGCAAAAGCCTGCCAACACCTTAACATTAACTGGTGGGAAGAAGTTTTACACCCAGACGATTTTGATGGGTTCAAAATGCTAAAACAGGCGCATCCACAAATTAAATGGACAACCGGAGAACATGAATACACTCGTTATGGTTTTCGCAAGCTTATTGAAAACCGCTGTGTAGATATCTTGCAACCTGACGTCATGTGGGTTGGCGGTATGACTGAACTGCTACGTGTATCAGCCATCGCAGCCGCTTATGATCTGCCAGTTGTACCACACGGTAGTGGCGCATATTCAAGTCATTTTGTCATCACTCAACCGCATTCGCCGTTCTGTGAATATATATCAAACAGCCCGGACGGGACTGAGATCTCACCAGTATTTGGATCACTTTTCACCAACGAAGCCGTTCCAGCTAATGGACACATGACTGTTGGGGATGAACCCGGTTTTGGCCTGGAACTCAACACAAAGACAGAACTGACAAGATACAAGTCACAAGCGGCTTAAGGAGACGAAACAATATGAAAAATCAGATTGCGGTAATCACAGGTGGAGCTCAAGGTATCGGTTTGGCGGTTGCTCAGACTTTGCACGCTCAGCACGTAGATATTGTAAGTTGGGATATTGATGAGAGCAATACCAAGGCAATGGCAATGCTAGGCGACAGTGCTACAGCGATAAAATGCGACATAACTGACCTAGAATCAGTTCAAGCCGCTTATGCCGAGACGTGCGAACGGGTAGGTATACCAACAATTATGGTCAACAGTGCTGGCATTTCTGGCCCCAATGCTCCACTTGACGAATATGATATCGAAGCCTGGCACAAGGTTATAGATATTAATCTTCATGGTACTTTCTACGTAAACCAGGTTTGTGTCAAAGGAATGAAATCGAATGGCTATGGTCGCATTACAAATGTAGCGTCAATTGCCGGAAAAGAAGGTAATCCAAATGCCTCTGCCTACTCAGCCTCGAAAGCCGCTGTTATTGGGTTAACCAAATCCCTTGGTAAGGAATTAGCCGGACTAAATATTGCGGTCAATTGTGTTACGCCCGCAGCTGCACGTACACGGATCTTCGATCAGATGAGTCCAGAACATATTGAATACATGTTGTCGAAGATTCCACGTGGTCGTTTTTTAGAAGTAGAAGAAGCTGCAAAGATGATTGCCTGGACGGTTTCCCCTGAAAATTCCTTCACTACAGGTGCCGTGTTTGACCTTTCCGGTGGACGGGCCACTTACTAAAGCAGGATACAAGATAAAATGAAATTAATGAGAGTTGGCACTAAGGGCCAGGAAAAACCGGCTGTAATGGCTGATGATGGTTCTATTCGCGATTTGTCCCAAATTATAACTGATATTGCAGGTGATACCCTGAGTGACACTGTTCTGGAACAACTCCGCCAAGTAGATTTACAATCTCTACCAGAGCTATCTTCGGACGAGAGAATTGGGCCTTGCGTGGGTCATGTAGGAAAGTTCATCTGCGTTGGTTTGAATTACGTCGATCATGCAGAAGAAAGCGGCTTGCCCGTTCCAGAAGAACCAGTTTTATTTATGAAGGCGACAAGCGCAATTGTTGGTTCAAATGACAATGTAATCATTCCTAAAAATACAAATAAGGTTGATTGGGAGGTAGAACTTGGTATTGTAATTGGCACTGAAGCAAGTTATGTCAGCCGCGAAAATGCCCTGTCTCACGTAGCCGGATATTGTGTTGTTAATGACATTTCAGAGCGCGGATTTCAGATTGAGCGAGGTGGGCAGTGGGTAAAAGGAAAATCCTGCGACACGTTCGGCCCTATCGGTCCTTGGCTGGTAACCCGCGATGAAATAGAAGATCCACAAAATCTCAATCTTTGGTTAGAGGTTGACAACCATCGCTATCAAGATGGAAATACTGGTACGATGATTTTTTGTGTTGATGAGATTGTCTCCTATATTTCGCAATTCATGAGCTTGCAACCTGGCGACATCATCTCAACAGGAACGCCTCCCGGTGTCGGTTTGGGGCAAAAACCTGAACCAATTTACCTGAAGGCTGGTCAAGTAATGAAGTTGGGAATTGATGGCCTGGGTGAGCAACAACAATTAACTGTCTCGCATCAAAATTGAGTAAAACTCAGCCGAGAACTTGAATGCTTGTGAGAGGACGTAATTCAATCACATTGTAGAATGCGGTGTAGTTGAAAATATAAATCCACTGGGGATAGGCTTTATAGCCCTTCTTGAAAGCCTTATTTTAAGGTATCCCCCTCGTCCACGCAGTTAGCAAAGTCCAGCGGTCGTGCCCAGACCTTAGTCCACTCCAAACGCTGCTAACGCCGCACTAGGATTAAGACACACCCCAGAAAACCAATAACCCTCTAATGAGCAAACAAGTCTGTACACAAATACATAACAGAGATTTGCCGAACTTTTTACTCAACCGGTCTTAATTTTGCCTTCGTGTCGGCGTAAAAGGACAACCCAAACAGAAAATAATCTCTCTTAAATTGCCAAATACAACCGGGTTTTCATGTAATTATCATGTTTCTTTTATTCATCCTGTTTTTATTTGCCACCTTCCTGATCATTACAACTGCCGTGGCAAAAACACCCAAAAATTTTGCAAAGAAATCTATACTCATTATCGTGTCATTTTCAGGACTCTTGAGTTTCCTCATAGGTATTGTTTATTTCATTGATTATATAGAAAGCGAGCCGGGAAACGCTATTCAATCCAGTTATCCTGCTTTGAAACTTTCTGAATATGAAGTGATCTACGAAGAAAGCTTCAACGGCATGTTCGGTGGCGGGACAACTATACTTCTGAAACTACCCGATAGTCTCTCAGAAAGTATAATTCAGAATTGTGAAGACTTGGGGTACTTTCGCATAAAACATACCGACAACACCTTCGGGATAAATATCAAACGAATCATAGGACTAAATCACGAAAAGCTTGGTATTGGTGAAAAACCCGCCTGTAAATCCAAGAGCTCACGCATATACAACAATCCATATAATCTCCCCGATGAGAGAACCTTTATTCTCGACAACGGGTACCTCTACTATCATTCATCTTATCTCTAAGATGATCAAAGCTTTATAACCATTGATATCTGCATCAGATAACCGCTTGTTCTCCCTCATAACTTGGGCCAAAGTAACATAAACAAAACAACAAACCTTAAGCACCAGAGCAGCCTTATGCCCCAAACACCCATCAGACCCAAAACCCAAAAGAAAACCATTCTGACCTGTGCCGTGACAGGGAGCCTGACCAAGCCGGAACAGCATCCCGGTCTGCCGATTACGCCAAAGCAAATAGCAGAAGCTGCACTGAATGCGGCCAAGGCCGGGGCAGCGATTGTGCATTTGCATGTGCGCGATCCCCAGACAGGCAAAGGGTCTATGGATCTCAATCTTTACGAAGAGATGGTTGGTCTGATCCGTCAGGAAAATCAGGACGTGATCCTCAACCTGACCACGGGTGAAGGGGGACGTTTTGTTCCCTCCCACGACGACCCCAAAATCGCGGCCCCCGGCAGCACCCTGTGCCGTCCCGAATTGCGTGTGGCCCATGTGGAAAAGCTGAAGCCCGAAATCTGTACCCTTGATTTCAACACCATGTGGTCCGGCGAAGCCGTTGTGATCAACACGCCACGCAATGTAGAGATCATGGCGGATCGTATCTATGCCACAGGCACCAAGCCGGAAATCGAGCTTTTTGACGTCGGCGATTTGAACATGGCACTGGACTTTCTGGACAAGGGTATCCTGAAATCCCCGACTATGATGCAAATTGTGATGGGGGTTCGGTATGGCATTTTACCCACGCCGCAAAGCCTGATGTATCTGGCATCACAAATTCCGGAAAATACCGTTTGGGCCGCCTTTGGCATTGGTCGTCACGAGTTTCCGATCCTTGCCCAGTCCTTTCTGTTGGGCGGTCATGTACGCGTGGGTATGGAAGATAACCTGCAAATCCGCAAGGGCGAACTCTGTCGCGATAATGCACAGCTTGTCGAAAAAGCCGCTGATATTATTGACAATTTGGGCGGCGCATTGGCCACACCGGACGAAGCCAGAAAGATATTGGGCCTTTAAATTTGGCCCTAAACAAAACCTAAGCCTGATCAGTTCCGATAGAGATAGGTTACACGACCCTTTGGGCAACAAAGAGGAAAGATAAAATCGGACGGGAACTCACAAAATGGCAGCTAGGCGATCTTTTCACCCAGTTCAGACCGGTTTTCATCCAGATAGTTCCGCATAATTACCGCAACTTCGTTACAATTACGAACAAAACCCGGAATCAACGCATAAGCTTGTGCAGCTTTGTCATCCTTAATAAGTGTTTCAAGCTCTTGCGCCTGGTTCCCAAGCCCCGTTGCGCCAAGCTCAAAGCAAATGGGCTTGAATGAATGGGCGGCCGACTTAATGGCTGCATTGTCCCTCTCATCCATTGCGATTTGCATATTCGGTGCCGTCTGAGTGGCAAATTCGACAAAACACTCGATAATGGGAATGACCCTGTCCCCGATCTTATCTTTCAGGCTTTCAATTTCGGAAAAATCAACGAGCTGTTCCCCCGCCTCTTTTACCGACGGTTTCTCATTTGATGTTGTTGCCGGGGCTGTTGTTGTCGGGGCTGTTGTTGAAGCTGTTTCTGTCTTCGTCGAATTTCCGGGATCATCCGTTCCGTGACCGACAACCCACTTTTGCAAAACCCTTTCCAAATCATCAATTTGCACTGGCTTGGAAATAAAATCGTCCATCCCGGCATCCAGACATTTCTGACGATCGCTCGCCATGGCATTGGCAGTAAAGGCAATAATAGGCAGGGACTTGCGCTCGTCCTCTAGCTCACGAATTTTACTCGTTGCCTCAAAACCGTCCATTTCCGGCATATGGCAATCCATAAAGATAATATCAAATTGCTGCTGATCTAACTGTCCCAAAGCCTCCTTGCCGTTTCCAGCCGGGGTGATCAAACACTCATAGCGCTCAAGGATTTTTGTCGCGATCATCAAATTGATCGGATTATCTTCGGCAAGGAGCACCCGTAACCCCGCTAGCTTGAGGTTTGCTTCCTGTTTCAGCTCAGCTTCGTGAAAACTATGCCGGGTAAAGAGTGGGGTTTCATCAACCTTGTCCCGCGTTGACCAGACCGCGGCAAGGGTAGAACGAATAATACCGGGGAAAATAGGCTTGGTCAGATAACCACGAAAACCAAGGTCTTTGACCAACTTGCCATCCCCGCGTTCCGGCGACGATAACATCAATACCATTTGCGGGGTTTGAATATCCACATCCGCCAGAATTTCGCGTGCCAGATCGTGCCCATCCATTCCAGGCATACAATAGTCAGATAACATAAGATCAAAGGGTCGTGCCTTTGTCGCATCTTCGCGTAACTTGTCCAATGCGATTTCTGCTGTACTTGCCAAATGAATTTCCATGCCAAGATCAGCCAGTTGCTCACTGATAATTTCCAATGACACTCTACTGTCGTCCACCACCAACAGCTTGAGCCCATCGAGTGATTCCTGGGCTTGAGTCGCCGCAAGCTCTCTAGACGCCACCAATTTTTCCTGACGACCAAGTTCTATATTAAAGCTAAAGCAAGATCCTTTGCCCAGCTCACTTTGAACAGATAGCTCCCCGCCCATCAAGGTGATCAGATCCCGACAAATTGCCAATCCCAGCCCCGTGCCACCAAAGTGACGGGTTGTAGAGGCATCAGCCTGAGAGAACTTTTCAAAGATCAATTTTTGTTTGTCTTCGGCAATACCGACCCCGGTATCGTTGACTTCAAAATCATAATTGATCCGCCCGTCATCCATTACTCTGGACCGAACACGAATATACACATGCCCGCGATAGGTAAACTTGATGGCGTTGCTCAGAAGATTGAGGAGAATTTGCCGGATACGACCGGGATCACCCACGACAAAGCGTTCCATGTCCACCGAGAAACTGACCAAAAATTCGATGTCGTCATCTTTATCTTTGGGGATAACCAGATCAACCACATCTTCGACAAGCTGTTGCATGTCAAAGGGAATAAGCTCCAGATCCAGTTTACCTGCTTCAATTTTAGAAAAATCGAGCACATCGTTTATCAGGCCGAGCAAAGCATCCGCCGACTTCATAACAGTTTCCGCAAAACTGTGCTGTTTAGGTGACAGATTTGTGTCCAGCAAAAGCCCGGTCGCCCCGATAATACCGTTCATCGGCGTCCGGATTTCGTGGCTCATACTCGCCAGAAACTCTGATTTTACCTGATTGGCTTTTTGTTCCTTCAGGGCCAAGGCATCCAGCGTTTTATTTTTATCCTCCAAGACCTGGTTTGCTTTGTTCAGATCTTCTGTTCGCTTGAAAACAATCTGGTTTAGATTATCGTTCAAATCCTTGAGCGACATAGCCATATCCCGAAACGATTGCGAAAGATCTTTTGCTTCCTGCCAACCTTTGGTTACCGGGGGAATATCAAATTGTCCCGATGCCAGATGGCTTGTCATCAATTTTAGACGATCAATGGGTCGAGCGATAAAATAGGCAACCACAATGCCCGCAAAAACAGAAATCAGGGCAACAAGGCCCGCCAGCCAGATCAAGGATTGGGTCGCCTCATCATAAGAAGCATTTACCTCTGCCTCGTCCATCTTCACAACCAATCCCCAGTTAAACTCAGGAATAAACCGTGTAAAAGCCCTCACTGGCTCATCTGTATAATCCGGCGCATAGCGCATAATTTGTTCGTTACCAGCCAAGGCTTGAATGATTGGCACATCTAGACGCTCTTTTGATACCCTTCGCGTAAAGGCTGCTTTTTGATCACGGCGAAGAGGAACGGCAAAAAGAGCATCACCATTGGTCGTACGCACCGCAATCAACCATTCCCCGGTTAAACCCAGCCCACTTCTGTCTTTGATCAGGTCCGTCAGGATATCGGCATTGAATTCGACAGAGATATAGCCAATTGCGCGGCCATCCTGAATAAGCCGAACAGCACTTTGAACAACACCATTTCCCTTGTTCAAAAGACGGATCACATAATCTTTTTCGGGAATCAGAAAAACACTGTCATCTGCTTTATCCCTGGCTTCTTCCGGGACTGTCGAAGCGACTATTTCACCTGCGAGGTCAAAAACCTCGATGGCCTTCAGTCTGCGCATGTTGCCCTGAGCATCTTTTAGAATTTTTGTGATTCTGTTCTTGTGCTGCTGTTCTTTTGTCTGGTTCCATTTGTCCAGACTAATCCGCATCTGGGTTCTACTGGCGATTAGGGCGGTGTTATCCCGCACCCGATCAACCACCGCCAGAACACGTTTTTTCGCGATCAAAGAAACCGCAGACAAATTTTCTTCAATCTGTTTTTGATGCTGTTCGGAAGAATGCTGGGTATAATATTGAAAGCTCAGAATAAACGGCACAATCGAAACAAGCAAAAAAGCTGCAATCAACATATGCTTTAATTTCATCGACACTTAATTCCCAGCTAATAATACAGTTCGTACTTTACCGTCCTGAACTACACCACACTTACGCCCCAGATCACCATACAACGGGAACAATCGATCGACGCCCTTTTCCAGATCGGCATCAATATTCCATTCCCAAACAACACAAAAATTTCAGGCTGACAACGACCACAACCTGTTAGTGTATAAAATACAGTATAAATACAATTCGTTAATTTTTATTACCCAGAGGAAATTTTATTTTTTCAAGCGGTTAACAGTCGGAATCATCAAAATACAATAAACCAGCAGGAATTTATTCCACAACGTTTAACAGGGGTCGTTTCGTGATAAAATAATCAATCGTTGTTCGCCGAAAATCAGGGTCCCCGTCGTTCCATTCTTCGTGATAGGATAAAAATTCAAGCAGGGTTTCATCACTTAACAACCCATTGATTTTATCAATTACCTCTTGCCCCATAGGATCATTACGACAGGCCACATACACATTTTTGTAGATATTGTGCTCCTTAAGCGGATAGGAAATATATTCATCCGGCAAATTATTGACACGCATCTGCGTTCTGATGGTACTGGGATAGCCCAAAGTATAGTCTGCCCGTCCATGAGCAAGCAGATTTAGATCTATGATGTTTTCTGTGCTGTACTGTTCGATCAGATTTTCCGCCCCCAAATAGGGCTTCAGATAAGGATAGAGTAAGGGGTATCGGCTTTGCCCCGCTTCCAGATTGAAATCCACGTTCATGATCATCAATTTCAAATCAGGCTGTTTTAACAGAGCTTCCAATGAAACAACCGTCCCTTTGGGCCCAATGCGTTTTTGATGGCGCTTATGGAAAATAGCCACATGCGGCGGGGTAAAGCTATAGGGCTTTGATTGAACCAGTTCCCCCGGAAAGAAGCCACCCCACAAATGCACGGAACAACGGTTTGGTTTTAAAACCTCTCTGCTCCACCGGGGTATGTTTACCACGCGCACACTGTGATCGTACTGCGGTAAATTGCGTATGAAAAAAGCAAGGAACTTATCGGCATAGCCCTGTCCCTTCCACGGTCCACGGTGGATAAATTCGGGCGGCAAATCCCAAACAAACCAGATCAGAGGCTTTTTCGGTTCCAGTGACGCATCATTATTTCCGGGGGGACCATCATCCGCATAAAGCGGCGAAATGAATATCGCTAAAAAGGAAAGTATGAACACACGCCATAACAATGTGTATGAAGCATTGATAATACGTGATATCACGCCAGCAATCTCCTCTATCCACCTAGCTGCCATAAAACAATAACAAATTACAGCTGTCCTGTCTTTTGATATCATCTTTTCGACACCTGATATTTTCCCTACCTGTTAAGCCTCAAGGTATGGTTCAATTTTTCCATACTAATCAATTAATTAAACGTCTTACCTGACAAGACTTCATTGCATTTCAGACTTTTAAGCCCTATTCTTACCCCTGCGGGATCTTTACCGTTCAGAACCTGAAAAAACCTAGAAACAAAAGCGTAAAAACAAATACAACGCAGTAAAAAAACACCCCAACTTAACATGGAATACCCATTAATAGAAAATATTAGGGATCATGACAGACATAAAACCAACACTTCATCTGGTCTGTGGCAAAATTGCCGCGGGGAAATCAACACTGGCACGCGAATTGTCCATTGATCCCAAGGTTATTTTGATCAACGAAGATACCTGGCTGTCCCGTCTCTATCCCGAAGAAATCAATACTATTCCCGACTATGTGCGTTGTTCGGGCCGTCTGCGCAGTATTATGGAAGATCACCTGCAACAACTGTTACAGGCCGGGGTATCCGTCGTGCTCGACTTTCCCGCCAACACACCGGACATTCGCGCATGGATGCTGGGTATCGCCACCCGTGCCAAGGTAGAAAACAAACTGCACTATCTGGATGTCAGTAACGACCAGTGCAAAGAGCGATTGCACGCGCGCAACGCATCGGGTTCCCACGAATTTGCCCCCAGCGACGAAGAATTTGACGTGATTACCAGCTATTTCGTACCGCCCCAAAAGGACGAAGGATTAAACATTATCCTTCATGTTCAATAAATCACCTTATAGATACAATACAAACTAGTACCTCTTTGCAGGCATTTTCATTATTTATGGCTGAGACTGTATTTATGGCTGAGACTGTCGCGCTGGCTTGTCTCCCTCTACTAAGCGCAACGTACTAGGCACATCAGTGCAACGCGATCACAAACACTATAGCCTGCTTCATTATATCAGGTGATCATGACCATCTATCAGCACGTCGTTTATTGGCTGGCATCCCGATAAGCCTGAACCAGTTTGGCCGCTTCTTGACCAACATCCACGGCCGCAACACCGGGCTTATAAAGTGATGAGCCCATACCCATGGCATAAACACCAGCCGCAACAAACTGATGCATGTTTTCCGCACCTATTCCCCCTGTGGGACAGATCCGTGCGTCAGAGGGCAAGACAGCAGAGATTGCTTTTATAAAAGAAATACCCAGGGTGTCTGCGGGGAAAATCTTTAATATATCGGCCCCCGTTTTTAACGCCTTAAAACACTCTGTCGGTGTAAAACAGCCTGGGATTGACAACAGGCCAAGTTCTTTTGTCCGCCTGATAACCTCTTCATCCATATTGGGAGAGATAATTACCTGACCACCAACAGCTTTCACGCGCTCGACATCTTCTGGTGTCAGGACAGTTCCCGCCCCAAGAATAATATTATCCCCGTGTTTTTCCTTAATTCTTCCTATGGTTTCATCCCAATCCGGGCTGTTGAGCGTTACCTCCATAAAGGGTATACCGTTATCCACAAGAGCATCTGATACCGGGACGGCCTCGTGTGGTTGAATACCTCGCAGGATGGCAACAAGTGGCATCTGCTTAATTCGGTTGTGCAATTCATTCATCATAACCATGTCCTGAATTAATTAAGTCTAGAGAGATCAATCTCAACAATTGATCCCTTGGCACAGACAACCTGGGCCGCAGTTTGATGCGCCCGGTCAAGAGCTTTGGTAAAAGAATCACCCTCTGACCTGGATGCCAAATAGGTGCCGATAAAAGCATCGCCAGCTGCTGAACTGTCCACCACGTCTGATACAGCTATAAAACTTTTAGAAACTATATTCTGGCCGTTCTGCCAAAGCTCAGCCTTTTTACCGCCACAGGTTAAAACCCACTCTGCCGAAGCATATTCAGTGGATAGCCCCTCAACGTCTTGCAAGTTATACAGACTTGAGAGTTCTTCGTCTGAAATCTTGACGATATCAATTAAAGGCAGGATTTTTCGGGCAAACTCACAGGCTTCTTCTTGCGACCAAAGTTGAGCACGATGGTTATAATCAAAGACAATCCTTGCCCCTTTTTCCTTTGCTTCGGCAATTGACAAAATCAGATTGTTTTTGTTTTCAGTAATCGCCGCGGTAATCCCCGAAAAATAAACCAAATCATAACCGGACAAATCTTGGGGCTGGTCAAAAAGATGGCGGGCAGCGGACTGTCCTCGCCAATAGCCGTATTGCTTTTCACCCGCAGCATCATTGCCAAGAATAAATAAACCGATCGTACGGCCGTCTAACAATTGCACTCGACGGGTTGAAACGCCATGTTGTTCCAGAAAATCGATACATTCTCTGCTGATGCCATCGTGCCCCAACCCAGTTAGATAATCGGCCCGGATCCGCCCCTGGCTTGCCACGTTTATGTAGTGCGCCACATTGAAAGTGTCGCCGGCAAAGCTCTTTTTAAAAAGACCCTCACCGACATCCGACATCTCTAGCATTACTTCGCCAATGGAAAGTATTTTGGTCATAACGTTTTTGTATTCTCTTGATCTACAGCGATTAAGGTTGGAACCACCGCCTAATGACTATCCCGTGGCAACCCTTTGCTCTTCGCGATGCGTTGATATTTGACCGCTGGTTTCAAGACCATCCCTTCGGAAAGTTGGTCAATAATACCACGCTGGATTTCCTGCCAAGGGGTTTGATGTTCCGGAATTTTATATCCTCCCGACTTTGCCAGTTCCACTTGGCGCGCTTTAAGTTCAGCATCGGAAATGAGGATATTTGCCTTACCCTTTTTGAGATCAATTCGAACCCGATCACCATTTTTTAACAACGCAAGCCCCCCACCGACAGCAGCTTCCGGCGAAGCATTGAGTATGGACGGCGAGCCCGATGTTCCCGACTGCCTACCATCACCAATACAGGCCAATGACGTTATCCCCTGTTTCAAAAGGTAATCCGGCACCCGCATATTGACCACCTCGGCAGCACCGGGGTAGCCAATGGGGCCAGCGCCCCGGATAAAAAGAATGGAATTTTCGGTAATGTTCAACGCGGGGTCATCAATTACCTCGCGATAGTGTTCGGGGCCATCAAAGACAATAGCATCCCCTTCGAAAGCATCAGGATCTTCGGGATTGTTGAGATAACGATCACGAAATTCTTCGGATAAAACACTTAGCTTCATAATTGCTGAATCAAAAAGATTACCGCTTATCACTTTAAAGCCAGCGGCAAGCACCAGAGCCGAATCAAAGGTACGAATTACATCCGGATTTTCAGATTTTTTACCCCTGTAATTTTCACCGATACTTTTACCAGATACAGTTGGGCAACTTTCATGGATCAAGCCTTTGGATATAAGTTCCGAGACCACGGCTGCAACGCCGCCTGCCCTGTGGAAATCTTCTGCAAGGTATTCGCCCGCGGGTTGGAGATTGACAAGCAAAGGCACATCCAGACCATGTTTTTCCCAGTCTTCGATATCGAGCTCTACCCCGATATGTCGCGCAATCGCTGTTATGTGGATCGGCGCATTCGTTGAACCACCAAGTGCCGAGTTCACGACGATGGCATTTTCAAATGCCTCTCTTGTCAGAATATCCGAGGGCCTGATATCCTTGTTCACCAGCTCAACAATACGGCGGCCGGTTTCATAGGATATCTGCCCACGTTCGCGATAAGGTGCCGGAATTGATCCCCCACCGGGAAGTTGCATGCCCAACGCTTCTGAAAGCGAGTTCATGGTCGATGCTGTCCCCATTGTGTTGCAATAGCCGGCAGAGGGCGCGGAATCTGCGGCACGCTTCATGAAATCTTCGTAGTTAATCTCTCCCTTGGCATGCAACTCACGCGCTTCCCAAATCGCCGTACCTGACCCGCAGAGACGACCACCTGAATAACCATTGAGCATCGGCCCACCGCTTAACACAATAGCAGGAATATCAACCGTAGCCGCGGCCATCATGCAGGCTGGCGTGGTCTTGTCACATCCGACGGTAAGTACGACCCCATCCAACGGATAGCCATACAGCACCTCGACCAATCCCAGATAGGCAAGGTTGCGGTCCAATGAAGCCGTTGGCCGTTTACCTGTTTCTTGTATCGGGTGAACCGGAAATTCCAGTGCAATTCCCCCGGCGTCACGAATACCATCACGTACACGCTTGGCCAGTTCAATATGGGGGCGGTTACAAGGTGAAAGATCTGACCCGGTTTGTGCAATACCGATAATAGGCTTTCCGGATTGCAGCTCTTCACGAGTCAGGCCATAGTTCAGATAACGTTCAAGGTAGAGCGCTGTCATGTCGGGATGATCAGGGTTATCAAACCAGGCCCGGGATCGTAATTCTGTTTTCTTCTTTGACTTCGGTTTATTTGACATAAGTCATTCCCTTAACGGCCGGTCAAGCCAGGGAATGCGATAAGCAAGCCCACGGCGACAATCTGAATACAAATAAAGGGGAGCAGTGATCGGAAAATAACACCTAGGCTAATATCAGGCGGTGCCACTGACTTAAGATAAAAAGCTGCTGGCCCAAAAGGCGGAGAGAGAAAACTAACCTGCATATTCATAGCAAAGAGAACACCGAACCACACGGGATCATATCCGAGTGAAATCACAATCGGTACGAAGATCGGCATAGTCAAAAGCGCGATCCCGACCCAATCGAGAAACATACCCAGCACAAAAAGTATCAACATCATAAAGAGGATAATGATAATACCGTTATCAGAAATTCCTGTAATTAACGCCGAAACAAAGTTAATCCCGCCCATAAGGTTAAAGACCCCGACCAGCGCACTTGCACCGATACCGATCCAGACAATCATCCCACAGGTCGACAGTGTTTGAACGGCTGCACCCTTGAACATGGCAAAGGTAAATTCCCCCCGGATAATGACCGAGAGCAAGACCCCCGCAACACCAACAGCCGAGGCCTCTGTGACAGACGCAATCCCCCCATAGATCGACCCGAGAACAAAGATCACCACCATGATCGGCAGGATAATCCCCTTCAGCAATTTTAGCTTTTCCTTAAAAGGAATAGGTTTGATTTCAGGTTCTGGCGCCAAATTTGGGTTAAGATAACAACGGATCAAAACATAGGCGACATAGAAACTTGCCAACATCAATCCGGGAATAAAGGCCGAGGTAAAGAGATCACCAATGGAAACGCTTGCTGTTAATCCGTAAATAATGAGCACGATAGAAGGTGGCACCATTGTTCCAAGAGATCCCCCCGCGCAAACGACACCTATGGCCAGGTTGCGGTCATACCCCTGACGAAGCATCTGTGGCAGCGCTAACAAACCAAGCAAGATAATCTCTCCGCCGATAATCCCACTCATGGCGGCAAGTACAACAGCAACAAATATCGTCTGAATGGCAACCGCACCCCTGACACGCCCCCCGACAAGCTTCATGGCATCAAAGAGATCACGTGCAATCCCCGATCGATCTAATAGCGCGGCCATAAGGACAAACATGGGGACCGAGACAAAAACAAACGAGGATACGAAAGAATAAACCCGACTGGTGATCAAGGGAACAGCCATAGGGCCAAACCACCCCAGCGCAAAAACCAAGGCAACCAGAAGTGTAACAAAGGCAAGTGGCATGCCAGTCATTAACAGGACCAACAGCATAACAAACATGACCAGCGTCCCGTATTCAACGCCGAGCAAAGAGAGATCAATCATCAATTCAGTTCCGATATCAGGCGTCTTTTGGGGTTGGTTTATTACGGATATGAGAAACCGCAAAAATGATAAATTGCACGGTCATAACAATCAGTACGGCAAGAAGAAACATTTTCAACAAGGCCGGAATTGGTGGGTTCCAAGCACTGCCACTTGTTTCAAATCGTAATTCTCCACCTGGGGTGAAAATAGCGCGTTTGACCAGCAACCAGGCAGCATAGGAAAAAAAAGCCGTCGAAATAGCACAGGTAATATATATCCCAATATCCAAACAGCGTTTGACCTTGGGACCTACGTAATCATAGATAATTACGACGCGGATATGCTTGTTGTGCGAGGCAGAAAACAGGCCACCAAAAATGAACCCGACAGCACAGAGAAATGTTGTCGTCTCGTGCGCCCAAAGCGTCGGGGCATCAAAAAGATGACGTAAAACAATTTCGTAAATCAATATCGCCATACTTAAAACAAAACCAAAAGCGAAAACGGAACCCAGTTTATTTATCAGGCTTCCAAAGCGTCCAGATTCCAACGGGACTGTTTCTTTTTCAAGCGCCTCTAGCTGATCCAGCGGATGGTCTTTTTTTTGATCAGTCATAACTTACTCCTGGTCAATACAATACCCGGGAGAACCATTGCTGAGAACCTGGTCATAAAAGATGTTTTAGACCAACAAGTTACATCAGGATCGGTTCTCCCGCCGTATTGAAAACCTCTTATCAGATCAGGCCCTGACTTGAGAGGTATCCAAGAAGAACATCATAAACCTTTTGCGCATTTTCAGAACGTGATGCCACTTTTGCCCACTGATCTTTCGCAATTTTACGGAATTTTGCTCTCTCTTCAGCTGACCAGTTATGGATTGTCAACTCTGGGTCTTTACTGGCTTCTGCAACAGCCTGCAGATCTTTCATCGCCAATTTGGATGTCATGTCTGTCGCAAAATCACGTACAGAGATTTCCAGAATTTTCTTGAGATCAGCAGGAAGTGCATCCCACTTTGCCTTATTCATAGAAACTTCGATCATCGGCATGGAATGGAAGCCAGGGAACACAGGGTGTTTAGCAATGTCGTGCATGCCTTGGGCATGGTTGGTTGAAAACACCGTGTAATCAGCGGCTTCGATTACTTTTTTATCCAACGAAGTAAAGACTTCTGATCCTGGCAAATTCACCGGCGTAGCACCAGCAGCAGCAAAAACTTCCTGTACCATACCTTCGGGTGCACGCATTTTAAGACCTTTAAGATCGGCAACACCATCCAGTGGTTTTGCGGAAATGAAGGCTTCAAGCCCCGGTGTGGTTGCGCCAATGAAATGCAGGCCGTATGGCTCTAGAATTTCGTTCATCAACTCTGCACCACCACCATAGTTGATAAAACGCAGCATTTCAGAAGGAGAAGACCATGCACCAACTGGATTTGCAATCAATCCAAAGGCAGGGTCTTTACCCGCAAAATAGCTGGTGTCCGTAATGTGTCCGTCCAGAATACCACCGGCAACCGCATCCTGAGTTTCAGAGTGTTGAACAACCGAGTTTACTGGAAGCATCTCAATTTTGAGACGACCGCCAGTCATCTCATCAACGCGTTGCGCCCATTCCTGTTTCAAAATAAAATTAGGATTACCAGCAGGGTCGCTGGACTGGAACTTAAAGTTATAATCCGCTGCAATGGATGCTGTTGACATCAAAGCGGCAGAGAGCCCCATAACAAGGCCCGTGGTGAGTTTTTTCAACATTTTTGTTACATCTCCCAAGTGTAAAACACATCTCATTCTCAAAACAGGATGGCGAACTTTCTTACGTGAGAACGCCTTAACCTGTTGTTTGTAATTTATTTATTGATGCGATAGCTCTGGCTTCCAACTTCCCTTTTTTTGGTAGCGCTACCACAATGCGGTTTGACAATATGGTAGCGCTACCATATTGTCAAACGATGAAATTAAAATAACCGTATTCTGCGCTGAACTTTACAGAAATTCAGACCGCTACAGGCACTTTTAGCGCTCTCTGAGGCGTCGAATACGGACCTTGTAAAAGGTCACTGCGGGTATTAAAAAAACGAATTAACAGAGATCTGATAAGACAGAGGAACAGTAAGAGTTGGGGAAACGCAGAGGATCAGGACGCGCGACAATTACCGATGTTGCCGAACATGCCGGGGTTGGCGCCATTACCGTCTCTCGCATGATGCGCGATCCATCAAAAGTATCTGAAAAGCTACGTAGTCGGATCGAAAAATCAATCCGGGAACTGCAATATATCCCCGATCCCAAAGCCCGTGCCCTGGCCTCGGGTAGAGCCGATGTCATCGGTGTTCTCATTCCCTCACTCAGCAATATCATCTTTGCCGATACGTTGCGTGCTATTCATGACAGTACCCAAAATACCCCCTATCAGGTTTTAATCGGAAATACGCGCTATGATGCCGAAGAAGAGAATCATTTGCTTTCTCTCTTTCTCGCCCAAAACCCCGCGGCGCTTATTGTCGTTGGCATCGATCAATCGGACAATTCGATCAAACTTTTACAAGAAGCGAACATTCCCGTCGTTCAAATATACGAAATAGGCCAAAACCCGATTGATATGAGTGTCGGCCTGTCACATATCGCAGCCGGTGAGGCCATGGTTGAACACCTTTTGGACCAAGGTTTTTCAAAGATAGGTTATCTGGCTGCGCGTCTTGACCCCCGGATGGAGCGCCGACTTGAAGCCTATCGCAAAAAACTCAAATCACTTGAATCATTTGACCCTAAGCGTGTGATCCTTACCAACAAGGCTTCTTCGGTTAATATAGGGCGGGAATTAATGCGACAACTTATAGGCTGTGCCCCGGATACTGACGCCGTAATTTGTGCCAATGATGATATTGCTCTGGGGGCACTTTTCGAATGTCAGGCCCAGGGTATATCCGTGCCAGAACAAATGGGCATTATCGGTTTTAACGACCTTGAAATGATGCAGGCCGCATATCCATCCCTAACCAGCATCAGAACAGACCGTTATAAAATAGGCACCTTGGCCGTTGATAAAATCCTGCAAAGACTTAATGGCGACGAGACTGATCAAAAACAAATCGATACAGGTTTTGAGCTGATCCAACGGGACAGCACATCCCGACGATAGTTCTGGGTTTATAGCCCTCTTGCCTGCCTACCCCTTTGTTTTGAGGCCTTTAGGTTTTTCTGGGGATCAACAGCACCAGAAAGTTCGCCACCAACAGCATTGCACCCAGAAAATAAAAGGCCGAGATCAAGCCATATCGATCGGCCAAGGCCCCGCCGATGATCGGGGCAAAGGTGGTCATGGCTGACTGTACCCCGAACAGCACAGATGTCGCGGTGCCGCCGATATGCGGCGGGGTCATATCCATCAGCCAGCTATGAACCACGGGACGCACGGCAAACAGCCCAAAGCCAAGCATGGCAATACCCGCCACAAAAACCGTCGGATGATCAATCAGGGTCAAGAGGATCAGCATAACCGTGGTAATGCCCAAGCCCCCGACCACCAGCGGCCTACGCCCGATCCTGTCCGACCAGATCCCGGCAACCGGGGCCGCAATCAACCCGGCGGCCTGAAAGGCAAACAGCGCCAAGGCCAGATGAAAAGGCGACAGGTTCAACTCATTCGCCAGATAGAGCGGCAAAAACACCAACAGGCCCGTCTGTGCCATATTGCGAAAGCCGGACATACAGCACAGTACCATCACCGCCCGGTTTTTAAGCAAAGACCCGACCCCGGCGAGATACTCTCTTGCGCCGATTTTTGTGCCTGTTTTCTCGTTCTTTTTTTGGCGAACTTCCTCGCTTTGGGCATAATCCCTGCCTGATATATCTTTATCCGATATGTTTTGATCTGGCCTAAAATTATCTGGCATATGTTTATCTGGCACGCTTGTCTGCGAGGGTTCACCAACATGCGATACTAAAACCGCCGAAGATACCGAAGTCACATTTTCCCTTTGCTTTCGAGGGCCAACCCGCTCGACAAAAAAGAGCAATAATCCGGCAACCACAATCGGCACAACAACGCCCGCCTCCATCGTCGCGCGCCAGCTCAGGGCAGCCAAGACAGGGGCCATAATCACAGGAGCAACAGCATCGCCAAGGTTGGCCCCTAGGGCATGAATGGACAGAACATAGCCCCGCCGATCCGCATAGCGCAGGGACAGGTAAGATATGGCCGCTGGATGCCACAGGTTATTGGACATGCCGATAAAAACCATCGCCAGCACCAGCAAAGGATAGAGGCTGACCGCCCCCATGGCATAAAGCGCCACCGCCCCCACCAGGAGAGAAACCACCTGCCATAAAACCCGACGCCCGGTAATATCCACCAGCGGCCCGCTAAAGACATTGGCCCCGAAAGAGGCAAGGGAAAAGACCGACGCAAAGGCCCCGGCCTCTACATAGCTCAACCCCAGATCCTGCGCCATAAAGGGCAACAGAAAATAAAAGGTCGCAATCACCCAATGCGTCGCCCCATGCCCAAGACCGACAAGGTAAATGGGATTGTCTTTTTTAACCCGGGAAAATGCCTGCGCCGCCAGCCCCATAAAATCGTCCGTTATTTATCGTGAAAACGGTTCTGTTTCCCCTGCCTGTGCATATAAACGATCTTGAAAACTTCCTGACTTTAGGAGCAAAGAGATCGCAATCACAAGAGATAAATAATGCATAACCATACAAGACAAGTCGAGATGAATTGTAACGCAACCCATCAGCGATAATCCTTAAAGCCTCCCTATTGCAAAGGATATCGAGATGGTTCAGGTCATAGATCACGCTGAAAAGCTTTATGGTAAGCCCGAGATCGTTCAAAAAGCAAAGCGACCACGGTACCAAGCAACGCCACTGGAACAAAATGTACAGCGTTGGTTTGGCCTGGAGCCAGGCCCGCGAGAAACAGTATTAATTCCCAAACCAGCTATTACCTTCAAGAACGGAAAAAGAACCCGTGACTGGTCAAACCTGAAAGCCCCGTCACTACTTTATGATCTTGCTAAGGCAGTGGCCCTTCCCGGACATGTTCTTGAAGGTGGAAGCTATACACATCAGGATACCGTTGATGCAGCTTTTAACATGGTTGGCGGAGGCTTTCTTTCTGGAGCAGCAGTTCCCAAAGCAACAACCAGAGGCTCAGCCATTCTCAGCATGAATGGCGCAAGAACGCCCTTTTACAAACGTTCGACATCAACTGTGAGAGAGTTCTCAGATGAAATTGCCAAGGTCTTGGAAACAAAAACTTCATCAAAAGGCAAAGTCTTCCGAGAAGATCTTGGCGAGATATCTATAGATTTTGGAGATTCAAAAGCAGGTCTGCAACATATTATTAAGCAAAGAACTGAGAAAGATGGCATCAATGGTGAAGCTTTTGTTAGAGAACGATTACCTAAGATTTTGGCAAAGGGTAAGCTCACTAGATTTGATGGCGATTTTGGTGAAAGAAGAGCAACAATAGAAACAAAAAATGAATTAGTTCGTTTAAGTTTGATGAGGTATGATAAAAAAGAGACTTGGTTAATTACAGCCTTCGAAAAATGGTAAAATTCTACTTAATTTATCCCCAATCTTTATTAATTATTGAGCATAAAAAATGATTTCCAATGACGAGTTTATCGCAAAAAGGCTCCACAAAGAGATAGCTTCCCACCTCAAAACTGGTGCTATAGAAATTGTTAATGAAAAGGATCAGCTTTCAATAGATCATCATTTTGATCCCATGGGTTTCCCCAGAAGAGTAGAGGAAATTCATTGGGAGATCGTTCCAGATTCAGAGCATTAT
>NZ_LANI01000010.1 GCF_000982415.1 Kiloniella litopenaei
ATGACCCACACTGAACGCAAAATGCTCTAGATCTGACCTGACAATTTTTCGATTTGATGGCGATGAACTGTCCAGTTAGATTCTGTCTACACACTTTTTCTTCCAGATTTGTTTCCCCTCAATCATAGTTTTAAAGGGGGGCTTTCTACGGATCATATCTACATGGTTGTGTTGATACCATCACATCTGGCTTTGTCAAATGTCATGCATCAGGTCAAAAGGGGGCTCATCGCGAAAGATCCAGATGGAATATACTGAACTTGGAAAACGATATTTGGGAAGGCGCTTCTGAGTGTGGGGATGCTTCTCGACAGCAAGCGGAGATGTTACTTTTCTATTGTACCTAGAGACACACTCCTCGCGTAACTCTCTAAATGTTAATTAATAATTAATCTTAATTGACCCTTGAGGCATGTTTGTGTCATATGGTGTGGCTGTACACGTTTTGCGTGCATGCTATGGTATGTTGTTGGGTGGGGTAAAGGCGTCTAATGCTCGTTGAACGCCAAGGGGAATCAGTAAGTAGCACAAATAAAGAAGTTACTCCGGAAGCACCGATAAGAGATTCTGGCGTCAATTCATTGTGCATGATGTTGCAGTTTTTAAAGCTGCCAGCTGATCCAAAGTTTATTAAACATGAGTTTTGTCCAGCAGGTCAGGACATCGATGAAATTGGCATTGTTCGTGCCTCAAAAGCACTTGAAATCAAGGCACGTGCTGTCACGGTTAAGCCCAAGCGTCTTGAAAAAGCCGCTTTACCTGCTATTGCCGTTGCAAAAGATGGTAGTTTCTTCATTCTTGCAAAGGTTGCTGAAGGACAATCTCTGATACAGGTTCCGGGGCAAGCTCCACAAAAGCTTTCTTTGGATGAGCTTTATGAAAAGTGGACAGGTCGAGCTATTTTCCTGACGCGCCGTGCGGCGTTAGCTGGTGAAGAGCGTCGGTTTGATTTTACCTGGTTTATTCCGGCGATTGTTAAATATAGAAAACTGTTCGGTGAAGTTTTGCTGGCTTCTTTGTTCCTGCAGCTCTTTGCTTTGGTTACACCGCTGTTTTTTCAAGTCGTGATTGATAAAGTTCTAGTTCATCGTGGTCTGACCACATTGGATGTTCTTGTTGTTGGGTTGGTGGGGATAACACTTTTTGAGATCACGCTTGGCGGTTTGCGGACCTATATTTTCTCTCATACAGCCAGTCGGATAGATGTTGAGCTTGGGGCGCGGCTTTTTAAACATTTGCTTAATTTACCAATCGCTTATTTTGGTAGTCGTGCGGTTGGGCAGACGGTGGCCCGTGTCAGAGAATTGGAAAGCATACGCTCATTTTTAACGGGGAATGCACTGACGGTTGTCCTCGACTTGCTGTTTACGGTCGTTTTTCTGGCTGTCATGTTCTACTTCAGTCCGACCCTGACATACATCGTATTGGGATCAATCCCCTTTTATATCATTCTGTCTGTGTCTATCACGCCAGAATTACGCCGCAGAACCGAAGAAAAATTCCAACGTGGGGCGGCAAATCAGGCTTTTCTGGTAGAGGCTGTTTCCGGTATTGAAACCTTGAAATCAATGGCTGTTGAGCCTCAGATGCGCCAACGTTGGGAAGAGCAGCTCGCGGCATATGTCAAAGCATCCTTCCGTGGTGTTGTATTGGGGACTTTTGGTGGGCAGGGTGTCCAACTCATAAACAAGGTTCTGATGGCTCTTTTACTGTGGTTCGGTGCAAAGCTTGTGATCGCCGGGGATCTTTCGGTCGGGCAGCTTGTTGCGTTTAATATGTTGTCCGGACAAGTCAGTCAGCCCATTCTGCGCCTTGCGCAGCTGTGGCAAGATTTTCAACAGTTCAGGATCTCTCTGGATCGATTGGGAGATGTACTAAATACCCCGGCAGAGCCCCAACAAAACCTGAACCGCCCCGCATTACCACCGATCAAAGGTCATATAGAATTTGATCGTGTTGTGTTCAGATATAAGGCTGATGGTCCCGAGGTCCTGAGAGGAATTGACCTCAAGATTAAGGCTGGTGAAGTCATTGGCGTTGTCGGGCGTTCCGGGTCTGGTAAATCAACACTGACAAAACTAATACAAAGGCTCTATGTTCCGGAATCTGGTCGAGTGATTGTTGACGGAACTGATTTGGCTATGATGGACCCTACCTGGCTGCGCCGTCAGGTTGGCGTTGTTCTGCAAGAGAATATCCTCTTTAATCGTTCTATAAGAGATAATATTGCGCTTTCAGATCCGTCATTATCAATGGATCAGGTCATTGAGGCTGCTCAGCAAGCGGGCGCCCACGAGTTTATTCTGGAGCTTCCCCAAGGGTACGATACCATTTTGGAAGAAAGAGGCGGGGGGCTTTCTGGCGGGCAACGTCAACGTATTGCGATTGCACGTGCGCTTGTTGCAAATCCATCAATCCTGATTTTTGACGAAGCCACGTCCGCGCTCGATTATGAATCAGAGCGCATTATTCAGGATAATATGCAGAAGATTTGCCTGGGACGGACAGTTATTATTGTTGCGCACCGTCTATCAACCGTACGTCGAGCTGACCGGATTGTCACATTGGAAGCAGGTGTGGTTATTGAGCAAGGCTCACACGACGAGTTGTTGTCTCAGGACGGGCGTTATGCGGCTCTCTATCGTCATCAGATAGGAGAGACCTGATGTTCGCAGCATTTAGTAAAGCATGGCAGGTTTGGCGTGCGGCAAAAGCAGAAGATAAAGCCCGTATCAAAGTAGAGCGCAAGGGTGATGAGCTGGAGTTTCTGCCAGCAGCACTGGAAATTCTAGAGACACCAGCTTCACCAACAGGGCGTTTTCTGACCTGGTTAATAGCCATACTGTTTATTTCTGTCGTTACATGGGGATGGTTTAGCAAAATAGATACTGAAGCTGTGGCACAGGGGAAAATTATCCCGGGTGGTCAGGTCAAGACTATTCAAGCGCTTGAAATAGGAACCGTCCGTGCAATTCACGTCAAAGAAGGACAGCGGGTTAAGGCGGGTGAGCTTTTAATTGAGCTTGATCCGACAGACAGTGATGCGAACGAAGAGCGTATGGCGCAAGATCTATTATCTGCCAGATTGGATGTTGCTCGTATCAAAACGCTCCTTTTACAGGTGGCTGGTGATGAAGACTATGATTTTATCGCGCCGGAAGGTGTCTCTGAATCTTTAGAGCTGGCGAGTAGAGCGTTACTTTTACAAAGCACGACTGAGCATAGATCCCAGATGGCTTCGATCGATAGCCAAATAAGCCAACGTCAGGCCACGTATGGTATGACGCAATCGAATATTAATAAGCTGGCCGGTGTAGTTCCTCTGCTTGCCGAGCGTGTCTCGGCACGTGAAAAGCTTGTAAAAAAGAAAGTGGGGGCTCGCACTACTTTCCTTCAGTTAAAACAGGAATTGGTTGAGGCAGAAGGTAATCTTGAAATAGAGAAGTACCGACTGCAGGAAGGGCAGGCTGAATTAAATAGTCTGCGCCAACAGCGTGCCGAACGAGAAGCGGCTTTTCTGGCTGAGCAACAGGCGGCCTTATCAGAGGCGTTACAAGAGCAAGCTGCTTTGGAGCAAGAGCTACGCAAAGCAGTTGAACGTAATCGTCTAAGACAGTTACGTGCACCCGTTAATGGTGTCGTTCAGCAACTTGCTGTTCATACCGTTGGTGGTGTTGTTCAGGCTGCGCAGCCTGTGATGGTGATCGTCCCCGAGGGAACACCATTGGAAATTGAAGCCATGGTTCTTAATAAGGATATTGGTTTTGTGGAAGTCGGTCAGGTTTCTGAAATCAAAGTAGAGAGCTTTCCCTATACCAAATATGGAATGATTGAGGGAACGGTTGAGCAGATTTCTGCTGATGCCATTGAAGATGAAAAGCAGGGGCTGATCTATAAAGCCCGTTCATCGATGAACACGGATAAAATTCTTGTCGAAGATCGCTGGGTTCCGCTGACGCCGGGTATGTCGGTAACAGTTGAGGTGAAAACCGGAAAACGACGTGCAATCGAATTCTTCCTCGCTCCTTTCCTTAAATATCAGGATGAGGCGTTGGGGGAACGATGAAACAAACAAGAGTTTAAAGACCCTTGAGGGGTAAGAAAGAAAAATTAATCCGGATTAATCAAATGATGCATGCCGGAATGTAACAAAGTTGATTTAAAAAAACAGCGCATAGAAAGTGAGATAAAAAATGGCTAGCAAGACGAAGAAATCAACCGCGAAAACTTCTACCTCAAACGCAGGTGAGAAAAAAAGCACTGTACAGGAACAAACAATGACATCTGCACAAAATACTGAAACCACTGCTCAGCAAGAACAACCTGGGCCCGTAGAGATGTTGGGGCAAATTTCATGGTTGATGATGCAATCCCCTGCACATAAACACTTTTTCTATGCTGATGCAGAATGGCTGATTATGCCGGCTTTAATACAAAAACAATTCCGGGTTTTTCGTAAAGATGGTCAACCCGTTGCCTATGCAAGTTGGGCGCACCTAAACGAAGAAGCTGAACAACGCATTATGCAGGGGATTATCCGCTTAAAGCCTAGCGAATGGAATGCGGGTGATCGTCTCTGGCTGATCGATCTTGTTGCGCCATTCGGTGGAGAAGAAGAAATTCTCCAACAGCTTCGTGAGCAGGTCTTTAAAGAGGAAAAAATTAAAACATTACAGCCTGCACCAGATGGAAACGGGATGGCAGTGGTCGAATGGTGATCTGATTAATCGGATAAGGCGTAGATTATGAGGAAAGCTTTGTATTTGAGTAGGGTGTTCAAAATTCTGATGGGAGTTTTGGTGGCTATTTTAAAGTCATATCCCTCTATGTTCTTAATGTGTTTAACTATGATTTCTGTATTTCTCGTAGTTGATACTACAGAGCATTCCTTTTTTAGCGCGAATGAAACCTTAAAAGTACTTTCTGGATCTATAGTAGAGTTTTGGTATGGGTATTTATTAATAGGATACTTGTTCGATCTTCTGTTCTACATAAGTAATCCTTATCATGGACATGTTTTTGAATCGAAACAATATCACCCATATATTTCCAAATTAATGCCTACCCAAATTAGAAAACACATGGTTCATATCTTTCGAACACAAGATGATAAGTTTTTGTGCTATCGACTTTTCAGTTTGTTGAATTCTGCATTTTGGATCCCCATGAGGCTATGGAGTTTTGTCATAGCAAAAGAGTTTAGAACTCGAATAGCACGGCTAAGAAAAGAATATTTCGACCTGCATAAATAGTATTTATTTGCGATTTTTCTTCCGGAGTTTCGGCTTTTTCTAATAAACGCATTTATTGAAAAGAATTTAGGAAATTATAAATGTCTCTATATATAGATATTACTTCAAGCGATAGATTTAACGCTCCAAGCAATAGACCAAGTTATACTTATAATAGATCCACTAATAATGTAATTTATAACTATGCTTCTGCATCTCCTTATAAGAGGTATGCAGAAACTGCTTACACCTATGCTAAGTCAACAGCGAAATCCGTATATAGTTACGGCAGAGATAATCCTAGTGCTGTTGGTGGTGCAGTTGTAGGTGCTGGTTTTACTGCAGTAGAAAGCTATTATAAATATGAAAGCTCAGCGCCTTCTTTGAATAAACCAAGCAGATTTTGGAATAAGAAGTCATTAAAAGCACTGGGAAATAGACTTCATTATGCAGGAGCGGCGTCAAGCGTCCTATTCGCTGGATATAACGTTTATGCTAGTAAACCTAAAAATTCTCGAGAAGCTTTTCAAAGTGTAGGAAAAGAGGCTGCTTCTGTTGCCGCATCTTATGTAGCTGGTAGGGCTGTAGGCTTTGTTGCTGGTAGGGTACTAGGTGCTGCCCTAGGATCTCTTATTGGTGGACCAGTCGGATTTGCTGCCGGATTATATGTCGGAGGACTCGTCGGTAATTATGTAAGCTCATTGTTTGATCCTTTGCTTATCGATATAGACGGTGATGGTATTGAGCTCTTAAATAATGAAGAAACGACTGTCTTATTCGATATGAATAACGATGGTAAACTAGATCTGACAGCATGGGCCAATTCAGATGATGGATTTTTAGTTCATGACCTAAACTCCAATGATCAAATTGATAATCGTACTGAAATGCTATCTGGTGCATATGCAAATGGCGATTTTAATTCCGGCTTTGAAGCCCTGAAATCATTAGACAGCAATGACGACGGTATATTTAACCAAGAAGATGAAGCATTTTCAGAGTTAAAAATTTGGAATGATTACAATCAAAATGGTTTAACTGAAGCGGGAGAATTAAAATCATTATCTGAGGCCGGCGTTTTATCGATTGATCTGTCCGAGCAATCTGTTCAGCAAAACGTCGGTGGTGGTATTAAAACAGATACGTCAACCTACACAACAAACCTTGGTACTTATGAAATCTCTGACTTCGAACTTCTTACTCAAACAGGTCAATTTGTATTAGAGGGCAGTGTAAATAATGTTCTTAGGTATAAAACAGAAGAGAATGTAATATTTGGGGTAGTTGAGCAAGATATTGATTACACAATTGAGCTTTCAGATGCAGGGTTTTCTGGTTTAATCGGTCGGGATGGGAACGACACCTTTAGTTTTGAAGGGAGTGTTGGGGTTCTGATTCGAGGAGGTGGTGGTAATGATATCATTACTGGTGGAAGTGGTAATGATTTACTTATAGGAGGCAAAGGAAGTGATAGTATAAGTGGGGGAGATGGTAATGACCTTATTTATATAGATGTTGATGATATTAATATTGATGGAGGGAATGGAGAAGATACTGTCTTATTCTCTCAGAATTCCGGTATTAATTTTGATATGGCTGCCGCTAATGTCGAAATTGTAATAGGCGGAGATGGTGATGATCAAATAAGCGCGACTGGTGGAGAGGCTTCAGTTGCGATTGTAGGTGGCGGTGGTCACGATATAATAAATGGTAGCTCTTTCAATGATCTACTTGAGGGAGGAGCCGGAAATGATACTATTCGTGCTGGCGAAGGTACGGATATTATTACTTTTTCTGGGAATGTCGCAGATTACTCTATTGTTTATAATGAAAATGGTAGTGTAACTGTTACAGATAAGAGGGGGGATCACGCAAGTAATGATGGCACTGATACTATCTTTAATGCTGAAAGGCTGAACTTCGTTGATAGTGTCGTACATTTAGATGGTAAAAATAATGCCCCTATCGCTTCAGGTGAAAAGTTTACCCATCGAGGTACTTTTTCTCGAACTTTTGAATTAAGTGAATTACTTGAAAACGACATAGACATTGACGGAAATCAGCTTTCTATTGTTGGGGTTGGCGGAGCAGAAAACGGGGTTGTTACTCTTGAGGCTGATGGGCGGGTAACTTTCGATCCGTTCGAAGATTTTGTCGGGAAAGCAAGTTTTCAATACACAGTTGATGATGGAAATGGTGGTCGTTCAACAACAACAGCAACAGTTAATGTAAAGCAGGAAGCGCCAAGCGATACCTACTATGATCGACAGTGGCATCTAAGTTCTATCAATATTGAAGATGTCTGGGATGATTATACAGGTGAAGGTGTTGTCATTGGTATTAATGATGATGCCGTTGAGATGGATCATGCTGATTATGATGATAACTACGACAGCTCCATAGACTATGACTATGTAGATGGTGATGGTGATCCTTCTCCAACGACAAGTGAAGGTATGGCGCATGGCACCTTTATCGCCGGGATCATTGCTGCTGAACGAAATGGCGAGGGTGTAGTCGGTGTTGCTTATGATTCAACGATAGCTGGATTTCGACGCAAGGGTTATCGACTTGATGGCCAGTGGAATGTTGATATATCAAACAACAGTTGGACACCCCTTGCGGATATCGGAGATGGAGCCCGCTCGGCAGACGGTACAATCTTTTCTGCGGGCGGCCATAATGCTCAGCTTCATGCCGATTTGGATAAAGCTGTATCGCAAGGTCGTGGTGGCCTGGGCACAATTATTGTCGCCTCTGCAGGTAATACACGACATGTTCATCAGAACTTAAATCATTTTGATTTGAAAAGTGCCCGGGAATCAATCGCTGTTGCCGCGATGGATGCGAATGGGGCTCATACCTACTTTAGTACTCCTGGGGCGGCTGTTCTCGTTGGTGCGCCCGGGGCGGCGATTGTCTCGACAGATAGGCAAGGAGCAAATGGCTATAATACCTCGGCACCCGAAGCTGTCGAGGTTGCAAGTGCAGAGGGAGATTCCCTCTCGTCTACTGCGCAAACATCAAGCCTGCATGGTGACTACGCTGATGGTGACGGTACATCCTTTAGTGCACCGGTTTTATCCGGTGTTATTGCCCTTATTTTAGAGGCTAACCCTAATTTGGGGTGGCGTGATGTACAGGAAATTTTGGCTTATTCAGCCTATAATTCTGACCCAGCTAACCCGGACTGGCAGGTAAACGGTGCTGGTAACTGGAATGGAGGTGGTCTTGAGGTTAACCATGATTCCGGTTTTGGTATGGTGGACGCCCGTGCAGCGGTTCGTTTGGCTGAAACCTGGACGCGCCAGAGTACTTCGGCAAATGAGGTTAATGTTACTCAGAGCAGAAACTCGTCAATTTCAATCACCGATAATGATGAAAATGGTATTCAGGATAAGGTTACTGTAACAGATAGCATCAATATTGATCATGTCGAAGTTTCTGTGAATATTGATCACGGGCATATTGGTGATCTTCAAATTACACTTACCTCTCCAGACGGAACGGAGAGTGTGCTTCTCAATCGTCCTGAAAAAAATTTGGCAGACCCCAATAGTATTGGGGCTGCAGAAACAAAAATTAACTGGACCTTTTACAGTACGCACCATTGGGGTGAAACATCTGCTGGTGACTGGACACTTACTGTCAAAGACCTGCGTACCGGTGCCACAGGTACACTTAATAACTGGGCGTTGAAACTTTATGGTGATGCTATCACCAATGACGATACCTATATTTACACCGTTGATTACGCTAAATTTACTGGCGCTGAAAACGAAGGTCGCCGTGTCCTGGAGGATACCAATGGTAGTGATACAATAAACACTGCGGCTATAAATACTGATGTCTATATAGATTTGAACTCTGGAAAAGATAGTAGAATTGTTGACAATATTCTTACCATTAAAGAAGGCAGTATTATTGAAAACGCCTTTGCCGGGGATGGTGATGATATCCTTATTGGGAATGATGCTGTCAACTGGCTAAGAGGTGGACGTGGCGATGATGCGCTGGAAGGGGGCGCTGGTGCAGACCGCCTTGATGGTGGGCAAGACGAAGATACAGTAAATTATCACCGTTCGACGGCTGGCGTAACAGTTAACCTGAATGATGATCTCGCTGAGGCAGGGGGGCATGCTCAAGGGGATATTCTGGAAAATATCGAGCATGTTTCTGGATCTGAATTTGAGGACAATATCACAGGTAATAGCTTTGATAATATTCTCGAAGGGGGGGCAGGAAATGATACCCTATCCGGTGGTTCAGGGGATGATCAGCTGATCGGCGGCACAGGTGCTGATACTCTTATTGGTGGGGAAGGTCGAGACCGCATTTCTGGCGGGGCAGGAAATGATGTCATTGATGGTGGCGCCGATGAAGATACGGCGTTCTATAGTGGTTATCATGAAGATTATACAATCACGACCGCCAACGGAACGACCACTGTTCAGGGGGCAGATGGTACAGATACTCTGACGAATGTAGAGTTTCTTCAGTTTACTGATAAAAAAATCTATCTGGGCAGCAATGCGGCACCAGTTGCAACTACGACAACCAAAACAGTAGATGAAGACAACAGCTTAACGCTTTCTATCACAGACCTGGTGGGGGCGGTTTCTGATCCGGATGGAGATACTTTAGTATTTGAATCAACAGGTAACCCTTCTAATGGTTCAGTAAGTTTAGATGGTTTGGGGAATGTGATATTTACCCCGGGCGAAAACTTTAATGGTGATGCCAGTTTTGAATATACTGTCGCGGATGGTAAGGGGGGAACTGCGACTGCCGTCGTAAATGTTTCTGTAACACCTGTGAATGATGCGCCGACCATGTTGAAAAGCATAGTCGCGTTGCCAAAAGGATCAACCGTTACAGGAAAGGTTTCAGGAGAGGATATAGATGATGCCTCAGAAACACTTACCTATTCTCTGGAAGCAAACGCAGCGAATGGTAGTGTAACACTTAATACTGATGGTACATTTACCTATACTGCTACCGTCGATTACACAGGCGCAGATAGCTTTGATGTTAAAGTAACTGATGCGGCAGGAGAAACCTCTGTTGAAACGGTATCGGTTCAGGTAAATGCTCCTCCTGAATTGGGAGAAGTCGTGGTTGTAAACGGTACGCCACGCCCGTCTTTTGGTGCAAACAAATTTGATGCTCTTGCCCTTAAGCCTTCTGTTACTGCCTTAACTGGTGGACGATACGCCGTAGCCTGGGGTGATTTTCGATCTGAAAATGGTTTTGATGTCTTCACTCAGGTATTTGATTCTGCGGGCAATGCTATTGGCCCAGAAAGACGGGCAAATACTTTCTTAAGCAAAAACCAAAAAGAGGTCTCAATTGCTGGCCTTGCTGATGGTGGTTACGTGGTCACATGGAGTTCTCAGGACCAGGACGGAAGTGATGACGGCATATATGCACAACGTTTTGATAGCGCAGGTGTTCCCGTTGCTAATGAATTCCGTATAAATGTTGGAACTCAGAGTTTCCAATTAATGCCCAATGTGATCGGGTTGAATGATGGCACCTTCGTGGTCGCCTGGAACTCTTTCCAAGCAGATGGTGATCACTGGGGTGTCTTTTTAAGACGCTTTGACGCAGACGGAACGGCTCTTTCTGGTGATATCCAAGTCAATTCTGAGATTGTTAATCGTCAACAGGCCCCCAAAATCGCCTCCCTGAATAATGGTGGTTTTGTTGTTGTCTGGGAATCTTATGATCAAGATGGCAGTGCTTTTGGGGTTTACGGTCAGCGTTATGATGCAGCTGGGCAAGTAATTGGCGATGAGTTCAGAGTAAATACTGAAACAAGTTTGAACCAAAATAATGCGCAGGTTTCCGAGCTAGAAGGTGGTGGCTTTGTTGTCGTTTGGCAATCATACGAGCAAGACGGAAGTTACTACGGCATTTTCGCTCAAAGGTATAACGAACAAGGTCTTCCCGTTGGGGATGAGTTCTTGGTCAACTCGGAAGATACAAATTTTCAACAATTGGATGCATCTGTTGCTGCTTTGCCTGATGGCGGATTTACTGTTAGCTGGGCAACTTACTCTAGAAGATCGGTTGTATCTCAGCGGTATGATGCCCTGGGGCAGAGAGTTGGTAATCAGCAGGTTGTGGATACATTTACACAGCCAGATTATGTC
Source organism: Kiloniella litopenaei (assembly GCF_000982415.1). Classification (GTDB taxonomy): domain Bacteria; phylum Pseudomonadota; class Alphaproteobacteria; order Kiloniellales; family Kiloniellaceae; genus Kiloniella; species Kiloniella litopenaei. The sequence goes on from NZ_LANI01000010.1 coordinate 11,387, forward strand.
AAGCCAGTAACCGTAGCTCTTGATAATGGTAACGTGGTTGTTGTCTGGCAATCATCAGATGGAGAAGGACAACCAACTGAAGTTCGTTCCAAACTTGTAGGTACTAAGGGGGATACAGAGTTTGCCTCCATGTTCCTTGTTGGGGGCAGTGGCCAAGACACACTTATGGCTGGGGATGCAGATGATATCCTGTCTGGTAAAGATGGTGAAGATACACTTATTGGTGGCGCTGGCGATGATACTCTACAAGGTGGATCCGGTGTAGATACAATAGATGGTGGCTTAGGTATTGATATCGCTTCTTATCGGGATAGTACTTCTGCTGTCAATGTTGACTTGGGAACAGGGACTCACACAGGTGGTGATGCTGAGGGAGATACGCTGACAGGCATGGAAGGCATTCTTGGGTCTGGGTTTGCCGACACATTAACAGGTGATGCGCAAGATAATATGCTGGAAGGTGCATATGGTGCAGACACTATTGATGGTGCAGATGGTAACGATACAGCATCCTATAAACATTCCTTTGAAGGTGTAACGGTTAATCTGGAAACAGGGGTTACTCGAAAAGGCGACGCTGAAGGTGATGTTCTATCAGATATCGAAAACCTTCAAGGTTCCTATTATAATGATCAGCTAACCGGTGATGACGGTAATAACGTACTGGAAGGTGGTTCTGGTGCAGACGTTCTCGACGGATCTGCCGGGAAAGATACTGCTTCTTATAAATATTCCCTTAATGCTGTTACCGTCAATCTATCTGACAGTTCTACTGAAACAGGTGGTGATGCCGAAGGGGACCAGTTAAAGAATATTGAGAATGTTATCGGTACAGATCACAACGATATAGTAACGGGGGATGATCAAGCGAACGAGTTGATCGGTGGAGATGGCGACGATATTCTTCACGGACTTTCAGGGGACGATATCGTTCATGGGGGAGCTGGTGATGACCTGCTGGATGGCGGTGATGGTGCCGTTGATAAAGCCGTATTTTCCGGCAATTTGGCCGATTACAAAATTATCAAAAATGCCAATGGTAGTTATACGGTAACGGATACTGTTTCTAATCGTGATGGTGTTGATAATGTTGCTAATATAGAGTTTCTTGAATTTTCAGACCAAGTCTTTGAAGTTGGTGGCAATCTTGCTCCTTATGCAAATGGAGGTGTTATTGCACTAGCTGAAGATCAAGTGATTTCAGGAAAGCTTGGGGCTTCGGATCAAGATAACAACTTGGAAGATTTGACCTTTGGAATTGAAACTCAGGCTTCAAATGGCACTGTAATTGTCAATTCTGACGGAATTTATACTTACACTCCGAATGTTGATTTTGCTGGCGAGGATACCTTTAGCTATAAGGTGACTGATATCGATGGCGCATCTTCTATTGCTGAGATGAAAGTAAGGGTATTTGACCAAGCAAAACATTTATCTGCTTTTACAATTAACCAAACTCCTCGCCATAATTTAGGTACGGATTTGGCAGATTCATATGATGCTAAACCGTCTGTCACAAAGCTGGTTAATAATAGGGTTGCGTATGTTTGGTCGGCTAAATCAGCGGCTGGAGATTATGATGTTTATTCACGTATTTATGACGCGGGTGGTAATGCACTTACATCAGAACAGCGTATAAATGTTACGACAGTAGATAAGCAGGCGAATGTTTCTGTAGCAGGTCTGGCATATGGCCATGTCGTGACTTGGACATCAAATCTTGAAGATGGAAGCGGAAGTGGTATCTATGCGCAAGTTTTTGATGACAATGGAGAAAAGTTAAATGACCCTGTAAGGTTAAATCAAAATTCAGCCTCTGAACAAGATGCTTCTAATGTCACAGGTCTAGCTGATGGCGGGTTTGTTGCCGTATGGCAATCTAATGCTCCAGGACTTGATGGTTATGAAATTATCGCACGTCGCTTTGACAAAACTGGACAATCGATATCTGGTGATATTGTGGTTAATAGTACGCTTGTTAGCCATCAGGTTTTCCCTGAAATAACGACACTATCTGATGGTGGGTATGTTATCGTTTGGGAATCAATAAGTGAAGATGCGGCTAAAGGTTGGGACGTTTATGGACAACGCTTTGATAATGCTGGAAATGCAGTAAATAGTCAGTTCCAAATAAATGAGCACATTGCGTCACATCAAAGGAGACCTCAGGTAACAAGTTTGGCTGATGGTGGCTTCCTTGTCGTTTGGCAATCGTTTAATCAAGCTGGTACCCAGTACGGTGTTTATGGGAAAAGATATAATGCGGATGGTAGTGTACATAGTTTAGAATTTGCCGTGGACCTTAATACGACGGATAAGCATCAATTAGACCCGGTCACAGTTGCTCTTTCTGATGGTCGCTTTGTTATTGCGTGGTCTGATTACACGAATGGTTTGAAGGTCAGACTTCGGTATTATAATGCTGATGGCACCGTTGAAACTACGCGTGCATTGGCTATTCCTGCGGTGAATTATTACAAACAAGATCTTACTGTTCTTGATGATGATTCTGTTGTTGTAACATTCCATTCAAATAGTAACGCAACGGGTACCAATACCGATGTTAGGTCAGTAATTTTTCCAAGTCCTCAAACAACTGAGTTTGCAGGAATGTTCTTGAAAGGTAGTGCGGGAGACGATGTTCTTTCTGGCGGGGATTCTGCTGACGTTCTATTTGGACATAGTGGCACTGATATTCTCATTGGTGGTAATAGTGATGGAGATACTTATCGGTACAATCAAGGTGATGGTAAGGATACAATCCGTAATACCGGGTTAAATGCCAAAGTAGTGTTTGGTGAGGGCATTAATCCCGCAGAGATGACCTATAATAAAGTGGGCATGGATCTTGTTGTTCAAATATCGAACTCTGACCAACTCACAATTGAAGGTTGGTATTTAGGGGATGAGCATAAGGTTTCGTTTGAATTACTGGATGGTCAGGAACTGTCTTTCACAATTATTAATGATAATACTGATCCTGTTGCGAATGCGTTGTTCATTTCAGCTGTTGAAGACGGTGGTGTTGTCACAGGTACTCTATCCGCCAGTGATATCGATGGTGATGCGCTGAGCTTCAGCCTGAATACAGGCCCGAGTGAGGGATCAG
>NZ_LANI01000011.1 GCF_000982415.1 Kiloniella litopenaei
GCGTTGTTATTACCGTGAGCGGTAGTAACGATGGTCCTGTTGCTGTTGCTGGTGTTAACACAGCCGTTGAAGATGGCGGTGTTGTTACAGGTACTCTGTCAGCAAGTGATGTCGATGGTGACGCGCTGAGCTTTAGTCTGAATACAGGCCCGAGTGAGGGCTCAGTTGTTGTTAATGCAGATGGTAGTTATAGCTTTGATCCGGGCTCAAGTTTCCAGGATTTGGGTGTTGGCGAGAGCCGTGATGTGAGCTTCTCTTATGATGTTTCCGATGGTAACGGCGGTGTTGCAACGGAGAGCGTTGTTATTACCGTGAGCGGTAGTAATGATGGTCCAGTTGCTGTTGCTGGTGTTAACACAGCCGTTGAAGATGGCGGTGTTGTTACAGGTACTCTGTCAGCAAGTGATGTCGATGGTGACGCGCTGAGCTTTAGTCTGAATACAGGCCCGAGTGAGGGCTCAGTTGTTGTTAATGCAGATGGTAGTTATAGCTTTGATCCGGGCTCAAGTTTCCAGGATCTGGGTGTTGGCGAGAGCCGTGATGTAAGCTTCTCCTATGATGTTTCCGATGGTAACGGCGGTGTTGCAACGGAGAACGTTGTTGTTACTGTCAGTGGCAGTAACGATGGTACAGTTGCTGTTGCTGGTGTTAACTCAGCTGTTGAAGACGGCGGTGTTATCACGGGTACTCTGTCTGCCAGCGATATCGATGGTGACGCGCTGAGCTACAGTCTGAACACAGGCCCGAGTGAGGGTTCTGTTGTTGTAAATGCTGATGGCAGCTACAGCTTTGATCCGGGTTCAAACTTCCAGGATCTAGGTGTTGGCGAGAGCCGTGATGTAAGCTTCTC
>NZ_LANI01000012.1 GCF_000982415.1 Kiloniella litopenaei
GCCTTCCAGGATCTAGGTGTTGGCGAGAACCGTGATGTCAGCTTCTCTTATGATGTTTCCGATGGTAACGGCGGTGTTGCAACGGAGAACGTTGTTATTACCGTGAGCGGTAGTAATGATGGTCCAGTTGCTGTTGCTGGTGTTAACACAGCCGTTGAAGATGGCGGTGTTGTTACAGGTACTCTGTCAGCAAGTGATGTCGATGGTGACGCGCTGAGCTTTAGTCTGAATACAGGCCCGAGTGAGGGCTCAGTTGTTGTTAATGCAGATGGTAGTTATAGCTTTGATCCGGGCTCAAGTTTCCAGGATTTGGGTGTTGGCGAGAGCCGTGATGTGAGCTTCTCCTATGATGTTTCCGATGGTAACGGCGGTGTTGCAACGGAGAGCGTTGTTATTACCGTGAGCGGTAGTAACGATGGTCCTGTTGCTGTTGCTGGTGTTAACACAGCCGTTGAAGATGGCGGTGTTGTTACAGGTACTCTGTCTGCCAGCGATATCGATGGTGACGCGCTGAGCTACAGTCTGAACACAGGCCCGAGTGAGGGTTCTGTTGTTGTAAATGCTGATGGCAGCTACAGCTTTGATCCGGGTTCAAACTTCCAGGATCTAGGTGTTGGCGAGAGCCGTGATGTAAGCTTCTCTTACGATGTTTCTGACGGTAACGGTGGTGTTGCGACGGAGAACGTTGTTATCACGGTGAGTGGTCGGAGTGAGAATAATACATCACCAATAGCTGTTTCTGGTGTTAACACAGCTGTTGAA
>NZ_LANI01000013.1 GCF_000982415.1 Kiloniella litopenaei
TAGCGGTGTTGCAACTGAGAACGTTGTTATCACGGTGAGCGGTACTAACGATGGTCCAGTTGCTGTTGCTGGTGTAAACACAGTTGTTGAAGACGGCGGTGTTATCACGGGTACTCTATCAGCAAGTGATATCGATGGAGATGCGCTGAGCTTCAGCTTAAACACAGGCCCGAGTGAGGGATCAGTTGTTGTAAATGCTGATGGCAGCTACAGCTTTGATCCGGGGTCAGCTTTCCAGGATCTGGCTGTTGGCGAGACCCGCGATGTGAGCTTCTCCTATGATGTTTCCGATGGTAACGGCGGTGTTGCAACGGAGAACGTTGTTATCACTGTAAGTGGTACTAACGATGGTCCAGTTGCTGTTGCTGGTGTTAACACAGCCGTTGAAGATGGCGGTGTTGTTACAGGTACTCTGTCAGCAAGTGATATCGATGGTGACGCGCTGAGCTTTAGTCTGAACACAGGCCCGAGTGAGGGCTCAGTTGTTGTAAATGCTGATGGCAGCTACAGCTTTGATCCGGGCTCAAGTTTCCAGGATTTGGGTGTTGGCGAGAGCCGTGATGTAAGCTTCTCCTATGATGTTTCTGATGGTAACGGCGGTGTTGCAACGGAGAACGTTGTTATCACTGTAAGTGGTACTAACGATGGTCCAGTTGCTGTTGCTGGTGTTAACACAGCCGTTGAAGATGGCGGTGTTGTTACAGGTACTCTGTCAGCAAGTGATATCGATGGTGACGCGCTGAGCTTTAGTCTGAACACAGGCCCGAGTGAGGGCTCAGTTGTTGTAAATGCTGATGGCAGCTACAGCTTTGATCCGGGCTCAGCCTTCCAGGATCTAGGTGTTGGCGAGAACCGTGATGTCAGCTTCTCTTATGATGTTTCCGATGGTAACGGCGGTGTTGCAACCGAGAATGTTGTTATCACTGTGAGTGGTAGTAATGATGGTCCGGTAGCTGTTTCTGGTGTTAACACAGCTGTTGAAGACGGCGGCGTTGTTACAGGCACTCTGTCTGCCAGCGATATCGATGGTGATACGCTGAGCTACAGCCTGAATACAGGCCCGAGTGAGGGATCA
>NZ_LANI01000014.1 GCF_000982415.1 Kiloniella litopenaei
GTTGCTTTCCAGAATCTTGGTGTTGGCGAGAACCGTGATGTAAGCTTCTCCTATGATGTTTCCGATGGAAACGGCGGTATTGCAACAGAGAATGTTGTTATCACTGTCAATGGCGTCGGTAATGTGAATCAAATTCATGGAGATGAAGATGACAATATCCTAACAGGAACCAGTGATGATGAGAAAATCTTCGGTTATGGGGGAGATGATATTCTGCAAGGTGGTGGAAGAAACGATGAATTATCAGGCGGAAAAGGGAATGATGTTCTAATCGGTGAAGGAAGTATCTATAGATACAATCTTGGTGATGGGTATGATCGGATTAAAAATAGAGAATATGACGGCAAGTTAATTTTTGGAGCAGGTATTAATCTAGATAGTTTACGGTTTAGAAAATTAGAAAATCATTTGAGTGTTGATTTTGAAGATTCTCGAGCCTTTGTAGGGCATGATAAAACGCTTAGTACTGATGTTTTCAATGGCGGTAATCGTACCCTTACTACTGGACTATCGGATGGTGGTTATATTGCAGTGGTAGCATCGCCAAGGGATTCAGACGCTTTGAAACAACCTTTTATCCTGCAGCGATATAATACTGAAGGGGAAGAGCTTGGTACTGCACTCAACTTTGGAGGAAGTAATACATCAGATAATGAATATTCTCTTTTAGCAATAACCGGAACATTGGACGGTGGTTTCATCGCGGTTTATGGAGAGGAAAAAGGTGATGGTGATCGTGCCACCATTTTACAACACTACACCACTAATGGGGATAAAGTTGGTGACGCAGTGGAGTTGGAAATTTCTATCGATGCTCTTGATGATGAGGTTCCGTTCTCAATAACTGATTTTGGTGTTGAAGGTTATGGTATTAGTTGGGGGGAATATGACTATGGTAGTGGTTGGAAACGTTTGCTCTCTAGTCAGAGATACGACCTGTCTGGTAATATTTTAGAACCTAAAATAACCCGAGACATGGCAGACCTCCCTCGAGGGAGCGGCCTAGTATCAATAGCTGATGGTGGGTATATTGTAAGCTGGTTTGATTCAAAAGATACCGGCTGGGACAAGTGGGATATTGTTGCTCAAAAATATGATAGAGCTGGAATCAAAGTTGGTGATGAAATTAAAGTTCGCGCTGGTGTGATTGCTGATGATGACGATGTCGAGGTCGTTATTAAATCTCTTCCAAATGGTGGATTCATAGTCGGTTGGGTTGAATACGGTAACGGAAGTCGTGATGTTTATCTTCAGCAGCTGGATGCAAATATGAAAACGGTTAGTGGGGAAGTACTGTTCGGATCCTATGAAAGGGGGGAGTTTCATGAAGAAGATTTGGTATCATTATCAGTATTTGGATTATCTGATGGCGGTTATATCGCATCATTACCAATTACGAACTACAGTGATGAAAAAGTAGATTTGAGAGTTTTTTATGCAGAAGATAGTAGCGTTGATCGAAATCAAGTAATTATTGATAATTATTATAGCGGTTGGTCTGATGATGTCGTTCTTGAATTTGCTGATAATTCCACAATTATCACTGGCATTGATACGGCTACTGAAGATGGTACACCGATCGATGGTGTATTGTCTGGTGCGAATGCTCGAGATGATGATAATGAGTTGAGCTTTAGCTTGAATACAGGCCCTGCAGAAGGGGCTGTTATTGTTAACACAGATGGCAGCTACAGTTTCGATCCTGGGACAGATTTTCAAGATCTTAGAGCGGGCGAGAGTAGAAATGTAATCTTTAGTTATGACTCATCTTATGTCCACGCTGATGGCAGAGAAGATCCTGTAACAAAAAGTGTCGTAATTACGGTTACTGGTACCGATGATATATCTACTATTAGAGGCGATGGAGAAAGTAATCATTTGGTGGGCACTGTCCATAAGGATTTGATTTATGGATATGCTGGGAATGACACTCTTACTGGCGGAACAGGTAACGATACGTTAGTTGGTGGCGAAGGTAATGATACTTATCTTATCGGAGTTAATGATGGTTCCGACCATATTGTGAATACACAGATTGGTGATGGTGACGACACAGTTCGTTTCACCGATGGTGTAAAACATGATCAGCTTTGGTTTAAACAAGATGGCGTTGATTTGGTTATCGATGTTGTTGGGGGAAATTCTGTCGTTACACTTGATGATTGGTATTCTAGTCCAGTAGACCAAATTGAAACATCTGATGGGTATATCTTAACGAAGAACAATGTTGATCAACTTGTATCAGCAATGGCGACTTTTGATGCTCCAGCTCTTGATGCGCAATCTCTCACACCAGAGGTTGAGCAAGGGATAACCCCAACAATCACTTCATCATGGCAGCAGTAATGTAACGACTGTATAAAACGGGTTCATTTTATAACGATGAACCGTTAAATTCTTGTTTAAACTCTCGGTGGTTGCGTGCCCCCGCAACCAATATAA
>NZ_LANI01000015.1 GCF_000982415.1 Kiloniella litopenaei
TGTTGTTATCACCGTGAGCGGTAGTAATGATGGTCCAGTTGCTGTTGCTGGTGTTAACACAGCCGTTGAAGATGGCGGTGTTGTTACAGGTACTCTGTCAGCAAGTGATGTCGATGGTGACGCGCTGAGCTTTAGCCTGAACACAGGCCCGAGTGAGGGCTCAGTTGTTGTAAATGCTGATGGCAGCTACAGCTTTGATCCGGGCTCAGCTTTCCAGGATCTAGGTGTTGGCGAGAACCGTGATGTCAGCTTCTCTTATGATGTTTCCGATGGTAACGGCGGTGTTGCAACGGAGAACGTTGTTATCACTGTGAGTGGTAGTAATGATGGTCCGGTAGCTGTTTCTGGTGTTAACACAGCTGTTGAAGACGGCGGCGTTGTTACAGGCACTCTGTCTGCCAGCGATATCGATGGTGATACGCTGAGCTACAGCCTGAATACAGGCCCGAGTGAGGGATCAGTTGTTGTAAATGCTGATGGCAGCTACAGCTTTGATCCGGGATCAGCTTTCCAGGATCTGGCTGTTGGCGAGACCCGCGATGTGAGCTTCTCCTACGATGTTTCCGATGGTAACGGCGGTGTTGCAACGGAGAACGTTGTTATTACCGTGAGCGGTAGTAATGATGGTCCAGTTGCTGTTGCTGGTGTTAACACAGCCGTTGAAGATGGCGGTGTTGTTACAGGTACTCTGTCAGCAAGTGATGTCGATGGTGACGCGCTGAGCTTTAGCCTGAACACAGGCCCGAGTGAGGGATCAGTTGTTGT
>NZ_LANI01000016.1 GCF_000982415.1 Kiloniella litopenaei
CGGTGGTGTTGTTACAGGTACTCTGTCTGCCAGTGATATCGATGGTGACGCGCTGAGCTTTAGTCTGAACACAGGCCCGAGTGAGGGCTCAGTTGTTGTAAATGCTGATGGCAGCTACAGCTTTGATCCGGGCTCAGCCTTCCAGGATCTGGGTGTTGGCGAGAGCCGAGATGTGAGCTTCTCCTATGATGTCTCTGATGGTAACGGCGATGTTGCAACGGAGAACGTTGTTATTACCGTGAGTGGTAGTAACGATGGTCCTGTGGCTGTTTCCGGTGTTAACACAGCTGTTGAAGACGGTGGTGTCGTTACAGGTACTCTGTCTGCCAGTGATATCGATGGTGATACGCTGAGCTACAGCCTGAATACAGGCCCGAGTGAGGGTTCTGTTGTTGTTAATACGGATGGCAGCTACAGCTTTGATCCGGGTGTTGGTTTCCAGGATCTTGGTGTCGGCGAGAGCCGAGATGTAAGTTTCTCCTATGATGTTTCCGATGGAAACGGCGGTGTTGCAACCGAGAATGTTGTTATCACTGTGAGTGGTAGTAATGTGAAACAAATCCATGGGGATGAAAATGATAACACTTTAATCGGGACCAATGCTAGTGAGCAGATTTTTGGTTATGGAGGCGATGACGTTTTACAGGGTGGTTCTGGTTCAGATGAGTTAATTGGTGGTAGAGGAAATGATCTGCTTATAGGCGGCAATAACGGCGGAGATATCTATCGATATAATCTTGGTGATGGAGAAGATGTAGTCCGCAACACTGGCCTTGAAAGTAAAGTCATTTTTGGTGAAGGCATCGGCAGTGATGAATTATATTTTTCCAGATCAGGGGATTCACTTGTCGTAAAGCATCGTAAGTCAAGCAGTGAAATCAAAGTCAATGATTACACAGTCGGGGAGCAGAAAGAGCCTTCCATTATGTCACTATCCGATGGAGGTTATATTGTCTTTTGGAACGGAGATGGTGAACTCGGTAATGGCCTCTATTCCCAAAGGTATGGTGCCAACGGTAACTTAGTGGGTAATCAAAGTTTATTAAAAAGTGGTACTGTTGCTGAACTTTCATCGACAGAACTTGCTGATGGGAGCTATGTCCTGACTTGGCATTCGTACAGCGACGGGAATGCTAGAGGTGTATCTTCTCAGCGTTTTGATGTTACGGGTAGTCCTATTGGGGAGGAAACCCAAGTAAATACCTATACTAATGAGAACCAAAACAATTCTTCCATCACAGCTCTATCTGATGGCGGCTATGTAATTACGTGGACTTCTTATGATCAGGATGGTCATGCACATGGAGTTTATTTCCAGAGGTTTGATGCAAGTGGTAATCCTCTAGGTGGAGAAACCCAGGCCAATAGTTACACAGATAATATGCAATATGATTCTTCCATCACAGCTCTATCTGACGGTGGCTATGTAATTACGTGGACTTCTTATGGTCAGGATGGTCATGCACATGGAGTTTATTTCCAGAGGTTTGATGCAAGTGGTAACCCTCTAGGTGAAGAAACCCAAGTAAATACCTATACTAATGGAAACCAAAAAGATTCTTCCATCACAGCCCTATCTGATGGTGGCTATGTAATTACATGGACATCGTATGAGCAGGATGGAAGCGGTACTGGAGTCTATTTGCAAAGGTATGATGCAAGCGGAAACCCTTTAGGAGGGGAAACACAGGTTAATACTGTTACAAACGATTATCAAAACTTTCCTTCCGTCATAGCATTACCGGACGGTGGATATGTCGTTACATGGCAATGTTTAGAGGGAGCTACTTATTATTCTCGTGAGCTTAGTCAGTTTGTGTATGGCCAATCAGAAGTGCGTTTACAGCATTTTAATGCCCAAGGAGAGGCCGTAGATGGTGAAATTCAAGTTAATGATTTTGTTTCAAATCAGAGTTTTAGCTTAGGCACTTACGCAATGAAGCCAAGCGTAACTGCTTTGTCAGATGGTAGTTATGTTGTTACCTGGGCCTCTGATGAACAAGACGGGGATGGTCTGGGGATATATACAAAACGTTTCGAAGCGGTTCGTGAAAAGATTCTAACTATAGAGAATTGGTTTTTAGATGAAGAAAGTAGAGTTTCTTTTGAATTACCTGATGGTACGGTTGTAACTCCTGTTATAGAAAATACTGCTCCGGTAGCTGTTTCTGGTGTTAACACAGCTGTTGAAGACGGCGGCGTTGTTACAGGTACTCTGTCTGCCAGTGATGTTGATGGTGATACGCTGAGCTACAGCCTGAAGACAGGCCCGAGTGAGGGCTCAGTTGTTGTAAATGCTGATGGCAGCTATAGCTTTGATCCGGGCTCAGCTTTCCAGGATCTGGGTGTTGGCGAGAGCCGTGATGT
>NZ_LANI01000017.1 GCF_000982415.1 Kiloniella litopenaei
TCCCGGTAACTCATCGAGTTACCGGGATTTTTGCTTTGTTCTGGCTAATTTTATAGCTGGTCATTGGGCATTAAATGAAACACGTTTCAGGAAAGATCTCGTCAAATGGAAATCACTGTAAACTTTTTGGATAACCTGCGGCTTGAAGCTAAGTTTGATGATTTTTCGGTAATAACAGACCAACCAATTCGTTACAAAGGCGACGGCACGGCGCCAAGCCCATTTGACTATTTTTTGGCGTCTTCTGCGTTGTGTGCCGCATATTTTGTAAAACTGTATTGTGTCTCACGGGATATCCCCACGGATGACATCAGGGTCTCACAAAATAATATTATTGACCCGGAAAACAGGTACGACCAGACGTTTCAAATTCAGGTTGAATTACCGGATGGGATCTCTGAACGTGATCGGGAAGGCATTTTAAGGTCGGCAGATCGCTGCACAGTGAAAAAAGTTATCCAGCAAGGACCTACGTTCAAAATTGACCCGGTAAAAAATCTCGACGATGCATCGTTGTTGCAAAGTTATGAGAGCGATGGGAATACCACTATTCTGGGTAAAGATCTTCCTTTGGAACAGACAATAGCCAATATGACGGCTATTCTATCTGATATAGGGATTAAAATTGAAGCAGCATCATGGCGTAATATTGTACCCAATGTCTGGTCGCTTCATATCCGTGAAGCAGCATCGCCAATGTGTTACACCAACGGGAAAGGCGCGTCGAAAGAAAGTGCCCTTTGTTCTGCATTGGGGGAGTATATTGAGCGGATTAGCTGTAATTTCTTTTATAATGATTATTATTTTGGTGAAGAAATCGCTCATAGTGATTTTGTCCACTATCCCAACGAAAAATGGTTTAAGGCGGGACCTGATGATGCCTTGCCCGAAGGGTTATTGGATGAACACTGTTTGAACCTTTACAATCCTGAGGATGATCTTAGAGCATCACACTTGATCGATACAAATTCAGGGCTTGTTGAACGGGGTATCTGTGCACTGCCATTTACACGTAGTTCTGATCAAAAAACGGTTTATTTCCCTTCTAATTTGATCGAAAACTTGTTTGTTAGCAATGGTATGAGTGCGGGAAATACCTTGTATGAGGCGCAGGTTCAATGTCTTTCCGAAATATTTGAACGTGCCGTTAAGCGAGAAATTATTGAAGAAGAGATTGTCCTGCCGGATGTTCCTAAGAAAGTTTTGGAGAAATACCCGCATATATTGGTTGGTATTCAGGAACTGGAAGATAAAGGTTTTCCCATTTTGGTTAAGGATGCATCTCTGGGGGGGCAGTTTCCGGTTATGTGCGTAACCTTGATGAACCCAAAAACAGGGGGCGTTTTTGCTTCTTTTGGGGCACATCCAAGTTTTGAAGTTGCCCTTGAGCGCTCGCTTACTGAACTGATGCAAGGAAGAAGCTTTGAAGGTTTGAATGACGTTCCGATTCCGACATTCAGTAGCCATGCCGTAAAAGAGCCTGGGAATTTTGTCGAGCATTTTATTGACTCTACTGGTGTTATATCGTGGAAATTCTTTAGCTCCAAGCAAGACTATGAATTCTGTGAGTGGGACTTTAGTGGAACAACAGCAGAAGAAAACGATTGTCTTATGAACATCCTCAAGGATCTGGGGAAAGAAGTATATATTGCGACCTATGATGATTTTGGCGCTACTGCGTGCAGAATATTGGTGCCCGGCTATTCAGAAGTATATCCGGCCGAAGATCTAATTTGGGATAATACCAACAAGGCATTGATATTCAGGGAAGATATTTTAAATATTCATTCGTTGTCCGATAGTAAACTCGAAGATTTACTCGAACGTTTGGAAGAGTCAGAACTGGACCCCTATACAATAATATCAGGTTTGATCGGTATCGAGTTTGATGAAAATACTGTTTGGGGCAAGCTGGATATTCGCGAACTGAAAATATTGATATATCTTGCTTTGAAGGAATTTGAAGAGGCAAAAGACGGTATTGGTGATTTTCTTAATTTTAATGAAAACACAGTTGAACGGGTTTTATTCTACCGGGCTATGGATGCCGTTCTGGATATCACACTTGATGATGACCTGAGTATTGATGACTTTCTGCCAAATCTTACCAGAATGTATGGTGCTGAAGTTATGGATGCTGCGGTGGGCTCTGTAACCGGGGATGTGAAGTTCTATGGCTTAACAAAGACAAGCATGAAGCTTGAAGGACTGGATAAACATCTTCGTTTAATCGAAAGTTATAAAAAACTGCATAAGGCACGACAGTTGTCGCATTAAGCTATTGAAAGGGAAGGGGAACAAGTGGCTTCTTCCCTTATGAGGTGCTGTTAACCATCGTGCCTGTTACTTGTTTTTTTTTCGGGCCTATCAATTCAACTTAAATCTAGTTGGAAAGGGCCAGTGTGATATTATGTGCCGTTTGACAGACAATAGGAGCTAATTTTTCCTCAACACTTTCCATTGTCCATGCCGGGCGCGTAACGCAGATATTTACAGAACCAATTCCCTTGTGGTCAGGCCCGAGAATGGGTGCAGCAATAGTAAGTTCGCCGACAATACACTCCTGGTTTGCCATCGCATATCCCTTGTTAAGGACATCATCGATTTTACCGAGAATTTCTTGCCGATCTGTAATTGTATGACGCGTAATTGGCGTTAGGTCCGAATCATCAAGCAGATCGTTGATTTCATTTTGTGACAGTGTCGATAGATAGGCGCGACCACTGGAGGTACAGAACATTGGCGCACGCCCCCCTACAATAGGGTGTGCTATGTGAGAATTTGTACTGGCCAAGCGGGCAATATAAATTACATCCTGATCCATTGGTATGCCAAGGTTTACAGCTTCTCCACTATTTTCACGTGCTTGTAAAAGATAAGGTGCCGCAATGGAACTGATGGGGTTTGAAGCCAAGTAAGAGTGGGAAAGACCTAATAATCTTGCCGAGGGCCGCATGCGGCGACTACTTTCATCTCTTTCCAGAAAACCAAGTTCAACAAGGGTATAGCAAAAACGCTGTGCAGCCGATTTACCGATGCCTGTAATTTCTGAAATCTCCTTGAGGCTTAATGACTTGCGATGCTGACTAAAAGCCTGAAGAACGGAAAATGCCTTTTCAACAGAACCAACAAAAAGAGGGTTATCTGTTTTGGGCGTGGCTTTTTGAATTAAAGAGCCTGTTTTTTTTCCGGTGTTTTTTGCCTGTATTAAAGGGCCGCTGATGTTTGTCATTTGTTTTCTTTTTAATTTTTCGTTCTGGTCGCAGATAACCAAAAAAGTGTTTTATGCATTTAGCTATTGTTGTCAGCCCTTTGTACAACAAAAAAACTGAAAAACTTAATAACTTTCTGGTTTCCATTTCATTCTTTTTCAGACCTTGCGACGTGATTTTATTCAATCACGCCATAAAAATCTTTGCAGGAAAGTCATTTCTTGATACATAAGTAGCGGTATGAAGTAAATAGTATTGAAATACAATACTTAAGTTTATCTTTGATGACATGTAAACTTTTGTTTTTCTGGGCAAGAGACTGACAAAAATCTGGGGTGAGCATCTTCATACGTCGGCCTGTCATATTGGCTGTTACGTCATTTGGCAGTTACCGGACCTGAAGAACGAAAACCACGAAAATGTGGATAGATATAGTGGCTAGGGAGAAGTAGCTCATGAGAACAAAATTATTATTATCTGCCGCCCTCAGTGCGATGTTAGTGTTTCCCATTGTTTCCAATGCAAAAACAATCAATGGAGAAAAACTGGCAGAAGAGCAGGTGTTTACCTATCGTTTGCTGGATGACATCAAGTCATTTGATCCTCAAATTAATACGGATATTGAAGGGTCAGGTGTTATTCGTGACCTTTTTGAAGGATTGATGAATGAAGATGCCAAGGGTGGTCTTGTTCCCGGAACAGCTAAAGGTTACAGCGTTAGTGAAGATAAGCTGACCTATACCTTTAATTTGCGGGATGCCAAATGGTCTAACGGTGAGTCTGTGACAGCCCACGATTTCGTCTATGCATGGCGTCGTTTGGTCGACCCAAAGACGGCATCGGAATATGCATGGTATATGGAACTGATGGGGGTAAAGAATGCCACCAAAGTTGTAAAAGGTGAGGTTGCTCCAGATCAACTGGGCGTGCGGGCTGTTGATGACAAAACCTTTGAAGTAACATTGGAAAAAGCAATTCCATATTTTGCTTCCATGACAGTACACTCATCAACTTTCCCTGTGTTGAAATCAGTTGTTGAAAAACACGGTGCAGGTTGGACCAAGCCAGAAAACATTGTTGGCAATGGTGCTTATATTCTAAGTGAATATCGTTCCGGTGAGAAAGTTGTTCGTGAGCGTAATGTAAACTATTGGAACAACGAAAATACGATTATTGACAAGACCGTGGCTCTGGTCATCAACGATGAAAACCAGGCTTTGACCCGTTATCTGGCAGGTGAAGTGGATAAAACGAATATCCCATCCGGTCAGTATCCTCGTCTTTCAAAGGAATATCCCGGTCAAGCTGTATCCAACCCTTATTCCTGCTCTTATATCTATTGGTTTAATGTTGGAGAAAAGGGGCCGGAATCTCTTAAAGATGTGCGTGTTCGCAAGGCCTTGTCCTATGCGATCAACCGTGAGGTGATTACAGACCGTATTTTGCAAGGGGGACAGTATCAGTCCTATAATTTTGCACATCAGAAAACAGCCGGCTTTGAGTTGCCTGAAATTGACTATGCTGGCTGGACGCAAAAAGAACGTGACGACAAAGCCAAAGCCCTACTTGCCGAAGCTGGGTATGGGCCAGATAACCCATTGAAGCTGACATTGAACTATAATACATCCGAAACCCATAAAAAGATTGCTATTGGTGTATCACAGTTCTGGAAAAAGACACTTGGGGTTGACCTGACCCTGTCCAATAGTGAATGGAAAATTCACACAACAAAACAACAGGCTGGTGAGTTCGAGGTTAGCCGCTATGCATGGTGTGGCGACTATAACGAAGCTTCTACTTATCTTGATTTATTGACGTCCTATTCGGGGCATAATGTTTCTGGATATTCCAACCCGGAATATGATGAAATCATGGCAGAATCAAAGACCATGGAGAACCCGAACCCGAACTATGCCAAAGCTGAAAAGATTTTGGCCCGGGATATGCCTTTTGCGCCAATTTATCAGTACACAGGCGCGATTATGCTACAACCAACACTACGCGGTTGGCCTGTCGATAACCTGATGCAGAGATTCTATTCTCGTGATCTCTATATTGTCGAGAAGTAATGAAATCGGGGTTCCTCATTTGGGGAACCCCTTTGTTACACCTGTCTCTGGTAACTTTTTATAATGTTGAATTTAATTCTCAAAAGACTGGCACTTGCGGTTCCAACGATCTTGATCCTGATCGTTTGTTCTTTTTTGCTGATGCACGCGGCCCCCGGTGGCCCTTTTACAGCCGAGCGGGCATTAACCCCCGAAATACTGGCAAACCTGGAAGCAAAGTATGGTTTGGACCAGCCGATCTACAAGCAGATCCTTATCTATATCAGAAATATTGTGTTTGATTTCGATTTTGGACCATCCTTTATTTACAAGGATCGTACCGTCAATGAGGTTTTAGCACAGGGGTTCCCGATTACCTTAACTTATGGATCAATTGCTTTTTTCTTTGCCGTGACAATTGGCGTTTCCCTTGGGG
Source organism: Kiloniella litopenaei (assembly GCF_000982415.1). Lineage (GTDB taxonomy): Bacteria > Pseudomonadota > Alphaproteobacteria > Kiloniellales > Kiloniellaceae > Kiloniella > Kiloniella litopenaei. Next base: position 5,697 of record NZ_LANI01000017.1, read on the forward strand.
TTACTGCTGCGATTTATCAAAATTCTCTATTGGATTATTTTGCGGTTGGTATCACAATCGGGGCACAGGTTTTGCCTAACTTTGTTATGGCGCCTATCCTTGTTTTGGTCTTTACACTTCTACTTGGGTGGCTACCCGGTGGTGGGTGGGATTATAGTGATCCTTCTTATTTGATCATGCCAGTGATAGCATTGGCGACAAGCTTTATGGCATCCATTGCCCGTATTACGCGCTCTTCCATGTTAGAGGTCATGAATGCCAATCATATTCGTACGGCGCGTTCCAAGGGGCTTCCCACCTATCACATAGTACTGCGGCATGCATTAAAACCGGCAATGCTTCCTGTTATTTCCTATCTGGGGCCGACCTTTGTCACCATGATCACAGGGTCTGTTGTTGTTGATATGTTTTTCTCTACAGGTGGAATGGGGTTGTTCTTTGTGAATGCGGCTTTGAATAGGGATTATTCCGTGATGATGGGGATCACTATTCTCGTCGGTATTCTAACCATTTTCTTTAACTTGGTGGTCGACCTGCTGTACGCATGGATTGATCCAAAGATCAGGTTTTAGTGTGATGTTGATCAAAAAAGAAAAAATGGAGATGTTGGCAGAAACCCTCTCTGAGCAAGATGTGAAGGGGCGATCTCTTTGGGCTGATGCACGTAAACGGTTTTTCCAGAACAAAGCTGCCGTTACCGGAATGATTACACTTGTTTTGGTGTTTCTTTTTGCTTTTCTCGGTACTTATTTTGCTAAATATACAAACGATGAAATTGATTTCATGGTTATTGGCCAAGTGCTTGAACTGGGAAGTCCATCAATTGAAACTGGTCATTATTTCGGTACAGACGATCTAGGGCGTGACCTTTTTGCCCGGGTTGTGCAGGGAACACAGATTTCATTGATGGTTGGGATTGTCGGGGCTGCAATCGCTGTTATTGCAGGAACGCTTTATGGTGCCACTGCTGGTTATGTTGGCGGGCGGGTCGATAATATCATGATGCGGATTGTCGATATCCTTATGGCCGTGCCCTATATGTTTGTCATTATCCTGTTATTGGTGATATTTGGCCGCTCAATTTCGATGCTTTTTGTGGGAATTGGTCTTTTATCATGGTTGGAAATGTCTCGTATCGTCCGGGGCCAAACCCTGTCGATTAAAAACAAGGAATTTATCGAGGCAGCGCAGGCAACGGGTGTTCCGGGTTTCCTGATTATTATTCGACATATTGTGCCAAATCTTATGGGTGTGGTCGCTGTCTATGCAACGCTTCTCGTGCCATTGATGATTCTGACAGAAAGTTTTATCTCATTTCTTGGGTTAGGTGTTCAGGAACCGGATACATCGTGGGGGGCTTTGATTTTTGAAGGGGCTGGAACCATGCAGTACGGTACTCTTTGGCAGCTTGTTTTTCCCTTGTTCTTCTTCGTTATAACGCTTTTTGCCTTTTTCTTTGTTGGGGATGGTTTGCGCGATGCTCTGGATCCAAAGGATAGATAAATGTCATTGTTAGAAGTTGAAAATCTATCCGTTAAGTTCAAAACAAATGACGGTATTGTCAGTGCCGTTAATGATGTCAGCTTTTCTATGGATGCGGGAAAAACACTGGCCATCGTTGGTGAAAGCGGGTCTGGGAAAAGCCAAACGGCCTTTTCTATATTGGGGTTGCTTGCCCCAAATGGGCTGTCGACCGGATCAGTAAAATTCGATGGTCAGGAAATCCTCAATGCGCCCCTTAAGGAATTGAATAAGGTTCGCGCAGAAGAGATCGCGATTGTCTTTCAGGATCCGATGACATCTTTGAACCCCTATATGCGGGTGTCTGAACAAATGGCAGAAGTTCTGATACATCATCAGGGGATATCAAAGGCCGAGGCGTTTAATCAGTCCGTTGCCATGCTGGATGCTGTGAAAATTCCAGATGCAAAACGACGGGCCAGACTATATCCGCACGAATTTTCCGGGGGAATGCGACAAAGAGTTATGATTGCCATGTCTCTTTTGTGTCGCCCAAAGCTTTTGATTGCCGATGAACCTACGACAGCATTGGATGTGACTGTACAAGCCCAGATTATGGATCTTTTTTCTGATATTCAAAAAGAGTTCGGAATGGGGGTGATCCTTATCACACATGATCTGGGTGTGGTTGCCGGTTTTTGCGAAGATGTGCTTGTTCTTTATGGGGGGCGAGTGATGGAACAGGGGCCTGTTGATCCGGTATTTGAGAACCCATCACATCCCTATACGCAGGGGTTGTTAAGGGCAATTCCAAGAATTGATCAAAAAAGTGATGTCCTGGATACCATACCTGGTACCCCACCCAATATGTTGTTGCCACCAAAGGGATGTCCTTTTGTTGCTCGATGTAAACATGCTGATGATATCTGTGGGGATCAATTGCCAGATTTGTGTGAACTAACGGCGGGCCGACTAAGGGCGTGTCATCAACCGATGGAGAAGTTGGTATGACGGCACCATTGTTGAAAGTCGAAGATCTACGGGTAACCTTCAGGCTAAAATCTGAAGGTGACATGCCATGGACCAAACCAAAACGACTTCATGCTGTTGGGGGAGTGAACTTTGAACTTAAGCAAGGCGAAACGCTGGGCATAGTTGGTGAGTCCGGATGCGGCAAGTCAACTTTGGCTCGCGCTTTAATTCGCATGGTACAGGCACAAGGCAGTGTCGTGTGGATGGGACAAGAAGAGCTTCTTGGCTTAAGCAAACGCCAGATGATGAAGTACCGTTCTGAAATTCAGATGGTTTTCCAAGACCCTTTAGCTTCTCTTAACCCCCGTAAAACAGTTGGGGAGATTATTGCTGAACCTTTAAGGACACATAATCCTTCTTTGTCAAAGAAAGAGATCGTAGCTGAAGTTAAGGCGATGATGGAAAAGGTTAGCCTGTTACCTAATCAGATTAATCGTTATCCGCATGAATTTTCTGGGGGGCAGTGTCAAAGAATTGGGATTGCGCGAGCCCTTATTGTCAGGCCCAAGATGATTATCTGTGATGAACCTGTATCCGCATTGGATGTTTCCATTCAGGCGCAGGTCATTAACCTTTTGATGGATTTGCAAAAAGAAATGGGGCTGTCTCTGGTTTTTATTGCGCATGATCTAAGCGTGGTAAAGCATATCTCGAACAGAGTGATGGTGCTTTACCTTGGCAAAGTAATGGAAATTGCTGACAGGGATGATTTGTATGACAACCCCAGACATCCTTACACACAGGCATTGATTTCTGCGGTTCCTATTCCTGAGCCTAAAATAGAACGTAATAAAGAAACGATTTTGCTGGAAGGGGATTTACCTAGTCCGCTGGCACCGCCCTCTGGCTGTGTTTTTAGAACCCGCTGTCCAAAGGCCACTGACCTTTGTGCACAAGAAATTCCGTCTTTAGAACAGGGCACTGAAGGGAGTTCTCATAAGGTTGCGTGCCATTTCAGTGATTAGAATGTCTGTTTATTGGTAACAGACAGCTTTGTTTCTAAATCTCTGGTGGCCAGTAATTATTCCGGTCACCAGAGACATCAGAAGAAGATTTGGTTGTAAAAGATCGTTTAGGAAGTTGTTAGTTTTCGAATAATCTGTTCGTGTGTACCCAGCATATTCTGTAAATCCAAAGCAAGTTGATTGTCTTTAATTCTTGGCAATACATCTTGAAGCATGCGTATGCTTTGATGGTGAATGCTTTTCAGTTTTACGAGGTTTTGATCAGAACTTTGGGGAGAATCTATCCTGGCAACGTGGGCTTTTTTCTTTTCTTTGACAGAATGTTCTGCAGAGTTTGAAACATTGGTAAATTGGGCGATATGCTTTGATAACATGTGGTGGATTTTGTCTTTCATCTCTGAAATTTGTATTAAAGAGTGATTTGATATGGGGGCATCAGATTGTTTGGTAATGTGTGAAATAATTTTTATACCCTCTAATTCTCGTGCTAAAAAATCATTTAACAGGTCAATTACCTCTGGTCGGCTTTTGTAACCCAAATAGATCGGATCAACCTCGTGCATAAAACAGGGCGGGGATGCGTAGCTTTCAATATTCGCTGAATCTGTTGTTATTTGTTGCCCACGGTTGCGAAAAATGGAACAGCCTGCTTCAGTGACAATTGCATCCAGAGGAATATCATGTGGTTGAGGGTAGATTGTTTCCAGATGTCCAGAGGAATATCCAACTCCTATAGTCAAGGGGCGTGTATCTAGGGAAGCCAGGGTGCGATCAAAATAACCGCCGCCATAACCAAGGCGATAACCTTCGTCATCGAACCCAACCAATGGAACCAGTGCAATTGTTGGGGTAACGGGGATACGTTCTTCGGGCATGGGTATATCCCAAATACCGCGCACCATTTTCATTCCAGGATGCCATGCCCAAAATTCTAATGGTTTGTTTTTTTCAACAACAACAGGTAGAGCGGCGGTCGCGCCATGTTTGAGAGCTTCTCGAACTAAATCCAGAAAGTTGATTTCACCCTCAAAGGGCCAGCAAAAACAAATACAGGCTTCTTTTAATAAGTCCGGATTTTGTAATTCCTTGAAATTGTGCTGAAGGAGGTCACTAACAGTTTTTCTTGTGTTGGCTCTTTGTTCAACTGTTAGCTCCTTGCGTTTTGATCGTAACTCTATACGTGTTGATTTTCGCCAGCTTTGAATGGTTTTCCAATCATTTTTCATCATGCGGCTTTCCTCTGGTACAGAAAATTTCCGAATTTAAGGGCAGTTTTATTTTTACACAGGTTCCAGACCCATTGTACCCCGGATCTATTATATCCAGAGATTAATCACATGTTTTACTGAAAGAACGGTTTTACAGATCAATCTGCGACCTAACAGAATATTTTAACTATTTTTAGGTAGCGTATTATGACCTGATACGGTGAAAAAGTAAGCAAAACGAGATCCCTTTAAAAGGCGATGGGGGAATGCCCTTTTGTTTTAAATGATTTCACCTATATTATTTATAACATTTTTTTGTGTTTGGTTTTGTCTATGGATCATTCATCAATGACATCAGGTAATTCAAAAGCGTTTATTGTAACTTCTGTTGATAGTCTCTATCGGTCCGAGAGCTTTAGACAAGGGTATGATGACTATCGGCGTGGTTTGCCTTTTCACTATCCAAAGAAAGGGAAAGGGCCTAACCCGGGGCAAAAAAGTTCCGAGCAAGCCTATGAAACTGGGCGGCAGTTTGCAGCTTGGTTGGGGAAGAGCTTTTATCAATCAAACTTGATCTGTTTAAGAACAAAGTTTTCAGAAGCCATCAAGTCAAATATTATTATATTATAATAGGATATATGTTGTTTTTTTGTGTTTTAGGTGAGGAGTGATTTTGTTGAACTTATCCTCAATCCTTTAAGTTGAAAACGACGGGAATACGACGGGTCATCCGTTCTTTTGTTATGCTTGAGGGAAACTTTGGAAAAGGAGCTGACTTTTCAATCATTTTGATCGCAGCTTGGTCCAAAAGGGCAAATCCGGAACTTTCCAGTACTTGATAGCTTTCAACTTTTCCTGATGCTAACAATGTTAGTTCAATGAAAGTTACCCCTTGCATTTGTCGACGCTTTGCTTTGCGTGGATAGCGTTTATTACGTGCCAGTCGAATTTGTACCGCTTTCCAATAGTCTCCTGTGGCCTTCTGTCCAGCCCCACTATTACGGTTCTCTTGGCTGCTGCTGCCTGTGTTAGAACTTTTCGTCGAATTAACCCCTTTTTGCCCCGATGATCGTTGATTGTCATTTGTGATTCCAGCGTTTGTGGCTTCGACAATCTCTTGATGATTTCCTGTGTCGGCCTGTTCAATGGGCTGTGGTATTGCTGATTTTTCAGTGACAGTTTTTTTCTCGACCTTTTTAAGGACCGGGGTTGGTTTTTGTTTGGGGGGTGGTGCTGCCTCTGCCGCTTTATAGACCGGCGGCTCTGGCTTGGGCTTTGGTTTTTGAACCTTTGCCACAAGTGGATTGGCCTCTGTCTTGGGTGCAGGATCCAAAGCTGTTTTTGCGACGTCAGTTGCTTCGGGTATCTGCTCTGGTAATGTTTGTGGTTCTGGTACTGTGTTTGATTCCACTTCCTTTGGTTCTTCTGGGATTTCTTCTACTTTTTCTGGTTCACTTTGCTGCTTACTTTCGATTGGTAATGTTTCTTCGGGCAAAGGAACAATCGTGTCTGTTTGCGGTTCAGGGGTATATTCCTGCTCTACAATCTCTGTTTCTGGAAGAAGATCAGATGAAGAGGGATCAAGCACTTGTTTTTCGACGGGTTGCGTTGTTTCCGGGGTTGTTTGTGCCTCTTGCTGACTGGTTGCTTCCGGGGCATCTTCCGAGATGGTTTCCCCAAAAGCAGCAGCTTCAGCACCGGGGGCAGAAGACAAAGACACAACAATGCTCCCTCCGGCATTGCCATCTTCGAAACCTGCGTGTTGAGTGTGATTTAATATTAAGCCCGTAACGATCAGACCGCATAACAGAAACAGGCCAACGGTGGTTAGAAGCTTTTCAAACAAGCCATTACGTATGGTGAGCTCCACGGTCATACCTTTTTAGCGCACGGTTGCCAGGGCAACCTGTTCAATTTTCATTTCTTTCAGCAAGGAAAGTATTTTGATGACATCCGTTGTATTTGTAGATTGATCAGAACGAATGGTTATCGGGCGCAAACGAAGGACGATCGGTGGTGTCGCTTGGTCATCAATGTTGTTAAACTTTTGTTCAATGGCTGTTTGCAATTGCCCGAATTCAATCTCTTGATCATCCACCATAATACGCCCGAGAGCAGAGAGATGAATGATTAGTGGTTTTTCTTGTTGTGGAATATCAGCTTTCGCCTGTAATGGATTGATATTAAAGGGTAGTGTTTTTTGTAATGAGCCAGCTATCATGAAAAATATAAGCAGTAAAAACACAACATTGATCATTGGTAATGTGCTTTCCGTTAATTCGGAAGAGCTATCGTCTCGTGTGATTTTCATGATTTTGATTGTTCTATCAAGGTTAGGTCCACCAGGCCGAAAGCCTTAAGGTCCTGTAGGAAGTTTAGGGTGTTCTGCATTTTCACCCCATCGTCCACAGAGATGAGTACCTTGATTGCCGGTAGGGCAGAGGTTTGCGTTTTGATGAACTGTTCCAAGTCATTCCGGCTGATTGTTTCTGTACCCAGTTTTATTGTGTCATTACGTAAAAGAGCCAGTCGTATTGTTTCTTTTTTTGGGGGAACAACAGAAGCCGTACTTGTCTTGTGTTCTTGTCCTTGAATACGTAGCTCACGCCAATCAAGAAAGCTGGATGCGAGCATAAAGAAGATCAGCAGGATAAAGACGACATCAATCAATGGCGTCAAACTTATGACAGGCAGTTTATCTGTGTTATCACCACTCAGGCGCATCGTATTTATTCGGCAGCAAGGTTAACGGTATTGTTAACGGTGTTTGTTTTTAGGTTACGGAGGTGTAATCCGGTCATAACGGCTGTGCCTGTTTCTTCCAGCCTGCGTGTTGTTTTTTGGATAACACTGTTGAGCCAGATTTGTGCCGCAGTTGTTGGAATAGCAACGACCAGACCAATAGCTGTGGTCAAGAGAGCTAACCAGATGCCTCCGGATAGTATAGCGGGATCAACTTGATTACCCGCGGCTTCCATCTGTCGGAAAGCATCGATCATTCCCAGTACTGTTCCCAATAACCCCATTAGCGGACTTAGTGCGGCAACAGCACCGATAAAACGGATACCGGATTTAAGACGTTCCAGAACACCTAGCGAGAGCTGTTCCATCTCTGTTTCAAGGGTCTTGTCATCCAGACCTTCGGTTTGGGCACGTTTTACACCCAGTGTCACCAGTTGAACAGCAGGGTGGTGCAAGTTTTCCAGTGTATGGACGGCTTGAGTGATTTCGCCTTGTCTAAGATGAGCTCGTGCTTGTTTCAGTGCTTTTGTCTGCCAAAGCCCCGAGCGCCAGAACACGATAACCTTATAGAAAGTTACTACCAGAGCAGAAAGCGCCATACAGGCAAGAACCCAACCCACAGCACCAGCTGCATCAATTACTTCGATTAAAGACCACAGGGCCTCTGTTTCAGTATTTTGCAACATAACTTTCACTCGGTTTTTGGTTCAAAGAAACTCTTACGAATCTAAATAATAGTGATACTCATTATCATATAAACTTATTAAAGCAATAGAATTTCTTGTTTTTAGGGCGTTATCTTTAATTAATTTATACTTCTGTATAATGGTGTGTTCCGCACATCATATTGAAATTATTGTTCTAAATGTGGTGTATGGTCACAGTAGAACGTAATGCCATGTTAAATTCCCCAAGTTCAGTTTTAAAAATAACAACCTGTGGGTGTTTGACATTGATATGATTTTTTTTGTAATTGAAAGTCATTCTCAATTAATGTGCCTCTTCGCTTCAGGTTAAGTTTATGAATTCTATAACCGGCAAACATGACCTGTTGCAGCTTTTTATGCTTCATCGTAACGACCTGGTTGGGTACGCGAATTCTATTATTGGTGAACGACATGCTGCAGAAGACGTTGTACAGGATGCTTATTTTCGTGTGATCGGTGTTGAAAAAAGAAAGCAGGATCGTCTAGTACTGGAAGAGCCTGTCGGGTACCTCTATCAAATTATCCGAAATTTATGTTTGGATAGTCTGCGGAAGAAAACCAGAGAAAATTCATATATTCGGAAGGAAGATTTATCAGCACTTACAGCTGATACAGGGCAAATCTCACCCGAACAACACGCAGGCGCTCGTCAAGAGCTGATTGTGCTGCGTATGGCATTGAATGAGCTTCCTGAAAAAACGCGCCAGGCTTTCGAACTTCATCGTTTTTCCGGCTTAAAGCTGGCTGATATCGCTCGTCAACTGGATGTATCTTTGGGGACAGCACATTCCATGGTCGCAAGCGCATTAGAACATTGCAAAGAAAGCTTAAAAAAGAAAACTGAATAAGGAAGCCTAAAAGAAAATTTGAAAAAAACAATGTATTGTTACGTTGTATCTATAAGGCGGACACCGCCATAACAAGCCAAGAGAGAGCATGACTGACGAACTACTGATCCCCACGAAAGCCAGCGAGTGGATTGTATTATTGCATGATGATCCAGATAACCTGTCTTTGCAGCGGGATTTTCTGTCGTGGCTTGAAAGTGATGTCAAGCATAGAGAAGATTGGCAAAATGTCTCTCAAACGTGGCGTTTGTTGGGAGAGGTCGGACCTTTGGAAGGACAGAGTTTGCCTTTGTCCAGTGCCTTTCCCAAGTCTTTTGACGAAGATAAATCCAAAAGCAAAAAACGCGGCTTGGACAGAACGCTTTCCTCTTTTTCGTCTGGAAAATCATCATTTCTTCCTAAATCCAGTTTTACCCAGAGAGCAAGCCGTATTACCGGGCTCTTGGTTCTGTTGTTGGTTATTGGTTTTTCACTGCCACAATTTTCGACTCGAGTTAAATATCTGGGCGCTGATTTTGTAAATAGTAAGGCCAGGGCCGCGGTTATTGATCTGGCAGATGGCAGTCAGGTCACGCTGGCACCGGAAACGGCAATTGATGTGCAACTTTCCCAAAAAGAAAGGAGAGTTACAATTTTATCCGGGGTTGCTTTTTTTGATGTTCATAAAGACAAGACCCGTCCCTTTATTGTCGTAAAAAACGACATACAGACAACTGTCTTAGGCACGGCATTTCTTGTTGATGAGCAACAAGATAGGGTGAGTGTTGCCGTCACAGAAGGGGTGGTTCGGGTTAATCGCCTAAAGCAAGATGGTGTTTCTCTTCAGCTAAGACCCGGCGAGGGCGTCGATTTTTTTAATGCACGTGATTATAAACTTTCTAATCGGCCTGTCGATGATATTGCATCGTGGCGCATGGGATATCTAAAAGTCCGGGATCAGTCACTTGGTTCTGTTGTGGGGCAGATAGATCGCTTTTTTAATGGGCACATATTTATTCCGGATACGGATGTTCGCAAGAAACGTTTGACGGGTGTTTTTAAACTGGAACAACCACATAAAAGCCTTCGCGGTATTGCTAGTATACATGGGCTTGAAGTCACTGAAATCTCGCCCTGGATAATTATTTTATCAAAAAAATAAAAAAATTTGAAAAACGAGCGTGCTCTGTCGTTGTTGGGTTATAGAGGATGAAAATGCGACTTGTTCGCATTTGGGGTTTCGGCTCAGGCTCTCAACAAAAAAATAGTGGAGACCGCTCAATGAGTGAGGTTCAAAAAATACGTAAGGCTAAAGCCTTGCGCCGTTATGCAATGATGATGACAACTGCATTGGCGACGTCATTGATGACTGTAAGTAGTGGTTTAGCTCAGACAGGCAGTCACGAAACTATAAATCAAACACCTACAGATGAAGTGGCCCAAAATACTTCAGAGGGGCAGCAACAGAAATTGCGTTTTCAGATTGCGCCACAATCTTTAGCAGATGCAGTTTTGCTTTTTGGGCAACAAGCTAATGTTCAAATTCTGGCTGATGGTGCGACATTGGAAAATTTGAGAGCCCAAGGTGTTCATGGTGTTATGTCATTGGAACGCGGACTTACCGTATTGTTAGGCGGTACAGGCTTGAATTATATCATTTCTGATGATGGTACGGTTACTATTGGTCAGTTTGATCCAGAAGCTAATCAGGAAAACAGCAGTCTGGCACCAATTGTGATTGAAGCGGAAAGTGATGATACACTTGTCCAGGATGGTTATGTGCCATTGGTCAGTCAAATCGGGACAAAAAAAGATACACCGTTGATTGAGGTTCCTCAGAACATTTCGGTTGTTACGGAACGACAGTTGGATGACAGAGCACCAAAAACCCTGAACGAGGCACTTGCCTATACGCCGGGTATTGTCACCAGTGCTTTTGGTTTTGATACACGTTATGATTCCTTTACCATTCGTGGTTTTGATGGAGTTTATAACGGCGTTTTCCGCGATGGCTTGCGCCAATTCAGTGGTTCTTCGGCGGTATATCGTGCTGAGCCTTATGGCGTTGAAGGGGTCGAAATCCTTAAGGGACCATCCTCGACACTATACGGGGCAAGTTCATCGGGTGGCTTTGCAAATATTGTGACGAAACGTCCAACAAAAGAACGCCTCAGAGAAGTTGAATTTATTGCCGGTAACAATAAGCGTTTTCAGGGGAATTTTGATTTTTCTGATGCCATCGATGATGAAGAAACCATCAAGTATCGTTTGACGGGGGTCGTTCGCGATAGTGAAACTGATCTGCCAGGGTATAACGATAATCGTACCTATATTGCCCCTGTTATCGAATGGAAGCCAACCGAAGATACCAAGCTGACTGTCCTGACCGAATATATGGACTCTCAAACTGGTGGGACGGCTTTCTTCTACAATGATGCAAATGGAATTACAGATCTATATAGCGGTCATGAAGACTGGAATGATTTTGATCATGAACAGTATCGCCTAGGTTATGAATTTGAGCACCGTTTCAACGATACCTTTACCTTCCGCCAGAATACCCGCTATGCAAATGTTGATATCAACCTGGAATATGCCTATCGACAGGGCGCTGGGGGATCAATTCAGAATGCTGGTCTAGCGGTGGAAGAACAGGAAACATTTGTTATCGATAACCATCTGATAACATCGGTTGATACTGGGCCTGTTAAGCATACATTGGTTACCGGGTTTGATTACGGTACAAACGAGTACGAACAGCGTCAGGGCTTTGGGGCTATTGGTGGCGTAATCACAATGAACCCCGCACTCGATGTGGATCAGGAACAGGATCAAATCGGTATTTATATGCATGATTCACTTGCCTGGCGTAAGTGGCGTCTAAATGCCGGTGTTCGTTATGATTTCCTGGATGCGGAAACCAAAAACAATACTGGCACGATTAAGCAAGACGAAGAAGAAATGTCATGGCAACTCGGTTTGTCATATGTGACAGATTTTGGCTTGGTTCCTTTTGCAAACTATTCAACTTCTTTCACACCTAATGTTGGTAGTCTTGTTGGTGGCGCTCCGGCTGCGCCAACTGTTGGTGAACAGATGGAAGCTGGGGTGAAGTATGAGTTTCTGAATGATAATGCCGTCATTCAAGCGTCGGTCTTTCAGATTGATCAGGAAGATGGTGTTGTTTTTGATTCATCATCCGGATTGAATGTTCAGGTTCAACAGGATATGCGTTCGCGTGGCTTTGAACTGGAAGCTGTGGCAACCTTGACCGAAGGTCTTAGTTTGAATGCAGCCTATGCCTATACTGACGTTGAGATTAAAGATGGACCATCAGGCACAGTTGGCAAGCAGGTTTCTGGCATCCCATTGCACACGTTCTCGTCATACGTTGACTATGAGTTTCAAAACAGCACTTTGCGTGGGCTAGGTATATCGGGTGGCGTGCGCTATTTTGGTGAAAGCGAAGGCAATGATCAAAATACCATTAATAACGATGAACGCTATTTCTTTGATGCGGCGTTACGTTATGACCTTGGTGAAATAAGCAATAAGCTCGAAGGGGCAGAATTCAAGATAAATGCCAATAACCTTTTTGATAAGGATGGGCAGATCTGTGCTTCGGGAAGCTGTTACAAGGACGAGGGGCGGACTGTTCAGGCAAGCCTTCGCTATCGTTTCTGATGTCAATACAACAAACTGTCGTTTCAACAGAAAGACAGCCAGTTCTAACCAGCCGGGAACTATCGTTCTCGGCTGGTTCGGCGTCTATTCTGAAACCTATAAGTCTGGATTTGCAGGCTGGGATCGTTTGTGGGCTTTTAGGGCACAATGGTTCTGGTAAATCAACCTTGGTTAAGCTTTTGGCTCGACAGGTCACCCCGACAACAGGTGATTTACAGTTAGAAGCAAAGGATTTTAGTGACTGGAAGCAAAAGGACTTTGCTTGTCGTGTTGCTTATCTACCGCAACATATGCCCTCTGCCCAGGGATTGTTGGTTGAAGAGCTTGTTTCTCATGGTCGCTATCCGTGGCATGGTGCTTTTCGGCGTTTCACAGATGTTGATCGTCATAAAGTCGACGAAGCTCTGGAATTAACCAACACAGATATTTTACGTCATCGACAGGTTGATAATCTTTCAGGTGGAGAGCGCCAGCGCGTCTGGATCGCGATGTTGATTGCACAAAATGCAAAGTGTCTGTTATTGGACGAACCGATCTCTGCTTTGGATGTCTCTCACCAGGTTGAAACACTGCGTTTGATACGTGACCTCGCACACAAAAAAAATATTTCTGTTCTGATGGTGCTTCATGACATCAACATGGCAGGGCGGTTTTGTGACCGTCTTTTGGCGTTACGCGATGGTGAATTGATTGCTGACGGGACGCCCGAGGAAATTTTGCAACGGGAAATTCTTGCAAAGATTTTTGGTGTAGAAATGGGGGTCTTGCGCCATCCTGACGGCGAAGGGGCAATAACCTATGTTGCGTGATCCCAATAATCTTCATGCAAGGAATGTCCCCGCCAAACATATAGATAGGTCCCTCCAAAACAAAGAGAGATCTCTGGAGAGAAGAAAAATTCTAAAGGCGGGTGTTGCTGCTTCTATGACACCGCTTTTGTCAATGTTTACGTCGGTTCAGACCTCTCAAGCAAATCCATTTCCGCGGCGCATAGTTTGTCTTGATTATGGATCTGCGACAACTTTATTGGCATTAGGATTTCCCCCAGTAGGTGTGGTCGCGGCCCAACACTGGGACTATTGGGTTGGGGAACCCACACTGCCACCTTCGGTCGCAGATATTGGACAAGATCTCGTCATTAATCTAGAGGCAATATCACGATTAAATCCGGACCTTATTCTTATGACACCCTATACGGCCAGTCATAAACCGGTTCTGGAGAAAATTGCACCGATAGAGATCATCCCGCTTTTTGATGGTAAAAAACAACCCTTACAGGCTTCGCGTGAGATAACTGAAAATCTGGGTGTTTTGTTAGGTTTGGAAAAAGAAGCAGAGACATATTTAAAGGCTTTTAATGCCAAACTCGCTAAAGCCAGGGATTTGGTTTCACAAAGGAAGTATCCGTCTCTGACTTTACTTAACTTTATGGATGGGCGCCACGCCCGTGTTTATGGCGCAAATAGCCTGTATCAAAACGTGATGGACGAGGTTGGTTTAACAAACGCCTGGACAGGTGAGACGAACTATTGGGGATTTCAGACCATCGGATTGGAGCGTCTGGCATTAACGGCAACAGAAAATATGCAACTCATTGTCTTTGAGCCATTAATGGATGACATCAAACCTACTCTTGAAAATAGCCCGTTGTGGAAGCGCTTGCCAGCAATACAAAATGATCGCTTTGTTCTAATGCCACCCGTGCTCATGTTTGGCATGTTGCCCTCAGCTGAACGTTTTCTTTCTCTCGTACTGGCACATTTGGAAAGCCGTTATTCATGAGTGAAACGCCACGCAATTATAGCCCGGCTCTGTTTTGTATAATTTTAGGGGTCGCACTTTTCTTATCCTGGATACTGATGGGGCAGGATGTCCGGAACATTATTGATCACGGAATAGATAGAGATCAATACGATGTTCAACAGATGTTGTTTCTATTTTCTGGTTTGCCCCGATTGAGCATTGCGATCCTTTGCGGTCTGGCGTTGGGTTTTTCTGGGGCAATATTGCAATTGGCTCTGCGTAATCCCTTGGCATCACCGACAACAATGGGGGTATCTGCCGGGGCTTATCTGGCACTGGTTATTGCCGGACTATTCTTCCCGGCAACACTGGTTTATGGTCGTGAAGTTATCGCCCTCGTCGGGGCTGGTGTTGCGGCTGCGCTCGTTTTTGGGCTTATGGCGCGCCGTGATTTTTCACCCATTTCTCTTGTTCTGACCGGGTTGATTGTAAGCCTGTATTTTGGGGCACTCGCGTCTTTACTTGTTTTGTTGAATGATCGGTACCTCGCGAGCTTGTTTATTTGGGGGGCAGGATCGTTATCACAACAAAGCTGGGATGTTGTAAATTCCCTATGGCCTCAGTTGGCTGTCTTGTTTTGCTTATCCATGATTATGGTTCGCCCTTTTTCCTTATTGGTTCTCGGAGACAGTAGTGCATCTTCATTAGGTGTCTCACCAGGAATGATTAGATTTTTTGCCGTATCAATTGCTATTGCGTTGGCGGCCTTTGTTACCAGTGCTGTGGGTGTCATAGGTTTTATAGGGTTAGTTGCCCCCATGATTGTCAGGCTTTGTGGTGCACGTAAAGTTCTGTCACAGCTGATATGGAGTGCATTGATTGGCGCTGCGTTATTATGGATGACGGATGCGGTAATCCAAATTCTGGCAGGAAGCTTACGCGAATTTGTACCCACTGGCGCAGTTACGGCACTTCTGGGATCGCCGCTTTTATTATTCCTGATCCCGAGAATGAAATTTGAAACTGTGGTGCAAACGGATAGTGCGCCAGTTGTTTGGCGGCAAGTCGCTGGACTAAGGTTATTGATGATTATGTCGTTGATTTCTATCGGTATTGTTATCTTAGCCGTGACTCTCGGACGAGACGCAGATCTTGGATGGGCTTTTGATCTCTCTGGAAACTGGGATCTGGTTTATCAATGGCGTGTCCCACGTGTTATCGCTGCCTTTGGCGCAGGCATAATGCTGGCTTTGGCAGGCATGATACTCCAGCGTTTGACGGGGAACATCATGGCAAGTCCAGAAGTATTGGGAATTAATGCCGGTGCAATGATGGGGATCGGCATATGTATTTATCTTGTTGTTGGCGTTGGCCCGGAAACCATGGCGATTGGTGCTTTGTTGGGGGCAAGTATTGTTCTTGCTGCACTTTTTGCTTTCGGGAAAAAAAGCGGGTTTCAGCCGGAACGTATGATTTTGATTGGTGTCGCTCTTGGTGCTTTAATTGATGCATTGATTGGTGCTTTGGCGGCAACAGGGGATTTACGTTCGGTTCACTTGCTTCGTATTATGGCTGGTTCTACTTATGGGGTGAGCCTGGCATCTGCGTGTGGAGCTTTGTTTTTGGGCTGTGCACTGATGATGCCCCTTTTACTTGGCGCGCGGGCATTAGATGTTCTCAATTTAGGTGAAAAAGTATCTCTAGCCCTAGGGGTGAATGTTCGAAAATCACGCTTTGTTCTTTTTGCCGTCGCATCCTGTTTAACCGCGGGGGCCACGGTTCTGGTCGGGCCACTAAGTTTTGTTGGATTGATGGCCCCACATATCGCCAGATCACTAGGGGTACATCAAGCGCGTTTGCAGATGGTTATATCGGCACTTGCCGGGGGATCTTTGATGGTGGTTGCTGATTGGATCGGCCGTGTCATTGACTATCCTTATGAGATGCCAGCGGGATTGCTTTCGGCACTTGTTGGAACGCCGTTGTTGTTAGTTTTGATGAGCCGTCAAAACACCTTTGCAAAAAGTAGCGGCACATAAACCCAAACCATTTTTAATTTTGTAATCTATGAGTTAAGTCATGTTTCAGTCTTCATTAAGTCTTTCGCTGCCAAATGCAGATCAATACCTGGAAGCACAAGTCCTTCACATCGAACAGCATGAACTAAAAGCAGAAAAACATAGTGACAACAGCTATTCAATTCGCGGGGAATATGGTCTGTTGCGTCTTTCTGCAACCCAAAAAGAAATGAACTTGACCGTAGAGAGTGAAAGAGATGACGGCCTCGATATCATGCGTGATTTTGTGGTCGACTATTTAACAGGCCATATGCCTGATCTTAAATTATCCGATTTGGTCTGGAGCGGACAGAATTTGGACGAGGAGGCTCCGGCCAATTTTCGAACGATGACGGTTCTTAGATGTATCGTTCTGAACGAGGGAACGTTACGTATAACTTTGGCAGGCAAGGATTTGGCTATCTTTGATGAAGGGGGACTTCATTTCAGACTGCTATTGCCTAAATCCAGAAATCGGGAACCAGTTTGGCCAATCCGACTTAAATCAGGAAAAGTACATTTTCCCGACGGTGATGACGAACTTCATAATCGCGTTTACACCGCTCGCTATGTCAGATCAGAACAGGGAGAGTTGGATTTTGATGTGGTACGTCACCAAGGTGGTGTCGCAGCCGATTGGGCTGAAAATGTTTCTGAGGGGGAAGTCATTGGAGTTATGGGACCTGGCGGAGGTGGTTACCTTGATCAAAGCTGGTTGTTAATTGGCGGGGATGAAACGGCTCTACCGGCCATTTCCAGAATTTTGGAAAATAGTTCTCCCAATACTCAGGGTAAGGTTTTTATAGAAACAAGAAAACCGGATTATCAAGTCTCGCTCGTTAGGCCAGAAGGAGTTGATGTTGTCTGGCTATCTGAACACGACAGGCAGTTAATGGACTCAATGACAAATGTCTGTTTGCCAGAGCATAATGATTTTTATGTTTGGTTTGCTGGGGAACAGACCGACGCCAGACAAATGAGGAAAACATTGAAAACGGAATGGAAGTTAAAGCCTGAGCAATATTATTGTGCCGCTTATTGGACCAAGGACAATTAGCCCAATAAGACATCCATTGGGGGAAATGATTTTGGTATAATATTCAGGGGATAATTTTATTCCGGATGTAATTCCTAAGATATATTTTGGGGGAGGGTGTCAAAAATCTTGAATTCTGTGGATACCAGCCTAATGCAGACGCATTGATGAGAGTGATTATTCTCCCCTTTGTAAAAAGTTCTTCTTTGTGTATAATAAATGTTTATGAAAACTAAAATCTCTGTAATTTTATGTCTGGAAGATCAATGGATGTTCCACTTAAATTCAGGAGCTATGTAACCAATAAAAAAATAATTCGATATGGTGTTGTTTTTTTATCTCTGGTTCAGTGTGTTGGGTTTTCCTCGGTTACATTCTCTGATGACGTCACTTTGAAAGAACGTCAGCATTACCAAGCTCAACAATTAAGAGAGGCGTCAGAAGCTCGCGCTCAATCTCATGTGGGTTACGAAAATATTTATCGGGACCCCAGAAACAGGCAGATTGATTATTATGCCTTAACTCAACAGATTAATAATTTATCGAACATTGTCAGGTCGCTTTCCGAAACACAACAGGTCAATAGCTCGCTGAACCTGCCACCATCTACCTTGCCACGTGCTCTTTCGCCCGTTTCTGGTCCTTCTCGTTCTTCAAATAACATTCCTGGCAATAATATTTATGGTCCGGCTGGTCCGTCGGAAAAAGCCGTTCGCCTGTTGCTTGAATATCAGTTGATGATCAATGGCAATGAACGTCTAAAGATTGGTGAAATCCAGGAAGAAGAGAAATTTATTATTGCCGAAGTCGTTACTGTCGAGGGGTCATTAGTAGAACGCTATAAAATTGATAAAACAAACGGTTCTTGGATAGCTGATTGATCTATTAATCCGATTACCAAGACCAATAGCTGTGGAAAGGCAACGTGCAGATGTCGGGTCTCTGGTTTAGTAACTATTCGAAAATTTATATATTTTCGCTTACTTTTGTTTTTCTTTTGTTTTCGTCTCATACTGTTGTTCTTGCTCAATCTTCAACGGATGATGATACCGAAAAGGTTGCCATTCTGACCGAACCGGTACAGGAAATTGCGGGGCCTAAGCGTGTCGTCAGCGTCGGAAAGTTTGATGCTGTCGGATCGTTTGAACAAAAATATGGCGATTGGGACATCGGGGGCGGGTTATCTGCAATGATGACATCTGCGCTTGTTGAATCCGGTCGTTTTATTGTGGTCGAACGTGCCAATGTGCAACAGGTTTTGGCAGAACAACAATTAAAGGGACAAAATGTTACCAGTTCAACGACGGGACCTGAACTTGGGCAAGTCACCGGACTGAATTTCCTGATTTATGGATCTGTAACCGAGTTTGGGGATCAGGACGAGGGTGGTGGCTTTGGCGTCGGGCTGTCTGGTGGCAATGTCGGTAACCTTTTTAGCGGCGCCCTGTCACGCCAATCTGCCTCGGGCAAGGTGGCGATGGATATACGTCTTGTGAACGCAACGACCTCACAGGTTGAAGAGGTATATCGTGTTTCTGAAGCTATTGATAACTCATCTTGGGACCTGTCCCTTGGTTATAAAGGCGTGAGTATGGGAACAAACCAGTTCCTTAAAACGCCATTGGGTGAAGCGACCCGCAAGGCTATTACTCGTGCTGTACAAATGATCGCCGCAAAAAGCAATTCTGTTGCCTGGACTGGACGCGTTGTCGATTTTGACGAAGGGCAGGTGTATATTAATGCTGGTTCCAATTCCGGTATACGTGCGAATGACAAGTTTATGGTTGAGCGTGTTATTAAAAAGCTGACGGACCCGCAAACGGGTGAAGTGTTGATGATCCGTAAAAAAGAACTGGGTCTGGTCACTGTCACGGATGTTACCGCAAAGCTTTCGTTTGGTGGTTTTGTTCCACTGGATATCGATACCCCACAGCGGGGTGATCTTATTGTTATTGTCAGGTAGATCTGAATGATTGCCTTGATAAAGGCAAGTTCTATCCGGGGATACGTTTAGCTAAATATGAAATTCAACACGTGATCAAAGCAAACAATAAGAAACAATAGTAGCGGTTGAATTCACTCCTCCCGGATAGTTTTGGGAGAAACCATATGGTTGGTATTTCATTACTGTTTCAAAACTTCTTTCGTCGCGGCGGCGTAGCTCTTGTAGTATGCTTTGTTTTAACTTTGCCGCTTTCGACGGCTGTATCTCAAAGCACTGAAACGCCAACTTATCAAAACCCGGGCTATACAGTATTCACACCGGGGCAAGTAGCTGTTCCGGGTGGTGGCTATGCAAGGCAGGCGACCCAGGCACGTCAGGCGACCCAGGCTAGACAAGCCGAGGGCTATGTTTCTCCCTATAGTCCAAGCCAACCCTATAGCCCGGTTTTGCCTTATGGTCCCGTAACAGAAAACCCCATACCGTCTTATAATATGCAAAGTTATAGTGCGCCGCTTGCTATGCCAATACAGACCGGTACGCCGGGGATGACATCGGGTGGGACGGCAACAGTAACAACGACAGAGACGACAACAAAAACGACTGGCGGTGTTACCATGAGTTCGACGTCGTCAAACACGACCGTCTATCAAGTTCTGGGAACGCGTACCGAAAGCATCACCAAAGGCTCAACGGTTCCCTATGCTGTGCCTGCTACATCAACCGTTATCCAAAAGAACCCTGTTCTTGAAAGTCCTGCTGTTATTCAAACGGCCCCTCAGGCGCCCAGTGTCGCGACCAAAGTTGAAACGTCAGAGACAACACCAGTATCAACTGTTGCTAAAACAACAACAGAAACTTCTGATCAAATTCCTGCAACAACAGCCGTGGCTAAAGAGGAAGAGACAACTGAAGAAGCCGTCGGTGAAACATCAGAAGAAGGAGCTGAAGAGACCGAAGCGACAGCAGATGCTGAAGCAACAAAGGAGGTCGTTGCTTCTAGTGGTGGGGACGTTTCTCATTATGAGGAGGAAAAAGAACCACCGGGAATGACATTGGAAGAAATTACGGCCATGCGTAAGGCGTCGGAAGAGCGGGCCAAACGTAATCTGGTTCGCGAAGACGTTGCGCCTATAACAAGTATTGATACCATCCGCGAATGGTCTGGCCCCAATCTCAATAGCCTTATTTCACAAGTGGGTGACATGGTTCGCAACGCGGCAAATAACTCTTTGGCAATGATTGGTGAGAATACTTTGGAAATAAAGGTCGATCCCAAAGACATTGAAGATGCCGCGGCGGAAGAGGACAGAAGACAGAAGGAAAAAGAAAAGAAAATTCAGGAAGAGAAAGAGCGGAAAGAAAAACTTAAAGCCAAGCTGGAAGAACAGCAACGGAAACTGAAAGAAGAGTTGGAGCGCCAGAAAAAGGACAAAAAATACAAGGCTCGTCGTGATGCTGAAAAGAAACTGGAAGAAGAACGTAAGGAACTGGAGAAAAAAAACAAAGAACTCAAACGGAAGGCTGAGAAACATAAAAAAGATGGGGAAGATCTGGAGCGCGAAGATAAAAACCTTCGCGAAATAGAGCAGGATATGCGTCGGGATGGTGATCCTAATTGCCGCTCTTCTGCTTGTCAGAATATACGAAAACTACGTGCAGAAAATCAGGCCGAAAAGGCTGCTCATCGTAATGACGGTGCCGCTTTGCAAAGGGAAGCAAAGCAATTCAGAAAAGACGTTAAGGCCCACCAGAAAGCTGTACAGACGGTCGAGGATATGAAAGACCGCAAGTTTGGTATGAACGATGCTGAATTTGAGAAACATAAATCGGATAAAAAAATTAAACAATTGGCTGAACAGGAAGAAAAAATTCGCCGCGCCATGTCTGATCTAAGGCAAAAGGCTGAATGGCAGAAACATACTAAAGGTATTACCGAGAATGAAGCCAGCGAACTACGAAAACAAATGCGTGGTCTGGAAGGTTTATTGGAAAAAAATGAGGCAGCCCAAACTGAGGCCAAAGCAGCTTCTTTTGCGTTAGAGGCAAATGCCTTGGGCCTTGGAGAAGAGTTGGCTAAAGCACAACAGGCTTTCGACAAACATCAAAAAGCTAACGGACATTTAAGCGCGCCCATAGGACCAAATGTCGGCGGGGATATTCCCAAAGAGTTTATGAATTCTTTCTATGAGGCAAAATCAATCAAGGGGATGGATATTGCCGAGTTGGAAAAAGTCAGTACCCAATTTGATTCTGCCCTGCAGCGATTAGAAGCCGCAGATAAAGCCCTGGCATCTGGTGAAATTCCAAAAGGCGGTTCCGCTGATAGCTTGGCTAAATTCGGCCAACTCGCCGATAAACTTGATAAAGTCGAAGAAAATATCAAGCAAGAAAATAACAAAAAAGATAGTCGTTATAGCCAAGAAATAAAAGAGCAACTTCGTAGAAATCAGGCTGTTGGTGATGCGTTGGATGAAGTAAAGAAAGCACAGCAAGCTTTGGTCGAAGCTGGTGATACCGAATACATAGATTTTGATGTAAGCGGTATGCGTTCCGAGGAAGAACTGCGTCAACAGATGAACAAAACCTTCACGGGGCCAAAAGCATTGAGAGACAAAGTTGCTGCTAATCGCGCAAAGCTTTTAAAAGCGACAGCTGCCTACCATGAAGCAAATGAAAGTTTGCAAAATTATAGTGAAGGGATGAGATCAACGGAACTGCGTAAGCAAGCTGATCAAATTCGCAAGGAAATGCGGGGGCTGTTACCGGATGTTGAAGTCGATATCTTTAGCCGTCAAGTTGGTTTGCACAATACGGATCTTGCAAATGGATTGGCAAGAGGTCCTGATGGAAAGGTTGATCGCAAAGCATTTGCCAATAATGTTGCCGCTGTTGCTGATCAACAGATGAAGCTGGCAAAATTGGGGAGTGAGCTGGATAGTGTAAACCGCAAGCTTGCTGATTTTAATGCTAAAGCAGGCCTGACCGCTCAACAGGCGCAGCAAACAGAAGTTTTGGCTTATCAGCGTGATCAAATTCTTTCACAACAAAATCAAGTCGTTGGAAAGCTTGGTGAGTTGGGTGTTCAGGGGAAAATGCAGGATGGTAAATTTACGCCTGAACCGATGACACGCGGCGGGGCGATAACGTGGAATACAGCTCGGGATCAGGTGGTCAAAACCTTCAAGGAGATTGAAGAAAACAGAAGAAAGGTTGCCGAGGCCACGAACCGTAAGGTCAGCTTGGCTGGTCTGCCCTCTAACCCTGAAAAATCTGGCCGGGACACAGTAGATAAATTGCTGTCGAAAGATCAAAAATCATTGAGCTCCATAGCCGGAAGTATAGGTGGTATTGCGGGGGCGGCACTTGCTGATGCTTTGCAAAGTGAGGGTAACACATCTACCGCTGCGAACCTGAACAATGATGCTGAAAGTCTTGTCGCTGGGTTGGAAAATTCTGAAAGACCACAGAAAAGTCAGGAAGTTATCAGGCTGGAAAATGCGATAGCTGGACTTGACGATAACATAGAAGCCGTCGAAGGCAGTATGTTGGCGGCAAGAGGGCATAAACTTCCTGGATTAGAGACGGGGCTCAATGCACAGCGCGAGGCGCTTTTTAGCACTCGTGCCGTATTGGAAGTTAAACTGGACCGGGAAAAAGAGAAACTAAAACAGGAAATACTCCGTGTTCAAACCAGAACAAAGAAAGGGTCAAAAGAAACGGAAGAACTCAAGCAGGCGCTTACCAGTTTGGACCTGAATATTGCGTCTCTTGAAACTGTTGAGAAGGAACTTATCAAAAGTGGGCAGCAGGATCTGTCTCAAGGATATACGGCGCAAAGACAGGCTTTGGAAGTCAGCCGTCGTCAGGTTGCCAAAGCTTTGGAACGGCAACAGGCCGTCGATAAAGAAAAAATAAGATACAATCCCAATGGTCTTAATACAATTGATCGGCTTTTGGGGCGAAGTGATCCTCTGCCGATTAATCAAAATCCTCAACCCGTATCCCCTCTGCCCGCTTCAACACCAGCTGTCGCACTGGAAAATGAGAAAACCAAAGAACTATCTTCCACACTGGAATCATTGAATAAGTCTATTGAAGCGGTTGAAGAGACTATGACCGCCACAGAGGGCAGTAATGTTCCGGGTCTCATAAAATCACTTGAAGATCAAAGAGAAGCGATGTTTGCCGGGCGGGATGCTCTGGAAAAGCAATTATCAGCGGAAAAGGCCCGCTTGAAGAAGCAGGCAGAACAACTCAAAAATCAATCACCGACAGAGAACCAAGAGATCGCTCTTAGCAAAGCCAGACCTGAAAACCTGGTAACAAATCTTGATGAAAATATCAAAGCTTTTGATGCCGCAGCCAAACATTACAGAGAAATCGGTCAGACAAGTCTTGCACAGGTTTTTGACGTTCAAAAAACGGCGTTGGAAAACGAAAAACAACGTTTGAAAGCTACGAAAGCACGTTACACAGTCGGTGAAAACAACACGCCCGAGCGTTCTGAACTTGAGGCTGTTAAATCGCTGGTTTTCTGGTTGAACAAAGATGTTTTGCCAGCGTTCTCAAAAGAAGATCCTGCCTTGAAAATATTACCGTCTGTTATTGCAGAAATGACCCATAAATTTGGGGCAGAGGTTACTGAGCAGATACTGGACGAGGCTTTGGATGAATTGGTTGACAACAATCTCAAGCCGGATGGTGCAGTGCTGATCGATGCATTGTTTAAACGCATTAACCGGGAAGTTGTTTCACAATCAAAAGACAGTGCTGTGAATGAATTACCACGCCTTAATTTTCTGTCCAAGATACTTTCTTCTCGGAAAAAAGGCACAAATAAGGATGAGACTGCTTATCTGCAAGCGTCCTATGACAGGCTGCGTGAGAAATTGATAAAAGCGCGTTATGAAGGATTAAATAAGCCGAATGCGACACCTTTGTCGTTGGTAAAAGATTTGTCTGTTCTGGTTCAATTAGCCAGTTTTCCGGGGACAGATCCCAAAGAACTACCCCCGTTAATTGCACAGTTGGAACGTCAGTTAACCCGATTGAGCAAAAGCCTGAAAGGAATAGAGAAAGAAGACCTCAATTCTGTTCTTTCCGAACTGAACACGAACACCAGAAAGCTGTTATACAAGATTAGAGAAACTGTGCCAAAGGGGCGAGAACAAACAAAATTAACCACGGCTCTCACCAAACAGCTTGTTAATATAAATGATTTACGAGCGATTGTTTACGGGCAACAGTTCTCCGCTGAACAATCAAAATCCCAGACACAAATTCGCAAGGAATATGCTGCGTCAAGGCTGGAACAAATTCGTAATCTTGTGAATTCAGGAAAGCTTGCTGAAGCGCTGGATGTCCTCAAAAATCTGGAGAGTGAAGACGCTAAGATCAATCAGAGCAAGGCGCTTGCTTTAATTGACTTGGTCACACAGATAGAGCGCCGTTACGGTTTTCTCAATGAAAGCGTGAAGGAAAAACTGGGCAAGCTGGCTGACCTGCGCAAGTCGCGAGAAAAAGCATTGCAGGAATTTGTTGAGCAAAACAAAGATCCGAAAATTATGGCCGGTATTTCGCTTCATTGGGCCGACAGGTTACTCCGCGAGGGAAACCTTGCCAAAGCAACATCTGTTCTATCCAAAGCGTTAGAGAAAACACCACTGGACCCATCGCTATTGGCCCTTCAGGCAAGAGTTACACTGGCGAAGAAAGGTACTGAGGTAACAGAAGAAGATTTTAAATCGGTTCTTGGCAATATACCTGTATCAATCGGTGCTGAAGTTGGCAGTATCATGTTGAATGGCTATGTGGAGCAGGGGGATCACGTCAGAGCTAAAACGCTTATTTCTATTCTCAGGCAGGCAGAGGATTTTGAGGAAGCCACAAAAAAGCGTCTTTTGGTGCAGCTTGATTTTGCCGAAATTTCAGTTTTGGCAAGTGGCCTGGGAAGCGGTCAGGACGATGGCGACCTGAAACAGAAAATACAGGCTTTTCAAAAACGTCTTATGGCGACCGAAGGACTTGGGGAGAGGTATAAAAAAGCCCTGATGTCTTCGAGTAATCGTTTGATACAGGAAATCGACAAAGCCATTGCCTGGCAGGAAAGTCTTGATAAAGACACCACATATGCCAGTGAGCTGGGGAATATAGCCCGTAATGCTATTCGTTCCGGACGTTATGACATCGCTGAAACGGCACTTAAAAAGCAAATAGCAAAGTTATTGAATGAACATGGTCCTCAAGAAATAGGACAGGGGTTTCGTCAAATCACACGCCTTTTGGATAGCGTTCGTATGCGATCCCAGGACCCGCAGCTAACTGAAGGGCAGCGAAAAGTTTTTGCAGAATTTCTTGCGAAAACAGGTGAACCCGTTAACCAGAAACTCAATGAATATTTCAAAGAAAGGATGGCGACAGCATCCAAACTGGCCCGCGTAAAAGAAAAGAAGGCGTCACACCTGCGGAGCCTCAGTCAGATCAACCTGGAAATCCGGACTCTCGCTCAACTTAAAATCAGGCTGGATCTGTTATCTGTACCGCCTGAAGAGCGCGTCAAGAAAATGGCGGAACTGGTTTCTGGCGCAACAACAAATATAGATAAAAAAGAAGCGCAAATTCTTAAGGCCTTTGACGGCTTGGGGAATGTTCTCAGAGATAACGAAACCACCAAAATTAACCTGCAAGAACAGATCACCCAGTTAAACAGTTTACGGGCCCTTCGGGATGGAATGCAGGACTATTATATTGAGAATGCAGGGAACTTCACGCCACCTGACTATCAAATGTACGGGATGAACTATGGATCTTTCCTGCCTAAAAATCATCGTGAATGGCAGATAACAACAATACACCGTACCCTTGCAGGTGTTTACGCGAATGGTAAATCAGCCGAAAAAATCTGGGAAGAGCGCAAGCATCTCTCTAACTTTACCGTCGGGCGTGGCTTGCGGGAAAAGACGCTGGCCAATCATAAAAATACCCCGCGTGATCGGGAATATAATGCAAATGAAAAGAAATATCTTAATCATTGGCTCGTGATGGCAATGGATGATGCCAAGCTTAAATATCTTGATCAACGCCGTGCTGACCTTATTAACGAAGACCCGGATCGGAGCAGGTCAGAACGAGGACAGCTTTACGAAAATTTGATCAAGGCTGAAGCTAAATACCTCAAGGCTTTGGTCGGCACATCCAATCCGCTTTTGGAAATGTTCGAAGAATTGGGGCAAACCGGGCGCTTAATGAAAGGGGCCGCACAAGAGCTGGAAGGCAGAGTTGTCTTAAATCAACAGCGTTTACTTGTCGAAGAATATCAGGCCGCTTTGATTGATGAAGATGCTCAACGCCTGTTCCGGGCTATGATCCCTTTGCGAGAAGCTTCCCTGGCCGGAGAACTCGATAGCTTTGTGAGCTATCTGCATATCGAATGGTACGAAGCTGGACCTGCAAGGGCTGCAAATCTTCTTGGGGGGATGAAAGATACTCAGGCCGAACTGGAAGAAGTCATTTCGGAAAGCCAGAAGCTTAATACTGCACTGATACGCGCAGGGCATAACCTTCCAAACCAGTTAAGTGAACAGGATAAAGAGGTTCTCAGAACCCATGGTTTCCTGAAGGATGGTGTTTATACTATTCCCAAACAAATTGTGCTGGATCCTACTAAAGTTGGCAGTGAATTTGTCAAGAAAACAACAACGGGAACCGCTGCGACAATAGACCGTTTTTTGAATGCAAAGCAGGCGGGTGAGCTTTTTGCTACAATAGCGGTACCAGGTGGGATTGCCGGAAAATTTGGTCGCTGGGCAACCGCCGAGGTCCTTGCAGCAGGGGCTGTGCGTTCGCTAGGAGGAAAAGCGCTTGCCTATGGGACGGGGTTGGCCTTGGAAGCGGGGGCATTTACATTCCTCAATCGCACAGCGCAGGTTGCTTTGGACCCGGCTCTTTTGATGAAAGATGGCTATTGGTCTAGTGAAACTCTTCTTAAAGAGTATGCGCATAACCTTTTGATTATAGGGGCATTAAAAGGTTTCGGCGCTGGATCAGAAGGCGTTGCCAAAGTAGCCCAGCATATAGGCCGGAAACAGCTGGCTGCTATTCTCAAGCAGACGGCAATTTTTGGTGAAGCCGCTGTACTGACTGCCTTGAACGGCTTGTTGGAAGGTAATCAGATTAGTCAGGATGATTATCTGGGAAATCTTTTGACGATTGTCCTTCTAAAAGGGACTGGGAAAGCCCTTGAAGGGAAAAATAAATCTCCGCTACAGCGTTTGAATGAGGCCAGAATTAACCAATGGCTAGAGACAATTGGCAAGCCACCTGTCGCGGGAACAGGACCAACGACAAAAGTCAGCCAGCTTCGCGAAGCGCAAATCCGTCATATTGAATATGTTGACTGGCTTCTTTTTGTCGACAAGCCCACAAAAATTCTGATGGAGCGCTATAACGGAAACTGGGATGCTGCGAGAAAAGATTATCAGAATGGCAATTTGTCCGCACATGATATGCGAAAGCTGGTTAATCTTCGCCGTCAGATCGTTGATAATCTTGCCAATGAAATTGTTCAGGAAATTGGCGGTGAAGTTCAAGCCTTTGGCTCTGAAAACCTCACCAGTGATTATGATATCAGCTTTGTCGGCCCCAAGGCTGCGCTGGGCGTCATTCTGTTTAATGCCCGTTTTGCCAATCGCTGGAAACTAGCCAGCGAGATTGGTGGACGTGAAACCGGCTTGGTCCTTGATACCAACGCCTATACTGAAACAATCCAAAGCCTGATAGAGGCCGGAAAAGGCGATGTGCTTTTCCAGGATGCCTTTGCTCATCTCTCGGCGCGCAAGGCACTGCCAAAAGAAGCATGGGATGCACATAAAAAATGGATACTTGAAAATACCTCTGAAAGTAAAAAGGCCGAAGTTGCTGAATCTCTAAGATTGACAGAAAAATATAATACTGAATACCGTGACGCTATTGAGGCGCAGAAAGAGCTCTTGAGAAATGACCGGGAAAATCCGGTTCAGGAAGTTGATCTGCAAATCACCGCAGAAAACAGATTATATGAAAGTGCTCTTAAAGATATTCTGGAATTGAGAACGGCTTTTGAAAAAGCGTCGGGGGCAGAAAAAGAAAGCCTGCGGCAGAAATTGCGGAATGCGCAATCAAAGGCGCTCTATTTTGCACAAGAAGCCTATTATACCCAGGCAGCCATTGAGCATGTGGTTTTCACCATACAGGCTGCAAAACGGTCTATTACAGCAGAAAGCTTGCTTGCAGATACAGCACCTGAATTAAAAATCAAATTAACACCAGAGCAAGGACGGCAATCTTATTTCGAGCAGATTGCTCATATGTTGCATGAAATTACCCATTCCGGGGACCCGTCCAAACTTGCTTCGAAAGGTGCAAAGTACTTTGTCAGGGCTTTGGATGCCGCTCAGATTGCCGGGTTAAAACTGGGGTCACTGGAAAGGATCGTCAGAGAAACGGTCGAGTTGAATGATAACCGTGCAGATATCGACAAGGTCAAGGAGATCTTGGCACAAGAGGCGATTGATGCGCGGGCAAAAGAACTCAAACGGGAACTGACCGATGCAGAAAAAGAAGCAATTTATAACGAGGCCGGGCAACGTTACTTATCTGATATTCAACAAGCTGCGAATATTTTGACCGCTGCTCTTTATAACCAAACTTCCGGGTTGCGGGAAGTTGCCTCTAACAATCCTAAAGGTGAGCGAGGGGAATTGGAATTTGCCAATGATAATGTTGATCCAGATAAAGCGACAGCCCCTCAAACCAATAAGCCTGTAAAGGTCGAAAAGGCCGCTGCTGTGGATGTTCCTGCTGCCGAGGTGCCAAGGGCACCCGGTAATGAGCCAATCAGCAGTGAGAGTATTAAGTTCGATGTTTCCCGTCCTGATATGACTGCAAAGGCGCAAACCGAATTTAATTTCACTGACCCCAGTGGGGCTGAACACTTCTTGCCACTGGGTAAACATCTTGGAAGCGGTTCGACCAGTCACGTATATCAACATGCAGGAAATAAAGCCCGCGTGGTTCGTGTAACCGTCGCGGAAAAGTGGGATGCCAGAGTTCTTGATGAATTTGGTCGATTTGCTTTGGAAAAACTGGTTGATACGCGGTTTATCCGGATTGTCGAACGCTTTGCCCGATTTGATGTGACCAAGACAAGTACGGAATATTTTGAAGTGCGGGACACCCAGTCCGTGGAAATCAATGAACGAATGGAACGGGGCACGGCAGAACAGATAATGAGAGAGCAGGGTGGGGAGATGACAAAAGGGCAGTCCCTTGCCCTCGACCAAGCTCTCAGAGAGCTCAATCGCCGTGGCCTTGCTTGGTTGGATGTGAAGCCTGATAACTATTCCTTTGAGAAGCTAAAAGGAACTGATCGCTGGCGCGTTGTTGTGCTGGATCCAGGGGGCATTGTCGCCATGCATGGTAGAACGGCACGGCAACGGTATGATAATGCCCGTAATGTACAACGGTTGATTAATCGCCCAACCGCAGAACAGCTTGAAGTCTGGCAAGATTTCCCGGGCGCACGTGAAATGGTTCTAAATGAAATTCGCCAGTTAGTGCGTGAAAATCACCGTGCGAATTTTAATTTTGGGGCTATGAAGATGAGAGCCGATGCAAAGGTTGCCTTTAATCCCGGCGGTATTATGGAGCTGGCAGAAGTACGACGCCTGTTTGATCTGACGCCGGAAGCCTCAAACGATAACTATCTGCAACATTACAAAACACCGCCTGTCGCTAAGGTGAAGTCTCAACCATGACGGCCAGACTTGAAGCCATGACAGGGTGAGTTCCCGTGATGAATAATATGTACGTCAATGTTACCCATGTTTAAGTATGTGTTTTTTAGGGGCGGGTTTGCGATAATAACCAATCGCGGAAGGCTAGAACTTTTTTTGTATTGGCTTTTGCGCTAGGTGAAATGAGATAATAAGCACTTTCAGGCTTTGCGATATGAGGATGGGCAAGAGTTAATCTTTGATCAGCCAGTTCGCGTTCTATGAGGATAACGGGCAAGATTGCGATACCGTGCCCAGAAATTGTTGCTTCTATAATCATTTCGAACTGTGAAAAATATAGCGTGTTTCGGGGATTGGGCTTTTTAACGTCAGAACTTTGGCACCAAATATCCCAGCTCTGTGGTCGTGTTGTATGTTGAAGTAATCGATACGATGAAAGAGTCTTTTCACTGATTGCTTGATTATCTAACAGTTTGGGGCTGATAACAGCTGCGAGCTCTTCTGACATTAGATAATCGTGTCGGCATCCCGGCCAGGGTGGATCGCCCTGAACAATACCAATGTCGATCATATTATGGTCGAACTGTTTGTTATCAAGATAAGTAATGGTGTTTGTATTGATATTTGGAAATTCAGTAGAAAAATTCATTAAATGCTTGAGTAACCATCTCGAACCTAGCGTAGGATAAGTTCCAATATTTATACCGCCACTCATGGCCTGAAATTCCGGCATTCTGATCGTCGCAATTTCCAGTGTTTCTAAAAGCGGTTGAATTTGTAGCAGATAATGTTGACCTGCGTCGGTCAGCTTTACACGTTGTCGTATGCGTTCAAATAACTTTTGTTCCAGAAGCTCTTCTAACAGGTTGATTTGTCGACTTACTGCACTTTGGGTCAAGTTAATGTCCTGAGCAGCTTGTGTGAAGTTTTGGTATCGGGCGGCCGCTTCAAAACATATAAGTGCCATGGTCGAAGGAATGGTTCTACGCATTGTTTAAAGTGATTTCCCAAACGGATGGATATTCTACCTTTCATGAATATGTCGACTATATATTAATCAGTTTTTTGCATCAACTTATGAGAAAAAGGCGTTGTGCACTCCTTTGCATATCGTGCGAGTTTATCAGTTAATTGAACCCATGGGATGTTGATCATGAATATCGAATTACAAAATGCGAAAGATACGTTGGTAAATGATCCTGATGTACTACAAATGAAAACCTGGATGGCTGAAGATCGGATTACTGACTCTGTTGCAAACTTCGTTTCCGGGCCAGGTATAGAAAAGTTGTCCCTCTGCTTTGATATCAAGAAACTACGGACCGCTTTGGATGAGGTGCTAAAAATTACCTCATTTGAAGGGGACATGCAGGATCAGGGCTTTGCCGCTATTCCTCTCAATCGTCGTCCGGGTGAAACGGTATCGACTGCAAATGATTTATCCGGACGTTATTGGCTTCGGGCGGATGATCGTTATGTGGAAGAACCTCGTGAAGACCTTGTGGATGAAAGGGCTTTTTCTGAATTCAACCCGCAGTTCAAGGGAACTTATTTTGAGACCGTTCACCGGGAACTAATGCGTCGTTTTCCCATCGGTCGGATGCGCATTCTTTCCAAAGGCTTGTATAATTGTAATTCGTGGCACCGCGACCCGGAACCAAGATTACATATCCCTTTGGTTACAAACCCGGGTGCACTTTTTATCGTTAATCATCACGTTACGCACTTACCTGCTGATGGATCTGTATATTTTACAGATACGCGTGGGTATCATACAGCGTTAAATGGCGGGGAACATCACCGGGTTCATCTGGTCGCTGCCTTGGCTTATTGAGGTTGAGACGATATTCTTTGATTGAAAAATTAGAATAAAAAGAGGGTGTTTTTGGTCCTCTTTTTATTATGGGACAAGCTATATCTTTTCCTAAATTAGGATATAAAACGATCCCAAAAACCATCTGGCTGCATTTCAGATTTCGGTAACAAGATATTGAAACGTTTCCGTAAATCGTTGTCTAACTCATCTGTGAAGATTTTTGGCCAATGATTGCCCAGAAGCTCTTTTGCTTGAACGATTGCTGTTTGCCGCAGGTCAAACTCCCCAGATGCTTCCCAATCGTCTCTTGTTGCTCTGTCCATCAATTGGGGGTACAGATATTCGGTGTTCATTAAATTTAGTGTCTGTTCATGCCCAAGGAAGTGATTGGGGCCATCTGTACAAACATCATGTATAACGTCCACTGAGAGAGTTTGGTCATTTACCTCTATGCCACGGACCATACGCATAATGGCACCGTTAATATCGTTGTCGATAACATACTGTTCATAGGCAACAGTCAAAAGGCTCTCAAGAAAACCAGCCGAGTGATGGATGTAGTTGGAACCTGCCAGTGCGGCGGCGAGGCCTGTCAGGCTTTTTTCTGCACCGGCCTGTGCATCGGGAATTTTTGAATCAGAAATACCGGATGAATTATAAATGGGAATACGCAGATGTTGCGATATCTGGGCGCAGGCGGCATTTAGGAGTGAGAATTCACCTGATCCACCGGTAAAGGCACCGGTACGCAAATCCGCTTGCGCTGGAACACATCCCATAATTAAGGGGAAGCCCGGTTTGATCAGGTTGACATAGACAATACCAGAAAGCTGTTCTGCGAGCAGTTGAACCAATGTTCCTGCTAGCGCTGCCGGGGATGTGGCACCTGCCTGAGGTGCTGAAGATATGACCACAGGGATATCATGTTCGATTGCTTGATCAAGAACTTCTACCGTTTCCATTGCATAGCGCAGGGGGCTAACGGTCCAGCAAGCCGTGAAAGAAATGATCGGGCGTTTGTTAAATGCCTCAGCACTCCCCGAAATCATGTTGGCCATTGTTCGCAAATCTTTGACTCGCTCGGGAAGGTATGAATTTGCCATGACATGTTTGTTGGTCGCCGCTAGACAGGCGTAAAACTGGTTTACATCAATATCTTCATTTTCGAGATCGCGACAAACCACAGGGCGCATATAAAAATGGATATTATCAAGCTTATCCACGAGGCGCCCGATGTGATAATTATCGCTGGTAATGGTCTCTCGAACGTTGCCGTTGAGGTCCAGCATCTTAACGGCCTGACCACCTGTCCCCATATATACACGCGCACTGCCCAGGTTCAGATCATGTTCGGGTGTTCTTCCCGCCAATAAAACTTCGTGGGCCATAGTATTCATGGCTTTTTCCACAAGCTCTGGCGGAATAAATACGCGGTTGATATCGCGATCAACCCGACATCCCGCTTTGCGGAACGTCTCGCGACAAGGGCTTTCCATAACCTCAATGCCTGTGCGTTCCAGAACGATCAGAGCTGCTTCAAAAATACGGTCAACTTCTTGATCAAGAAGGGGCTTGTATCGACCTCCCATTGCTCCGGCTGGCGCAACGGATGATTTGCTTTCTGACGTTTTCTGATTTTCACGGTTACGACGTCCGGGTCTTCTTGCCACCTTGCTCTCCTGCACATCTCAATGGATCAGCATTAGTGCTGATTTATCTTGAGCCTATGTGAAGTGGTGACGGTAAAAATGTCTGAGACGACGTGTATTTGTCTTGTAGCGTCAGAGTTTGGAGAGTTGCTTTTCTATAAAGTATCGATGATTTTTGCGTCAGTACGTTCGTATTCCGGCATTCTTTCTTCGCTTGGGGAACGACCAAACTGTTTTCGATAACTACGTGAAAAATGTGAAAAGGAAATAAACCCACAGGCGATAGCTATTTCTGAAACAGGCATGGCCGTCTGCCTTAGGAAATAGCTCGCACGTTCCAGCCGGAGTTGCAGGTAGAATGAGGATGGGGAACTTTGTAAATACTTGCCAAAAAGCCTTTCCAGCTGGCGAACGGATACATTGGCAGTATCCGCAAGTTCCTGGCGGGACATAGGCTCCTCAAGGTTGTCCTCCATAAGGCGTATAACGTCGAGCAGCTTGGGATTATGGATACCATAGCGTTCCACCCAGTCGTTTCTCTGTGGCTCTTCGGGGGATCTGCCGGTTCCATGCAGAAATTGATCAGCTACAGCGGTCTTTGCGCTGTTCCCGAATTTGCTTGTAATCCAGGATAGAGCAAGATCAAACGCAGCAGTACCACCTGCACAGCTAAAATGCCTTTCACTGACTTCATAGAGACGATTGGTAACTTCTATCGTGGGGAAAAGTTCACGAAAACTATCCTGATTTTCCCAATGCAGGGTACATTTTGTTCCTTCCAGTAATCCAGCCTTTGCCAGAAAATAGGTGCCTGTTGATATGGCCCCCATTATTCGACCTTTACGGGCTTCCTGTCTCAACCATCCGAGGGTTGCATCATTGGCATGATGACTGACGTCAATACCTGTACACACGCAAATCGCATCGCAGCTTTTGAGTTGATCCATCGGGTAGTGGACATTGAGCGACGCCCCGTTACTAGCCAGAACTGGCCGACCATCTTGTGAAAGAAATACCCACTTGAAATATTCATGCCCAACAAGCCTGTTTAGGGCACGTAACGGTTCGACCAAGCTGGAAAAACACATCATGGAAAAATCAGGAACAAGGAGAAACGCAATTGTCATTTCCTGTTCTTCATCTTCTTCAAACCGAATTTGATTGTGATACTCTGTCATTCGTGGCCTATAGAATGCGTTCTTTGGTCTTGATCTATTGTTTAGTTATTCAGCAATATCATACTGCAATAATATAATAGTGACGTAATAAAACACGACAGCAAAGAAAAACCGGCTTTCTTCTATATATATTTTGATAGGCCGCTTGGGATCATATCTTAGTCGCTTTAAGGCATTTGCGCATAATCAGTTCCATAAGAATGTATAAGGTTGTGATGTAATAAGGCTGGTAGATGACGCATAAAATTATCCTTGCTGTGGCGCAGTTAATTGCGGGGCCGACTTCACCTCAGGATGGTGTTGCGCGGCATATAGAGTTTATTAAGCAAGCGAGAGAGCTTGGTGCGGATATCCTTGTTTTTCCTGAACTATCACTTACGGGGTATTCTTTTTCGCGGCCAATTCCGGATGTTGCGCTTCGAATTAGCGATAATTTTATTTCTCAAATTACAGACAGTGCTGTTGGTATAACAGTTACTTTCGGTTTTGTTGAAGAAGGGGATGGTGCGCTTTTTTATAATTCTGCAATGACGGTTCGGGACGGGAAGGTTCTGAATATTCATCGAAAGATTAATCTCGCAACCTATGGATTATTGGAAGAGGGGAAGCACTTCACCGTTGGGGAAGAAGTAAACAGCTTTATGCCTCTCGATCAAAAAGACCCGTGGTGCGCAGGTACATTAATTTGTGCAGATCACTGGAATCCTTTGCTTCTAAGTCTTTCTGCTTTGCGTGGGTCGAATATTCTTATCGCGCCGATTGCTTCAGCTTCAGAGGCAGTCGGTGGAGATTTTTCTAACCCCAAAGGTTGGAAACAAAATCTTGGAAATACAGCACTTACCTTTGGCAGTTATATCCTGATGAGTAACTGGATCGGACCCCAGAATGACATAAGTTTTTGGGGAGGAAGTTCAATTGTCTCTCCCCAAGGTATTGTTATTTCTCAAGCCGAAGAGGGAGAGTGTTTAATTTTTGCCGAAGCGGATTATGCGCAGGTGAAAAAAGCACGATATCTTCTACCAACCTTGCGAGACCTCAATCCACATCACTTTGTTCGTGAATTCAATCGCATCTGTAAACAGTAAGACATTAGGGGGAAGTTTTATGTCTTCTCAAGACGCAATTTTTTCCTTTATCCATGACACACAGTTTGACGATTTGCCTTCTGATGTCGTTAAGATGGCCGAACGGTGCTGTCTAGATCTATTGGGCGTTGCTGTGGCTGGCAGGCAAACAGAGCTCTCTGAGATCATTACCGAACATGCGGTTTCTCTTTTTGGGGCAGGTAAAGAGACTGCAACTATTCCTTTTACAGGGCAAATAGCAAGCCCGGCGGGAAGCGCACTTGCGATGGGAATGACGATTGATGCTTTTGATGCGCACGATGGTCATCGCTTAACAAAAGGACATGCGGGAGCAGCTGTCTTACCTGCTTTGTTGGCCTTTGTTTACAGTCTGTCAGATGCACAAGGGATGATAAGCGGCACAGAGTTTATCACGACTTTGGTCATTGGGTATGAAACCAGCTTGCGAGCGGGGATAGCGTTACATGCTACGGCTTGCGATTATCATACATCAGGTGCCTGGAATGCTATTGGCGCAGCTGCTATAGGCGCGCGTCTGCTTAAATTGAATAGCGAACAAACCCGGCATGCCTTGGGAATTGCGGAATATCATGGCCCCAGAAGTCAGATGATGCGCTGTATAGATCATCCGACGATGCTCAAGGATGGATCTGGATGGGGCGCAATGGCCGGGGTAAGCGCAGCATATCTTGCCAAATCAGGTTTTACCGGCGCCCCGGCAATAACCCTCGAAGATGAAGATGTTATTCCTTATTGGGATGATCTTTATGAAAGATGGGAGATTTTGGCGCAATATTTCAAACCATATCCTGTTTGCCGTTGGGCACAACCAGCTATACAGGCTGTATCCGATTTGATGGAACAACAGTCACTTAATCATCAAGAAATAATTGAGATTGAAATCCGGACATTTCATGAAGGTGTCTGTCTTGGGGGGCATGCGCCGAAAACAACAGAAGAAGCGCAGTATGCAATTGCATTTCCGGTTGCTGCGTTAATTGTGCGCGGTACTTTAGGCGCTAATGAGATATCGTCACATTCCTTGTGTGATCCCTTAATTTTGGCATTAAGCCAGAAGATTATCCTAAAGGAGAGAGATGAATATAACGCAAAGTTTCCCGGGGAGCGTTGGGCCGATGTTGCAATAACACTCAATAACGGTGAGGTTTTGAAAACGCCTGCAACTTGCCCTAACGGCGATCCAGAAAACCCGTTAACGGATGATCACATGTTACGAAAATTTCATAACTTGTGCCAAGGGGCGATACATAAAGCGACAATAGAGGGAATTGTAAAATCTGTTGGTGGTTTAACAAGTGATCCTAATGCGATGGCAGAATTGTTGGGTCTATTGAAACACCCCGTTATAGAAAATGAACACCTTTATAAATAGATAGCAACAATAGAGAGAGCCCCGTAATGAGCCCTCTCTATTGTGTCCGTTAGCTCCAGGGGAAGGGGCTGTTGCTTACCGGGTGCAATTTTCCTTTTGCGTAACGATCAAAGCGAAAAGGTTCCAGAAGCGCTGATTTCTCTCCCAAAACTTCTTGAGCGATCAGGGCGCCAACGCCGATCATCTTATAGCCGTGGTTTGAGTCTGCAATAATCGTCACGTTCTCTCTGAAGTGGTCAAAGACGGGGAAACTATCCGGTGTAAAACAGCCAAGGCCGCCAGAAGGCTCATTCCTGTATTTAACTATTTGTCCTTCGAAACGTTTCTGGCAAAAGGCGAGGGCTGATGTCCACATGTGTGCGAAGTGATCGTTAACAATGAATTCTGGTGACTTTGGCCCATAAGGGTCAATGTTCACATCGTCAGCGGCTTTATCTATCTTGTAAGGCATCGCACCGCCTTGCACGCCGTTGAAATGAAAATCGGGTTTATAGTAAATTCCCCACATTTCATCGGTAATCAGAGAACCGTCAACGTCGGAATAGAGGGGTTCATCCGTATCTACATGAATAACGGGGGGCATATTGCCGTTGTTATCCATTAAGAAGCCTGGTTCAACACCAAGAACACCTTCCTCCAGTGCCCAGTATCGCCACATAGGTATATCAGTATGAACTTTACCGTCGCGACCTTTAATATCGACGGACTTAGGAAGATCAAGCATATCCCAGATGGTTTTTATCCAGGGGCCAACACCGACAATGACCTGATCACATTCGATGTTACCCTTGTCAGTTTCAACGGCTGTGACAGCGGAAGATCCATTTGCAAAGCTAAAACCCCTGACCTCAACACCTGATAAAATACGCACGCCGTTATCTTCGGCTTTTTGGGCCAGCCCGTAGATCGCTTTGGTATTGTTTGCGTATCCTCCACGTTTTTCATGAAGGATATTTGTGATCCCTTTTGCTTGCCAATCATTGAAGATATTTTTCATATAAGACATGCACTTATCGCTACCTTCTATGAAATCAGATGAATAGCCTATCTCGGCTTGTTGGCGATGGATATTCGCACAATCCTCATGCATCGATTCTGGGCTTATTTGTAAATAGCCAACGGGGTTATAGTTGAAAGCTTCCTGATCGCTTTCCCAGACATCAACAGAATGTGCCATTAATTCACGCATGGCTGGTTGGAAATAGTTATTTCTGACAACACCACATGCGATCCCACTGGCACCGGATGCGATACCTTCTTTATCGATGACAAGGATATCTTGCCCGGAACCTTGTCCTTTAGCTTTTAGCTTTTCTGCCAGATGCCATGCTGTTGACAGGCCATGAATGCCAGCCCCGATAATAATGTATTTTGTTTTCGTTGGAAAAGCCATTGATCCCAGACCTTTGTTAGAGAGAACATTTATATAAAATTTTCTCTCAGTTTAAGTGGAACAGGTAATGAGAAAACAACATATGAGACATTTTTGAGCATAAATTGGTATGCGCAACTTGGGGGAAGATCTAGAGTATTCGATATTCCCGCGGAGACATTCTCCATATTCGCTGGAAATGTTTTGCCAAGTGAGATGATGATGCAAATCCACATGCAACAGCGATCTCACCAATTGCCAGATTGGTTTGACGCAAAAGATAAGCTGCGCGCCTTACTCGAAGGCCCATATAAAACTTGCTTGGGCTCTCACCAACATATTGCTGGAAAATACGATCCATTTGCCGGGCCGTAATGCCAACAAGTTTTGCAAGGTCTGGCAAGGATAAAGGTGTTTCAAGATTTTGTTCCATATGTTCAATTATACCACTGAGCCGTGGGCTTGAAGCTGCGAACTTGAATGAAGGATTAAGTCGCTGTGGACTTACCTGGGGCCTGATATCGCTATGTACAAAATTTTCGGCAATTTCCA
Source organism: Kiloniella litopenaei (assembly GCF_000982415.1). Classification (GTDB taxonomy): domain Bacteria; phylum Pseudomonadota; class Alphaproteobacteria; order Kiloniellales; family Kiloniellaceae; genus Kiloniella; species Kiloniella litopenaei. The sequence continues at coordinate 44,921 of NZ_LANI01000017.1, forward strand.
GGCTTAAATGTCGGCCATAGTCGCGTTCAACGAGTTGAAGGAATAAATCAAAAGCTGCATTTCCGCCTGCGCAGGAAAAGCGATCTCTATCAATCTCGTAAATTTGGCGGGTTATATGCAAGTCCGGATTTTGTTCCACATAACCATCATAACACTGCCAGTGAATTGTTGATTTATATCCGTTAAACAGCCCGGCACGGGCCGCAAGGTAAGAGCCATCGGATATGGCCCCGGATAATCTGGCGCGTCTGGCGTGTTCGCGAACAAAAGAAAGGGTTTTGTTATCCTTAAGACTGTCAGACCCATCCCCGCCGCAAATCACCAGATGTGTTATATCTGTTATTGGGCTATCAAGTGTTTCGGTTGGCAAGGCCAGACCGCCTGATGATGGATATAACCCGCCATCAGCAGAGACTAATTGCCATGAATATATTTCCGATCTGGATAACCTGTTGGCAGCACGCAGAACCTCTACGGCCGAACTGAGGGCGAGCAGGGAATAGTTTGGAAGTAACAGGAATACAAACACCCCTCTGTCAGGCATTTTTCTGCCATCGCTTGTCTGCCTTTCATTCGTCTCCAAGGCATTAGGCTGCCGTATGGTCATTTTCCTTTTTATCAAAACTGATGACGGGCTCCATGCGCTCGAGAATATCATTGGCGAGATGACATTTTATTTGATGCCCGCCACTCAGGTTTTTGATTTCGGGGACTTCTTTAGCGCAAAGATCTCCGGGAACTTCTGAAACATGCGGGCACCGAGTGTGGAACGGGCAACCAGACGGCGGGCTCATGGCCGAAGGAATATCGCCATCAAGAACAATGTGTTTTTTCTCGACCGATGTGTCCGCGATTGGGATCGCCGATAGCAGGGCCTCTGTGTAAGGATGATAGGGGGGCGCAAAGATCTGGTCTGTTGTTCCTTGTTCGACAATATGGCCCAAATACATAACGATCACACGGTCTGCGATGTATCTTACGACAGAAAGGTCGTGCGAAATAAACAACATCGTTGTCTTGGCTTCGCGTTGTATGTCCATCAGAAGTTCTGTAACCGCGGCCTGTACAGAAACATCCAGTGCGGAAACAGGTTCATCAGCAACAACAATTTTAGGATGCCCGGCAAAACAACGGGCGACACCGATACGCTGTTTTTGACCACCAGAAAGTTGTCGAGGCATACGTGATGCAAAAGCTCTTGGAAGTTTAACCAGATCAAGTAGTTCAAGCATTCGGCTCTCACGTTCTTTCTGGTTCGCTCCAATATTAAACTTTTCAAGGGTTCGGATAATTTGTGATCCGACTGAATGACTTGGGTTGAGGGTATCGAACGGGTTTTGGAATACCATTTGAAGAGAGGCAATGGTTTCAGGTGTGCGATTATCCACTTCAACGGCTTCTATATTCAGGCCATCCATAGTGACCGTACCGTCTGTAGCGGTTTCCAGACCGAGAAGAACCTTGGCAAGAGTTGATTTACCGCAACCTGATTCACCCACAATTGCAGTTGTCTCTGACTCTCTGGCCGTAAAGGACAAGGCTTCATTTGCTTTCACTGTGCGGGTATCTGACCCGCCAAATATGGCGTTCGCAGCGACATGATAGTGTTTTTTCAGGTTTTCAACCTTGAGAACTTCACGACCGGGTTGAATGGCTTCATGCTGTTGTAAGTTTTCCGGTAACGCCGTCCAGTCAATTTCCTGAAAACGCAAGCAACGGCTTGTATGTCCTTCTTCATTTGCAACAGGCATCATACTAATATGGCCTGCATTACAAACTTCTTCGACATAGTGATGACAGCGTGGTCCGAAATTACAACCGCGCGGACGTTGGTTCGGTAATGGTAATTGTCCGGGAATAGCCACAAGAGGGTGGGTATTTTTATCTGCACCGGGCAAGGGAATTGATCGGAAAAGTCCCTGGGTATAGGGGTGCTGCATACGATCAAAGACGTCGTCTACGGTGCCGCTTTCGACGGCCTCACCTGAATACATAATTGTGATGCGATCACAGGTCTCCAAAATCAGTCCAAGATTATGAGAAATAAAGAGGATGGAGGTCCCAAACCGTTTTCCCAGATCTTTGACCAAATCAATGATACCAGCTTCTACGGTGACATCCAAAGCTGTCGTAGGTTCATCAAGAAGAAGTAACTTTGGCTTTGAAAGCAAAGCCATGGCAATGACGATGCGTTGCTGTTGTCCACCAGATAATTGATGCGGGTAAGAGCGCATCATGCGTTCCGGATCGGGGAGTTTAACAGCTTCTAGCATTTCCAAGGAACGTGCGTAGGCAGCATCCTTGGAAACTTTTTCATGAATAATCGGAACTTCCATAAGCTGTTTTCCGATTTTCATGGCGGGGTTCAAGCTGGCCATTGGTTCTTGATAAACCATCGAGATCTTTGATCCGCGAATGTCTTGTAATTCGGCCTCGGACATTTCCCCCATGTCCTTGCCCATGAACTTAATTGTCCCCTCGGTAATCTTTCCGATATTGGATAGATCCCGCATGATGCCCAGGGCGACAGTGGATTTTCCACAACCAGATTCACCGACCAGTCCCATGGCTTCGCCGGGCATTACTTTGCAAGAGAAATCCATAACAGCCGGAATTTCACCTGTGCGGACAAAGAAGGATATAGAAAGATTGTTAATTTCAAGAATTGGTGTGTCTTCGGTCATTGTCATTTGCCTTAATCCTTCCTCTAGTCTTTCAGGGACTCTTCACGGAGTGAATCAGCCAATAGGTTCAAGCCAAGAACAAATGACATCAGAGCCGCAGCAGGAAAGAGTGCGGGGTGTACATACAGGCGAAGCAGGCGCGAGCCTTCTTTGATCGCGGTCCCCCAATCGGGACTTTCAGGCGCCATACCCAATCCGAAATAGCCTAACGTGCCCAGAAGAATAGTTGTATAACCAATACGTAGGCAGGCATCGACAATCAAAGGACCCCGCGCATTAGGGAGAATTTCCCAAAGCATGATGTACCACGGCGTTTCGCCTCTTGTTTGAGCTGCTGCGATATAGTCACGGGTTTTGATATCCATAACCAGACCACGTACAATTCTGAATACTGCGGGACTGGTGGCAAAAACGACGGCGACAAAAATATTCAGCTCGTTCGGATCAATGGAAATGATGCCAAGCGGGTCAGCATCGAACACAAGTCCGGCATAGATCCAACCGCCCAGGATCAAGGTAATTGCCAGTTGTATCCATAGGACTTCGGTTCGTTTTTTGTACCGTGAGTAGAACAGGGCCACAAAAAAGACGATGGGAAAAAGAAAGAACAACCCTGCCATCGCGTAAGGAATTGGTGTCTCTGTAATTCCCGGTGTAACCAAAAGATAGAAGAGCAATATAACCGGGAAGGCGAGAACCAAGTTGGCAAGGAATGAAAGAACCGTATCAGTCTTTCCGCCGTAATATCCCGCAGGTAGCCCGAGGGATATTCCAACCATCAGAGCAAAAATTGTTGCGGCAGGGGCAATAATCAGAACAATCTGGCTGCCATAAACAACACGACTGAATACATCTCGTGCAAGCTTGTCCCCGCCAAACAGAAAGGCTTCACCACTTCCCGGTTCTATTGCACCGGGGAGTTTGTTTTTCATAACAACGATTTGATCAAGCGGATCAAAGGGAGCAATGATATCTGCAAAAATCGCCGTGAAAATCCAAAATGCGACAATGAGAACGCCGACGATACCAACGCCACTGTCAAATAACCTGCCGTATAGACCGAGTTGATTTTGAAAGGCAAAACTTGCGGCGACCAATATGATAAGCGCAAGCCATGTTGGCCATAACTGGATAAGTGTTGTCGTAATAATATCGAATGTTGATAAGAATTCCATGTCAGCCCCCTTATTTCACACGAATTCGAGGGTTGAGATAGGCATAACCTACATCTGATATGAGTTGGGTAACCAACACCACAACCACAGAAACAAGTGAGCAGGCCAACAAGAGATCTATATCATTATTCCCTGCGGCCTGGACGAGGGTAAAACCAAAGCCCTGATACCTGAACATGATTTCAACAATCACAACACCAGTCAGCAGCCATGGAAATTGAAGCATGATAACGGTAAAGGGGGCGATAAGCGCATTGCGCAGGGCGTGTTTGATGATGACGGCGTAAAAGCCCATACCTTTGAGGCGGGCTGTGCGAATATACTGTGCCGTCATTACTTCTACCATAGATGCACGTGTCATTCGTGCAATATAGCCCATACCGTAAATGGCCATTGTCATGACGGGAAGGGCAAAATTGTAGAAGGTAATTCCCTTGGATGTTGCTGTTGCTGCTGACCCGTTTAGCCATCCGAGCCAGGATGCAAAAATTACAGTGAAAAATATGCCTGATACATATTCAGGCGTTGCAGTTGATGTAATGGACACAATAGATAAGCTACGGTCCATTCGCGATCCTTCACGCATTCCGGCCAAAATGCCGATTAATAGGGCCGAAGGGATCATGACAGCCATAACCCAAAACATCAGCCAGCCAGTTGCTTGCAGGGCCGGGACCAGTTTGTCTGAAACTTTTTTCTTGAACTTGGTGGAACATCCGAAGTCCCCTTGCAGAACACCTGAAAAGGTCGGAACTGTGGGATCATCACAATACTTAAAGCGCGAAACGGCTTCCCCTGTCTTTTCATCGATGTTTGGTTGTCTGGGCCAGAGCCCTAGCCAAGATCCATAGCGTTCAATAAAGGGATCTCTGTAACCGTTGTTAACCAGCCAGGATTCAATTTCGACGTCTGTTGCCCTCATATTCGTTTGGGAAATAGAAAGCTTGCGAAGATTTGGATCCAGATTGACCAGTGAAAAGACAACAATCGTCAGGCATAGCATGGTCAAAGCCATGACGCCCAAGCGTTTTAAGAAAAATGTGAACATATCGGCCCCGTTGGTCAGACGCTAAATTTATTGCTTTAGGGTAAATCACAGGAGTTTCGGAACCGAAGCTCCTGTGATTGTTCCAACAAAACAACTATGCGTCTTCGAGCCAAACTTTTTCGAAATGGAACTCGAAAAGCGGGTGCATGCCGTGATTACGGACGTTATGCGTTGAATGGTTAAATAGATAACGCCAGTAAGGCTGAATGATATGGCCAGAATCTTGTAAGATCTGTTCAAGGTCTTTCATGATATCCCGGCGTTTGTCTGCATCTGCAATCGCAAGAGCCTGTTCCATTTTTGCGTCGAAATCAGGGTTACTATGGGCTGTTTCGTTCCAAGCTTCGCCAGATCTATAGGCGAGTGCCATGATTTGAACACCCAGCGGACGCATATTCCAGTTGGTGATAGAGAAAGGATACTTTGTCCAGTCATTCCAGAATGTTGACCCCGGTAGAACGGTACGTTTTACTTTAAAGCCTGCTTCGCGAATTTGAGCAGCGACTGCGTCGGCCGTATTTTTACGATAATCATCATCAATAGAGATTAGTTCGTGCTCATAATCACTTTGGCCAGCTTCTGCCATGAGCTTCTGTGCAGCCTCAATATCACGTTCTTGTTTGGGCAGTTCGTAATATTCCGGGTGAAGAGGGGCCACATGGTGGTTTTCGGCAACTGTACCTGCACCACCATATCCAAGTTGAAGTACGGTTTCATTGTCCACTGCCATTTGCAAGGCTCTACGTACACGTTGATCGTCATATGGCTTGTGGGTTGCATTGGTTCTAAGGACAACAGTTGCAGATGTGACAACTTCTGATCTTGTTAGACCCAGACTATCCATAATTTCAATGAAGTCGGCAGTTGTCTGATAGTTTGTGTGTATCTCACCTGATTCAAAAGCAGCAACTTCAGCGGATGGATCAGTACCATAGTCAATGAATTCAACGCCATCCAGATAGACGTCACCGTCCCACCATTTTCCATTGGTCCGGCGTTTAACAGATGCAGAGGTACCAACTTCGTATGATTCCAGCTCAAACGGACCTGTGCCAATTGGGTTAGACGGCAGATCGCTTCCCATTTTTTCGTAATCGCGGTGTACGATAAGCGCGGGATAATCACTCATACCTGGAATGATCGTAATATCGGATTTTGGTAAGTTTAGACGGACGGTATAGTCATCAATTTTTTCAATAGCACCTTCTATGGCCTTGCCTGTTTTTTCGTCGATCAGTGAAGCCATACGACCGGCCATAGAGTTACCTTCTACAGCTTTGTCACACCAGCGTGTCATATTGAAAATGACATCATCGGCGTTAAAGTCGTCGCCATTATTCCATTTAACGCCTTTGCGAACTTTCAGGTTGTATACTGTCGCATCGTCGTTAATTTCCCAACCTTCGAGAAGGCGGCCTTCAAACGTAAAATCACGGTTATAGCGGACAAGTGGTTCCAGAAATTGGCGGGCAAGGTTACCCATTTCTGACCAGTCAAAAGTCCGAGGGTCCTTGAGCTCACGCACACTGGTTGATACTTTTAGTATGCCGCCTTTTTTACCCTCTGCTGCGATAGCTTCAGAAGGCGCAGCCATTCCCAACATACCATAAGCTGTTGCTGCTGTTGCGCCAAAAACGCTTGCAATAGCAAGAAATTCACGCCGATCCATATTGCCGGATTTTGCTTCTTCGGCCATTTCTACTGTATGAGATGGCATCGGTGAGCCATTGCGCTTAAAAAATTTCATTTATAGTGCCTCCCGGTTGTATGTTTTTTATTTACTTGTTTTATGTATGTCGCTTTTAAGTGTTTATTGTATCGTAGTTATTGTCAAATTTTTGAGATCAAAAACAATCGAATTAATGGAAATTTGTGCATAAACAACAGTTGTGTGAATTGATTATTTGTTGTCATTTTGTGTACACAAAAGTCATGTAAAAGTTTTTGGCTTTTTGATTACTGCTTTGTTCATGTTTAATACTTCAACACTATCCCTGACGGGGGCTTGGACTGTTTTTATAATTACCCCACTATTTTTCATATAGCTTAAGATCTCAAAGCCGTGACTTTTTGCGACATTATGTTGCCCTATAACGACAATAACGTATGTCGCGATTTGAATAAAGAGTAATAGATTATTTTACTTGATTTAAATAATTTTGAATTTGCTCTTCAGCCCGATCGGGGCCGACGGTAGCAAGGCGTATTAACCTGTCAAAATGTTGCGTCAGGGCTTTTATGTGATCTACAGAATTTACAAGTAGGTACATATTACCAAGATAGACCGCCGCGCGTAAGGGGCCAAACAAGGTGTAGGGGGCCGAATACACGGCCTGTTGATCAAAGAAAAAAAGTCTGAAAGTAGGATAGAATTCGCCGACAAGTTTTAACATGTGTTCTAACTGCTTTTGTCGGACATCTCGTGATAGTTCTTTCCAGACACCTTCACCTTTAGCAAAAAGTTCAAGTGTTTGCATGGGTATGCAGACTTCCATATCTGTATCTGGTTTTTCGGTTTTATTAAGATGTTGTTTGGCTTGTTGATCTTGTGCTTTCCGAATAAATAGGTGGTTGTATTTAAATTCAAATTCACTGACTTCATCAATGCGCATCAAATCAGGCAAGGTGTTCGGTACGTACCTGATTTTATAGCCAATAGCCTCTCTGTGCCATTCTTCTAGCTTACGCGTGGCTTCTTCTTCGTTCATTTGCATAATTTCAATTGATGGTACGATTTCATCATTATGTCCATCATTTGCGATTAAGCCCATCAACCAGTCGAGAGAAACTCCACAAGCTCTTGAAATTGCGCACAATGTTTCTGCCCGGGGCAGTCTTGTTGAATCTGGAGCTAGAAATTGGCTAAGGGCAGAGCGATCTATGCCGATAGATTTGGAGAACTGGCTTAAGTTATTGCCACTCTGCGAAATCAACAGCGCCATACGTTCACGGAAAATATGAGCCACATCCCGTTTATCAGAACTATTTAAATCAGATTGTTGTGAATTCACAGCATTATCCACTTTTAGTTACAAAATGAACGATTGGTATCTGATTATTATTATAATGATTGAATTGTATTATTGTCGATAGTCTTTTTTTGCCACATCGTTATTAAGTTAAATAACGGAGGTTTAAAGTGTTGTTGCGTGATCGTGCCGAATGGCGGACAGTATTGTTAATTGTATTCTGCTATTCTTTTTTGGGGTTAGTGCTTCTCAACCCTTTTGACGTACCTTTGATCATACAAATACTTATAATCATTCCTTTGATAACTTTGCATTCCTCTTTGCAGCATGAATGTATTCATGGACATCCATTTGAATCTGAAAAATTGAATGATGCCATTGTTATCATCCCGGTAGGACTATTGGTTCCCTATCTGCGATTTAAGGAAACGCATATCAAGCACCATCAAAATGCAAGTATTAGTGATCCTTACGAAGATCCTGAAAGCGGTTATCAGGATTTGGAAATTTGGGAAAACCGCCCTGAGTGGGTAAAAAGGATTTTCAATTTTAATAATACTCTGTTTGGTCGGATGCTAATCGGCCCGACCCTGAGTGTTATTGGTTTTGCTTTATACGAGCTTAATAATGGTGACAAGAAAACCCTTTTAATTTGGCTGATGCATTTTGTGATGTCTGCATCGGTTATAACTTTTGTTTCGTTGGTAAGCGATATGCCTGTCTGGGCTTATCTTATCTGTAGCTATTTTGCCTATTCTTTGTTGATGGTGCGTACATTTCTGGAACATCAGGCTCATGAGTCGATGCGCGCAAGAACGGTTATTGTGGAAGATACAGGTTTTTTCAGTTTTTTATTTCTGAACAATAACCTACACGTTGTTCATCATGCTTACCCAACAGTTGCATGGTATAAACTACCTGGTATTTTTCAAAAAAACCGACAGCGCTTTTTGGATATGAACAGAGGTTACAGCTTTAAAAATTACGCTGAAATATTCAAACGTTTTAGTTTTTCGCAGAAAGAGCCTGTTGCTTATCCTTTTACACCCAAAAGACCAATAGCTAAAAAAGCTCCATCGGAAGTTAAAGCGACTGCTGAAACAGCAAGTGTAAACTAAGGGTTGTGAGATGGATAAAACTATTGTCTCTCTTCCCATGTATGATTGGCCAGAAGTTCAGACTTATAACGATCAATTTTATAAAGAACTTCGCACAAGTTTTTCTGATCAGGGGTTTAGTGCTCCCGCTGCCCTAAATAGGGCAATCTCGCCTATGGATCAGTGGCTAGATGATAATTTGCTTCTATCCCAAACCTGTGGATTGCCTTATAAAACGCAACTGAAAGATAAGGTGTTTTTAGTTGGAACACCTGCTTATGGCATAAACTGTGGAGCAGGTTCCTATTTCAGCGTCATTGTCGTTCATCAAGATGCGTCGATAGATACATTGGATGAGTTAAAGGGGTTGACCTTTGCTTATAATGACAAAGGGTCCCAATCCGGTTATGCGGCACTTTTGTATACATTATGTTCCATTGGAAATGCAGAGGATTTCAGCTCTTCTTTTGAAACCGGCAGCCACCGTAAATCTATACAGGATGTGGCAACTGGTCGTGCAGACTTTGCAGCTATTGACGCGCTGAGTTGGGAATTGGCTCTACGTCATGAGCCCGCAGCAAAAAAACTTCGCGTTATAGCCACAAGCGAGCCGACACCAACGCTTCCCTTTATTACTGCACGACGCTCTCGAAAAGAGATTGATAAACTTCATATGGCGGTGGTTGATGCAATGGTTGCCCTTCGTGAAGAAACCCGAGAAGCCTTACTTCTCATCGGTTTTTCCCCTTTAAAAGAGCGGGATTATGACGTGATAGAAACGCGATTAAATATTGTCAGGCGTACCTTTGATATGGTGCGCGGCATTTAAGAGCGATCACGTTTGTTTTTATAGGGTATTTATACTGTATTGGGAGGTGCGGTCATGATGCAAAGATCTGGACGTAAAAGGAATAAAAGGCCGCAAGTTGCTTCATCTGCATTTCAGCAGTTAGCTTGGTCACAGGTACGGACACCTTACCAACCGATCGAGATCCTGGACGAGGGGCAAATTGATGCCATCTGTGATACGGCTTATCGTATTCTCGAGGAAGTCGGTATTGATATTCTGCATGCCGAAGCAAAAGAAATTTTCCATAAAGCCGGGGCAAAAACAGAGGTCGGAAGTGACCGGGTTTTTATTGATCGCGATTTGATTAAAGAAGCGATGTCGCATGCACCTTCGGATGTTATTCTGCATGCGCGCAATCCAGCTCATAATTTAAATTTATCCCCTGGACATATTTCTTTTGGGTCTGTTGCATCAGCACCCAACGTTAGTGACATAGAACGGGGACGACGCCCAGGAAATCAGGAAGATTATCGTAATCTTCTAAAGCTGTGTCAGTCTTTGAATATTGTACATTTTGTTGCAGGATATCCAGTAGAGCCAGTTGATATCCTGCCGCGTATACGGCACCTCGAATGTATTGCGGATATGGCTTTGCTTACGGACAAGGTTTACCACGCTTACGCTTTGGGGAAGGAACGTATAACGGATGCCTTGGAAATCACTCGCATAGCGCATGGCTGTAAGAGCTGGGATGACTTCAAGCAAAAGACCCGATTGTTTACGATTATCAATACGTCTTCTCCGCTTCGTCTGGACGGGGTGATGATTGATGGTGCGATGGAAATGGCGCGCCATAATCAACTATGTGTCATTACACCCTTTACACTATCAGGTGCCATGGCACCGATTACCGTTGCCGGGGCTTTGGCTCAGCAACATGCCGAAGCATTGGCTGGAATGACACTATTACAGTTGGTTGCCCCGGGGTGTCCTGTTGCTTATGGTGGTTTTACTTCAAATGTAGATATGAAAAGTGGATCACCCGCGTTTGGGACACCGGAAAATGCACAGGCAGCAATGATTGGTGGGCAGTTAGCACGGCGTATCGGTGTTCCCTACCGATCATCCAATGCCAATGCTTCTAACTGTGTCGATGCCCAAGCTACCTATGAAAGCCAGATGTCCATATGGTCTGCGATTATGGGACAGGCCAACATGTTGATGCATGGGGCTGGATGGATCGAAGGTGGGTTATGCGCCTCTTTCGAGAAGGTAATCATTGATGCAGAGATGCTGCAAATGATGACAAAATTCCTGCAACCACCTGAAATAACAGAAAGTAGCTTAGGGCTGGATGCTGTTAAAGATGTGGGGCCAGGGGGGCATTTCTTTGGTACGCCACATACACTCAAGCGTTATGAAACAGCATTTTATTCGCCGATTTTATCCGATTGGAATAATTTCGAAAACTGGGAAGAAAATGGGTCAAAGACAGCAACAGAGCGAGCACACTCAATTTATAAAAACATTATCAATGATTACCAGCAACCCGATCTCGATATCAGTAAAAAAGATGAAATAGCTGATTTTGTGGCACGTAGAACCGCTGAGGGCGGTGTGTCTGGAGACTTCTAGTTTGGAAAATCATGTCGGATATAAGCAATATTAATCAATAACTAAGAACAAATTTCATGGATCTGGAAGAACCCCAGATACCGGGAAACAACAGGGACGAAGAGAAGAATGAGTAAATCATACGACGCAATCATCATTGGTGCAGGTGTCATTGGGGCCTGTACAGCCTTTGAAATGGCCAAAAAGGGGTGGAAAACCCTATCCATCGATAAGTTACCTGAATCTGGATATGGCTCAACATCAGGTTCTTGTGCGATTATTCGCACTTATTATTCTGCTTTGGAAACCTGTGCGCTTGCTTACGAAGGTTGGCATTACTGGAAAAACTGGAACGAATATATGGGTGTTCAGGATGATCATGGTATGATCGAGTATAAAGAAACCGGATGTCTTGTTATTAAAACGCCCCACAATCATTCGCTTAATAAAGTTTGTGCAACGATGGATGAAATTGGGTGCCCCTATAAAGATATTCCCACATCTGATATCAAAAAATACTTGCCGATCGTTGATACACAACAATTTGAACCTGCTCGACGCCCGGAAGATCCTGAATTTGGACTGCCAACGGGGCCAGCTGTCGAAGGTGCGGTGTTTTTTCCACGCGGCGGTTATGTAAATGATCCCAAACTTTCGGCCCATAATGCGCAACGAGCTGCTGAAGCTCACGGGGCAGAATTTTTGTTTAAAGCTGAAGTCAGTGAGATACTGAAAAAAAATGGTCGGGTAAGTGGCGTTAAATTAGCTGATGGTACTGAGATTAGCGCACCTGTTGTCATTAATGTTACTGGCCCGCATTCATCGAAAATCAATGAAATGGCAGGTGTGTGTAACGATATGAAAATGAGTACACGGGCTCTTCGTCATGAAGTCGCCCATGTACCATCGCCGACAGGATTTAATTTTGAAAAAGAGGGAATGGTTTATTCCGATAGTGATATCCATACCTATTGCCGCCCCGAAACAGGGAATAACATATTGATTGGGTCCGAAGATCCCGCCTGTGATGAAAAAGAATGGGTGGATGATCCTGATAATTACGATGAAAACTTTTCTGAACAGTGGAAAGTTCTGGTCATGCGTATGGCGCAACGCTTTCCTGAACTTGGTATACCTTCTAAAACCAAAGGCGTCGTTGCCCTCTATGATGTAACGGAAGACTGGATGCCGATTTATGATAAAAGCAGTTTGCCCGGTTTTTATATGGCGGTGGGCACCAGTGGTAACCAATACAAGAACGCGCCTGTCGCCGGGAAGATGATGACGGCAATTGTAGAAGCATGTGAGAACGGCCATGACCATGATGCGACACCATTGCAATTTCATCTGGAAAATATCGACAAAACCATTTCACTTGGTGTTTTTTCCCGTAATCGTGAAATCAATCAAAACTCAAGTTTCTCTGTAATCGGATAGGTCCTATGAAGTCTCATACTCGTGTAGCCGTCATAGGCGGTGGTGTCGTTGGTTGTTCCGTTCTTTATCACCTGACCAAGCTTGGGTGGGATGATGTTATGTTGATTGAAAGGTCAGAGCTTACATCTGGTTCAACATGGCATGCTGCTGGTGGTTTTCATACTTTAAATGCAGACACGAATATGGCTGCACTGCAAGGTTATACGATCCGGCTTTACAAAGAACTGGAAGAAATCACCGGGATGTCCTGTGGTCTGCATCATGTTGGTGGTGTTACCCTGGCCTCAACACCGGAACGTATGGACTTTCTCAAGGCCGAGCGTGCAAAACATCGCTATATGGGGCTGGATACCGAGATTGTTGGCCCCGAAGAGATCAAGAAGTTATCACCGATTACCAATATAGAGGGTGTTATCGGCGCACTATATGATCCACTCGATGGTCATCTTGACCCTTCAGGAACTACACACGCTTATGCTAAAGCGGCGAAGATGGCCGGCGCAGAGATTGTTTTGCGTAATCCCGTGCTTGAGCTCAATCCCCGGGCTGATGGTTCTTGGGAAGTGGTTACGAAAGAAGGTACGATTATTGCCGAGCATATCGTCAATGCAGGTGGGCTGTGGGCGCGTGAAGTTGGTGAAATGGCCGGCGTTTATATGCCGCTTCACCCCATGGAGCATCAGTATCTGGTTACAGAAGATGCCCCCGAGGTTTATGAGCTGGATCGCGAATTACCCCATGTCATGGACCCGGAAGGGGAAAGTTATCTCAGGCAGGAAGGAAGGGGGCTTTGCATCGGGTTTTACGAGCAAGCTTGCGACGCGTGGGCTGAACGCGGAACACCGATGGATTTTGGTCATGAGCTTTTAAATAACAATCTGGACCGTATTGGTGACTCATTGGAATTTGCTTTCAGGCGGTTTCCTGTTTTGGAACGGGTAGGCGTTAAAACGGTTATCAATGGGCCCTTTACTTTCGCACCTGATGGAAATCCCCTTGTTGGCCCTGTGCCGGGTCTTAAAAACTATTGGTCAGCCTGTGGTGTCATGGCCGGATTTTCACAAGGTGGCGGAGTGGGACTAACCCTCGCAGAATGGATGATTGACGGCGAACCGTCACGGGATGTCTTTGCCATGGATGTTGCTCGTTTTGGGGACTGGATCACCCCGGGATATACACGAGCAAAGGTGAAAGAAAACTATCAACGGCGCTTTTCTGTTTCATACCCGAACGAAGAATTGCCCGTAGCACGCTCCCATCAAACAACCCCGGCTTATAACATATGGAAAGAACAGCGCGCGGTGTTTGGCGCGGCGTATGGTATGGAGGCCGTGAACTATTTTGCCCTAGAAGGCGAACCGCTAGAAGAAACGCCAAGTTTCCGACGAAGTAATGCTTTTGATGCGGTTGCTGCTGAATGTCGTGCAGTTCGCGAAGCTGTCGGAATTAACGAGGTCCATAATTTTGGGAAGTACCGCATTACAGGGAAGGGGGCGAGAGATTGGCTGGATGTCATCATGGCTGGTCGTATTCCAAAACCCGGGCGGTTGGCGCTTAATCCTATGTTGAGCCACAAAGGCAAGCTGATTGGTGACTTTACTGTATCTTGTTTGAATGATCATGAGTTTATGGTGACAGCATCTTTTGGAATGCAGGCCGCACATATGCGATGGTTCGAAAGCAATCTGCCATCAGATGGTTCTGTTACAATCGAGAATATTTCAACCAAACGCATAGGCTTTCAGATAGCCGGGCCTAATGCCCGCGAATTACTCAGTCGTGTTGCCTTCGAAGATGTGTCAGCGGAAAATTTCAAATTTCTGGATGTCAAAGAGACGGATATAGGCACCTGTCGTGCTTTGGTTCAGAGGGTTTCCTATACGGGTGACCTGGGGTATGAGATTTATGTACCGATCGAACAGCAGGTTGCTCTCTATAATACTCTCTTTGATGCTGGTCAGGATTTAGGCTTAAAGCCTTTTGGTATGCGCGCTATGATGTCTTTGCGGTTGGAAAAGTCTTTTGGGTCCTGGGGACGAGAGTTCCGCCCGGACTATATGCCTGTCGAGACAGGTATGGATCGTTTTACCGCGTACAATAAAAAAGCTGACTTTATTGGTAAAGCTGCAGCAGTGAAAGAAAAAGAAGAGGGCGCTAGTCGAAAGCTTTGCACCTTTGTTGTCGAGGCTATAGATGCTGATGTGTGGGGGGATGAACCCATCTGGCACGACGGCAAAGTGGTTGGCTTTGTGACATCGGGTGGTTATGCTCACTATTGCCAGAAATCAGTAGCCTATGGATTTTTACCAACCGAGATCGCGAATGATGGTCTTGAGGTGGAAATTGAAGTTCTTGGGGTAATGCTCAAGGCCAGAATGTTTACCGAAACCCTCTTTGATCCCAAAGCAGAAAGAATGATTGGATAGCATCATCAGTCACAATTAGGATTATTGTGCTTAGAAGGTGGCGTTTTGCCTATAGGACGAGGGTGAGGAGCCATATTTATCCTGAAAGGCTTTGGAGAAGTGTGCAGAGCTGGAAAAGCCTGTCGCCAGTGCAATCTCTGTTAATGACAGCACAGTATGTTGAATAAGATTATAGGCCTTTTCCAATCGTAAACTTCGATAGACAGACATGGTGCTTTGTCCGATTTTGTCGATAAAGATCCTGTTTAATTGGCGCGGACTAATAGAGGATAACAAGGCGAGTTGTTTTAAGCTCAAAGGATCTGCGATATGGTTTTCCATAGTTTCCAGTGTTTGAATAATAGAGGGATGATGGGTGCCATATCGCTCTACCATTCCAGATCTCTGGGGGTCACCTGGCGGTCTTACATCTGTATGAATAAACCAGTCACTGACTCTTCTGGCAAATTCCGGTCCATGAATTTCGCTTTGTAATACATGCATCATATCCAGGGGGGCAACGCCGCCTGCACAGGTGATGCGATCTCTATCCATGATGTAGAGGCTTCGTTCAAGCAACAGTGTAGGTGTGTTTTCCGACAGTGCCGCGGCATGTTCCCAGTGTACCGTCATTCGATATCCTTTCATAACGCCCGCATTGGCAAGGATAACCGGGCCGCCTGAAACGCCCCCCAATCTGACCCCATGACGTGCTTTGTTCCGTAACCACTGAAATGTTTGCTGATCATCAAAGCTGGATGGATCTCCCCCGGCGACAACGAGGATAAGGTCATAATCTTTGTTTTCAGAGATTGTGGTATTGGCGCTGATTGCAGCGCCGCTTGAACTTATAATTTCGTATTCATTTCCTACAGCAATATGGTCAATTTGATAAAGAGTTGTTTTCGCAAGAAAATTACCAGCACGTAATGGTTCGATAACTGATGAGTAGGACATCAGGGCAAAACCATCAATTAGTAAAATACCTATTTTATAAGTTTGATCAGGTGATGAATGATTGTCCATTATTTGTAATAAAGCGTCCTTTTTTTGAAATCTCAATCTTTATATCACTGTTCTAGTAATAAAAGGCAATAGATTTGAGAATGTGTGATGGAACACCGAGGCTTAAAATATTCTGGCTTTAAGGTCATAAAGGAAGCACTGACGGGACATAAAGGCTGGAAACCTGTCTGGCGAACCCCGAAACCAAGGGAAGAGTACGATGTTGTCATCGTCGGTGGCGGTGGACACGGCTTGGCAACCGCCTATTACCTTGCGAAAGAATTTGGCATTACGAACGTTGCTGTCCTTGAAAAAGGGTGGATTGGTTCTGGAAATGTCGGGCGGAATACAACGATTGTACGTTCCAATTACCTTTTGCCGGGGAACGAGCCTTTCTACGAGTTTTCCATGAAGCTTTGGGAAAACCTTGAACAGGATTTCAATTACAACGCCATGGTGTCTCAGCGTGGTATTTTAAATCTTTTCCATAACGATGCAGGGCGGGATGCCTATGCCCGTCGCGGTAATGCCATGATACTTGCCGGGGCTGATGCCGTACTGCTGGATCAAGACGGCGTGCGGCAAATGTATCCCTGTCTTGATTTTGAAAACGCGCGTTTTCCGATCAAAGGCGGTCTATTGCAGCCCCGCGGAGGTACTGTCCGTCATGATGCCGTTGCCTGGGGATATGCCCGTGGTGCAGATAGTCGGGGCGTTGATATCATCCAGAACTGTGAAGTAACAGGCATGGTGATTGAAAACGGGATCTGTCGTGGTGTTGAAACCAGTCAGGGAACCATCAAAGCCAAGAAAATTGCCGTGTGTGTTGCCGGATCATCCAGCCGTGTCATGTCTATGGCCGGGATGCGGTTACCGATTGAAAGCCACGTTTTACAGGCTTTTGTATCTGAAGGTTTAAAACCGATCTTGCCCGGTGTTGTCACCTTTGGGGCTGGGCATTTTTATGTTTCCCAATCAGACAAAGGCGGCTTGGTTTTTGGCGGTGATATCGATGGATATAACAGTTATGCGCAACGCGGGAATTTGCCGGTTGTTGAAGATGTCTGCGAAGGGGGGATGGCCCTGATGCCTATGATCGGTCGTGCCCGTTTACTGCGTATGTGGGGTGGTGTCATGGATATGTCCATGGATGGATCACCCTTTATCGACAAAACACATATCGATGGCCTCTATTTTAATGGGGGTTGGTGTTACGGTGGCTTTAAGGCAACACCGGCAAGTGGCTGGTGTTATGCGCATCTTTTGGCAAAAGATAAACCACATCCTGTAGCGACAGAATATCGTTTAGATCGCTTTAAACGAGGGGCGATGATTGATGAAAAGGGCGTCGGTGCCCAACCGAACTTGCATTAGGAGCACAGAACATGATCATTCATCATCCTCTTCTGGGGCCTCGTGATGCTTCGGAATTTGTATACAAAGGTGATGCATCTCTTATCAACCGCCCGGACTGGCAAGCTGATAATGCGCCTGAACTCTTTCATGATTATCTTTATCTGCGTGATAATCCCGCCGGGGAACACCAAGAGCTTTGGTATCATGAACAGGGGGACCGTTCCTGGCTGGTTGTGACCCGAAATACTCTGACCCATGATATTACCAATGTAGAGTTGGCCCGTGATGTCGCGTTTGCCAAACAGGCGAACAAATCCGGCCGAGTTGAAAAATCAGGCCGGGGTAAAAAATGAGCCAGATAAACAGAATTGATGGCGGGTTGGTTGACCGTACACAAAAACTTAACTTTACCTTTGATGGGCAAACACTTGAAGGTTATGCGGGGGATACGCTTGCGTCGGCCCTTTTGGCCAATGGTCATAAAATGGTTGGCCGATCATTTAAATACCACCGACCTCGTGGTATTTTCTCTGCGGGTTCGGAAGAACCAAATGCATTGGTACAGCTCCGTTCGGGGGCGTATCAGGAACCCAATACCCGTGCGACAATTACTGAATTGTTCCATGGATTAGAAGCGACAAGTCAGAACCATCGTGGATCGTTGAAGTATGACTTTATGGCGGTGAATGATCTCTTTTCATCATTCTTGTCTGCCGGGTTTTATTATAAAACCTTTATGTGGCCGAAAGCTTTCTGGGAAAAATTTTATGAGCCTGTTATCCGGGCTGCTGCAGGTTTAGGTCGTTTGTCTGGGGAGGATGACCCGGATATTTATGACAAAGGCTTTTTACATTGTGACGTCCTTGTTGTTGGTGCGGGGCCATCTGGCTTGTCCGCAGCATTGTCTGCTGGCCGGGCAGGGGCACGTGTTATTCTAATGGATGAAGATTTTCACATGGGTGGTCGTCTCAATGCGGAAATCTTGTCAGTAGATGGTCAAAGTGGCCATGAATGGACCAGGCAGGCAATTGCGGAATTGTCAGCGATGGATAATGTCCGCTTGATGACACGTACAACAGCCTATGGTGCATATGATCATGGTATTATTGGTGCCTTGGAGCGTGCCACGGACCATCTGATCTCTTCTAGTGACAAGCCCAATCTAAAGAAACCAAGGCAGATCCTGTGGCGGGTTTATACGGAACGCACCATTTTGTGCGCTGGATCTACAGAGCGTCCAATTGCCTTTGGTAACAATGATCGGCCCGGGATTATGCTTGCCGGGGCTGTTCGGGCTTATGTTAATCGTTGGGGGGCGCTTCCGGGCAAAAGAGTAGCTGTCTTTACCAACAATGACGACGGCTGGCGTACTGCAACGGACTTGGCAGAAAAGGGTGTTGAGATTACAGCCGTCATTGATAGCCGAGATGGGCAACCACCTGTTGATGTACCCAACGGTGCTGCTGTGGTTATGGGGGGGCGCATCGTTGATACCCAAGGGCGACATGGCATCCGTTCAATTACGCTATCGAACGGCCAGAAAATTCCAACTGATTGCCTTGCTGTGTCAGGGGGGTGGAGCCCGAATGTGCAACTAACCTGTCATCAGCGTGGTCGACCGACGTGGCGAGAAGATATTGCTGCTTTTGTTCCCGGTGGTGAGTTGCCGCAGGGAATGATGGTTGCCGGGGCCGCGGCAGGTAATTTGTCTCTCTCATCTGTCTTGCAGGACGGACATGATTTGGGCAATCAGGCCGTAAGTGATCTTGGCTTTAACCCAACAGCAGCAGTTGCAGCTATATCAGAAGAAGAGACCGTTGGCATATCAGCCTTTTGGTATGTGAAAGAGAGTAAGGCGAGATCATGGCTGGATCTGCAGAATGATGTAACCGTAAAGGACGTCAAGCTATCACATCAGGAAGGTTTCCGATCTGTTGAACATCTCAAGCGCTATACGACACTTGGCATGGCAACGGATCAGGGGAAAACGGCCAATATTCCTGCTTTGGCAGTTATGGCTGAATGTACAGGAAAGTCGATCCCTGAAACCGGAACAACAATTTTCCGACCGCCCTACACACCTGTGGCAATCGGTGCGCTTGCGGGACGGGCCAGAGGTAAAGACTTCCGCCCTGCAAGACTGACCCCCAGTCATGCCTGGGCAGAAGAGCAGGGGGCTGTCTTTGTTGAAACTGGCATATGGTATCGCGCGCAGTGGTTCCCTAAAGCAGGTGAAACCCATTGGCGGCAGTCGGTTGACCGTGAAGTCACGCAAACCAGAGCCTCTGTCGGGGTCTGTGATGTTACCACGCTTGGAAAGATTGATATCCAGGGGAAAGATGCTGCTGAATTCCTGAACAAGGTTTATGCGAACGCTTTTGCCAAGTTACCTGTGGGCAAGGTTCGTTATGGCATCATGTTACGCGAAGACGGCATCATGATGGATGATGGAACATCAGCAAGGTTTTCTGATAATCACTTTGTTATGACAACCACAACAGCGAATGCTGTTGGCGTGTTCAGACATATGGAATTCTGTCGCCAGTGCCTGTGGCCGGAAATGGATGTGCATTTAATTTCAAGCACTGAACAGTATGCACAGTTTGCCGTGGCAGGGCCTAATGCACGCAAGCTTTTGCAAAAGGTCGTCGATAGCTATCATGATATTTCCAACGAAGCTTTTCCTTTTATGGCCTGTGGCGAAATTACGGTCTGCGATGGTGTTCCTGCGCGCTTGTTCAGAATATCTTTCTCTGGCGAGTTGGCCTATGAAATCGCTGTTCCAACCCGATACGGAGATTCTTTGGTACGCACGTTAATGGCGGCGGGTGAAGAGTTTGATGTAACCGCTTATGGCACAGAGGCTCTTGGCGTTATGCGTATTGAAAAAGGTCATGCAGCCGGGAATGAACTTAACGGTCAAACGACGGCACAAGATCTTGGTATGGGGCGCATGGTTTCCAAGAAAAAAGATTGCATTGGGAATACGCTTTCAGAACGTGAAAATTTAAATCGGGAAGATGGATTAAGCCTTGTTGGCTTGCGCCCTGTTAATCGAAGTGATGAGCTTAAAGCGGGGGCTCATTTCATCGCGAAAGGCAAAGCTGCCAATATGACAAATGATGAGGGATGGATGTCGTCAGTGGCCTTTTCTCCCAGCCTTGGGCATTCCATTGGCCTTGGCTTTATAAAACAGGGAAATGACCGTATGGGGGAAATCGTACGTGCGGCGGATCCACTTCGGGGTAGTGAGGTCGAAGTCGAAATTGTTTCCGCACACTTTATTGATCCAGAGGGGGAACGTCTCCGTGCCTGATTACACACTTACTGCCAGTACGCCTTTGGATGGATATAGCCGGGATTTCGTAGGCGTTTCTATTCATGAAGTCAATGATAGGGCGATTGTATCAATTGCCGTTCCCAAACATGGAGAAAGGGAACTGGCCAAATTATTGACAAGCTCTTATCAAATCGAATTACCAAAACCCGGTATATTATCTGTTGCATCCCGGGATAATGTCGTTCTTTTCAATATGGCACAGGATCAATATTTTCTTGTATTTGACTATACAGGAAATACGGCAACTTCAGTTGTGCGTAATCTTCTGGGGGATACAGCTTACTTAACGGATCAATCGGACAGTTATGTTTGGGTGCGCATATCAGGAACAAACAGTCGATGTTTGTTAGAGCGTATTTGCCCTCTGGATATCCACCCATCCGTTTTCCCCGTTGGTTCCGTAGCACGAACGGTTATGGAGCATCTGGGCACAACAATTATACATGACGCAGAAGATAGCTTCCTTTTGTTATCTGCCCGTTCTTCAGCACATTCGTTTTTGGAAGCAATCGAAACGTCGGCAGCCAATACTGAACCTGTTAACTAGATATCAATTCCAGACATCGGACTTCTTTGTGCGCAATCCAGTTTGATATAATTTGATCAAATGCGAGAAAATGATCTGATTGTAAGTGAGTATCAAAGGCCGAGGCATCCGTATAACATTCATAAAGAAAGAATTTATGCGGCTCATCTGGTGCTTGGCAAACGTCAAAATGAGTGCAATCTTCTTCCTGTTTTAGTGACGTAGTTGCTTGAAGCAGCATTGCTTCTTTAAACGGTTTGACGAATTCTGGTTTAATCTCGAAATCTACGAGGACAACATACATAGTTATTTACTCTCACTAGTGACAAAAGCTTTGGCACTGCCGTACCCTTTGTTGAATTTTTGCAGAGCTTTATCCATTTGATTTTTGTTCAAAATAGTTGGGCCACCAGCAACCAATGTGCGCCAATAGACGTCACAAAGTGTTTCAACTTCCATTGCCATGGATAAAGCTTGTTTCAGACTGTTTCCCAAGGCGATTTGCCCATGGTTTGCCAGTAAACAGGCCTTGCGATCTTTAAGTGCTTCGACCGCAACAACTGAAAGTTCTTTGGTCGCAAAGGTCTGGTAAGGTGCACAGCGGATGGTGTCGCCACCCATCAGGCCGATCATATAATGGAACGGAGGAATATCCTTTTGCATACAGGCAATTGTCATAACCGCTTTGCCGTGCGTGTGTACAATGGCACCAACATCTGGCCTGTCATCGAAAATATCCTCGTGAAAACGCCATTCACTAGATGGCTTTCTCAGCCCGTTTGGACTTTCGTAAGTTCCATCCATCCGCTTCAGTACAATATCTGCAGGCGTAATATCTTCGTATGCCATGCCAGATGGGGTGATTAAAAAACCGTCTTCTACTCTTACAGCTGCGTTACCTGATGTGCCCTGATTAATACCCATCCTGTTCATTTCCAAAACGGTGTGAATGAGGTCGCGGCGTAGTTCTATAAATTTCATCAAAATAACCTTATTTCGTTATCTCGTATTGCGTTAGTTGATTCAGTGCTTTTATGAAAAAATCGTCTGTTCCAAAATTGCCAGATTTCAAGGCCAAAGCTATTGGTTTTTCATTAATAATTGTGCTGGTCCATGGAACACCCGGATCAATTTGTGGACCGATAGACATCGTTTTGACCGCTAAAGCATTTATGACTGCACCCGACGTTTCGCCACCGGCAACGACAAAACGATTAGCCCCCAAAGCGTGAAGTTTTTGTGCTATCTCACCTATGACAGCTTCAACGCGTGATCCGACATCAATTTGGTTCTGGTTGTTTTGTATCTGTTCAACAACTGACGGATCAGCCGATGAATATAATAATACAGGTGTGGCCGTATCTATATATTTAGTCGCCCAATTGATGGCTTCGTTAGCCACAGGTTCGCCCTTTAAAATTGCCACGGCATCAAGGCAGTAACTTGGGATATGGTTTTGAGCATAGCTTACTTGGCTTCGTGTTGCTTCCGAACAGCTTCCTGATAGAATAACGCTTGCCCCGACCGGTGCGAAAAAAGATTGCGCCTTTGTTCTGGAGCGAAGCAAACCCTGTTCTTCAAAATTTAACGGTAAGCCTTGTGCGACTGCTGATCCGCCTGTGACAAGCTTCATATCTTTACAGGCTTTTCCTATGGATCGTAGATGGTTGTCATTCAGTGCGTCTGTAATGTGGATGATCGGTTGGCCCGTTTCTTTTTCGGCAACCGCTTGGGCAATAACTTCGTGCCCTTTCTCTATTTGCTCAAAATAGAGGTTAGAAACTTTGGAAGATGATTGAGCAGAAAGAATACGCTTGATGTTAGAATCTCTCATTGGAGTGAGAGGGTGATTACGAAGAGATGATTCAGAGAGCAATCCGTGATTCACAAATAGATATCCGTGATAAACGGTCCGTCCGTTTTCCGGGAAAGCAGGGCAGGCAATCGTACTTGCACATTCAAGGTGTTTCATGAGTGCATCTGTTACCGGACCGATATTTCCTTGGTCTGTAGAGTCAAAGGTAGAGCAGTATTTGAAGAAAATTTGTTTCGCACCATGAGATTGTAACCATTTACAAGAGCTTATAGTCATTGAAATGGCTTCTTGGGCATTATTTGTTCTTGATTTCAACGCCACAACGACTGCTTCTGCATTTGGGGCAGGGGTATCGGCATTTGGTTCTCCGACAACTTGAACGGTTTTCATGCCTTCACGAACCAAAATCATAGCAAGATCGGTAGCGCCGGTTAGATCGTCTGCGATACAGCCTAAAATAATACTCATAATTTCTTCTCGGTTATTTCTGCTGAATGCGTTGAATGATTTCTTGGGTTACAGCTTTTGTTCCCATGTCGCCGCCAAATTCCATTGGGCGAATAGAATTCTCTTTAAAGCCTTGATAAATTGAATGTTCAATTTCTCTTGCTGCGTCTTCCAAGGCCTGAACGCCGGATTTATCTGCCAGATAATCCAGCATCAAAGCACCACTTAAGATAGCTGCCAGCGGGTTGGCTTTATCTTGTCCCATAATATCCGGGGCGCTGCCGTGCGCGGGTTGGAAAAGTCCGTGATTATCACCAATCTCTCCACAAGATGCCATGCCCATACCGCCAACCAAGCCGCCGGCAAGGTCGGAAAGAATGTCGCCAAACATGTTTTCCATAACCAGAACGTCAAATTCCCAGGGGCGCCTGATAAAATCCAGAGCTTGTGCATCAACGTAATTATAAGTGGATTTTATGTTTGGGAAGGAAGATTTTCTTTCATCGAAAATTTGTCGAAAGAATGCCATTGACCTGAATACATTAGCTTTATCTACACAAGTCACTTGCCCCATTCCGCCGCGTGATTTTCTTTTATCGGCTAATCTGAAGGCAAAGTTATGAAGTTTTTCTGTGGTTTTTCGTGTGATCCGAACTATGTCCTGTACTTCTTCGTCGGTCTGTACCGGACAGCGGTTATGTACCGCAGCTGAATAAAACAGACCTTCGGTTGATTCCCTCAGGATGATCATATCAATTTCACTCGCCCGAGGGTCGGCAAGACGTTGTGGGGAGTTTGGGTATGCCTTGATCGGTCGTACACCAGCATAAAGTTGAAAGCGATCTCTTAGACGCAAGTGGGGTGATATCTCTGTACCATCGACATAGCGGATAGAAGGAAGTCCAATGGCACCCAGAAATATAGCATCAGCTTTTCCCGCTGCCTCTTCCCCGCCAGACTGAATATCCAGGCCTGTTTCTTTATAATATCCCGCTCCAGCTGCGATGAAATTATAAACAAGGTTAAAGCCGTTGATTTTTTTCTGCGCTGCATTGATGACGGCCAGAGTTGCTTCAGTCACATCAACGCCAATTCCATCACCTTTTATCGTAGCAATTTGAAAAGATGGTGTACTCATTTTTTTTATCCTGTTGTTGCTTTTTTCTTCATGAAACTATTCAGAAGAATGCGTTACGTATTGTTGTTTTTTTGAGGGATGGAATTTATTTTTACTAAAATATTCAAGAAAATAAATTTCGCTTATTATTTTAATAATCCATATAAAACAACTCTCTATCGTGGATTTTGTTTCTGTAATTGTTTCTATTAAATAGATAATTTTTGTATGTGTCAATGTATACATTAAAATATACATTGACACATACTTTTAATGATTTATCGTAACCCAGGTCAGAGGTTGTTGTGGTTTTTGAAATTTTCAAATCAGCCAAACAACAATCCGAATTGAATTTAAAATGGCAAAACATGCTGTTAGCTGGGGAGGCTAAAATGTTTAAAAAATTATCTAGAATGACAACCGGAACACTTACGGCAGTCGCGTTATTGGGAACTGCAATGCTCACTTCTGGTGATGCCAATGCTGAAAAGGTGCTCCGTTTTAGTCATACGGATAATCCCGGTGGTTCCCGTCAGGCCGCTGCCGAAGTTTTTGCGGAAAAGGTTAGCGAATATACCCAAGGGCGCTATAAAGTTAGAATATACCCGGCTGGTCAATTGGCAAATGATCCAAAAGCGATTGAACAGTTACAGCTGGGTGGTGTTGATTTTACAGTTTCTGCTACAGGGAGTTATGCAACACATCAGCCCAGCCTGAATTTAACTGCGATGCCGTTCCTTGTTGATACCTATGAGCAGGGCTGGGAGTTTTATGATAACTCAGCTTGGATGAAGTCAGAGTTTGCAAAGCTACCTGAAAAAGGATTTCGCGTTCTCTCCACTTGGGAAGCTGGCTTTAGAAGTTTTACAACAAGTGATCCCCTTGCATCACCTAAAGATGCTGAGGGTAAAAAAATGCGCGTTTATCCTAACGACATGATTAGATGGACTATGGAAGCGATCGGTTTCCAAACTGTGGTGATGCCAATTACTGATGTTTATCTTTCTATCCAACAGGGCGTTGTAAATGGACAGGAAAACCCGGTTGATACAATTAAATCCCTTCGTTTTTACGAAGTGGCCCCGAATATTACGCTGACCCGTCATGTTTACAGCCCTCTGCCTCTAACAGTTTCAGAGCAGACTTGGCAGAATTTTTCTCCTGAAGATCAGGCCGCGGTCCAAAAGGCGGCAAATGAAGCGTCTGCTTTCAGCCGTAAACTGGTGCGTGATTCCGTAAATGGTCAAATTGAAGAGATGAAAAAAGCAGGTGCCACCGTAAGTGTTCCTGAAATTGGTCCATTCCGTGATTCAGTTCAATCAGTATATGAAAAAGCCAAAGGTATCTATGGTGACGAAGTTGAAAAGGTCCTGGCTGATACTGCTGAAATTCGTAAAAAACTCCCGGCAAACTAAGTTTTAAGTTATTGAAGTGCCTTTTCTTTCGAGAAGGCACTTCTTTTTATCAAGATTGGGAGCCCATATTGTGGATTACCGAAATCGATATCCCGCTTTGTTAAGGTATCTAAGCAAATCGATAGATGTCTTTCTTGTATCTGGCGGCGTGATTGTTCTCTTACTTATTTTTTCCAATGCGGTATTACGTGGGGCTGCAGGATTTGATCTAGCTTGGTCACTAGAAGTAACAGCGTTTTTACTCTTGTGGTTGACTTTTCTGGGGTGTGCTGCGGCTACTGCACGTGGTGCACATATGCGTGTTACAGAGATTGTTGAAAACCTCGTTCCTCTTAAGCTGCAATCCCTATTGCAAATTCTGATCAATCTAGTGATCACAGTTATATTGGTAACTGTACTCTACAATGGAAGTAACATAGCCCTGCATACCTGGGCCCAGAAAACGACAGTTCTGTATTGGCCAGTGGGTCTTTTGTATGCATCATTGCCGGTTGGAATGTTACTTACACTGATTTTTCATCTGTATAATTGCTTCATAGATATACAGGGCATCTCTAAAAATATTGATGGCGGGATTTCGAAATCCGATGACCATAGTTGGGAGGATTTCGAATGATTTTACTATTCATCTGTGCCGTATTTCTTTTTACAATTGTGATCGGAATACCACTTGTCTGGGCAATTCTAATTACAGCAATATTGCCCATATTTGTATTTGATTTGGGATATCCGTTACAGGCTGTATATCTGAACTTTATAGGCGGCGTAGAACCAAATCATTTTATTGCCATACCACTGTTCATTTTTGCAGGTGAATTGATGGGGCGTGGTGGGGTTGGCCAACGAATTATCGATTTTGCAAAAGAAGCTTTTGGCTTTTTACCCGGTGGCCTTGGGTTTGTTGTTGTTGGTGCGTCTATGCTGTTTGGCGGTATTTCCGGATCAGCGATTGCAGATTCCGCAGCAATTGGTTCGGTCATGATTCCAAATATGGCCAAGCAAGGTTATAAAAAAGCTTTCGCAGGTGGTCTGGTTGCTGCTGCAGGAACCATTGGCATTATTATTCCGCCATCAATTCCGATGCTTATTTATGGTTTTGTCGGCAATGTATCTGTGGCTGATTTGTTTTTGGCTGGTGTTGTTCCTGGGCTTATTTTTGGCCTGCTGTTTATGGCTGTGTGTTACTATGTCGGGAAAAAAACAAACTGTGATCCCGGGGGGCAGCGTACTTCTGCCAAGGCTCTTTGGCGATCATTTGTGCGATCTGCACCAGCGTTATTCATGCCTGTTTTAATACTTGGTGGAATTTTTGGCGGGATTGTTACCCCAACAGAAGCTGCTGCTGTTGCTGTGGTCTATGGTTTCTTTGTTACTGTTGTTCTGTACAGAGATTTTCATATCAAAGAAATGCCAAAGTTGATCGTTGATTCTTTCATAACCAGTGCAATTGTTATGGTTGTCATCGGTGCGACAACTGTATTGGGCTGGCTTATAACACTTGAACAGCTTCCACAAATGCTTGCACAGTTTATCAACAGCGTGTCCGAAAATCCATTTACCTTTTTGTTACTGGTTAATGTTGTTTTGTTAATGCTTGGTTTGGTTCTGGACCCATTGCCAGCAATTCTGTTGACGGCACCTTTGTTTATTCCCACGGCAATGAACTTTGGTGTAGATCCCGTGCATTTGGGGGTCATTATGACGTGTAATGTCGCGGTTGGATTGTTTACACCGCCCGTTGGTGCAACACTTTATGTCGCATCTCGGATCTCTGGTGTGGGGGTTCTGTCAATCGCGAGGGCAATGGCGCCACTTTATTTAGCTGCTATTTCGGCCTTGTTACTGGTTACCTATGTTCCGGCAATATCCATGACAATGGTAGAGCTATTCCGGTAGTTTTGCGCTATGTTTCGTGAACTTGATTATCATGAGCCTGAATTAAACAGCAAAATTCAGGCTCATTTAATCAATGAGTATTAAGGTTAAGAATACAATGATAAGTCTTGATAGTATCGAGAGTGTGGGCACAGGTCTGAACAGACCAGAATGTGTTTTGGCAACATCAAATGGTCGTTTGTATACAGCTGACTGGCGCGGCGGTGTCGGTATAACCGAAGCTGATGGGGCTCAGTGGTATTTGTTACCGAATGATAAATCTCTAAATCTAAAGCCAAATGGCATATGCCTTATGCCGGATGGTTCTGTTTTAGTCGCTCATTTAGGTGACACAGACGGTGGTGTCTATCGTATAGCCGAAGACGGGACAACTACGCCGTTTTGTATAGAGGTTGATGGGGAACCGCTCCCCCCGAGTAACTATGTGCATTTAGATCATAAAGGCCGTGTCTGGATAACCGTTAGTACACGAAAGATGCCTAGAAGCGAAGGATATAAACCTGATGTGTGTGACGGGTTCGTCGTGCTGGTTGATCCATCAACAGAAAATAGGGAACCTAGAATAGTTGCCGATAATCTTGGTTATACAAACGAATGCTTGGTTAGCCCAGATGGCAACACGCTCTATGTAAATGAAACCTTTGCTCGAAAACTGGTCTCTTTTGATATTGCTGGAAATGGCGATCTCTCTAATAAAAAAATAGTTGCAGAGTTCGATCAGGGGACATTTCCTGACGGTATGACCTTTGATACCAAAGGCGGAATATGGATTACCTCTATTGTAAGCAACAGGGTTATCCGTATTGACCCGGATGGTTCTCAGGTCATTATGATCGAAGATTGCAAACAGGATCACTTGGCATGGGTAGAAGCTGCATTCCAAGCCGGGGAAATGGGACGACCACATCTGGATAATGCACAAAGTAAAAAGTTAAAAAATATCTCTAGTTTAGCATTTGGTGGTGATGATTTAAAAACGGGATACCTTGGCTGTTTGTTGGATCAGTCTATCTATTCTTTTGCGTCGCCTTATCAGGGACACGCACCTGTGCACTGGAATTTTAGCGGGCCTCAAAAAATCTTGCCAAATAGTGAGATTGCATCCTGATGAAGCCTTCAAGAACACTAAAGGTTGCGACTGTCGGGACGGGTTATTTTAGTCGATTTCAATATTCTGCCTGGGCTAGAATTCCCGAGGTGGAAATCGTTGCTATTTGTAATCGAACGTTGGAACCTGCTCAAGAATTGGCGAATAGATATCAGATTAAATCTATCTATCACGATTTTGATCAAATGTTGGATGAGGTTGCGCCAGATCTGGTTGATATTATCACCCCCCCGATAACGCACCAATCATATGTTCGGTCATGTGTCGACAGGAGTATTCCTGCGATCTGCCAAAAGCCTTTTACGCCTTCTCTCAAAGATGCGACTGATTTGGTGTGCCTGATCAAAGAAAAACAGGCCAAAATCATTATTCATGAAAACTTCCGGTTTCAACCATGGTACCTGAAAGTCAAAGAGCTTTTGGCAGAAAATATTTTAGGTGAATTGTATCAAATTTCTTATGCGCTTCGTCCCGGTGATGGGCAGGGGGCAGATGCCTATATGGAACGACAACCTTATTTTCAGCAAATGGAACGTCTATTGGTGCACGAAACGGCAGTGCATTTGATTGATGTTTTCCGTTTTCTTTTTGGAGAAATAAAATCAATTTATGCTGATCTAAGGCGTCTAAACCCCGTTATTAAAGGGGAAGATGCCGGTATCATTATTTTTGATTTTACCAATGGAACGCGCGGGGTTTTTGATGGAAATAGATTGTCTGATCATAAAGCCAACAATCGCCGTCTAACTATGGGTGAGTTAAAGATTGAGGGTGCGAAGGGGACTTTGTTTCTGAACGGCGATGCTGAATTATCTTTTCGTCGGCATGGTGATAACCAAGATGAAAAAATAAACTATAGTTGGAACGATTGTGATTTTGGCGGTGATTGCGTTTATAATCTGCAACGTCATGTTGTTGATCATTTGTTGTATAACAAAGAGATCATGAACACGGCGTCTGAGTATTTATTAAATGTTCAGGTGGCTGAAGCTGCATATCGGTCAAATGATCTTGGGAAGTGTCTTAATTTGATTGATCGCTAAAACAACTCTTGATAAACGCAATAGTGTTGTTAAAAAATTTGCTCAAATATAAAGGGGATAGTCATTGGTGACGGCACTAAAAAAAAAGAAATCTAAATCACCAAAAATCTCTTTAACTGAAAAGGCATACAGAGAGCTTAAACGACGTATTCTGGAAAATGAGTTGCCACCGGGGACACAGCTTATGGAAGGCGAACTGGCAGAGCTGCTAGCCATAAGTAGAACCCCGGCGCGCGAGGCGATGACACGGTTGGAAGTCGAAGGTTTGGTTGAGGTTCGTGCCCGTCATGGTATGAAGGTTAAACCAATATCGGTTTCCGATATGAAAGAAATTTATGCATTGCTAACAGGCTTGGAATCAACGGCTGCATGGCAAGCTGCAAAACGAGATCATAGCAAGAAAGAGATTGAGAGCTTAAGAGATACCGTTAAGGATATGGAGCGGGCTTTACAGACGCAGGATCTGAAACTTTGGGCTTCATCTGATGAAAAATTCCACAAAGTTCTTGTCTCTATGAGTGGTAACAATAGGCTGATTGAACTAGTCGATCGTTTCATTGATCAATCCCATCGGGTCAGGATGTTGACTTTAACGTTACGGCCACTCCCCGCGCAATCAAATGAAGATCATGCAAAAGTTGTTGATGCCATAGAAGCAAAAGACGCAGATACTGCCCGTCGTATTCACCGTATACATAGGGAAAATGCCGGTAAGCTTTTGGTTGAACTGCTGGAAAAGCATCATCTTACACAATTATAAGAAAACAGTTTGACTATATTGTACCCAGTTGTCTGGTTGGCAATGGTGTTCTTAACGTCATCATAAATTCCGCTGTTCAATTCATAAAAAATATTACAAATATTATTTTCCTGAAAAGGGCCTTTGAGAAAGCATGTTTGATATTTTAATCAAGGTTTCCCCTTTTTTTGGTCTTGTTGCTCTTGGTTATCTGATTAAACAAAAACAGATTATATCAGTAGCTGGGCAGTTATATCTCACGCGCTTTATCATGTATGTCTCGCTTCCTGCTGTTCTGCTAGAAAAGCTCGCGACGACAGATTTTGACATGTTGTTAAATTTCAAATTTCTGGGGGCTTATAGCTTTTCCTTACTCCTTCTCTTAATGTCGAGTGGAGCCCTCGGTTTTCTTGTCTTTGAGCGCAAGGCATCGCATGCCATTATGATAGGCCTTGGCAGTGTCTATGCAAATATTGGCTTTCTAGCTATCCCGGTCTTGGCGCTAAGTGTTGGTGAGTGGACCTCTATTCCGCTTGCTCTTATGCTGACAATTGATCTGGTGATCCTGTTGCCGCTAGCTTCTTTTTTCTTACAGCTTACGACAATGCAAAGTGTGGATAATGCCCACACCCCTATGAAAATTTTAAAGCGTTCTCTTCTCAATCCCTTGATTGTTTCTATTGTCATTGGGCTTTGTCTGTCAGCTATGAGGATTAAGGTGGGGGAGCCGATAACAGATATCTTGAAATTTATTGGAAATACCGCAGGGCCTTGTGCCATGTTTATTGTCGGGACATCGTTGGTTGGACGAAAAATAAGCGCAAAGCCTTATGAGGCTGGTTTCATATCTATTTTCAAGCTCTGTATCGCCCCTTTTGTTGTTTTTGTGGTGATGACAAGCTTTGAGGTTTCCCCCACATGGATAATGGCTGCAACTTTGGGTGCTGCTATGCCATGCGCCGCTGTTTTAGGTGTTGTTGCAGAAGAATATAAGGTCATGCCTTTCCAAGCCTCTACGGCGGTTGTCTTGACAACGTTATGTGCTGCGGGAACTCTGCCGTTCTTAATTCATTATTTTCCTGGTTGAAATTTATATGAAATCTGGATGGCAGTGACCTGTCGTCTTTTCCTAAGGCTACGCAAATAAAGCGTAGCAATCTTCACGATGCCTGAGATGCGTTTGATGTCGTTTGTGATTAATTATTAACGATCGCGAATTGATAGTGTTACAATTGATACAAATAACAATTGCTTAGACATCTAACAGATACCTTCACCTGGTACTGTAATTAGATAGAATTATTGTATTGTGGCTCATATATGAAAGAAATTGATGGGGTGAAGTCTGTTTTTGAGGCGGTATTGCAAAAGGGATCTCAAATGGAGGCTGGTTGTGCGACCTTCGATC
Source organism: Kiloniella litopenaei (assembly GCF_000982415.1). Taxonomy (GTDB): domain Bacteria; phylum Pseudomonadota; class Alphaproteobacteria; order Kiloniellales; family Kiloniellaceae; genus Kiloniella; species Kiloniella litopenaei. The sequence continues at coordinate 77,356 of NZ_LANI01000017.1, forward strand.
AAGCTGGGCGTTTGCTCACGATGGATGATAGTTTTTTGCGGTTATCAGATGAAGAAAAACAAGGTTTCTCTGATACAAAGGCAGAGCAATATGTATTGGAAAGATCCTTAGGCGGGACTGAAAACTCAACAAAAATTAAACAAGTTGTTCGTAGATGGCGATCCTCTGAAAAAGGTTTTATTTGGCAAGGTCATGTTGGTGATAAGCTTACATTATCCCGTTACATAACATCAGAAGGTAAAACCTGTTACCTGAAAGTTCCTCTTGAAAATGAAGCATTAAACGATCAAATACCCTCGTCGGAGGTGCTTTTTGATGTAATCCAGTCATTAGATATAGCTGTCGCACTTTATGATGCAGATCTGTGCTTCGTCCTCTCAAATCAAAAGTATGCCGATATGATTGCTGTGCGTCAGGATCAGTTGCGTCCGGGGCAGCCTATACATGAAATTATGCAAGGCTTGACTACGAAAAATCGAGATCACTGTGATCATGATGCTGCAATCTCACTTGCCCGAAAAGCCAAGAAACTTGTTAGCAAAATTATTGAATCTATCACGCGTTATGAAAAGGGGCTTGAAGTAAAGCGTTCAGACGGCCGGATACTGTTAAGTTCTTCACATGAAACCGGGTTTGGCGGTTATTTGGTAACGGTCAAGGATGTTACGGAACAAAGACAAATCGAAGAAGCCCGTCGTGAAGCCGATATGTTGTTGCATAAAATTGTCGAAGCATGTCCCACGAACTTTTTGGTATCTCGCGTTTCTGATGGAAAAATCATATATTTTCCGCCAGCTTCCCGTGATCGATTTGGCGATATTGATACCGCAAAAAGCTTCTTTATAAAGCCTCAGGACCGTGAAGACTATCTTAAGGCCTTGCTTCCAACAGGGACTTTGGATGATTACAGGGTTCAATTTCGTCGGCGAGATGGTTCTATTATGCAGGGACTGACTTCTGCGCGTGTTACGGATTATAAGGGGGAAGACGTTATTGTTTCTTCCACGCGTGATATTACAGAACAGCTTTTGATGCAAAAAGAGTTGGAAGAGCAACGGGAAATTGCGCATCAGAATGAAAAAATATCAGCACTGGGCGGTTTGCTTGCGGGGGTTGCACATGAACTGAATAACCCACTTTCTATCGTCGTAGGTTATGCCTTGATGCTTCAGGATAAAACGGATGATCCCGAGGTAAAGCGAAGAGTAGATCGGATTGCAATCGCTGCGGAACGTTGCGCCAAAATCGTTAAAACATTTTTGGCTATGGCAAGACAACGCCCGATGCAGATAGAAAATTGTAATTTGAACGAAGCAATCGAAGTTGCCATGGATGTTGCTGGTTACGGGTTAAGGGTATCTGGCGCGAAAATAACTTTATCATTGGCAAATGATTTGCCCTGTGTTGCTGCCGACCATGATCAAATGGCACAGGTCTTTACCAATTTAATTGTTAATGCAGAGCATGCGTTGTCTGAAAAAGGTGAAGAAGGGGAACTAGTCATTCGTTCTTCCTTTGACGAGCTATTGGCAGAAGTGGTTGTTGATGTAATTGATAATGGCGTTGGTATTCCCAAGGAAATACAAGCAAGAATTTTCGAACCATTTTTTACGACCAAAGATGTCGGAAGTGGGACCGGGGTTGGCCTTGCTTTTTGTCACCGTATTGTTGATGCCCACAATGGTAACTTGTCATTCCGATCATCATTGAAAACCGGAACTTGTTTCACCGTTCGAATGAAGGCATCTGGTGAAAATCAAATCAATGATGATGTTCTTAATGTAACTGAGCCTAGAAATCTGAAGCAACGCGTTTTGGTTGTTGACGATGAACAAGGGGTCGCAGATCTAATTAGTGAAATTCTGACTGAAGATGGATATCAGGTGACAACGGTAAATTCTGCGAAAGCCGCGTTAATTGAATTACAACACCATTCATTTGAAGCCGTTTTAAGTGACGTAAAAATGCCGGGTATAGATGGCACAGAGCTTTTGCAGCGGATTACGGAACAGTTTCCGGAAATGGCTTCACGAACAGCTTTTGTCACAGGAGACACGTTAAGCACGGATGTCGCCAGTTTTATCGAACATTCAAAGTGTTTGCATATAGAAAAGCCTGTATCTCCCCGAGAGCTTGTTATGTTGGTACAATCGCTTATACAGAAAAACGGGAAATAGTTTTTATGAACGCGAATGGTTATCAAATCATTGTTTGTGACGATGAGCCGCATTTACGTGAAATGGTTGCTGAATATCTGAGCGATCGTGGCTATGAGATAATAGAGGCGGCGAATGCAAAATCTATGTATGAAGCTTCTGAAATGTATTCGCCAGATCTTGTCATTCTGGATATTAATATGCCCGGGGAAGACGGGTTAACAGCCTTGCGTAATTTGCGGAATAGCTCTGACGTACCTGTTATAATGTTAACGGCAGCTTCAGAAGTTGTTGATCGTATCGTTGGGCTTGAAATGGGGGCCGATGACTATCTGGCTAAACCGGTTGATCTAAGAGAGTTGGAAGCAAGGATAAAGGCTACTTTACGTCGAAGGCCTGGAGTAATATTTGATCAAAAATCGCCAAAAACCACAGGGTCTGTTCAGTTTGGCCTATGTCGTCTTGATCTTGACAGCGCACAGCTTTTTGATGCTGACAATAATGAAATTGCCATCACTGCTATGGAATTTAGCTTGTTGCGTGTTTTTTCCGAAAATGCGGGTCGTGTGTTAAATCGGGATCAGTTGCTTGAACAGGCTCATGATAGAGATTGGGAGCCATTTGACCGTTCGATTGATCTGCGTATTTCACGTCTTCGCCGCAAGATTGAAACAAACCCGACAAAGCCAGAGATTATTCGTACTGTCAGGGGGATTGGTTATGTATTTGGTTAAGGATACCGGAAGTGTTGTTAGCTCTTAGCTTTGGGGGATCGCTATCATTATATCGCGGGCTTTATTTTCATCGCAGGGGATATTTTTAAGAAGGACATGTTTCTCGTCCATTCCTGTCAGAACACTTCCGCAATCACCCGGTGACATTGACCATATTTCTTGGCTTTTCTGTGTTTCAACATTCAAATAGTAGGCTTTGCCCGAACCGTTATATCCTTCTGTTGCGACATAAAGCGATTTTCTATCGGTTCCCCACATGAAGCTGGTAATAGAAAAAGCCCAGTCTCCACCTTGCCAGGTTCTTTTTGTCAGGGTGTAGGGACCAACCATTGGGGCATCAAATTTTAGTTTTACAACCGAAATATTGGTACCGAGAGCGTCATCACAATAAACATCAACAGAAAACTCCCCAATGGGCTGCACATATCTATCTGCTTCGCATGTTTCAACGAAGTCTTTAAGGGCTGGTTTTTGTTCGTTTGCGAATACACTGGGGGCACAAGTGAAGAATAATCCCGTGAGCAAAAATAAAAACGAGCCAGCAGAAAGTGTTTTCGTCAACATGGGTAGGCCTTTTTTCATGTGTGTGCCGAAAAGTTTACAGCTTAATGGGGAACTCGTGAATATCAATTATACTGTTTAATAGATATTGCTGCGTCTTTTCGTCGAGAAGATGGTGTTTGTTATCTGTAAGGGATTGTCGGTTTTTCTTGACTTCATAAAAAGGAACGATGTCGTCAAATAGATCTGAAAACTCCACAAAATCATCATTTTGGTTATCTTTTTCAGAATGGTGAACATGCATTATCTGAACTCCTGTTTCATTTCGGTGTACAGACGTTTGTCGCTTGCATGGGGATGAATGGTTCAAAATATTTCTTGGATAAAGTTTTTTGAACCAAACCGAACATTGAAACGACGTAAGGGTTTGTGGGTAAAAATTACGTATACGAATTCTAAAAGAGGGGATTGTTATGAAACTTGGATTTGTTGTGATTTATGTCGATGATGTTCGTGAAGTTTTGAACTTTTACCAACAGGCTTTCGATTTAAAAGTTCGAATGGAATATAAAGAACACGATTACCTGCTTTATGGAGAGCTTGAAACGGAAGGGGCAATTCTGGGTATTGCATCTCATATCATGGGGAAAGAAAGCTTTAGGGGGGACTACCAAAAACTAAGCGTCAACAGTTTGCCCTTTGGCCAGACACTGGTTTTTGTAACTGATGATGTTTACCAAAAGTGGGGGGATGCGATAAAAGCAGGTGCTGTAGCAATTTCAGCACCCCAAGAAAAGCCGTGGGGACAGATCGTAGCCTATTTAAGGGACAAAGCTGGTACGCTTATTGAGATTTGCACACCAATGAAGGCGTGATGAGTAATGACTTACCTTATGCATAACCAGCTTAAGTATTTTTACAGGTTGTTATTAGCCGTTTCTATTTTGGTGTCCATGAATGTTGATGGCGGTGCCGATGAAAACTCTGGCTTGGTCAAAAAAGTCAGTTTGGTTCTAAAGTCAGATAATGTCGTGTTACAGGTTAATCGTTCTGATATTTCGGATAGCATTGAGTTTTTGAACAAGCTTGATTATCTCGATGTATTAGTTGATGGGTATGTGATCTGTTCAGAAGAGGCAACATTAGTTCCTGAAAATACAGAGGTCTATTTTGGCACTTACGAACGTGCATTATACGGGACAAGATACCCGGTACATTCGCAAGAGTGGAATAATGCTGCTGTCCAAGGGGAAACAAAATATAGCTCTGGACCGCAAGTGTTTAGAGTGCCACTGGAAAATATATCAAATGGACACTCGACATTACGCGTCGATACCAATGAGTTGATGCAAAAAAAGCTTTTGAATCATTTAAAGACAGGGGAGCCATTAAAGAATTTTTATCAGAATACTCATGAAATCACACTCTCTCGAACTATTACACTGATTGCGGAATGTGAAAGCGAGGGGAAACGATCATTTGGTTATGATACTCAAAATGTTAACATTACTGTTCAATATCAAGGTGATCCAGGTTATTCCAATTCAAAGTTAATAGATCGACAGCTGTCAAATTTTAATAAGTCATTTTTAAAGCTGACAGATCTATCTGTATTCCGGTCATCGCTGATGTATTCCGGTGCTTGTGATTCTCAAACAACCCGCCCCGTTAAGTTTTCCTATACGGCTGTTGGGAAAGGGGATATTCGTTTTATTCTGGTTCAAGGCGGAGAAACCATAGCTGGGTCTGAAATAATTACGCATAACTCTGAGATTGAAAAAACAGTTCATTCTGAAGTTCTATATCCATTGGGTATGCAAGGGTTTCACAAAGCTGGTCCAGGTTCTTTCGATGAAATGTCTGCCTATTCTTTTTCGATTAAAGCCCAGATTAAGGAAGCCCGTGGACCCCAATGGGGTGAATGGTTTGATCTTGCACATGAACAGTTTCGTTATCATTGTCTCAGTGAATAGAAACTGCCTGTAATGACATTGATACAATAGATACGTTCCCTGAAATACGATTGATAAATTTATCATTGATAATAACGCCTTGATGTTTGGGTAATCTGATCCCGAGTATCAGGGCGTCTTTCTTGGGAGCAATCAAATAAATGTAAAGCCGTTATCTGAATTTTTTTACTTTATTTTGAACCTTTCCCGTTTCCATTTCGTCAGACCCTGTAACAACGACATTGAGTTGTTTTGATACAACGATTGATAAAGCAGGAGATCAAAATGAATAGGTTCAAAAAAATATTTCTTGGCGCCAGTGCTGTTGCACTTGGGGTGAGTGTTATTGCTACAAATGCTGTTTTCGCGGCATCCAGTGGAAATTCTGAGTATGTTCAAAATGTTGACTTGAGCTTTCCAGGGTATGCCGCGGTTATTAATGTCAAAAATACATCGGGAAGCAAATCCGTAAACAATGTTAATCTACAGGTTCAGGAATCATCCATTGAGATTGAAGCAGACGGCTTTGTACAGTGTGGTGATAATAAGAAAATTACGTTCAAAGAAGCCAAGATTTATTTCGGTCCTGTCAGCATGTTTGTCGATGATATCAATGACAATGGTGCACTGTACCAAAGTGACTACGAAGTCAGTCATAAATCCCGAATTGGACTTGGAAAGTGGATGACAGAGGGCACAAATGGCAATGAGAGTTTTATTGTTCCTTTGAATCAGATTAAAAATGGTCACCCAGCCGTTCGTGTTAATCCATTGGAAGAAATCAATAAAAAATTGCAGGCCCATCTTCAAGGTGGTGGAACCAAGGTTGATTTCTATCAAAATGATCAGGAAATAGTTTTACAAAGACCTGTTTCACTGGCGGGCTGGTGCCGAAAGTATCTTGCGCCAGGCAATAACCCCTGGAAAGCTGGCTTTGAGACCCAAAACTTCACCATTCAAGTTAAATATAAAGGTGATCCAGAGATAACAGACAAGCCGATTTTAAATGCGCAGTTGGGGCAGGTGGGGAATAATCCGCAATTTAATAACAATCAGCCATTGCTATTAAATCAAGCGACATTCCAACCAAATATGCCGCATCATATTGGCAAATGTACAGAAGGTACACCCAACCCTAAAATTCGTGTGAATTATAAAGGATCAGGTAAAGGAACGGTTCGTTTTAAAATTGCAGTAAAGAATAGTGAAGGAAACTTTGTACTGCCGAACATCTATCTGGGCAGTTACGATTCAGAGAACCAGATTAACAGGCATTTTGATTTCGATTATCCCTTGATTGATAAAATGTACAATCATCACGAATACAAGTGGTGGAAGATGATCAATAAAACCTATGAACATGACATGACTATTCAAGCGCAGGTCAAAGATCAGAACAGCGATAGCTATGGATCTTGGGTAGAGTTCGGTTCTGCAACCTTCAAGCATCGTTGTACGCCTCAGGTGATCGTTAATGGAGGAAATGCAACGCTTGGCGGGTATCAGAATCAGGGTAATGACGATACACAGGATTCAAGAGGTATTCTCCAGAAAAAACCGCAACGGGCACCACTGGGTAAAACAACCGGGGAAACTGATAAGCCAAAGCGTCTGATAATTCGGACCCCTCAATAAGCTTGAATAAGTAGAGTATGGCAGAGTCTGATTTCAGGCTCTGCCATACTTCGTTTCATAATTAATGATTTCTATTGATACAATTGATACACTTTGAATTATTGTTCAGAATACTGATTCCTATAGTATCTTGGTGTAAATTGTACGAAGTCTGCCTTGGGGAATATTCGGGCGTGCGTTTGAAAACAAGAAAAAAGATGCGGTATTGGGGCGGTCTTCTGACAACGGCAATGTTTTTGCCGTTTTTGTGCGTTCAGCCATCCATGGCAGATTGGTCCGCAAATTTTACACCGCCTGATGCACCCGATGGAACATTAGTTATTGATCTGCCTGATGACCTTGATGTCGTAACCTTAACCCAGCTTGGTGTGGAGCTGGATGGTATAGATATTACATCACTTCTTTCGCTTGATGGTGTTGATTTTATATACAAACCTCTTCAAGCGTTGGATGGAAATGAACATACTCTCAAATTAGTAACATTAAACCCGGATGGCTCGTCAGAGGTAAGGCAGCAATGGAATTTTAATGTGGGCCATGCTGAAAGTTCTGATGGCAATATTTCTGATCTAACTGAAAATAGTCCAGAGATTGAAATGGCCGAGCGGTTATTGCGCTCCGCTTACTTTCGGGCTGATACGTTAACAGAATTCAGTCGCCGTGTGGTCCAGCAAAATATCGGGCATGAAACCAATCGTTCAACCCTCTCTGGCAGCGGTGATATCAATACGGGTTTTGCAGCCGGGAAATGGACTGTTGACGGACATGCAAATTACCTGGTGCAAAGCGATGTCGATTTCGCGCAGACAGAACGTACTATCGATTTAGGTGAATACGATATAAACGCGGATTATCAGGGGGATAGTGTTGTCGGTGGTATGTCTCTCGGCCATCATGATACCGGATTGGAAACATTGCTTGTTTCTGATTTTTATCGCCGTGGCGTTTCCGCTCGACTAGGAACCAGTAACCGCAGGATAGAGGCACAGGGATTTGCTTTTGGGACTGAATCTGTCTCTGGTGCCGCAGATCCAACAGGCCTTAACAATACAGAAAATCGTCTCAAAGGCGTTAGCCTGGCCGTAAAGCCTTTTTCAACAGATGTAGATGCGTTGAAATTAACGGGTACTTACTATGATGGACGGGGCGAGGGGAGTGGCATTGGCCTCTCAGATTTGGATAGTTCTGCGTCCGGTTCTGGCTGGGGTGTCGGTCTCGAGAAAAGCTTTGGGCAAAACAGAACCCGTTTAAAGGCTCAATATGCCCATGCTTTGTTTGATCAGGATGGTGATAATGGAGATGCCCCAAAAGACGGCAGTGATGCGATTTCATTTTTGATTGAACATGGTTTGTTTGAAGAAGGCCCCGTCATTGGTAATGACGTGCTCGATATTGATGTCGGTTTCGGGTATGACCGTGTTGATACTTTTTTTGAAAGTCTTGCAAATCCTGGCTTGGTTTCTGACCGCGATGCCTATTCTGCCTATAGTAACCTTTATTGGGGGGCGCTATCCGCAAATATTTACGCGCTTCATGAAACCAATAATGTTGATGACCTCGCAAATGTGCCAACAGATCGTCTAAAGAGCATTGATTTGGGTCTGAATTATACTTTTGACCAACAGACAGGATTGATGGAATGGCTTGGGACACCTTATATTTTTATGAATAGCTATCTTGCAAGTTTGGGGCGTGTGAAAACGCCGACTGGCTATGATGGTGGCGACACAGATAATTTATCTTCATCCATAACACTGGGTGGTGGATCGAACTATGACGACTGGTATTGGTCTGCATCCCACAGTTATTCTCGTTTTGATGACTATACGAATGTATCAAGTGACACAGTTAACAATCTGACAGGTTTTAACGTGGGTTGGATTGTTTCTGACCGGCTGGATGTTAATGGCGGGACACAATTCGGGGTGTTTGAGGACCTTGATACAAATAAAAACAGCTTTACTACAAACCTTTATCTGGGGGCGACAGCAGAGCTTGTTCCCGATAAAGTTGACTTGAATATTGATTATAATTTGAACCTTGCGAACGGTAGCGGCGACTCATCTGATAGTCATATCGTTAATAGCGAGGTAGAATGGACCTTCCTTCAACCTCGCACCAATCGCCCAGGTTTGGCATTGGCCCTAAGAGGATCAATGGAGGAATTCAATGGAAACACAGACAGTGCTCAAAATGAAACAGAGTATCAAGCCTATATGGTTTTGCGCGTTAAAGCACCATTTTCACTTAGCTATTAAGCTTATTCTGTTCTTCGGTGTTTTGTCCGGGGCTGGACTTGCCGTGCCAATGATTGCTGAGGCTAATGTGAGCTCGGTGACTGTTTCACCTCAGCGTGCGAATGTTAATGTGAAGGGGGCATCTGCCCTTTCGTTGACGTGGAATGTTACAAGGTTTGAACCTACGGCCCCGACGACTGTTTTGGTTAGCTCGACAAATGCTGTTCTTCAGATCAATGGTTCTACTGTTGCGAATTTAGGCGGTCTTTTGTCCAGGCAATCTTCTTTAGCGGCGGCGCAAAGCGAAACACTGCGCTTTAACGAAGTGCTTTCAATTTCGCCAGCATTGGCCAGAAAAATTGCCGAAGCTCCTGCTGGATCTGTTTTGATCTCTAGAACTTTTACGGATACGCAAACAACAGGTTTGGCAAGGCTTTCCGTTTTTGCTGGTACGGGGCAAGGTGGTGCGCTTAGCATTAATCGTATTGATCTAAAGTTCGACAATGATGCCAGAACGGATGTGATCGCCAAAGGTGATACAAGAAGAGCCATCGCAGAGATCAATTTCCGCAGTAGCGGCCTTTTAAAGGGCGAGTGGCGGATCATTGATCCTTCTGCAAGCCTGGGCAGTGCACGTGGTCGTATCCTGCAGGTTGTGCGTCAACAGGTTGTTAGCTCGGGACAGGGAAGAACCAGAATAGTAAGTCCAGCCTTACCGACAGCTAAGAACGGTCTCTATCTACTGACATTTAGTGTCGAAGATGCAGATGGTATCGCTGAACTTCCTGTATTGAGATACTTTGTTCTGGAAGGCGCAACCGATAGGCCGCGTGACAATCTGACTACACTAAGCCCCGGTAATGGTGCCCGAGTTAGTCAGGATACTGTTTTTGCGTGGGAAAATGTACCTGGTGCTCTTGCCTATCAGATTGAAATATTCAATCCGGGTCACAGCAAGGTGGTTTCAGGCAAGGTCGTATCCGCCAAGGATCTGAAGCTCAGACTTTCCGCTTTTTCTCTGGATAATCTGACATCCGGCGAAAGTTATGACTGGCGATTACGGGCCTTTGATCAAGAAGGACGCGTTATCGGGTCTTCGCCCCGCCAATTAATATATATGCCATAGAGATCTTTTTTGATGACAGAAAACGATACTGCATTTTCTCTTCTAAAACGTGTCAGCAAAGGCGATGAAACCGCCTTTGCTGATTTTTATAATCTGTTTGAAAAGCGTTTGTATCTTTTTATTAAATCAAAATTGAACGATTCATTCGAAGCTGCCGACATACTAAACGAGACTTTTTTAGAGGTTTGGCGCAAAGCTGAAACCTTTGAAGGACGTTCGAAAGTATCAACTTGGCTATTTGGAATAGCGTATTACAAGACGGTGGATCGGATGCGTAAAAAAACAGACATACCAATGGATAGTGACAACTTTCCAGAAACTGTGGATGATAGCCCTGATGCAATGGCATGTCTTTTGACGGCTGAAAAAAGCGATCATATCAAGTTTTGCCTGGATACACTAAAGGCAGTTCATCGCGCAGTGATGCAATTGGCATTTTTCGAGGATCTCCCTTATTCAGAGATTGCTGTAATTGTGGACTGCCCGGAAAACACCGTTAAGACCCGTATGTTCCATGCCAAACAGGCGATGAAACGTTGCCTGTCCAACCGTATGGGAGGCTGAACATGAAAAAGGAAATTGAAGAGCTGTTGCCGTTTTATGTAAATGGCAGCCTAGAAGGTGAAGAGCTTGAAACTGTCAGAAAAGCCCTGGCCGAAGATGAAACCCTTCGTGAAGAGTGTGCTTTTCTTGAGAGTATGAGAGACGAGGTTCAAAATCAGGATCTTGGCTTATCACCGGGTGAATTTGGATTAAAACGCTTACAACGGGATATTGCGAAAGAAAAAAATATTGATACACAACCCGTTCCGCAAAATGACAACCGCAGAAGCGGTGTATGGAAGATTGCTTCAATTGCAGCCTGTATTATGTTGCTTGTCCAAACAGCTTATGTTGTCCCGCTATGGCAACAGAACAATGATTTGGTGGCGGCTAGCGGTGGTAATGTTGCCCCTGTTCGTGGGCCTGTTCTCTCGGTTACTTTTGTGCCCGAGGCACAGGAAGAAAATATTCGGGAACTGTTGCTGGCTGTTGATGCCCGTATTGTTGACGGTCCTTCTGCACTGGGCGTTTATAAACTTGCTGTACCAAAGCACCCCGAGGCAGTTATTTCAAAGCTTCTGGCCCATAAGAATTTAGTGGAAACCGTACAAAGAGACGGCGGGGAAAGTGGTGGGAAGTGATGTTACGCTATTCTATGACACTCCTTGGCTTCCTTTTGATTTCAGTGGGATGGGTGCAAACTCTTTCCGCGCAAACATCGGTTGACCCTACGGGTATGGTGCCCGGAACGACACCTTCGGTCGATCGTTCCCCAAACCCCGGGATGCCAGAGACTAGAGAACCCGGGGGAATAGTTTTTTCGGGTCTTAGGGCAAGTTGTGTTCGCCCCGGCACGATCCTTACCATTCAGGGTAAGAATTTTGACACCATGTCGCATAATAATCGACTTGGGCTGAATAATGCTGGCAAGTTGATAGAACTGGAAATTCTGAATAAAAACAAAACACGAATTTCGAGCTATCTGCCCAAAAATAATGTTGAGTTTAATACCTCTTACGACCTTGTGTTCTATCAAAAGAGTAATGAATACACGTTTAAACAAACTGGATTGAGTGTTCGAACTTGTCCGGCAAACGATATAACCTCTAATGATAGATCGGTCGTACAGGATGTTATTATCCTTGTGGAAGAAGCACAGGAAAATCCGGTTCGATCAGAGCTGCAAAGACGCGGTTTGCCGATTGTAGATGTGTATAGCTTAAATGCCTTGCAGTCAGTATTAATCCATACACGCGCATCAAATGCCGTAACTGTTATTCAGGAATTAAGAGTTGTTTTCCCGGATGCCGAGATTGATTTAAATAATGATCTTACTGCTTCTGCCAAACCACGTTTATATGCGCACAAGACCCTTGGTTGGACGTCAGATAGCGGGTGTCAAAATACACAACTAGGATTTCCCATAGGTTTATTGGATGGCGCAATAGATCAAAACCATTCAGCCTTTGCAGACCAATCCATTGTATCCCGAAATTTTTTAGGCGATCAAAAAATTGACCTAAACCATGCAACATCAATAGCATCTATTTTGATTGGCAATAATCAGGAACAGGGCTATCAAGGGCTCATTCCTGGGACAAACATATATAACGCGGTGGTCTTACGGGTTTCCAGTTCTGGTGACCAGTTGGCCAGTACGGTTGCTGTTCTGCAAGGGCTTGATTGGCTGCTCTCTCAGCAGGTTCGCTTGATTAATGTTTCGCTTAGTACAGCAACAGCGAACCGGGTACTGAACAAAGGTTTTATTCTTTCGATAGAAAAGGGGGCTATTGTCTTTTCAAGTGCAGGGAACCAAGGTCCGGAAGCCCCTGAAAGTTATCCGGCTGCTTTGGATGGTGTTTTTACAGTGACAGCGATTGATTCCCGGCAAAAAATCTATCGCGATGCCAATCAGGGTGACTTTATTGATTTTGCCGCACCTGGCGTTGATATCTGGGCTGCGACACCTGATAACAAGGGGGCTTATGTATCGGGGACATCTTTTGCGACGCCTCATGCACTGGCCGTTGCGTCTCTTATCCTGAAAAACAATTCAAAAATTTCTCGTCAGGTCTTGTCGCGTGCTTTGTCTTTTTCTCTGACCGATCTTGGCGTTCCCGGAAATGATCCGGTTTTTGGTGCCGGGTTACTTAAAGTTACTTGTTAGTATCTAATTGATTTATTTTGTAAAAATAAAAATATTAAAAATAAAATTAATTATTTGAACCGTTATCTTTTTTGTTCCGACTTAGTGATGAAGAAAACATCAGTGCTGATGTTAATGCCGCCTGGCTTTAACACCAGGAATGAGAGGAAGTATCATGTTTAAAAGTATAAAACCTGTTTGTTGGGCTTTAGTAACAATGGGATCAATGGGGATAACGGCAATGCCAGCTCATGCATGTAAAGAAATTACAACTGTTGCCCTACAAGGTAGCGATGCAGCAACTTTAACGGTTCGGGTGAATGATGTAATCCTTGTTAATCATAAAGGATCACACTTTAACGCAATCCCCGCTAACTTTTTGTTCGAAGGGGATAACGATTTTGAAATTGAATTGGTAACGGATGATCCCGAAGCAACGGGAAGAGCTGAAGTTTTTATTGCCTGTCAGGGGGATTTTCCAGAAGAGCCGGGCAAGAATCAAAATGTACTGACTGAACTGCATCAAAAAGGGGCAGGGACGCAAAGTGCTGTTTTCCAGGCAGGCGCTCAACCGGCATTCAGTTATTTAACGGGTGATGTAACATCGGATGATGGATTACTCGAAGCAATTGAAGCTATGTATAACGCGGCTGTTAAGGGGGATACCGAAGCCTATATCGCTTTCTTTGACCCCATGATGACTGATTTGAAACTAGAAGATGGCCCGCCACCTGAGATGATCAAGGGGATGGTTTCTGAATTGCTAAGTGGCAAGTACACGATAAAATCATCCAAGAATATTGAAGTGCATAAAGTGCTGGGTGGTCGAGGATATCAGGTTGTAAACAGTAGAGGGCAGGGACCTGTTCAATTCGAAGAAAAAACCGATGTTGCCACAGGGCGCACAACCATTTCACAAGGCGCGTTCTGGCTTAAAACAGATAGAGGATGGAAAGTTTTCAGGCCCTAATTTCATACGATAAATTCCACACCATAAATTTCAGGCCAAAAATTTCATGCCAAAAATTTTATGTCGTAAATATATTTCGAAATAACAAAGCCCCCGCAGATTTTCTGCGGGGGCTTTGTTTGTAAGGAAGTGAACTTAGCCAACAACAATCGTATGTTCGTCGTTATCTAGTATCACGGTCAGGATATCTGTTGCACTGACATTTTCCATAACAGCAATTTCTGTATAGGTAACGCCGTCACTAGAAATTTCCAGTGATGTGCTTGGTCCTGTATCCGTTGCCCGGATAAAGTTCGCGACAACATCCGTATTGTCATCAAAGACAACAAGGTCACTGACGTCCAGAATATCACCCTCGCTATTGTCATAATCAGTGATGGTATCCACATCAACACCGACACTCTGACCATAGAAGAGGAAGGTATCCGCCCCGGTGCCACCCGTTATGTTGTCTGATCCTGCTCCTCCAACAAGCAGGTCATCACCTGCTCTACCGTCGAGGAAGTCATCACCGCCATTTCCGTACAGATTGTCATCAGCAGGGACGAGGGCTGTAGAGATAGCTTCACCTTCAGAATTATCGCTATTACCTACACGATCATAAACGCCAGTTGAAGTTGTGCCATCACTCCAGGTGACGGTAAAAGTAACACCACCGTCACCAAAATCATCACCATCATTACCGCTTAGATTATCAACATCTATATTGAAATCAAACCAGTCACCAACCCCAAAAGAGTTTCCGCTAAAATTCATTGTAAGGGTCGAACTTATCGTGTTTGTTGGTGAGAAAGTTACATCTCCTGATGATAGGCCAGAACTGTTATTAAAAGAAGGCCCATAATCTGAGCTTCCAAGTGAACCCGCAGGATCAAAGTAAGCGTTAGTATCACTACCACCTTGTAAATCGATAACAATCTGCTGTATGTGTTCACCGGCTGCACCAGCTGCTAAATAAAAGCGAAGGAAATCATTATTATCGCGACCACCTTCGCCACGTGCAGTAGCGACCAGTCGACGTGTCACAATTTCCATAGTATCGCGACCAATGAGAATTTCATCCTGATCGCTACCAACGACAGTATCTGTTTCACTTCCTCTGTTACCACTGACCCGTTTTACGTCAACTCTGGCATCATCAGGTGATTCAAGGCCATTCTGTTCTAGGTCATAGTGAAAATGCCTGTCCCCGGAACCAGCTGAGGCAAAATCAAAGATCACGTCATCTGTGTCCATTGAAACACCATCAGAACCATGAGCGTTTAGGTTGATAAAATCAGGTTCAGGACTTGGATCATCCATAAAGTTATCATTTATCAAGAGCGCCGCTTTGGCAATTGACAAAGGATCACCAGAGAGATCATTTGTCAGTACCAGATCATCGCTTGTTTCGGGTGGCTCTGGCAACGTTACACAGACCTTCAGATCTGCGGAAGAAGGATCGCCGTCACCATCGACCATGGTATAGACAAAGGTTTCTTCATAATCGCCATTAACTGACCCGGGTGCGGTATAGGTGTAATCACCTGTCGCTGTATTAACCACCAACTTACCGCCTTCGGCAGTTGTTGCGATGGTGATGATACCATCACTGCTACCATCCCCGGCATCTGTATAGGTTACACCGTCGTGGAGTACTTCGGTAATTGCCGTTGTGCCAAAACCATCGGCGCCCGGTACATCATTAGCCAAAAGATTACCACTGGCATCTGTGCCGCCAATTGTATCGTCCAGAGCATCAGCAAGGTCGTTATAGTTCGGGACACTGACAAAGGTATAGAGGCTTGCGGGGATTGAAGGGTTACCTCCGTCACCGCCGCCAGTGTTAAGGAAATAGTCCTCTAACCCGTCTTCAACCGAAGAGTTTGAACCTACGGCAACACCCGTAACCTGAATGTTGTTATCAACAATGGCAGCTGCAACGCCACTATCAATTTCATCATCGTTGCCCGTGTTAGTGTCATTTGGGCTACCGTCACTGATGAAATAGAGGTGATTTTCAGCTGAAGGCATACTCATTACAGGGTTGTCCAGATATTCTGAGCTGCCGCTGAACATAGACGCCATTCCAGCATCATAGTTGGTTGACCCTGAACCATCATAGGCCCCGTAAATGGTGGTCAGTTGGTCATCTAACGTAACCGATGACAAGGTGCCATCATTGTTGAGGCGTTTGAAATCGTCCAGATCCAGTGTTCCGCCTGCAAAGCCATCAAATACAAAGGTTCCATAGTCCTCGGCATTGGTACCAAAGGTAACCAAAGAGAATGCCAATGTATCCAATGCTGTACTTTCAGCGACCAGATTATCAATAAAGCTGCGGACACCATTGATCTGGGTCTGATAGTTTGTTTGACCAATCGATCCGCTTTCATCAATAACAAAGGCGATATTAAGCGGTGGTGTTTCACCGGGCAGGGCGACAAGGCAAATCTCGTCATTGTTTGCAACCGGTTCATCGTCCTTGATGCAAATTGTTAGATCTGCAGAGGATTTATCGCCGTCGTTATCAAGGATAGAATAGGTGAATACATCATCAACAACGTCATCTGTTGCTGATCCCGGTGGGCCATGTTGCACTGATGGTTGGCTGGTGTAGGTATAGTCACCAACAGCATTGCTACCCTGATCATCCATGTAGATTTCAAGGGTACCTTTGGATGATGTAACGGTTAGCAATTTGGTGCCGTGATCATAAGTTGCTGATGGTGTACCCGTTGTCGGGCCAGTAAGTACCCCGGCGTCATCAACACTAAAGGTCGTTCCTTCGACCTCAATATCACAGATACGGTCAAGTCCATCGGCGCCAATTTCGTCATTTGTGACGACGTTGCCACTAACGCTATTGCTCAATCCGATTGTGTCGACCAGAACATCAGCAAGATCTTCGAAGGATTCAGCGTTTAGAACTTCGCCGTCGTTGGCAACAACACCACCATCAAAGAAATCGACAAAATCACTTGGCTGGACGCCTCCACCAATACCAACAGCGGTAAAACCAATGTCGCCGTCAAGAAGGTCCGCTTTACCACCGCTATCCAAGACGATAGATGCATTGCTTAGTGGTGATGCGCCGTCGTTCTGCTCCCCATCACTGAGGAAGAAGACCTGGTTATTTGCACCAGG
Organism: Kiloniella litopenaei; assembly: GCF_000982415.1. Lineage (GTDB taxonomy): Bacteria > Pseudomonadota > Alphaproteobacteria > Kiloniellales > Kiloniellaceae > Kiloniella > Kiloniella litopenaei. Next base: position 94,482 of record NZ_LANI01000017.1, read on the forward strand.
AACATATTCAAAGTCCCCACCGCTGTCAGAAAAGAGCATTTCCATAGCTGCTTCGTAATCTGTTGCACCAGAGTCTATGATGCCGCGGCTGGTACCATCCAGTGCAGCCTCTGCAGAGGCCAGATCAGTGAAGGTCCCAAGGTTCGCAGCATCAGCACCAAAGGCCACAAGTGTCACGGAAACACTTGCACCCGAAGCAAACAGCGTCTGGATAAAGGTTTTAACGCTGGCAATTTCTGTGGCCAAGTCACTGTCGCTGACTGACCCACTGAAATCCATCACGATACCAATATTTTGCGGTTCTGCGTCCGCTTCCACTTCCGTGACACACTCTTCATCGTCGTGGGCAGTTAAGCCGTCATCTTTAACAACGACATCAACGGATCCCCAGTCATAATCCCAGTCTCCGTCGACCAGTTTCACTTTGAACTGCATTGGCAATGAATCGTTGTGATCGTTTCCATCAGAATGTTCTAACGCGATAAATTGCTCGTACTCATAAGTACCATCAGCATTAACAGTGAAGGTGAAGGCAATGTCGCCTCCAGCCCAACCAGTCAGAACATTACCGACTTGTGATGTCGTAATTGGCGTATCTGTTTCAGCTGTTGTTATGCCACTGGTATCGACACTGATCTTGATGGCATCATTATGTGGAGTCCAAGGATAGTCCGTTTGTGGCCCATCGGCCCCAAAATCAAAGGTATCAAAAGCACCGCCATCCTTGATTGAAGCATTTGTGTTCAGGTCAGTCTCATCGACCATCACCATTTCCTGGCCACCAATATCTGGTCCATCATCCAAGACTTTAACGATGACATTGCCATAGGCTTTGTCTCCATCACCATCCTTGATCCGGACGGAAAATTTCATGCCGATTGGTTCGTTATGGTTATAGGGATTCCAGTGTTCTAACGCTTCATATTGTTCGTAGCTGTAAGATCCGTCCGGGTTTACAGTAAACCGGAATACTTCTTCGCCATCGGCTGTACCGATCAGTGTGTCGCCGGATTGGCTCGTACTAACAGCATGATTCCCGTCCGATGTCCGGATCGTACCAAGAGAGAACATGCTGATACGGATGTCGTTAATGGCCGGGCCGTCTGCGCCGAAATCAAAGGTATCAAAGACACCAGAGTCTGAAATAACCGGGCCATTATCAAAATCGGTTTCATCAACACAAAGGAACTCATGCCCGCCGATTTTAGGACCATCATCATCAAAATTGATGCGTAGTTTTCCGATATTACTCTGGTCACCTTCATCATCAACAGCAAAGAACCTTAGTTTCATTGTGTTGATGTCTTCGTCGTGAGAGTAAGGGTTAGGGTGTTTGAGCGACAGGTATTGTTCAACGTAAATGTTGACATCATTCTCGCCATTTGTGAGTTCGGCATCAATTGTCACAACAAAAGCCAACTCACCATCTTCGCCGCCGACACGTCCATAGATAACCGAAGGATCAGAGTCAGAAGAATAGAGATTGATATGTGAACCATCTGTGGTTCTTACGCCACTGTAAGCGCCATCATAATCAATGAAGCGAATGTCTTCCAGATCATCAGGTGGGGAGAAGCTGGGACTTGAAGGAGCATCAGTATCTAAAGGTCCATCAGAACCATCTGCTTCATCATTGGAGCCATCTGTATAAAGGTTCAAACCATCTGCGATCGATGTAAAGCCTCGGCTTACAATTTCACCGCCTAATGTGCCGTCCGCTGCCATCGCCGCAGATAATACTGTCTGTGCATCTGAAACACCTGGAACATCATTGGCAGCACGCCATTCATCCCAAGTCTGAACGCCATCGGTTTCATCCAGATATAGTTTTGCATAACGCACAATGTCTGGAACATCTTCTTCTATATCGAAAATGAAGCTGCTTTCTGCAATAGCAGTATTGTTTTCGATCGTTAATTCGTCGGTTCCAACATCTGTTTCCTGTTCTTCTGCAATGGCTTGAACCGTGATAACAACTGGACCGTTTGTATGTGTAGGGCCTTCCTGATAGCGGCCACCGTCTTCCGGCTCAGAGGGTAAAACGACAGATTGTTCATCTGTTAGTGCCGTTACAACTGGCGTTTCACCACCTTCACCGCCTTCGCCACCTTCGACATCTACGCCTGTAGTTGTGTAGTCGTTGGTATTAAATGCGACTAATCCGCCAAAGGTTGTGAAGTCAACGGTTTCAGAGGGATCAAGATCTGGATCATCTGGATCTGGAAGATCACCTGTGTAGCGAATAATATATTGAACCAATTGCCCTGGTTCTTCAGCCAATATGCTGTCCTCACCACCTTCGCCACCGTCATCAGGAATTGGATCAGGTGTAATGGGGCCAAAAAGTTCCCACCCTTCGGGTAGCGTTGTGCACTCTTCGTTAATAGTAAAGGCCGCCGGAATACCAGAGAGAACGAGGGTTAAGGTTTCGGATCCATCTTTGTCGCAAAGTTCAGCATTGATGGGAAGCTTAATAACACTTTCTTCGTTAATAGGGTCGTTCAAGCCACCGTTTAAGAATACTTCATTGTCGTTCTCGGAAGGAAGGTCAGTAATCTGATCTTTCACTAAAAGATCGGGATAGCTGTATTCACCGCCTTCACCACCTTCACCACCTTCACCACCTAATGATAGCAATGGCATATCAGCAACTGCATCTATAATAGCTTCGACAGAATAGGGGAGTACGGCTGACAGTCCTGAATCTGGATCCGTAATAACCGCGGTTCCGGAAACATTGATATCTTCATCGGAATCAGGGGGGGGAAGAATATAAACATCCCCTAAATCAGATGCATCGATGACTGCTGGGAACCCGCCTCCGTATTCATCGCCTAAATCTGTACCGCCAATGAATAAGCGGGCACCATCTGGTAATGGGTCCATTACGACAAAATCGAGAGTTTCATTATCAGCAGGGACAAAAGTAAATATGACCTGCATCGGTGCTGCGACAGCCTCTAAAGAATCTTCGCCGCCTTCGCCACCAAAGGGGTTATCATCTTTGCCTTCATCGCCACCGGGTAAATGCTGGTTTGGTAGCCAGTCTTCAAAACCACCAGCAAAGGTGCCTGATATGCCACCCTCATAATCAGGAACTTCAGTTTCTGTTGTTATAAAGGTAACGTCCAGTGTTCCTTCAGCAGGATCGGTGTTTTCATCAATCCCATCAAGAAGTCCAAAGTTTAATTCTGTTGGGCCAATAATGCCTTGGGCAATGAGCAGGTCGATAACACTACCCGTGTCTTCACTATAAACACTACCACCGCCACCTGCGGGGCCAGCACCTGCACCAGCTGCTGTTTCAAGTGGTAAATCCCCAGCCTGCGCCAGAACAAGACCTATTAACTGACTGGCGGCAACTTCTGTTCCATCAATGATAAGAAGGGGCGCTTCATCATCAGAAAAATCACCAGCTAGATTTTCGAAGACAATGCTACTTTCAGGGGTACCATCGTTGTTGAGGTCAAAATTCAAGACTAAATTCTGTCCATCGACAACGGCAGCTGCTTGTGTTGCATCAAAGTTGAGCTGTAATCGTTGACCTGCCTGTGCAGTTATTGACTGGGATGTTCCAACGGCGGGTAAATCTATCGAGAGTTCCGTGGCTTCTTGGCCTACAGCAAGAATTGGTTCTTGTTCTAACGCTTCAATCTCAGATGTAGCGTCGCCGGAATTACGGGGTGTGTTTGAATCTGACATTCTAGCCTCCTCGGGCTCTTCGTATTGGCACCGCCTTTTCAGGCAACTCACTCAGGCCATGGTTGAGGAATATGACTTAAATATCTTATCAGTATTTAAAATTTTATATATAAATAATCTCTAAAAAACTACATATCATTGTGTTATATTTTTAGAATATTGCGTTAAATGTTAATATTTGTAAGAAAATATTCATAATACTGTTTATTGAGTAATTGTATTAAGGGTTCGATTATTGTTGTTTGTTGGGGTGGATATTTTGCATTATCTTTAGTAAGTGTTTTTAATGCGTAATTTTATTGGTCGTTATTAATATAGGGGGCGTGCTTGATGGGGACATCAAGTCCGATATCTTGCTTCTTGTCGTAGATTTCTATGGCTATTTTTTTACCGATTGTATTCTTGTTGCGATCTACTTTTCTGATGTCTTGGCTTTGATCGCTGCAGTATAGAGCTGTTTACTGCTCATCCCGTTACCCCCCAAGGGCAAGAAGGGCGCTTTGCTCTCTACATGTCTTTGGCGTTGGAAGATACGGATTATAGTAAAGATCACCAACAAACAGTTATTGAGCACAAAGAACATAAATATACCTTCGGGGCCAATAAACGCCATAAATTGGGCTGCGATTGTTGGTCCCAGACTTGCGCCAACTCCATAGGCGATTAGCAATCCGGCAGAGACTTGAACAAGCTCTTTTCTGTCAGCCATGTCGTTCACTTGTGACGCAGAAATTGGATAGATGGTAAAGGACATGCCCCCATAGATCGCAATGGCTGCTATCAGGATAATAAAACTCTGTCCTGTGGCCCAGATAACAGCAAAGCAGGATCCAATTGTTAAAAGCGAGGAAAAGATAAGAACGGTACGTCTGTCAAAGCGATCTGAAATACGACCGATAGGAAACTGCAACAGCATACCGCCAAAAATTGCAGCAGCCATAAAGGTCGAAATCTGGGGAATGGAAAGGCCGACATCTTTGCCAAAAACGGCGCCCATGCTGTTCAGGGAAGAGTTGGACATACCGGCACATACAGTGCCAAATACCCCTACGGGTGAGACCAGAAATAACTTTTTGAAAGCCATGCGCTTGGGTGAACTTGGTGTCGGGGCGGTTGCTCTGGTCAAAAGCAGAGGCACCAAAGCAAAGGAATAGACCATAGAGGCAATTACAAAGAGCTGGAACTGGGCGGGATCGCCAAGCAGCATCATAAATTGCCCCGAACCGGATCCTATATAGTTGGTGATCATATAGAGGGAGAGGATTTTTCCTCTGTTTTCGTTACTGGATTTTTCATTCACCCAGCTTTCAACCACCATAATCATGCCCGCCATGCAAAAGCCTGTCACAATCCGCAGGAAAAACCAGAAAATCGGATCGGCAAAAAGAACATGGGCAAGGACGGCAACCGAGAGGATAGAGGCAAAAGCGGCAAAGGAGCGAATGTGTCCAACAGCCGCAATAACGCGGATGGCAAAAACTGCGCCGATCAACATACCGACAAACTGGCCAGTCATAATCAGTCCGGTTGTTTCTGTCGAGAAGCCTTCAATTCTGCTGCGCAGGCCCAGTAGTGTATTAATCATCCCCTGACCAAGCATAAGCATGGCAAAGCTGAAAAGAAGGGATGAAATTGATCTGATTGATTGCCACATGCCGCGTATTTACCGCTGAATAGGAACAGAAGAAGAGTATTTCAGGTGACTATCTAATATCAATTGATGGGATTCTACCTAATTGTTTATTTGGTTTTTGGATTTTATATCAAAGATTTCCGGCAAAAAATTAGATAGTTCGTGTAAAAAACTCTTTTACCGCCGCGTTGATTTCCTGTCGTGACAAAGTTTCTAGCTGTGTTTATCGTTTGCACCATTGTTTTGTAGGAGAGTTTATATGTACTCAAGCATGTTGGATCGAAAAAACAAGATTGGTTCAAATTCAGAATTAATTGCTGATTTCCGCAGTGACACCGTCACAAAGCCCAATAAAGGTATGCGCGCTGCGATGGCACAGGCCAGGGTTGGGGATGATGTTTATGATGACGATCCAACCGTATCAGAGCTTGAGCATAAACTTGCTGAAATGGCGGGTATGGAGCATGCCCTTTTTTTTTCCGACGGGAACCCAGAGCAACCTTGCGGCTCTACTAAGTTATTGTGGCCGTGGGGATGAATATATCGCAGGGGATGAGTATCATATCTTTATTGATGAGGCTGGCGGTGCTGCCGTACTCGGGGGAATTTCTCCTTTTCCGTTGCCTACCAATAATTCAGGTGGCCTTGATCCGCAGCAGGTTAAAGATGCGATAAAACCGGATGATTTTCACTGTCCAATCAGCCGTTTGCTATGTCTTGAAAATACAGTGTCCGGGCGAGTGCAAGATCCTGTACGCATTGCGTCCCTGGCAGCAGTGGCACACGAAAATGACCTGTCTGTACACCTTGACGGTGCGCGCATATTCAATGCTGCAACCGCTTTGAATGTACCGTTAAAAACGCTGTGTGAGCCTGTTGATTCAATCTCGATATGTCTTTCCAAAGGATTGGGCGCACCCGTTGGATCTGTCCTTTGCGGTTCTGAAGATTTAATCAAGCGTGCAAAGCGGATGCGAAAACTGTTGGGCGGTGGTATGCGACAGGTTGGCGTGCTTGCGGCCTGTGGTCTTTATGCTTTGGAGCATAATGTTTCCCGGCTTGGCAACGATCATAAAAAAGCGACAAACCTGGCTCAGGGGTTACAGTCTATTCCGGAAGTTTCAATTGATATGTCCAGGGTTGAGACGAATATGGTCTTTATGAACCCGGGAGAGGGACATCATCAAGCCCTGTGTGATTTTCTTCTCGAGGAAGGCATTCTCATTGGTGCACAGGTTCCGGAAATCCGGTTGGTTACCCATATGGACATCTCTGATGAAGCTATAGACCTCTTGATCGAGAAAACCCGATCCTACTATCAAACGAAAAACTGACCCTTTACTGTTGGCTATGTGAAAGACCGGAATTCATCTAGACAAGTTCTTCTCCTTGTGCAGGAAAAGAGAAAGACGTTAACAGAACCTTAAAACAACCATCACGCAGGAGTCTTTGAAAGGCGGCAAACTTGTACCCACAAACATTCAAGCGTTTATGGTGCAAATTTCATGGTTGCGATCAAGGTAACAGGTCTGAGCAAGACCTTCACGAAGGGCAAAAAAGCCCTGAACTCACTGGATCTACAGATTGATAAGGGTGAGATGGTTGCCCTGATCGGGGCATCCGGTTCTGGTAAATCCACCCTGATCCGACATGTCTCGGGCTTGATGAAAAGTGACAGTGATAACAGTAAAATCGAAGTCCTTAATCAAACCATTCAGGAGAACGGCAAGCTGGGACGCGGTGTTCGTTCTGCGCGTTCTGATGTCGGGGTCGTATTCCAACAGTTTAATCTGGTGAACCGTCTTTCTGTTTTGACAAATGTGCTCATTGGTCTTCTTGGGCAAATTCCAAGATGGCGGGGCACTTTGGGTTTTTTTACTCGCGCTGAAAAAATGTTGGCGATGAAGGCTTTGGCACGGGTTGGTATTGATAACCTTGCCGAGCAGCGTTCATCAACTTTATCAGGCGGCCAGCAACAACGCGCTGCGATTGCCCGTGCCATCACCCAGGGAGCACAAGTGATTTTAGCGGATGAGCCGATTGCTTCCCTTGATCCATCTTCTGCCCGCAAGGTCATGGATACACTTGAAAATGTAAACAAAGAGGACGGTGTCACTGTCCTGGTTTCTTTGCATCAGGTTGACTATGCGCTTCGCTATTGCCCCCGCACAATTGCAATGCGGAACGGTGAAATTATTTTTGATGGCGACTCAAAACGTTTGACGCCAAAACTTCTCGAACAGCTTTACGGTGATGACAGTTTGGAATTGCTAGGTTCCAATCAGCAGGAAGAGCCTGTTGTGACATCACTTCCCGAACAGGCAGTAGCTTAACGACTACGACCTGCAGTTCCTTATTCATCTGGCATTTATGTACTCTAAAACTAGGAGAACAGGTAAAATGGTTCGCAAACTTATCGCTACTGCAGCTGTTGCAGTAACAGCACTTGTTGGTGGTGTCGCCCAGGCTGATACCAACTACAAACCTCTTGAGAAAGATCCAACAGAGTTGAACTTCGGGATCATTTCAACAGAATCAACTTCTAACCTGAAAGAACAGTGGGTTCCTTTGATGAAGGACCTGGAAACTGCTCTTGGTATGAAAGTTAATCCTTTCTTTGCCCCTGACTATGCGGGTGTTATCGAAGCAATGCGCTTTGGTAAAGTTCATTTGGCTTGGTTCGGTAACAAATCCGGTATCGAAGCTGTTGATCGTTCCGGTGGTGAGGTTTTTGCTCAGACATCCAAAGCTGACGGCAGCCAAGGGTATTATTCACACATTATCACGCACGTTGATAACAAGGACATCAATAGCCTTGAAGATATCTTCAAATGTGACAAGTCTTTGAACTTTGGTATCGGTGATCCAAATTCTACGTCTGGTTTCCTGGTTCCTTCATATTACGTTTTTGCTCAGAACAATGTTGATCCAAAAGAGTGTTTCAAAACTGTTCGTAATGCGAACCACGAAACGAACCTGATGGCGACTGCTAACAAACAGGTTCATGTTGCTGCCAACAATTCAGAGCAAATTGGTCGCTCTATGAAAAAAGCACCGGAAGCAGCTGAAAAAATTAAAGTAATCTGGACGTCTCCGCTAATTCCATCTGACCCGATGGTTTATCGCAAAGATATGTCCAAAGAACTTAAGTCTCGTATCAAAGCCTTCTTCCTGGGTTATGGTCGTATTGGTGATGTCGCCCATGCTAAAGAAGTTTTGGGTGGTATCTCTGATGGTCAAGGGCTGTTCATGGAAAGCAACAACACACAGCTATACCCTGTACGTCAGCTGGCTCTGTTCAAAAATAAGCTAAAGATCGAAGGTAACGAAGGTCTTTCCGCTGATGATAAAGAGAAAAAGCTACTGGTAATTAACAATAAACTTTCTGATCTGAAAGTTCTGGTCGCTGCTCAATAAGCAATGACAATACGAAAACGGTGCTCTCTTTGAGCACCGTTTTTCTGTTCATAAGAACAGTTATTCCCTTCATCAATATAAGATTTTTTCCGATGTCTAATCTTTCAGAAACTCAAAAATCCATCGAAATTCCTGCTCATGATTTGAAGCGGTCCGTTGGTAGTTTGGTTATGTGGGCTGTCTTTTTTGCCTTGCTGGCACTGTCATGGGAAGGGGCCGATATGCGGCCTTGGGATCTGATTGAAAATGCAGAAAACATGAGCCAATTTGCCTCTGGTTTCTTCCCGCCGGATATGTCGCAGTGGAAAATGTACACTGAAGAAATCTGGATTACGATTCAGATTGCGATCTGGGGAACAGCCCTCAGTATTGTTTGTTCAATACCTTTTGGCATTTTGTGTTCTGAAAATATTGTACCCTGGTGGGTTTATCAGCCTGTTCGTCGGCTTATGGATGCAGCTCGCGCAATTAATGAAATGGTATTTGCCATGCTCTTTGTTGTTGCTGTTGGCCTTGGGCCATTTGCGGGTGTTCTTGCCCTATGGATACATACAACCGGTGTTTTGGCCAAGCTATTCTCTGAAGCTGTCGAAGCGATAGATCCAAGCCCTGTTGAAGGCATCCGGGCAACAGGCGCAACAGGCCTGCAGGAAGTAATTTTTGGTGTGATACCACAGGTTTTACCACTCTGGATCTCCTATTCACTGTATCGTTTTGAGTCTAATGTTCGTTCTGCAACGGTTCTTGGTATCGTTGGTGCTGGCGGAATTGGCATGGTTTTGTGGGAAAACATTCGTGGCTTCTATTATGCTGAAACCGCAGCCGTTATTATTCTGATTATCATATCAGTCAGCCTTTTGGATGTCCTATCTCAACGCCTAAGAAAAATGGTTATCTAAAAAATGTACTTCCAAACCCAACCTCATGAAAAAAAACAACTTTTCGAAATGCCGACTGTTGCTGGTACCGCTGTCGTATTGGATAGTCATTTGGGGCAATGGACTGAGGTTGGGGAGGGAACCAAGATTGTAGAAAGTAAACTGGATGATTATAGCTATGTCGTGAATAACTGCGATATTATCTATAGCCAGATAGGCAAGTTTGTGAATATTGCGGCTTTTGTTCGCCTTAATCCAGGGCAACATCCTATGGACCGGGCAAGCATGCATCATTTTCAATATCGGAGTGATGCTTATGATATGGGGGATGATGATACCGAATTTTTCAACTGGCGGCGTTCGTCCCCTGTTCATGTCGATCATGATGTATGGATTGGTCACGGCGCAATTGTCAAAGGTGGCGTTCACATTGGTACTGGATCTGTAATTGGTTCAGGAGCCGTTGTTACCAAAGATGTTGCGCCTTATTCTATTGTTGCCGGTGTTCCTGCTACGGAAATTCGTTCCCGTTTCGAGAAACCTATTCAAAAGGCTCTCTTGCGGATCAGGTGGTGGGACTGGGGACATGATCTGTTGACGCTACGTTTAAGTGATTTTAGAAAACTTACGATTGATGAATTCTGTTTGAAGTATGATCCCGAATTATAGTCAAGGATCTGAAAAATATAGGGTATATAAATAATGGTTTATGAACGCTATGCCATTTATTATGTTCCGCGGTTAGAGAGTGATTTAGGGCAATTTGGGAATGCATGGCTTGGCTATGACCCCGTTTCTGGCAAGGATATTCCAAGGCCAACAGTTCAAGGGATGACTTCCCAAGAGATTGTAAGCATTACGAAAGGTGCAGGGCGTTACGCTTTTCATGGAACATTAAGATCTCCTTTTAAGTTACGGAAAAATCGTAGCTTAAGCTCTCTGGATAAAGCTCTTCAATCATTTGCAGCAAAAGTTCATCCGATTATCTGCGGACCACTTTCCATAAGATCAATAGGGCGCTTTCTGGCGCTTGTTCCTGATGACCCGGAAAATCAAATTCCTGGTCTTGCTGAAAAATGTATGAGAGCGTTTGACAATTTCAGGTTGGCACCAGGAAAGCAGGAACTCGACCGTCGGCGCCAAGCTGGCCTCACGGATATTCAGGAACAGCTTCTTCTGCGCTGGGGATACCCTTTTGTGATGGAAGAATTCCGTTTTCACCTGACGTTGAGCGACAAGCTTGAGGGGATGGACCTGCTCAGATATCAGGCTTTACTTGAAAAGCATTGTAACGGCTTGTGCAACGAGCCTTTTGTCATTGATGAAATCGCTCTTTTGGGCGACCCGGGGCAAGGCGGGAAATTTGAAGAAATTTCCCGTTATAAACTTTCAGCTGCCAACTGATTATCCCTGCGAATTGGTTATCCTGCGAATTGGTTATCTCTGTGAATTGGTTATCATTGGCCCCGGAGTGTTGGGGATTCTGTGTAGAGGTAGGGGTGGTTGGTCTGTAGATAGGGGTTTTCGATCGCTATAACAAAATTGCTAATGGCTTCTTCGAGTGAGCCACTGTTATCGATCTCAATGACATCATCACCACGTACGCGATAGGATTTGGCACGTTCTAACCTTTTTTGAATATCTGCTTCACTTTCCCGTCCACGGGCATGCAATCGCCGAGACAGAATATCGGGATCAACTGTGATCGAGATTATTCTCAGGTTCGGGTATTCGCTACGGGCTTCGTTAAGAACACTCCGGGATACATTGACAACAACACATTTACCTTCGGATAGTTCGTCATTGATAGATCTGGGAATGCCATACTTTAAATCGTGTGCGTCCCATGAAAGGGCAAAAATACCTGCCCTTTTTTTTCGGGTGAATTCCTCAACAGAAAGGCCTAGATGATTTTCACCGCCAGCATTTGCGGGGCGGGTGATTGATCGTCTTGGGAAAATAACGCTTGTGGTGTTGCTAAAGCGTTGACGGGCGGCATCAAGCAAGGTGTCCTTGCCTGCGCCACTTGGTCCAACGACAAGGTAAAGCCAGCCAGTTTCCATTTTAAGAGACCCTGTTTCCTTCGCGCCATACACCTCTGACAACAGGGTGGTGGTGCGAGTGGTGGACATGAATAAGATCGGCACGTTTTCCCAAGGCAATTTCGCCCCGGTCCGTTAAGCCAACACGCTCTGCCGGTGTCTTGGTAACCGTCTGAATTGATTTGGGCAGGTCGTAGGCATCAAAATCTTCATAGAGCAACATCGCAGCGTGCAGTAAGCTATGGGGAACGTAGTCACTGGAAATAATATCCAGATATCCTTCCTTGGCCAGTTCGCCCGCCGAAACGTTACCGGAGTGAGATTTTCCCCGAACTACATTGGGGCCTCCCATCATAACGGCCAAGCCGGAATTATGTGAACTGCGGGCTGCTTCCAGTGTGGTGGGAAATTCAGCGACCGTCATACCATCAGATACGGCTTCTTCCACGTGGGTTTCAGTAGCATCGTCATGACTTGCAAGAGCGAAACCGTTATCATGAGCCGTGCCCACAACGTATTTACGGTTCTTTTGGCTGTATCTTTCTTGATCCTGACGTCTTTCGGAAATGAATTTCTCCATTTCACCGTCGCTTAAGCCATATTTCCCCTGATAGTAAATGTAATAGGCATCCAGCGATACAAACTGTCTTTGTCCGGGCGTATGATCCATAACGGATAGCATTCGCACCAGATTGTTTTTCGACAACTTGTCCAAAGCCGGGGCCATATCAGCATAACTGACTTCACATCGCAGATGTATTAGATGATCTGCGCGTAGCAGGTTTTCGCGATTGGCGTGAACGAGGCTGCCGACCATTTCTTCCAGTCGTTTAACCCGGCTGCTCCCTTCGTTTACATCACCCACGGCTATGGCATCAAATACAGTCGTAATCCCTGCACTTGCGACTTGACTGTCGTGACTGACAACTGCGGCAACAGATGGCCACTCTGTCTTTGGGCGAGGGGTCATATGTTTCTCAAGGTTATCAGTGTGTAGTTCGACCAGACCTGGAAGCAAGAGATCGCCGTCCATATCCAGCGCACTGGATATGGATACGTTTCTTGTCGAGATATCTTCAATCTTGCCATTGGCAATTTTTAAGGATCCGTGAACAACTTCGTTCGCCAGAACTATTTTTGCATTGGTGAAGACTTTTTCATTCATCTCTAAACACTCTGAAATTGGGTGACATCAAAGGTTCTGGAACAAACCGCTTCTCTTGCTTCGTGATCGTGAAAAATGCCCAGAATTGCGCAACCTCTGTCCTTGGCCTGTTCGATCAGGTCAAGAACTGTTTGTCTGTTCACAGCATCAAGAGAGGCCGTTGGTTCATCGAGTAACAGGATTGGATAATCCGCGATAAATCCCCGGGCGATATTGACACGTTGCTGCTCACCCCCGGAAAAGGTCAGGGGAGATAAACTCCACAAGCGTTCAGGTATTCGCAAACGTGCAAGAATGTCCTGCGCCTTTGCAATGGCCTGTTCTTTATCCACTCCGAGCGCAAGAAGTGGTTCGGCGACAATCTCAATGGTCGGTACCCTTGGAATGACACGTAAAAACTGACTGACGTAGCCGAGAGTACGCTTTCTGATATCCAGAACTTGATGCGGGTCTGCCGTGGCTATATCAACCAGTCGATCATTATGGCGGATATGAATGCTGCCTTTGTTGCATATGTAGTTGGCGTATAGCATGCGCATAAAAGTACTCTTACCTGAACCTGATTCACCTGTTAGCGCAACGCATTCACCCTGATTTAAAAAGAAGGAAATGCCTTCGAATACCGGGATTGTCATGCTTGCCTGATTGTGGAGAGTAAAATGTTTTGCGACATTTTCCACGTTAATCATTTTTGACATATTCATGTCCTTAAGATTGCAATATCGATGAAACGAGAAGCTGTGTGTAAGGGTCCTGGGGATCGTCAAGAACCTGATCCGTTAAGCCGCTTTCAACAACCTGCCCGCTTTTCATCACCATAAGACGATGGGACAATAATCGGGCGACTGCGAGGTCATGTGTGACAATGACGACTGATAGCCCGAGATTTTGCACAAGCCCCCGAAGAAGATCGAGCAGCTTTGCCTGTACGGAGACATCCAGACCGCCTGTTGGTTCATCCATAAAGACCAGACGGGGAGCCGTCACAAGATTGCGGGCTATTTGCAGTCTCTGCTGCATGCCGCCGGAAAAAGTGGAGGGAAGATCATCAAGGCGTTCTGTTGCTATTTCAACCTTGCCAAGCCAGTCTGTTGCGGTATCCCGGATGTTGCCATAGTGCCGCCAGCCAACGGCCATCAGTCTTTCGCCTATGTTGGCACCGGCGCTGACACCCATTCTGAGGCCATCACGCGGGTTTTGATGAACAAAGGCCCAGTCTGTGCGCATAAGAAAGCGGCGTTCGGGTTCACTCATATCTGCAAAGAGATTTTGCTCACCATCATGACGGGTGTGATAGCTGACGGATCCAAAGGTCGGTTTGAGCTGTGCGGAGATACAGTTGAGAAGGGTGGATTTTCCTGATCCGGACTCACCGACAATCCCAAGAACTTCACCGGGACGAAGGTCAAATGATATGTTCTGACATCCGATCCGGTTTCCATACATCATGGTCAGGTCTTTGACGCTTAAAAGGGCTTGCTCTGGTGATTGTGTTTGATTTGAGGAAGTCATTTTGATGCCTCTGCATTTACGGATTGCATCTGGGAAGCCTGGGTGAGTGTGTGTTCGACGGGCGGAAGTTTCGAATCATCCCGCCTGCTTTGGCAGTAATCGCTGTCGGAGCAAACAAACATACGGTTGCCTTTGTCATCCAGAATGACCTCGTCCAGAAAGCTGTCTTTTGATCCGCAGAGCGCACAGTCCTGATCCCAGGATTGAATTTCAAAGGGGTGATCTTCAAAATCCAGGCTTTGAACTTTTGTATATGGCGGGATGGCATAAATCCGTTTTTCACGACCGGCACCGAACAGCTGCAGGGCAGCACAGTCATCCATTTTTGGATTATCGAATTTCGGGGTCGGGGAAGGGTCCATAACATAGCGATCATTGACCTTTACCGGATAGGCATAGGTTGTGGCGATATGTCCGTGGCGTGAAATGTCTTCGTAAAGCTTTACATGCATCAGGCCATATTCTTCCAGCGCATGCATCTTGCGGGTTTCTGTTTCTCTAGGCTCTAGAAAGCGTAGCGGTTCGGGAATTGGCACCTGATAGACCAGAATTTGTCCTTCGGTTAGCATTTCTTCTGGAATTCTGTGTCGGGTTTGAATAACAGTCGCCTCTTTGGTTTTCTCAGTAGTATCTATATCGGCTGTCTTTTCAAAAAACTGCCTGATACTTACGGCGTTGGTTGTATCGTCACTGCCCTGATCGATGACTTTCAATGTGTCTGACGGGCCGATAACGGCTGCTGTTACCTGTACGCCGCCTGTGCCCCAACCATAGGGCATTGGCATTTCCCGCCCGGCGAAAGGCACCTGATAACCGGGGATTGCCACTGCTTTTAAGAGTGCCCGGCGGATCATGCGTTTTGTTTGTTCGTCCAGATATGCGTAATTATAGGACGATGCAGTTGTATTTTGAGACATCGTATTACTCTGCCGCCTGTTGTGTTTGTGTGTGATTGTCCTGTTGCTCTTCGCGCATGCGACGAACCAATCCAAGCTCGGCCTGAAAATCCACGTAATGAGGAAGCTTGATATGTTCGACAAAACCTGTGGCCTGGATGTTATCGCTATGGGACATAACGAACTCTTCATCCTGAGCCGGGGCAACAATCTCTTCGCCCATTTCTTTTGCGCGCAGGGCGCGGTCAACCAGTGCCATTGAAATGGCTTTGCGTTCGTTTTGTCCGAAAACCAGACCATAACCGCGCGTAAACTGTGGGGGTTCTGTCTTTGATCCCTGGAACTGGTTAACTGTCTCGCACTCAGTTATTTCCAGATCACCGATATCAATTGTAAACCCGAGTTCAGGAGGCTGGATTTCGATGGCAACGGTGCCCAATCTAATCTCGCCGACAAAGGCATGATTTCGGGCGTACCCGCGCTGTGTTGAATAACCGAGTGACAGAATGAAACCTTCGTCGCCACGGGCAAGATTTTGTAACCTTTGATCGCGATCAACCGGAAATTCCAGTGGCTCCCGGGTTAAGTCTCCAACAGGATGGTCGTCTTCATTTTCGGGAAGCTTCTCTGCTTGTATAAGGCCTTCGTTATTCAAAAGACCGCCCAAAACCCGTGGCATATCTGTCTCGGATGCCTGAAAATCATTTTCCGTTTGTGATCCCTGGGTATCTGGTGTTTCCTTTTCTGATGGCGTGTCGTCATCAGTTTCCATCAGATCAAAATCAAGGAGACGGTGGGTGTAATCAAAGGTAGGACCGAGAATTTGCCCACCGGGTAAGTCTTTATAGGTCGCTGAAACCCGGCGCTCTACAGTCATCTTGTCCGTTCTGATCGGCAGGCTGTAGGCCAGGCGAGGTAGTGTGGTTCTGTAAGCACGAATCAAGAAGATCGCTTCAATTAAATCGCCGCGCGCCTGTTTGATTGCCAAGGCGGCAAGATCTTCGTCAAACAATGATCCTTCGGCCATGACACGAGACACAGACAGGCTGAGTTGTTCTTTTATCTGGGCAATGGAAAGTTCGGGGATTTCTTTTGGGCCCCGACGCTTTTCTGCAAGAAGACGGTGGGCATTTTTGATCGCTTTCTCGCCACCTTTTACGGCTACATACATTTTAAATGTCCATTTCTGAAGAACGTGGAAGGGCGCAAATATGGGTGGGAGAGGCAAAGATGATATCAACGCCACAAGGGAAGCTATGCCTGCTTTCCTTCATCCATCCCCAAAACTTGGAATTGAGCGGTGAGGGAGACAGATCAATTGTCGTTTTTATGCCAGGTCCGCTTAGCACTGCCTTTTGTTCTGCATTGAAATGATCTACGGCGATGATAAGCGTTGCCGACCGGTCTGGATATTCAGCTGTGCCAATTGGCAAGTTCGCGACCAGATCAGGATATTCCCGGCCATCAATAACGGCAAAGTCGCAGTTGCTTGTATTCTTTGTTAGCGAACATCCGGTATGGAAGCGCAAATAGTCTGCAACATCTGAACAATCTGTTTCCGGGGATAGCCAGACAGCGGTGTCCATGTCTGTGATGGCTAATAGAATTGAAGCTGCTGATGAATTCAGCTTGTTGGGACTTTCGCAGGTAAGCGGTGTTTCGATAACAGTACCGGGGTGAGACATTGCGTCCAGAACGGCTCTGAACACAGCTGTGGCGTCAAACACGGGGTTATGGAACCCGGGAAGGGTTGTTTGGCCAATATCTTGTGTCGAAAGAGAATTTGTCTGAGGGTTCATCACGCGTCTTCTCCTCGTACCATTGTGAAGAAATCAACCTTTGAGGTCGCAATCTGTGATTTACGATTTTGTCTTGTTTTTTGCTGGGCAGACGCTAAAGGCGCCACAAAGGTATCGCGGATTTTTTGTGACCAGCGATTGGTTTGGAGCAGGGCGTCCAGAACGGCAACCAGTTCCGCTTTTTTGTGGTCCCGGCCCCGGATATAGGCATATCCAATGTGGTCGCTATCAAGGCATACTGTGCAGCGGGTGACAGAAACTTCCCCCAGATTGAACTGTTGCCCGTCACCACCGGCTCTGCCACGAACCATAACCAACCCGGTTTCAGCCTTACGCAGGAAACGATAGGGAAGGTTACTTAAATCTGCTTCAGACTTTGTCAGTTCATTCCAATGATGTTGTAAGTCGTGCAATGTGCAGCGCGCCAGAACTGATAGCCAATGCTGTCTCTCGCTATTCACATGCACCTGGCCTTTCTGGCCTAACTGTCCCGAAACATCGGTCACTTTTATCTCCTTTCGACAAATGTTAAATTTGTCTAGACGTCTATACCTTTTTGATTTATAGGATGTAGCGTCAGCGAAGACAATTGACGACTGATGAAAGTTTTATGAACTTTAAAGGACAGTGAGATGGAGTGGGAAAAAGGTGAAGCAATCTGGAAGCAGATTGGGCGTCTTTTGCTTCAGGATATTACGGCGGGTGTATACAAGCCGGGGGATAAGCTACCGACAGAAAACGAGCTTGCAAAAAGGTTTGGTGTAAATCGACATACGGTACGTAGTGCAATTGCTGCCCTTACAGAAGACAACGTCATGCGTGTTGAGCAGGGGCGTGGAACCTTTGTTCAGGAAAGCCTGATGGACTATACACTGGGAAGCCGAACTCGTTTCTCGCAAATTGTGTCTGGACGTCATCGCTTGCCGGATAAGACCTTGTTAAGCAGCGAGAGGGAAAAAGCAACAAAGCAGGTTGCAAAAAAATTGATGGTTGCCAGGGATGAAAAGGTTATCAAGCTTGAATCTGTCAGTCAGGCCGATGGTATTGCCCTTGCTCATTCCATTAGCTATTTGCCAGCTCTGCGTTTCAAGGGAATTGAAAAAGTCTTTGCGGAAACCAAATCTTTGACTGAGGCTTTTAAGTATTTCGGGTTGAACGATTACACCCGTAAAAATACGAGAATTACGGCACAGATGCCGAGCAAGCGTACAGCTGAACTGTTGAAGCAGGCTAAAAACAAGCCCGTTTTGATTACAGAAAGCGTTGATGTGGATGCCACTGGCAAAGTGATACAGTTTGGTATTACGCATTTTGCCAGTGAACGTGTGCAGCTCTTTGTCGATAACGAGAGTACCAGCCCACTCTCGTAATCTATATCTATTCTATTGAAGCGAGATCCTCTGTCCACGGGGGAACTGCGCCACTTTGCGTAACGGTAAAGGCTGCAACTCTGTTGGCTTTATCTAAAGCCAAAGACAATTGCTGCTCGGTCAAATCTCTTAAACAGGATTTCGAGAGAAGACCTTGCTCGCTTAGACTGGAAAGAAAGCCTGCGTTAAAGCTGTCTCCGGCACCAATGGTGTCTTTTACCTCAACCTTTTTACTTCTTAATTTTAAAGTGGCGTGCTTGCCAAAGGCCGTTGCGCCTTGCGAGCCTTCTGTGACAAGGACAACAGATGCGCCTTGTTCTAACTGATGTTGTGCAAAATCTTCTGGTTTTGTGTCTGGTGAAAGCCATGACAGGTCTTCGTCAGAGACTTTAATGATATCACTGATTGATAGCAGTCGATTGATACGTTGGCGATATCCATCGGGATCCGTGATAAAGCTTGTCCGAATATTGGGATCAAATGACAGCACGCAGTTTTCTTTTGCTGACGTTACGAGATCTTCAAAGGCTGTTCCGCAAGGTTCTTGAATGAGGCTGATGGCCCCGAAATGAAAGGCCTCTATATCCGTTGGAATTTCTTTGATATTGTGTCTTTGGAAAAGCTTACCGGCAGTATTCTCGTCGTAAAAAGCATAACTGGCCTGTCCGTCTGTAAATTTTACAAAGGACAGGGTAGTTGGCGAGGCCTGTCGGTGGGAATAGCTGTAATCAACATTTGATTCTGTCAGTGATTGGCAAAGCTGTTCCCCAAAGAGGTCTGTTGAAATACCACCGCAAAAGCCTGTTTTCACGCCCAAACGCCCCAAGGCGATGGCGGTATTGAAGATCGCGCCGCCGGAAACAGGTTGATAGGCGGTTTTTTTTTGTTCTTTTTGCGAAGGAACCTCGATTGGCAACATGTCAATCAAGGCTTCGCCACAACAAATGATCATGAGTTATTTCATCCACTTATCGTAGTCAGAAACCAACAAATGTTTGGGCGCTTCGTTTTCTTCAATTTGAGAGAAACGTCCGATTTTTTCGCGAAAGACGTTGTCGGTCAGATCGTCATTTACGGTTGAAACTTCACCGATAAGAACATCTGCTTTCTCACCCCAGAAGGCATGCCAAACGCCGGGTAGGAGAGTAACACTTTCACCCGGTGCCAACTTCAGCAAGCCACCCGCTTTCAGTTTTCTATTGATGCCATCACAGGGAACAACCACTTCGGCTTCTTCATCAATGTTACCCTTGGGATCTGACATGAAAAGCTCCAGCACCAGATCGCCGCCGCCGCGGTTGATAATATCTTCGGCTTTGATGTTGTGGCGGTGCATCGGGGAAATTTGATCTTTGCGGGATATCATGATTTTTTCCGCATAGAGCATGCCTTTACCTGTTTGAAGGTCTTCTGCAAATCCGTTTCTGACGGTGAAAAGGAATAACCCCAACTCATCAAATTTTCCCTGACCGTAATCGGTGATGTCCCATCCCATTCGGGCCTTTGTGATGCCTGCTAATTCAGCTTTGCGCGTTTGCATATCTTGCGGCGTGAAGTAGGCAAAGGGAGGCAGTATATAGCCATGTGATTTGATGAAATTGTCTGATTGGGCAAGGATTTCATTAACTTCTGAGCGTTGCATTTTTTGAATTCTCATATGTTTTAAAAAGTTATTGATTAAGAGAGAGGTTCTGATCAACAAGATAGTGATCAAACAGAGGCAGGCTGGCGCCACCCAAAGCACGGGCGATTGTCCCCAGCGAACCTTCGCTGATGACGGGTTGCTCGATCCCGTGTTGACTGTATTTTTTTATGGCTTGTCGCGTAGCGTCGACTATTTTGCTTCGAACCTGTTCCGGAAAGGCGCCGTCAATCACCGTTGCTTCCTGATCAAGCAGGGCTGTCGTAGAAATAATTGCCTGGGCCAGACCATTGGCAACGCGCTCTACCCAGGGGGTAATCTTTTCATTGAAATCTTGCCAACCATTTTCCCTGTTCCAGAGTGGAGAGGGATCTTCGTGAGCTTCTTGGAGCTGTCTCTCAAAGGTAATGATTGAGGCTTCGTTAATAAGTTGCGTTGTGTTGCCGTTTTTGTCACTGATGAGCATAGAACCCAAAGCTCCGGCATTGCCATTTTTTCCAATAAAAAGGCTGCCGTTGATAACCAGACCGCCGCCGATGAAGGTACCGATATAAAAGTAAGCAAAATCGCGTTTGTTTTGGTTTGTACCAAAGGCCAGTTCGGCACCACAGGCGGCTGTCGCGTCATTCTGAAGATAAACCGGGTAGGAACAGTAACTCCTTAATACCTTCTGTATGTCGTATGTCTTCCAGCTTTCCATCTTGTCTATTGAGGCACCGATAGCTTCAGCCCAGTTCCAGAGTTCAAATGGCATTGCAATGCCAAGGCCGGAAATCTTGTTTGTTTCCCCTAAATCAGCCTCAAATTCTTTGATCGACTTGAGGGTAAATTTTTCAATATCTTTTGGTTCAGGAAAGGGATAGGTGTGGACAGTTCTTTTCTTCACTTGTCCTAAAAAATCAACAAGAATGAGTTCAGAGCTGCGCCGCCCGATCTTTAACCCCAGAAAGAGCGCGCCATCGGGATTGAGGGAGAGAGGCACGGACGGCTGGCCGACTTTTCCGCGCACGGGTTCACTCTTTACCAGCAATCCATCTGCTTCCAACGATCGCATAATAACGGATACTGTTTGTGCCGATAGCCCGGTCATTTGCGCAATTATCATCTTAGGCAATGGTCCATTCCGTCGAACCAGTGAAAGCACCAGGCGTTCATTGTAAGCTCTCATATTACTTTGATTAGATCCCTTTAGTTGTTGATCTAATTTAGAAATATTTTTGCTGCTTTGTTTTTTGTGCAACTTTTTATGCCTCTTTTCTCGGGCTTCTTTTTTCTGGGCAATAACCAAATCCCTGGATAAGCCAATCACACGCTTTCTGATAGTAATATTCGGGATTATTTCTACATGGTCAATAAATAAATAAGAATGATTTATTTATTGAGGAGTATTGCAAAAACGACTAATATCGTGAGAATGTATTTACAAAGAGGCAGATAATTGCTGCGTGATAATCAGTCGATAAAAGAGCTAGCAACTTACATCTTGTCGGTAAAAGGACATGATAATCGCTTTATCATTTCTATCGCTGGGCCACCCGGATCAGGTAAATCAACCCTGAGTGCGGATCTTTGTGATCTGCTTAATAATCAGTTCGGTCGTGAAGAAGCCGTTGTGATGCCAATGGATGGATACCATCTTGAAAATACGATCCTTGAACAAAAGGGGTTGTTATCAAGAAAAGGGTCGCCAGATACCTTTGATGTTGAAAGCTTTCTCTATGATCTGCACCAAATCTACAAGAAGGGTGCAGAGCTAACTATTCCGGTTTTTGACAGAGAGCAGGATTGTTCAATTCCACACGCTAAACATATTCTCAAAAAACATCATCTGATTTTGGTCGAGGGTAATTACCTCCTGCTAAAAGATGACCCTTGGCATAAAGTAAAAAGCTTTGTGGATTTGAGTGTTTTCTTGAAAGTACCTATGAAAACGCTTGAAGAGCGCTTGATCAAGAGGTGGCTGGATCATGGTTTCGCCAGAGAGTTGGCAACCAAACGTGCTCTATCCAATGATATTCCAAATGCCCATCTTGTTAATCAAAACTCCCTGCCAGCCGATATTGTTCTTGAGCTTTAAGTGTCGACTAGCTGTGAAATAATTTAAAATTCAGCAGTAATCTTGAAGGTCATCCAGCCTTCAATGGTTTCTAGTGGGCCAAGAACATCTATGCCGGTGTCTTCCAGTGACATACCTTTCGATGATGGGGTCAGGGCATCTGTTATGTGTGACGTTGGCTCGACGCAAAAGAAGTCTTCATTCTTTGGGGCGTATACGACCAGGCGATTCAGGTTTTTACTGGCGTTCAATTCAACTGAAACACTGTCACCTGGCCAAAGGATTTTTGCTTTGCCGTCCCATGGTTCAAACTGATTGTCACATTCCAGGGTTTCCACCAAGGGATTTTGTCTTAAATCCCAATGCTCGGGACAGGTCACTCGCTTCCGAGGCAGGCAGGTGTGATCTGTGACCCAAACATTTGGCGTGTTTGCCTTTAAATGTGTGTTCTTTCGTTTGGGAAAATACGGATGCATCCCAAGGCCGACAGGCATGTGGCTATTACTGGTGTTGGTGACTGATATATGTTGCGTTAAATCTGTTTCGGTGAGACTAAATGTCTGAACAGCATAAAAATCAAAGGGCCAGTCTCCGGATTTCATATCCCTTGCTTTGTAATCATACTCCAACACGGTTTTATCTTCTTTGTGGTCTTTAACCCGCCAGGGGTTTTGCCAGGCATTTCCATGAATGGAGTGCGGGTGATCCAGAAAGTTCAAGGCAAGTTGATAGGACTGATTATTAAAAGAAAATTTCCCATTTTTAATACGGTTGGAATAGGGGATTAAAGGAAAGGAGGCTGCGTTTAGTGGTGAAAAAGGGGTTTTACTATTCTGCTGATAGGGGCGCAATATATCGTAAATACGGTTTCTTTTTAATGCATATGCGGTAATGCAACCACCATCAAGAGAAAAGGATGCAATCGCTGTTTCTGTTTCAATGATCAGATTTGAGGACAAGAGCGGAGAACCTTTAATCGGGAAGAAATGGCTTTAGGCTTATAGGGGACGGCCTGTGGTGTGATTGTTATTAATCGGACATTTTTATAATATCATAAAGTTTAATCCGTTTTTCAAATCTAGATTTTCAAATATAAATACATACAAAATAAAAGTAACTGAGTAGGGTGCCCCAACATTTCGCCATAACAGTCTTATGGCGTAAACTTTATCAACGTCCCGTTTCAGTTATATTTTGGAATTTTATGAACGATCTTTGGCAGGCATTTTTCAAAGCGATATCTCTTGTCGTCACTCTTGATGCCAAGCTGCTCGAAATCGTCTTTTTATCCCTGCGGTTAAGTTTGTCTGCTGTGGGCATTGCTTTGCTTGTCGCATTGCCTTTGGGCGCTGTTCTTGCGCTGACAAAATTTCCGGGGCGTCGTGTTGTAGTTATTCTCATCAACGTTTTTATGGGCCTGCCACCTGTCGTAGTTGGACTATTTGTTTATTTGCTTTTGTCGCGTAGCGGGCCTTTTGGTGTTTTTGGATTGCTGTTTACACCTACAGCAATGATTATTGCCCAGGTCATTCTGGTTGTTCCTATCGTAACGGCAATTACGCGACAGGTCCTCGAAGAACTCCACCTTGAATATGACGAGCTTCTAAGATCTTTGGATGTTCCTTGGTATCGCAAGGTTACTGCCTTGGTTTGGGATGCAAGGTTTTCGCTGACAACAGCTGCACTTGCCGGATTTGGACGTGCGATTTCAGAGGTCGGAGCAGTCATGATTGTCGGCGGTAATATCGATCACCTCACACGTGTTATGACAACGGCGATTGCTCTTGAGGCAAGAAAGGGAGATCTGGTGATGGCTCTTGCTCTTGGGTTGGTGCTGTTGACGGTTGCCCTTGCAATCAACCTCTTTGCATACAGCATTACTGAAACGGTCAAGAGGCGGCATCAGTGATGACAAATCATCCTTCGATTTTACCGTTAAAAGTTCGAAACCTTGATTATGAGGCGGGTGGCAAAAACCTCGTCAAAAATATCAACTGCGAATTTAATCACGGAAAAAGATATCTTCTCTTGGGACCCAACGGAGCGGGAAAGACGCTTTTGCTTCGGCTTTGCCATGGTTTGTTGAAACCAAAATCCGGTAATGTTGTTTGGTCATCAGGTAAAGATATTAACCCCAAACACCATCAGGCAATGGTGACCCAGCGACCCGTTATGTTGCGGCGTTCTGCCTATGCAAATATTGATTACGCCCTTTCTGTTCGCGGCGTCGATAAGGCTCTGCGCCCGGATATGATCAACGCTGTTATGCAACGCACGGGATTAACACGGGTTGCGAACAAACTTGCAACGGTTCTTTCTTTGGGGGAGCAACAGCGTTTGGCAATTGCGCGGGCATGGGTGTTGAAACCACAGGTTCTGTTTATGGATGAGCCAACAGCCAGCCTGGACCCGCCAGCCACCCATTCCATAGAAGAGCTTATTCACGAAATTTCAGCAGAGGGCACCACGGTCATTATGACCTGTCACGATCTTGGACAGGCAAAGCGTCTGGCGACGGACGTACTTTTTATGTTCAGAGGCCGTATCAAGGAAATGTCTTCTGCTGATGATTTTTTTGCTGGTCCGCAAAATGATTTGGCACAGGCCTTTCTAGACGGCCAGCTTATCTGGTGGAAACGCCGCCCCGAAAAAGATGATGTTCAAATTTAGGAGTAATTTTGTTAAATGATTAACAAATCTATTATGCGTGCACTTGGTTTTGCAACCGCATTGGTAATGGTTGGGTATGGTCCAGCTTCTTACGCAGATGAAGCTACGAATATTACTTTGGCTTCCACGACTTCGACACAAAATTCTGGATTGTTTGATTACCTGTTGCCTCTCTTCAAAAAGCAGACTGGTGTTGATGTACACGTAGTAGCTGTTGGGACTGGTGCTGCTCTCAAGCTTGCTCGTAATGGGGATGCTGATGTTCTAATGGTGCATCATAAAACATCGGAAGATAAATTTGTTGCTGATGGCTATGGTGTGAAACGTTTTGATGTGATGTACAACGACTTTGTCCTTGTTGGGCCGGATAGCGATCCAGCTGAAGTGAAAGGTTCTGAAACTATCATTGATGCATTGAACAATATTAAAACGAAGCAATCAATTTTCCTCTCTCGCGGTGACGACAGTGGTACCAATAAAAGAGAGCTGGAGCTTTGGAAAGCGAATGGTGATAACCCAAAATCAGCCTCTGGTGACTGGTATCGTGAAACCGGCTCCGGCATGGGTGCAACCTTGAATACAGCTGTGGCAATGCAGGGGTATGCACTGACTGACAGAGCAACCTGGATTAGCTATAAAAATAAACAGAACATGGAAATTCTCTTTGAGGGTGATGAACGCCTTTTCAATCAATATGGTGTTATTGTGGTTAACCCAGAGAAGTTTCCTCATGTTAAAGTCAAGCCAGCAGAAACCTTTGTGAACTGGATTATATCACCAAAAGGTCAAGAGGCCATTGCCGGATATAAACTGTCCGGCGAACAACTTTTTATACCAAACGCAAAATAAAAGCTCTTGATGAAAAATAGGAGAGGGAGCCGAAAAGCTCCCTCTTTTTTTATACGCTGCTCTTATTCAACGGCATAAAGTGAGATTGCCTTATCTCCCTCGTTCAGATCGTAAGAATAAACCTGAAAGGGTTCTTCCTTTTCTATGCCCATTCCAGGGGATCCCATCGGCATTCCGGGTAGGAATATTCCTGTCACCTCTGGATTTTCAGATAAAAACTTATCAACGATATTGATAGGCACATGACCTTCAATAACATACCCGTCGATAAGGGTGGTGTGACAGGAAGCCATGTCGTCAGAAATGCCATATGATTTTTTGATCAGTGACATCTGTTCGGTTGGCACTTCCTTCACTTTATACCCACTTTGGCGAAGATGATCCGCGTAGGCACTGCAGCAACCACATTGTGGATTTTTGAATAGTGTTGCACCCCCTTCACCTGCATGCGCATGCATGGGGAACAGGTTGAAAAGAAAAGTGACCGCAAGAGTAACGGCAGAGATAAAAGATCTCATGAGTATTGTCCTATAATCTTTTGAATAAACGTTTGGGTTTTGGTCGTTTTAAAGATCTATAGGGGGAGAGATCTCTACCGTTGGCCTTAAACCACGGCTGAGCTCAGTATGAGGATGAACAGGTTCTGGCTGTAAATTCAATTTCAAGGTCGGCAAATCCACGAGGATAGCTGCGATCATTGTTAGACAGAGATCAAGACAGGTCATTTTACCGGAATGATCTATACAGTCCTCACAGGTATCACCTGTAGCCAACCGGCTTTCTAGCTCAATGTTATCAGAGATAAAGTGCATACCATTCATTTGGGATGAATGCTGGCTCGCCTGAGCAAATGTCGTAAATAACGCGCTCAGGCTGAAAAGCATGCATATTATGGCGATCAACTTTTTCATAGAGCTAAATTAACCAATTCAATAGGGCACTGTCGAGGCCATAATTGTCGCATTAAAAAAGGCAGAAAGATCATAGCAAATCTTTCTGCCTCTCAATGTATAAGGTGCCATGAATAAACGTGGCACCTTTTGAATTTTCCAAGCTAACGGTTAGATTAACCGTAAGGACCTTTCAGGCCGAGCTTTTCAACAAGAGTGATGTACTTGTTGGACTGTAGAGTCAATTGAGCACCATAGCGATCAATCAGCTCTTGGCGACGATCTGCGTCTTTGGTGACGGACAGCGCGCCCCAGATAGCAGCCATATCTTCTGTTAGCTTGCGTAGTTCAGCGGCAGTCTCATCTTCAGCAGCAACAGAAGACAGCGCGTTTGGTGTCACTTTACCAACGCCGTTAACTGTTGTTGCGCCTGCATCAGTATAACCCGCTGGCAGATCACCTTTCAGGTTCATGATGGACTTGAACTGGATTGCATCGAAAATCTGATCAACCGCTTGCTTAGCACCCTGAACACGGGATACGTGCTCCGTATCTGCAGCAGCGTGCGGAAGCAGCTCAAGCTTGTCAGCGTGACGATCAACCAGGCTCAGGTATGGAACCATTGGGCCGCTTAGCTCACCACTTTCTGCGTTCTTGAAAAGGTCCGCATCGATAGCTGCGTAGGCTACTTTACCGCTTGTTAGCGCTGCATCCAGTGCATCGATGTTGATGACTTCACCGCGGTCGTAGTTCACAACTATGGCACCATCGTTGAGTGCGTTGAGAACGGTTTCGTTTACGAGGCTGTCGTTGGCAAACTTGCCTGTGTCAGAATTGAAAGCACCAAGACCAGTGTGTGGGCTGATCACATCCGCACCTTTTGCTGCTTCTTCTGGTGTCTCTGCATAGGTGAAACCTTCGGACTCAATCCAGGCTTTATGGCGCGAACGGGCAAAGATAGATACTTCCATACCAAATGCTTTACCTAGGTTTGCCACTTCACGACCGATGTTTCCGTAACCGATCACAGCAAGGCGTTTGCCTTCCAGTTTCTCGGTCGGGAACTTGCAGAGGTCTTTACCAGTGTCAAAGTTACCTTCGCAAACCAGCTTGTGCATTTCATCAACAGGCAGGTCAGGAGTAACCTTTAGTAGGGCCTTCATAGCCATCTGTGCCGTCGCACGGCTGTTGAAGCTTGGTGTGTTCATGAGGGCAGCTTCACCGCCATCACCGTTACCACCACCCCAGGAGTCTGAGCCCATGTTGCCAGTACCAGCACCAATGCGAACACCGCCAGATTTAAAGACAGAGCCTTTCGGCAGGAAGGTTGCTGCTGCAATAGTCGCGTCAAACTGACCGTCTTTTGTAATTGGCAACAGTTCTTCTTCGGTGCTGAGGTTTGGCTGATAAGAGAAGTGGATTTTACCAGCTTCCAAATTAGCCTTGTCAGCAAAAGGACCTTCGTGGAAAACGCCGCCTTTGGCTTCGACGTAATCGCGTACTTCAGAGTGATCAGGATTTCCATTAGCGTCAAACTTCAGGCCGACAAGGTCTGCAACGAGAACCTTGTAAGCTTTGTTTGGATCGTCCTGACGAACTTTGCTGTTGCCGTTTGAAGAAGAGACCTCGAAGGTAACGCCTTCTTTCGCAAGCAATTCTTCAAGAACAACGATCTTGGCGCGGTGATAGGCGTACTCAAGGTTTTCGAGAAGAGCAACCACGTCTTCAACAGGACGCAGGCCACCGATCCACGCACGGTAGTCTCCAGGTGTACCAGGGAAAGCGTTGACATAACGGGCAACGTCCAGACCTTTTTCGTGCTCACCGTTCGGGTGTGTCAGGCCTTCGTAACCAAGAAGTTGTTTGGACTTGGCGATGATTTCAGCGTGGATCGCTGGATCAGTGTTAGCGCCTTCAGTTACTTTCAGGAGGGTAACAGCCGCACCGCGGTTATCAGCATCAGTAACACCAAGTTCCAGAGTTGGGTTCTTCGCAATCCACTCATTCGCGGTTTCACGGTTCTTGATAGAACGCTTGTTCAGATCGCGAACGGAACCGAGCGACTTCTCAGCACGAAGCAGACCAAAGGTTGTTTCAGCAAAAGCCAGTGTTGAGAAGGTGTTGATGATACCGCCAAGCATTTTGTGTTCAGCAGGATCGTAAACAGGGCCTAGTTCCCATGTCTTTTCAGAGCTCATTGGCTCTTTAGGATCAGTTGGAACCGCAATTTTCAGCTGACGAGGGATCGCCCAGGCTGGATCTTTCTGGTTCTCGTTCATGAGAGCCAGCGCTTCTGGTGTGTAAGAAGCGATGAAGTAACCAGAGATACCCCCGATAGCCTTCTGGAAAGGCATGAACATGCAGCACTTGTCAAGAACTTCCAGCACAACTTCTTCAGCCCATGGCATTGCACCCAGCATGGATGTGCTGTCGATGATTGCGTGGTGCTCAGATGGGTTGCTATCGATCCACTTGAGAAGTTCTTTGATTTCGCTTTCTTTGTAGGTTGTCGCACCAGTTGTTTCGTGACCTACACCGACAAAAAGCTTGATGCCCTTTTCAGATAGTTCGGCGGCAGTCGGGATTGCGCCTTCACCTTCTGAATAGTGGATACGTTCGATATCACCCTTGGCAGCAAACTGCTGCATTTCCATAATCTGGGAGCCCCAGGACTGACGGAAGAAACCACCAGCTTTGCCTTCGGCTGATTCTGGTTTTGGTGTATCAACATAGATCTTCTGATCAGCGTTGTTGGCATTCATCAGGTGTAGGATGGATACGGTAAAACCACTGTGTCCACCACCAAGGCCGATGGCCATTTTATTCTTTTTAGGGAATTCGAAATAACGGTGAATTTCACGCGCCATATCCAGCAAGACTTTATCCGCCGGATAACCACGGTGCATGCTGCGACCGATTTCAGCAGTCGTAAAGCTGCCGATGCGATTACCACGATCATCGACTTTGGCATAATTTTCTTCAAGCCATGCATCAAACTCAAAGCGCAGGCGACGCCCGTCAACTTCATCAGATGTCATATCTGTAATAGGGCCTACGCCAAAGAACTGGTTAGACGTTCTTGTTGGAGCACCGTTTGCGGTAGCAGCCAAGGACGCATCGCGTTGTGCCTTTAGGTCATCAATCGATACCATGATATTAAATTCCCTGTGTTACTCAATAGTGATGGCCTGCTGGGCGTGGTGAATGCACACGATCTGTCGATTGTTGTCAATCGTAAGAAAATAGGCTTAATCGGAATAATCCAGAGCCTAAAAAGTAATTTGGTGTTCAATTACCAGCCAATTGCAGCACAAAATTTCAAAATTTTGTATTCCATGTGCTGTATATCCTCCCTGTAAATCAGGGGTATGCCGATCAGCGCAGCAAAATGTGGTAAATACGACCACTTGCTGTTTAGCTTATGAGTATAGCAGGGTTTGATAGGCAAATCCTACTATATGATTTGAGAAAACAGATAGGATTATTGATTGAGAGGCCCAACGGACCCATCAGGAAAAGGCTTGGGCAAGTGTTTTTTCGGAAATATCATATATAAACAGCTCTGAATTTTACAACAGAGCTGTTTATAGGGAAGCTTGTAAAGGCGGTATAAGGCAATCGCTCAAGCATGAGGTCGTGTTTATTGTGGGGTAGAATATTCCACAACTTTTTGATCAATTCTCCCGAAGATTGATTGACCTTCTTTATCCAGCATTTCTATGGAAATCGTATCGCCAAACTTCATAAAGGGTGTTTGAGGTGATCCGGAATTAATGGTTTCAATCATGCGAACTTCTGCAATGCAGGCATAACCAACTCCACCGTCGTTCACATGTTTACCTGGACCACCATCCAGTTTGTTGGAAACGGTTCCGGAACCGACAATTGTACCGGCGCCTAATGGGCGTGTTTTTGCCGCGTGGGCGACAATTGTCGGAAAGTCAAAGGTCATATCTTCGCCAGCTTCTGGTTTTCCAAAGAGTTCACCGTTTAACGTTGATAGCAAGGGTAAGTGAACCCTGCCGTCTTTCCATGCATGGCCCAGTTCATCTGGTGTTACGGCGACAGGGGAAAAGGCACTGGATGGCTTGGATTGGAAAAAACCAAATCCTTTTGCCAGTTCTGCCGGAATTAAACCCCGAAGTGAGACATCGTTGACCAACATTAGAAGCTTGATGTGATCCGCCGCTTTATCAGGGGATGTGCCCATGGGCATATCATCTGTGATCACCGCAATCTCTGCTTCAAAATCAATGCCCCAGTCCTCTGAAGCCAGTGGGATATCGTCTCTGGGGCCTATAAAACTGTCTGATCCACCCTGATACATCAAAGGATCTGTCCAGAAGCTATCCGGTAATTCGGCACCTCTTGCTTTTCTGACAAGCTCAACATGGTTTACATAGGCAGAACCATCCGCCCACTGGTAAGAACGGGGAAGCGGGGATGCACATGCAGGTTCTTCAAAGTTAATAGTATCCGGCAGATCACCACTATTAAGGGATTTATAAAGTGTTTCCAGTTGAGGTGAGATCTTATTCCAGTCGTCCAGTGCTGATTGTAAGGTCGGGGCAATTGTTGTTGCTTTAACACACTTTTTAAGGTCGCGGCTGACAACAACAAGCTCACCATCTCTGGTGCCATTTTTATAGGTAGCGAGTTTCATTTTATTAACCGTATTATGGGGCTATTCAGCGTAATTTATGAGGAAAGCTCTTTTTGGTGCATCCAGTCAGCATGCGTTGGGGCTTTTTTGGTTTTGGACCACTCTTCAAGCATTTGCCATTTCACGTCGTCGAGCTTTTTACTCATGTCCGGTGTTGCTGTGTTGACGGCCAGCTCAATACGATGACCACTTGGGTCAAAAAAGTATATGGATTGGAAAAGGGTGTGATCCGTTGGTCCTAATACATCAATACCATCCGCTTCCAGCTTGCTTTTAACGCCTAGCATTTCGTCCATTGTCCCTACGGAAAGTGCTAAATGCTGTACCCATTCCGGTGTGTTCGGATCTTTGCCCATTGGTGGGGAATTTGGAATTTCGAAAAAGGCCAAAATGGATCCTTTCCCGGCATCAAGAAAGATATGCATATAGGGATCAGGGGCCTTGGTTGAGGGCACTTCATTTTCAGCTATTGCGAGAATAAAATCCATGTTGAGGTATTTTCCATACCATTCGATAGTTTCTTTTGCATCTTTACATCTGTAGGCGACGTGATGGATTTGTTCTATTTTCATTTTAAGCCTCGCATTGTTATAGGCAGTTCTGAAAACTGATCCTGTAATTTGTTTTGAGAAGGGGGATAGGCCACCATTTTCTCTTCATTGCATCTTGATATATGATATTAGTTGCAAATGAAACTAATGCAAGTTTAAACGAAATAAGAAAATTTTTAAGAAGCAAAAAACAAATATAATCAATAGGGTTTAATTGAAAATTTGCATTTAATATTAATGAGATTGGTGGATTATCTTATCTAAATAATTAAGATACAATGCGTCGGCTTGTTTTGGGGGCCTGACCAAAACGATTACGATAGCTTCGGGCAAAAGATGTCGCAGAGTTAAAACCACATCGAATGGCAATGTCGAGGATGGATAGATCGGTTTGCTTCAATAACCGCTGTGCTATATCCAATCGATGGTTCCTGTAATAATTCGCTGGTGATGTTTTTAGATGTTTCTTGAAAAGCCGTTCCAGTTCTCTGACGGTAGAGCCAATTTCATGAGCCAGTTCTGTTATTAACAGTGGGGTTTCGACGGTTGCTTCCATCGTCTCAATTGCTTTTGTCAGGACTTTGTTATTCCTGATTTGTGGATTGTTTGAAATCAATCTTTGTGGGTTGTTGCCCTCTCTAAATCTTTGGTAAATAAAAATATCGGCGACATCAGTAGATAGCTTCAAGCCGTGTTGAACTCTGATAAGTTGCAGCATCATGTCCAGACTGGTTGTGCCGCCGCCTGATGTAAATCGGTTACGATCAACAATATAAAGATCCAGTTCTGCCTGCACATTAGGATAAGTCTCGGTAAAGCTCTCAAAGTTTTCCCAGTGAACGGTTGCTTTATAGCCATCGAGAAGGCCGGCCCTGGCAAGAATTTCGCTACCCGCATCCATGCCACCAAATTCAGTGCCTTTAGAACGAAGTCGTCGTAGAATTGCAGCGAGCTGTTTTGTATTACTCTCTTCTACATTATAGCTGGCACAAACGATTAAAACGGGAATATTGTCGTCCAGCGCAATTTCAGCATCAACATTAATGTCCATCCCGTTACTGGCGCGTACAGTTGAGCCCTGAATGGAATATAACTTCCATTCATATATTTTTCCGCCAACTTTGAAATTGGCTGCGCGCAAGGGCTCCAGTGCTGATGAGAAGCAAAGCATGGAAAAACCTGGCACAAGTAAAAAGGCAATTTTTTGAGGTTTGGATACTGCTTCTTTTCCAAATAGATACATCTGACCGTTCTCATTTTTCAGATATGATGTTTAGCAAAATGTTTCATAATTAGTGCAAAATGTAAATTGAGAAAAAGAAACCGACTTAAACTGAAAAAAAATAAAGAGGCGATCACTGGGATAGACAGGGTGGTCAAAAGAGGGAATTGTTATGAATAACGAAGTTATTATTACCTGTCCTGTAACAGGGTCTGGTATAAAAAAAGAACGACACACGAATGTTCCTGTGACGCCGGAAGAAATTTCGGATGCTGCTATTGAAGCTGCATTGGCAGGTGCTGCGGTTGCTCACTTACACGTTAGAAACCCTGATACCGGCCAAGCCAGTAACGACCTGGAACTCTATCAGGAAACAGTTGGTCTTTTGCGCGATAAAATGAAGTCAAAAGGCGTAGATATTGTCATCAATATTACTGCCGGTATGGGCGGAGAGTTTGTACCAGATGCCACGAACCCCAATGTTGGTGGACCGGGAACTGATATGCTCAGTCCTGTTGATCGGCTCAAACATATCGATGCAATTCGTCCGGAAATCTGTACCTTTGATTGCGGGTCCTTGAATTTTAGCGACTATGCTTATGTTTCGACGCCGGATATGTTGCGTGAAATGGCGGCGATCATTCAAAAGATGGGGGTGAAGCCGGAAATTGAAGCTTTTGAATTCGGCCATATCTGGATGGCAAAGCAATTAATGTCAGAAGGTCTGATTGATGCGCCGCCTTTGTTTCAGCTTTGTCTGGGTATTCCCTTTGCAGCTGAAGCAAATGGTGAAACCATGCTTGCGATGCGTAACATGCTTCCAGAAGGGGCAAACTGGGGTGCTTTCGGGGTTGGTCCGGCACAAATGCCCATGGCTGCACAGTCTGTGATCTTTGGTGGTCATGTTCGCGTAGGTCTGGAAGATAACCTTTATCTGGAGCGAGGCGTTCTTGCCACGAATGGACAGTTAGTGAGCAGAGCCAAGGAAATCATAGAACGGATGGGGGCAAAAACACTTACGGCCGAAGAAGCGCGTAAGAAGTTTAATGCCGTCAAACAGGCTTAGATAATAATTTCGAAATAGATAAATGAGAACAGGGTGTTACAAAATGGCACGTGAAATCAAAACTGTTGCTGTCGTTGGGGCTGGCGTTATCGGAGCTGGATGGGCTGCTCGATGTCTTCATCGAGGCATTGATGTCGTCGTGACCGATGTCTCAGCCGATGCTGAACGTGGCATGAGAGAAGTGGTCTCAAATGCTGAACCAGCTTTGAACCAGCTTAGCCTTGCCCCCCGTAAAGAAAAGGGCACTCTGACTTTTACGACAAATCTTGTTGAGGCTGTCTCTAAAGCTGACTTTGTTCAAGAAAACGCCCCAGAGCGGGAGGACCTTAAAAGAAATCTTCTGGCTGAAATCAGTAAGCATGCCGCACCGGATGTTATTATTGCATCCAGTTCGTCCGGGTTGCTACCGTCCATTATTCAGGCAGACTGTATCCATCCAGA
Organism: Kiloniella litopenaei; assembly: GCF_000982415.1. Taxonomy (GTDB): domain Bacteria; phylum Pseudomonadota; class Alphaproteobacteria; order Kiloniellales; family Kiloniellaceae; genus Kiloniella; species Kiloniella litopenaei. The sequence goes on from NZ_LANI01000017.1 coordinate 128,946, forward strand.
ACGGGTTCTCATCGGTCATCCCTTCAACCCTGTTTACCTCTTGCCGTTGGTCGAGGTTCTCGGCGGTGAAAAAACAGGGGCACAATTTATCGAAGACGCAATGGCGTTCTATAGCTCAATCGGTATGAAGCCTCTGAAGGTTCGCAAGGAAATTGAAGGTTATATTTCTGACCGCCTACAAGAAGCTTTATGGCGAGAAGCGTTGCATATGGTTGCGGATGGTGTTGCAACAACGGATGAAATTGATCAGGCGGTTATATACGGACCGGGTTTGCGTTGGGCTTTTATGGGAACCTGTCTCACATTCCATCTTGCAGGTGGGGAACAGGGGATGCGTCATATGCTGGAACAGTTCGGACCAGCACTTGAGCTGCCATGGACCAAACTTAAAGCACCGGAACTGACCGATCAGCTTATTGATCGCATGGTTGAAGGCACGCAGCAACAGGCCGAAGGTTATTCGATCCGCGATCTCGAACAGCTGCGTGACAATTGTCTTGTTTCCATAATGCAGTCCCTGCGTAGCTTTAACTATGCTTCGGGGAAAGTCCTCAAAGAGGATGACGAAAAGCAGTATGAAGAAACCACTGGCTCAATTGAGTGGGCACCTGGTGATGATCTGAGCCAGCCCCTGAGCTTGCATAGTGACAAGGTGCATCCAGAGTGGGTTGATTACAATAATCACATGACGGAATCCCGCTATCTTCAGGTCTTTGGTGATGCTTCTGATGCGCTTTTCCGTTACGTCGGTGTCAACGCTGATTACCACGCTAACGGGAACTCCTATTACACCGTTGAAACGCATATTAATAACATTCTGGAAGTGGCTGTTCATGAGCCGCTGAAGGTAACTACTCAGTTAATGGGTGTCGATGACAAGCGTTTGCACTTCTACCACCGTATGTTTAACGCCAGAGACAACAGTCTTTTGGCGACGGCTGAACAGATGGTTCTCCACGTGGATATGAATGCAGGGAAAGCCTGCCCGGCAAAGCCACATATCCTGAAGACCCTTAATGTCATTATGGAAGCCCACAACAAGTTACCTGAACCTGAGAAGTTAAGCAGGCAGATGATGGTGCCTCCGGCCAAGAAGTAAAACTTACGAGGACCTGTCATAAGCAGGTCTTCTAATAAACAACAATAATACAGATTGCCCGCGTGGCATCTCAGCTGTGCGGTCACTCTTCACGGTAAGGGACAGTCTTACCCAAACACGGACCCTGTTGAGAAGAATTGGGAGTAAGATTATGGATTTTGGTCTGTCACAAGAACAGCAAATGGTGGTCGACACAGTACGGGATTTTGTCGAAAAAGAACTGTATCCACATGAGAACACTGTAGAAGAGCTTGGTTATGTTCCCGAAGAACTCACGAAGGAAATCCGGCAGAAAGTTTTGGATTTAGGGTTTTATGCCGCAAACATTCCAGAAGAGTTCGGAGGCGGTGGACTGGACTATGTCACTATGTCCTTGCTCGAGAGAGAACTGGGACGTGCTTCTCAGGCGCTGAGTGTTATTTTCGGTCGTCCTTCGAATATTCTTTGCGGCTGTAAAGGTGAGCAGGTTGAAAAGTACCTTATGCCTGCGATCCGTGGTGAAAAGATTGACTGTATTGCCATGACCGAACCTGATGCTGGATCAGATGTCAGATCCATGAAAGCATCGGCCGTCAAGGATGGTGATGACTGGGTTCTCAACGGAACCAAACACTTTATCACCCATGCTGATGAAGCTGATTTTGCCATTGTTTTTATTGCAACGGGGGAAGAAGAAACCCCGAGAGGCAAGAAAAAACAAATTACCTGTTTCCTTGTTGATCGTGGAACACCGGGATTTGAAATTCGAGAAGGCTATAAATGTGTATCGCACAGGGGGTACAATAATTCCATTCTCAATTTTGATAATTGTCGTATTCCCGCTTCGCAAATACTCGGAGAGGAAGGTAAGGGATTTGACGAAGCCAATACATGGTTAGGGGCTACAAGGTTGACCGTAGCTGCCATGTCTGTCGGGCGGGCGCAACGTTGTTTTGATCTGGCAGTTAATTGGGCTGCAGAGCGAAAACAGTTTGGTCAACCAATTGGTAAATTCCAAGGCGTCTCTTTCAAGCTGGCTGATATGGCAACAGATATTCAGGCAGCCGAATATTTGACTATGGGGGCAGCATGGAAACTGGATAAGGATCTTCCTGCTGATCAGGACATAGCCATGGCAAAAGTTCATGCGACAGAAATGCTGGCCAGAGTGACGGATGAAAGTCTCCAGATCTTTGGCGGGATGGGATTGATGAACGAGCTGCCGATTGAGCGCTTCTGGCGAGATGCACGGGTAGAACGTATCTGGGACGGAACCAGTGAAATTCAACGTCATATCATTTCGCGTGGTCTCTTGCGGCCTCTTGGTGCGTGATTTAAGTGAAGGTCCTGAGTGATGGTCAGTCATGATAATATTAAACGCCTCCTGAACCCGAAGACACTTGCTGTGATAGGGGGGCGAGAGGCTTCTGAGGTTATTCGACAATCCCGAAAGATGGGCTTTAAAGGCACAATTTGGGCAGTTAATCCCAAACGAGAAGAACTTGAAGGGATAAAGTGTTTCAGGTCGATTGCAGATTTACCGGAAGCGCCGGATGCAGCCTTTGTCGCGGTACCAAGAGCACCTGCTGTTGAGGTGATCGGGGATCTCAACCGAATGGGTGCAGGTGGTGCCGTTTGTTACACATCGGGCTTTTCAGAAACAAGTGATGGTCAGGCGTATCATCATACTCTCTTGGATAAAGCGGGTGATCTTCCTGTTGTTGGGCCGAACTGTTATGGGCTATTAAACTATCTTGATGGGGCCGCACTTTGGCCTGATCATCATGGCGGTGTCCATGTTGATAAAGGCGTTGCGATCATTGCGCAGAGCGGGAATATCGGCATTAGCCTTACGATGCAGGAAAGATCATTGCCTCTGGCCTATATGATCTCTGTAGGTAACCAAGCCCTATTGAGCATATCTGACTATATTGACGCCCTTTGTGAAGATGATCGCATAACAGCCATCGGTTTGCATTTGGAAGGTGTTGAGAATATCTCTGAATTTTGTCGTGCGGTAAACAAGGCCAGAAGTAAGGGTATACCGATCGTTGCCTTGAAATCCGGTGGATCAGATATTGGTGCTGAGATTGCCCTGAGCCACACTTCCACTCTGGCTGGATCCGATGAATTGTATTCCGCATTGTTTCAGCGTATAGGCATCGCCCGCGTTCGTACGCTGAGCGAGATGACCGAAACCCTGAAGTTGCTTCATGTTGCAGGACCGCTTTCAGGCAACAACATATCGTCACTTAGTTGTTCGGGGGGGGATGCCGCTTTGATCGCTGATTTTGGCAGTCAGCTTGGGCTTGGGTTCAACCCTATCCCGGATGTTCAGGCATCGCAGTTGAGAAAGCAGCTTGGCGATAAGGTTTCTATATCAAACCCCTTTGATTACCACACCTATATCTGGGGAGATATCGAAGAGAAAACCGACTGTTTTACGCGGGTTATGCAGGGGGGATACGATATCAGCCTTTTGGTTCTCGATTATCCCAAAAGCGATCTGAGTGAAGCACATGAGTGGGATATTGCCTTGGATGCGATGATTGCGGCACAGAGAAACTCTGGGTATCAAGCGGCTGTTCTTGCCACCCTTCCGGAAAATCTCCCGGAAAAAGCACGATCCACTCTAATTAGAAACAACGTGGTACCTCTACAAGGCGTTGAGGATGGTTTAAAAGCCATTTCATCCGCCGCATGGATAAATGCCAAGTGGAAGGAGCTTGCTAATCATAAGGTATCTTCTACTGTCGAAAAATTTTCAAAGATCGAAAATGAAATCGTTTTGCTGGATGAAGCACGGGCAAAATCAATTTTGGGAAAACAGGGAATTCCAATACCTAGAAGTAAAACGGTCTCTATTTCAGAAGCAGGTTTAACAGCGGAACAAATCGGGTTCCCCGTTGTCGTTAAAGCTGTAAGCGCCGAACTTGCGCACAAGACAGAGGCCGGCGGTGTGGCTTTGAACCTACAAGATGCTGAAGAGGTGATATCTGCGGCAGAAAGAATGGCGCATTTGTCTGACAAAGTTCTTGTCGAAAGTATGATCACAGATGTTGTTGCCGAAGTCATCATTGGAGTGACAAGAGATCCTCAGTTCGGACTTTCACTTGTGGTCGGTTCTGGTGGTATTTGGGTCGAATTGTTGCAGGATTCAATACCGCTACTATTACCCATTTCCCGTGATGATGTTCTCAGTGCTTTGAAAAAACTTAAGCTTTACAGGGTACTGGAAGGTTACCGTGGCCAACCTGCTGGCGATATTGATGCGCTGATTGATGTGATTTTATCAGTTGCTGATTTTGCCCTTCATAATCAAAAAACATTGGCCGAAATGGACTTAAATCCTGTTATGGTTCTGCCAAAGGGAAAAGGCGTTGTTATAGCAGATGCCATGATCCGCATGGCTAAAGAAGAAAGAGTGAATTGATGTCAGATGTTGTGAAAGTTGAGAGACGCGGGGCTGTTCTGGAGGTCACACTGGATCGCCCAAAAGCAAATGCTATTGATGCCGAAACAAGTAAGGTAATGGGAAAAGTCTTTTGTGATTTTCGGGATGATCCCGACCTTCGGGTTGCGATTTTAACGGGTGGCGGTGAAAAGTTTTTTTCCGCCGGGTGGGATTTGGTTGCCAGTAGCGAGGGAGAGGCCCCTGACACTGACTATGGTCCCGGAGGATTTGCGGGAATAACTGAGCTTCATGATTGTTATAAGCCAATTATTGCCGCCGTAAATGGAATGGCTGTCGGTGGTGGCTTTGAGCTTGCTCTTGCTGCTGATTTTATTATTGCCGCAGATCATGCACAATTTTTCCTTCCAGAAGCCAAAGTAGGGTTGATTGCTGATGCCGCATCTTTCCGTCTTCCCAAAAGGTTACCCCGGGCAATTGCCATGGAATTGCTTTTGACCGGACGACGTATGGGTGCAAACGAGGCCGCACAATGGGGGCTGGTCAATAAGGTCGTGGCAAGCGAAGATCTTTTAACAGCTGCACGAGCTTTCGCGGATCAAATTTTAGAAGCGGCGCCTTTGTCTGTTATGGCTGTGAAAGAAGTCCTGCAAAAAACATCCGATCTTGATGATGAAGCCTGTTATCGGGATATGCGTTCCGGAAAGTGGCACTATTATGAAAAGATGCTTCATAGCGAAGACTCTAAAGAGGGATCCCTGGCTTTTGTCGAAAAAAGATCTCCTGTCTGGAAAGGAAGGTAATTCAATAATATCAAATAGATAGGGTGTTTTTAACAAATCACCTCACCTCTAGTGACAAATAAAACGATGTCTTGTTTTTGTAAGGCAAAATATTGTTTGAAGTGCTTGTGATTTTGCTCATAAATGGAAAAGAAATTCATTTGGGTGGTAATTTTTCAGGTTTTGAGCCATGGGCAAAGAAAAGCAGTCTTTTGATTATATTATTGTTGGTGCTGGGTCTGCGGGCTGTGTCCTGGCAAGTCGGCTGAGTGAAAGCGGTAAATATTCTGTTTTACTTCTCGAGGCCGGAGGAAGCGATAAACGCTTTTGGGTTCAGGTTCCAATTGGCTATGGCAAGACGTACTACCAAAAAGCTGTGAACTGGATGTATCTGACCGAAGCAGATGAAGGTACAGCAAACAGACAGAGCTATTGGCCCCGCGGAAAGGTTCTTGGGGGGTCCAGCTCTATTAATGCCATGGTTTATATTCGTGGACATAAAAAGGATTACGATGATTGGGCTGCGCTTGGAAACCCGGGATGGAGCTATCAGGATGTTCTGCCCTATTTCAAGAAGTCAGAAGTTAACCAACTGGGGGATGATGGCTATCGGGGAACGGATGGACCGATGCATGTTTCTGATGTTTCAGAAGATTTACATCCTCTATGTCAAAACTTTATTCGAGCAGGGCAAGAACTTGGTCTTGCTTATAATGAAAATTTTAATGGTGCAGAACAGGAGGGCATCGGGCTTTACCAGACGACAACCCGTAATGGTTTTCGAGAGTCCGCGGCCAAGGCCTTTTTGCATCCAGCCTTAAAGCGCAAAAACCTTAAGCTCACAACTCATGCCCACGTTTCAAAAGTGCTTTTCGATGGTAAAAAAGCTATCGGTGTTCAGTATGTTCGCAAAGGGAAAACCTCGACTGTTACGGCTAAAAAAGAAGTTATCCTCAGCGGCGGCTCCATCAATAGCCCTCAATTGTTACAGCTATCGGGCGTAGGGTCTAAAGCCTTGCTTGATGAACACAATATACCCGTTGTTATAAATAGCCCGGCAGTTGGACAAAATCTGCAAGATCATATTGGAATGGACTATCTTTATTCCTGCACAGTTCCGAGCCTGAATGATGAATTGCATTCCTGGTGGGGAAAGCTAGTTGCCGGGCTGAAATATGTTTTGTTCCGCCGCGGTCCTCTTAGTCTGAGTATCAATCAGGGCGGGGGCTTTATTAAAACCCGACCGGATCTGGAACAGCCGAATATACAACTGTATTTCTCGCCTGTTAGTTACACACGCGCCCCTGCGGGAACACGTCCTATGCTTAATCCAGACCCGTTCTCTGCCTTTCAGTTGGGTTTAACAAATTGTCGTCCAACGTCACGCGGGGAAATTAAAATCAAATCGAACGACCCGTTTGAGCCACCGATGATAAAGCCTAATTACCTCTCTACAGACGAAGATGTCGCCGAGATGCTAGAAGGGGTAAAATACTTGAGAAAAATGGCTAAAACCAAAGCCTTTAAAGATATCATTATAGAAGAGTTTCGCCCCGGGAAAGAATGTCAGACAGATGAAGAGTTAATTGCTGATATTCGCGGTTATGCCTGGACCTGTTTTCATCCTTCGGGCACCTGTCGAATGGGGCCTGACCCAGAAAAATTTGTCGTTGATCATAAACTGAGAGTTCACGGTATCGACGCTCTTCGTGTGATTGATGCGTCAATCTTTCCGAATGTGCCCTCTGGCAACACCAATGCAGCCGCGATCATGGTCGGTGAAAAAGGGGCTGACCTTGTCCTGAGTGATGCATGAGTATTAATCGACACGTGGTTCTATGGTTACTGTTCTATCTGAGCTTGGCCCAGTAACCAGTTGCGAAACAACAATGTTTCCGGTTTTGAGCTGCCGTCTTTAATTGGTGTTAACAGATAATGAGAGTCATCGTAGTCGAAATCTTGTTCGACAACTCTGGTTAACTTCCCGCTGTCCAGATCTGGTTGAGCATGGGCCTTGAGAACAAGGGATACACAGGCACCCGAAGACGCCAGTTGTACAGAATTCAGTGAGGTATCTACTGTAATATTTACCTCTAGATCTGCGCCCTTAAGATGGGTGTCGAATATTTTTTGCCAACGACCTTCACAACCCATAATTCGGACACAGCTCAGATGACTGATAAGTGATTTATCACCTGTCTCAATTGATTGTTTAATAAGCCTGACATTTTCCGGTGTGGCCACCAGAACAGAAGGCTCGGTGTGTATTTTTTGGCTGTGAAAACCGGGCCAGTTTCCGTGTCCGCTGCGAATATCAATATCAATGTTGTCGTGGTCGAGAGATTCTGTCCAGATTGCCGTATGCAATCTGATATTAATATCAGGATATTTGATGAGGAAATCCTTGAGCCGCGGTGTCAACCAGGACACAGAAAAGGCAACGGTACAAAGAATATTGATGGTTTGTTTGCCCTTGGTGCCGAAAAGTCCGGTCGTTGATACGGATATATCTTCAAAGGCACGTCGTACTGCCGGTAGATATGCTCTTCCCTTGTCTGTTAGCTTCAAGCTACGGGCAAGGCGTTCGAACAACAGGAAATCCAACTCTTTTTCCAATGATCTTACCTGGTGGCTAACCGCTGCCGGGGTGAGATTGAGTTCTTTTGCCGCTGTCGTGAAATTATTATAGCGGGCGGCGGCTTCGAATGCGCGCAACCAGTTTAGAGGCGGGAGTTGATAGGCCATGTGAATACAATTATCAGCTTCAAATAAAATGATGTCTTAGGCAAATAATACTTCGTTTGATTTTATCTTCAAGCTCGGACAATAGTACGCCATAATTTTTTTAAGTGAGATCCACGTTGAAAATAGCGAGCATTGAAACCTTTACCAATGAATATGTCGGCTTTGTTCGGGTGCGAACCGTCGAAGGTGATGAAGGCTGGGGGCAGGTTTCAACCTACAATGCAGATATTACGTCTCAAATTGTACACAGGCATATTGCGCCTCACACTCTTGGTCAGGACGCTTCTGACCTCAGGGCGTTAACACAAACAGTGTTGGAGCGGGAACACAAGTTTCCGGGAAGTTATCTTTACCGTGCCCTTTGTGGCGTGGATACGGCTCTGTGGGATATTCACGGCAAGAGAGCCGGGAAAAGCGTTGCAAGTTTGTTGGGAAGCACGCGCACAACATTTCCTGTTTATGCATCAAGCATGCGGCGCGATATTACACCGGAAGAAGAGGCCGAGAGGTTTGTCGCACTCAAAGAAGAATTTGGCTATAAATCATTTAAATTCAGGGTAGGACGTGAATGTGGTCACGACGTTGATCAGTGGCCGGGTCGAACTGAAGACATTGTTAAAAGGGTGCGAGAAACACTTGGTGATGATGTCACGCTCTTGGTTGATGCAAATAGTTCCTATACACCGCAAAAGGCTATTGAGGTCGGGAATCTGTTGCAGGATCACGGCATTAGCCATTTTGAAGAACCCTGTCCTTATTGGGAACTGGACTGGACCAAACAGGTAACAGATGCTCTAGATATTGATGTGTCTGGTGGGGAACAGGACAACAACATGGTTGTCTGGAAGCAGATAATTCAAAACAGGGTTGTTGATATTGTGCAGCCGGATATTTGTTATATGGGTGGAATTACCCGAAGTCTCGACGTTGCGAAACTGGCTGAAGAAGCAAATATTCCCTGCACGTTGCATTGCGCCAACCTGTCTCTCGTGACCTTGTTTTCTGCGCACTTTATGGCTGCAATTAACAATCCGGGTAAGTATCTGGAATTCTCTATTGAAGGCCTAGATTACTATCCGTGGCAGGCGGGGTTGTTTAAGCCCGGATATGAAATTGTGGATGGTGATCTTATACTTTCAGATAAACCGGGATGGGGCATAGAAATTGATTCTCAGTGGCTTGCCAATGCAGATTATCAGGTTAGCTATAACGCTTCCCGCTTTTGATGAAACGCTCTACATAAAAACATGGAACAAAAAGATAAGGCCTTTAGGTGTGATTATGGCAAAAACAATTGACGCATTGATCAGTGAATATTTCCAGACCGGCACATTACAAGATCTGCCAAACAAACTGTTTATAAATGGCGAGTGGGTATCCGCCTCGACGACGAAAACAATTGAAAGTAAAGATCCGGGGAACGGTAAGGTCTTTGCATCTGTCAGTGCCGGGCAAGCCGAGGATATAGATAAGGCGGTCAAAGCGGCCAGAGATGCTTTTATCAATGTTTGGCGTGATATGAAGCCAAGTAAACGCGGTCACATACTTTCCAAGGCTGCTGAAATACTGGAACAAAAAGCGGATTACTTTGCTGTTGTTGAAGCCCTTGATTCAGGTAAGCCTTTGGATGAAGCGAAGGGGGATGTCGCGAGTTCTGTTGGGGCACTGCGTTATTATGCGGGCTGTGCCGATAAAATACAGGGAGATACCTTTCCTTTGGGGGATGGTGTCTTCTCTTTTTCATCTGTCGATCCCGTGGGCGTGACAGCACATATTATTCCTTGGAACTATCCCCTTGCGACAACACTAAGAGGTGTGGCTCCTGCTTTGGCTGCCGGCTGTACCGCAGTTGTGAAGCCTGCAGAGCAAACGTCTTTAACGGCTTTGATGCTGGCTGATGTTTTTGTGGAAGCCGGGCTTCCCGATGGGGTTTACAACGTTATAACCGGAACAGGGGCAGAGGCGGGGAGCCCGCTGGTCAATCATCCAGAGGTACAGCATATCACCTTTACGGGATCCGTTGGTACCGGAACATTGGTAATGGATGCCGCTGCCAAGAACATAAACAGTGTGACACTGGAACTTGGTGGCAAATCGCCAATTGTTGCCCTTGCTGATTGTGATTTGGAAAAAACAGCCGAGGGTGTTCTCTGGGCGATTTTTTACAATGCGGGACAAATCTGTTCTGCTGGTTCCAGGTTGGTCGTAGAAAGAACAATTCATCGCGAATTGGTTGATAGAATTGTTGAGAAAACCTCACAGTTAAAAGCAGGGCACGCGCTGACCAATCCAAACTATGGTGCTATTAATTCTATAGAGCAACTAGAAAAAATAGATGGCTTTGTAGAACGTGCCAAAGCACGAGGAATAACAGTTGCTTGCGGTGGAGAACGCATAAAAACAAAAGAAACTGAAAATGGTTGGTTTTATGCGCCAACAATTATGGACGATGTGCCAATGGATGACGAGTTGGTTCAACAAGAGATCTTTGGTCCTGTGTTGACGGTTCAGGTTGTTGATAGTCTGGAGGAAGCTATAAAAGCTGCAAACTGTACTGATTTTGCGCTTGCTGCAGGCGTTTATACTCAAAATATTTCTCACGCCCTTAAACTGTCCAAGTCAATCGATTCCGGGCAGGTAACGGTTAACGATTATTGGGCCGGCGGCATAGAGGTTCCTTTTGGTGGTAATAGATCATCAGGCATCGGTCGTGAAAAAGGGCTTGAGGCGCTTCGTAATTACGTAACGACTAAAGCAATTACGATGACGTTTTAGATCTGTTTTATTACGTAAAAATTATTCGGGTACTTAGTTGTGAAAATGTTTTGAAATTCACTGCAAAATTGTTTTCTATTGGTTAGTAAAATTAACTTGATAAGATTTTTACCAAAACCGACACCAATATGTGGTTTTTTGATCAAAAGTTGACGTTTTTTGCATGGAAAGTCGCTGTCAGTGGTGTTGTTGTCTTTGATGCGACAAAATTTCGATGGGTAATACTATCGAACTAAGGTTCTGACAAACAGAGCCAAAACTGGAGGTGTATATAAGTTATTTTATGTCTCGGGCATCAGCACAAGACTTGGTCATAGCGTATCTGTGATTGTCGATCCGGCTATTGTTGGGCATTAAAATTAATTAAAACTTATAATCAGTTGAATCATATGATAAAATAAAGGCGATTAAACGCTTATGTGGTTCTCACCTAAAAGGTTTATACAAACAGGGAGTAGAATAGAAATGACACAACATATTAATTATCTGGCAAAGCTTGCTGCTCAGGGCAAATTAGGTCGCCGTGAGTTCATGGGCAAAGCTGCTGCTGTCGGTGTCTCTACCGCTGCTGCGGGTAGCCTGTTATCCAGCGCTGCTATGGCCGAAGGTCCGAAAAAAGGTGGAACACTCAAAGCTGGTCTTGCTGGTGGTGAAAGCACAAACAGCCTGGATCCGGCAACCTTCCTGACACAGGTTTCCCACGATTTTGGTAAATGTTGGGGGGAAACACTTGTTGAGGTTTCCCGTATCGGTGAAATTAACTATCGTTTGGCTGAAAGCATCGAACCTTCTGCTGATGCAAAGACATGGCACTTTACAATTCGTAAAGGTGTAGAATTCCACAACGGAAAAACTGTAACAGCCCAAGACGTACTGAAAACAATGCAACGTCATTCCGGTGAAGACACCAAGTCTGGTGCATTGGGTGTTATGCGTAACATTGAATCAATGAAGGCCGATGGTGATGTTTTCTCTGTTACCTTGAAAACAGCGAATGCTGATTTACCATACTTGATGTCTGATTATCACCTGATTATCCAACCTGATGGTGGTATGGATGCCCCGGATGCCGGTATTGGATCTGGTCCGTATAAAGTTACTGTTAATGAACCAGGCGTTCGTCATGTTGGTGAGCGTAATCCTAATTATTGGGATCCATCACGTGGACATGCTGATCAGGTTGAAATCGTTGTTCTAAACGATGCGACGGCTAGAACTGCTGCTCTACAGGGTGGTCAGGTTCATATGATTAACCGTGTCGAGCCAAAGGTTGCTGATCTGCTTGAGCGGGTTCCGGGACTGCAGGTCAAAAGTGTTTCTGGTCGTGGTCACTATGTTTTCTTGATGCACTGTAATACTGCGCCGTTTGATAACAATGATCTCCGTCTTGCGCTTAAATATGCTATTGATCGTGAAGAGATGGTTGATAAAATTCTGCGTGGTTACGGATCAGTTGGTAATGACATGCCAATTAATGGTGGCTATCCACTATTTTCAGAAGATATCGAACAGCGCTCATTTGATCCGGACAAGGCGAAGTTCCATTTCAAGAAATCTGGTCATGACGGCCCTATTACTCTGCGGACAGCCGGTACCGCATTTGCCGGTGCAGTTGATGCGGCTCAGCTATTCCAACAGTCTGCAGCAAAGTGCGGTATTACACTGGATGTCAAGCGTGAGCCTGATGATGGTTACTGGACAGAAGTCTGGAACAAACAGCCTTTCTGTGCTTCTTACTGGGGTGGTTCACGTCCTGTTCAGGATCAAATGTATTCTACAGCGTACCTATCAACTGCTGACTGGAATGACACACGTTTCTTCCGTGACGATTTTGACAAGCTCTTGATCGAAGCACGTGGTGAGCTTGATCAGGCAAAACGTATTGCGCTTTACCGTGAGATGGGCGTAATGGTCCGTGATGAAGGTGGTGTGATCGTACCGATGTTCAACGACTTTATTGCTGCTGTTAGTGACAAGGTTGCTGGATTTGAAGATGATCCAAGTGGTGAAATGATGAATGGTTTCGCCCTTGCAAAAACCTGGTTAGCGTAATCAGCGATCCATGGGCCATCCCATTCTGAATCTGGTGGCTCAACGCATAGCGTTGGGCCTCCTTCTCCTCTTTCTGGCATCTGGGTTAATCTTTATCGGAACCCAGATTTTGCCAGGAGATGTCGCACAATCTATTTTAGGTCAATCAGCAACACCGGAAGCTGTTGCCAATCTACGTAAAGAACTTGGCCTGAATGACCCGGCTTATGTCCGCTATTTCAAGTGGCTTGCGGGTGTTTTACAGGGGGATTTAGGTACTGCGCTTTCAAATGGCAAATCTATTGCCGAAGGTATATCCACGCGTCTTCAAAATACATTATTCTTGGCAAGCTGGGCTGCTGCCTTTTCTGTTCCCTTAGCCGTCATTCTGGGACTTCTTGCGGTACAGTATCGTAATCGCTGGCCTGATAAGCTGATATCCGGTGTATCCCTCGCGTCTATTTCCTTACCGGAATTCTTTATTGGATATTTGCTTATCTATTTTGTCTCCGTGCAATTAGGCTGGTTTCCATCTGTTGCGATTTTGAACGAAACTATGACCCTTGGTGAGAAACTCAACGCAATTACCCTGCCTGTTATTGTGCTGACAATGGTTGTTCTGGCGCATATGATGCGTATGACACGCGCGGCAATCTTAAATGTGATGCAGTCAGCCTATATTGAAACAGCTGAGCTAAAAGGTCTTAATCCTTTTACTGTCATTAGAAAGCATGCTTTCCCTAATGCTATTGCTCCTATTGTCAATGTCGTAATGATCAACCTCGCATATCTCGTTGTCGGGGTTGTGATTGTCGAAGTTATCTTTGTCTATCCTGGCATGGGGCAATATCTGGTTGACCATGTTTCCAAACGTGATGTTCCCGTTGTTCAGGCATGTGCCTTGATTTTTGCTAGTGTTTATATCTCTCTGAACATCATTGCTGACATCGTATCAATCGTGGCTAATCCACGTTTGAGACATCCGAAATAGGGGATAGTATAAATGAACTTTAAACGTATTCCCCTAAGTGCACTTGTTGGCATCATCGCAACAAGTGGCTTTCTCTTTGTCGCTATCTTTGCCCCTACATTGGCGCCTTATGGTATGGCTGAAATTGTGGGCGACGTTTGGGAACCAGCTTCAGATAAATTTCTGCTTGGTACAGATAACGTTGGTCGTGATTTGCTTACGCGTATGATGTACGGTGCGCGCATAACTATATTTATCGCAGGTGCTGCAACGATCTTTTCCTTTGTAATGGGATCGGTTCTTGGTTTCACAGCCGCGGTAAGCGGTGGCTGGTTTGACATGGTGTTGTCACGTTTTGTCGATCTGTTAATGTCAATTCCAACCTTGATCTTTGCCTTGGTTGTTCTATCCGTTTTACCCGGTAATCTTGTTACCTTGATTGTTGTTATGGGTGTTTTGGACAGTACGCGTGTTTATCGACTGTCCCGCGCTGTTGCGGTTGATATTAACGTTATGGATTACGTGGAAGCGGCCAGGTTACGTGGTGAAGGGACGCGTTGGATTATCTTCAGGGAGATTTTGCCAAATGCCCTGTCACCTCTTGTGGCTGAGTTTGGCCTCAGATTTATCTTTGCCGTTCTTTTCCTGTCTTCCCTGTCATTTCTTGGGCTAGGCATCCAACCCCCGGAAGCTGATTGGGGTGGTATGGTGAAAGAAAACAAAGAGGGTATTATCTTTGGTATTCCTGCTGCACTTATTCCTGCCTTTGCAATTGCCGTGTTGGCAATTTCAGTCAACCTTGTTGCGGACTGGATCCTCAATAGAACGAGCGATCTGAAAGGAGGGCGCGGATAATGTCTGATAATCTTCTTGAGATTAAAAACCTGAAAATCGGCGCGACCGTCTATCCCCCGGGTGAAAAACCACACGATATTACTATTGTCCATGATGTCTCCCTTACCTTGAAGAAGGGTCAGGTTATGGGATTGATTGGCGAAAGTGGTGCTGGTAAATCCACCATTGGCCTTTCTTCTATGAGCTATGGTCGCGGTGGCGTTGAAATTACCGGTGGCGAGGTTTTCGTCAATGGCCGGGATATCCTGAAAATTCAGGCAAATGGTTTAAGGGAATTGCGGGGCAGGGAAGTAACCTATGTTTCCCAGTCTGCGGCGGCTTCTTTTAACCCGGCCATGCGTTTGATGGATCAGGTCATTGAAACCACGCTGTTGCATGGACTTTCAACCAAGGCACAAGCAGAAGAACGCGCTGTTGAGCTTTTCAGATCTTTGGGTCTTCCCGATCCGGAAAACATCGGTAATCGCTATCCGCATCAGGTATCCGGAGGACAGCTGCAACGTGTTATGACGGCGATGGCATTGTGCCCGAAGCCAGATCTGATTGTTTTTGATGAACCGACAACAGCGCTTGATGTAACAACCCAGATTGATGTCTTGGCGGCGATTAAAAAAGCCATCAAGGACACAGGCGTTGCCGCGTTGTACATTACCCATGACCTAGCTGTCGTGGCACAGGTTTCTGATGAAATTCTTGTTTTGCGTCACGGCAATATGGTTGAGCACGGAACTGTTCAAGAAATTATTGAGGCGCCAAAAGAAGAATACACCCAGGAACTGGTGAAAGCTCATTCAATTACCCATGAAGAAAAAAAACCAACAGACAACCCAATACTGCGTGTAGAAAATATTTCGGCGTCATATTCGGGGGAAATTCAAGTTCTGAAAGATGTATCGGTCGATATCCATGCCGGGCAAACCCTAGCCGTCGTTGGAGAATCTGGTTCCGGTAAATCAACTCTTGCTCGGGTTATTACCGGGCTTTTGCCACCGAGTGAGGGACGCATTACATTTGATGGTAAAGAGCTTTCTCGCGCTTTACCTGATCGAAGTATTGATGATCTTCGAGAGCTTCAGATGATCTATCAGATGGCCGATGTCGCTATGAATCCCCGTCAGACTGTTGGGCAAATCATTGGTCGTCCGCTTGAGCTTTATTTCGGTATGAAAGGCGCTGAAAAACGCAAACGCGTTGTTGAGTTGCTGGACGAAATCGAGATGGGTGAAAAGTTCATTGACCGTTATCCCGCTGAACTTTCCGGTGGTCAAAAGCAGCGCGTTTGTATTGCGCGTTCATTGGCGGCAAAACCCAAACTGATTATTTGTGACGAGGTTACATCTGCGCTCGATCCATTGGTTGCGGATGGCATTTTGAAGCTTTTGCTTGATTTGCAAAAGATTGAAAACGTCGCTTACCTTTTCATTACCCACGATCTTGCAACGGTTAAATCAATTTCTGATTCCATTGCGGTTATGTATCTTGGGGAACTGGTGAGATATGGCACTAAATCCGAAGTTCTGTCACCACCGTTTGATGACTACACAGATCTTTTGCTTTCTTCTGTCCCGGAAATGAAACTGGGATGGCTGGAAGAGGTCTTGGCGCATCGCAAAATGGAAAGTGCCGGCAATTAGTCGGCACTTATACCTCTGCCAATAGATAAATATTGGCTAAATATCAGTGCTGTTTGGGGAGGTTGTCTCTTGGCTCTTAAAAATAAAGTGTTGTTGATCATCCTTGATGGTCAACCATGGAGAGATGCGCGTCGTTATATGGGAAACCTGGAAGGCTGGGTTCAATCCGGCGAAGCACGTGTCTGGAAAATGCGTGCCGTGTTACCGTCAACATCTGCATCCTGTTATGCCTCTATTCATACGGGGGTGACACCCCAGGAACATCATGTGGTTTCAAACCAGTCCATCTTTCGGGTGAAGCAGGCCGATATCTTTAGCCAGGTCAGAGAAGCGGGTGGGAAGACGGGTGCCGTGACCCACAGTTTCTGGTCGGAATTCTTTAATCGTGCTCCCTTTGATATGGTGCGGGATATTGAATATGACGAGCCTGAGAGCCCTATTAACCATGGTCGGTTCCACACCATGACCGGATATGGTCATAAAAACCAGATGACGCCGTCAGACGCAGATCTCTTTGCGACCCTGACAATGCTGACGGAACGTCACAATATCGATTACGGTATCCTGCACACCTGTACTCTTGATTCCATGGGGCACCGTTTTGGGCATGATTGTCATGAAATGGATGATGCCTGTTTCGCAATTGACGCCATGTTGGCTCATTTTCTTCCCCGCTGGCGAAAGAATGGTTACGAAGTGATTGTGACCGCTGACCATGGTCAATCTGATCGTGGACACCACGGTGGTCGCGGTGAAGATCAACAGGATGTTGCTCTTTATTGGTTTGGCGGCGGCGAAGGACCTAAAGAAGACCTTCTGCTTGATCAATTGCAGCTTGCACCGACAATCCTTTCCCGAATGGGCGCACCAATTGCAGATACAATGAAGGCAGAGCCTTTCTTGAAATAGACCGGTTTTATACTGTCTGATTTTTTGTAACTGGGTGCGAAAGCTTTCGATAAGATCCTCGTATCCAGTTTTTCTTATGGCTGTTTATTCTCTTAATATGGTTTTTGAGGTGTAATATGGCGACAAGCTTCCAACCCCAATCAAATGTCATTCAACACAACGGTTTCTGCGTCTGGGAAAACATCTGGATACCCCTAAAGGATGGTCGCCAACTGTCTGCGCGTATCTGGATGCCTGATTTGGTTGAACTCGAAGAGGGGGGAATTAAGCCCGTTCCTGCGATCTTTGAGTATCTTCCTTATCGCAAGCGTGATGGTACGGCACAAAGGGACGAAAGCACCTATCCGGTCTTTGCCAAAGCAGGATATGCGGGGGTTCGTGTTGATATCTCTGGAACAGGTGAATCTGACGGGGTTTTTGATGATGAATATTCCCCTCGTGAACTTTCTGATGGCGTAGAAGCCATTAACTGGATAGCTCAGCAGTCCTGGTGTAGTGGTAAAGTCGGGATGATGGGCATATCCTGGGGGGGATTCAATGCCTTGCAAGTCGCGGCTTTGCGGCCTGAACCTCTAAAAGCTGTAATTTCAATTGGTTCTACCGTTGATCGCTATAATGCTGATATTCACTATAAAAGCGGTTGCCACCTGAATTCAAACCTGTCCTGGTCTGGTGTGATGCAATGTTTTGCGAACCGCCCACCGGATCCGGCTTTGGTTGGTGATAGGTGGCGGGATATGTGGCTTGAACGGTTAGAGGGTGCAAATCTTATTCTGGATGAGTGGTTGTCGCATCAGCGCTATGACGACTTTTGGAAGCACGGCTCTATTGAACAGAATTATGAGGCTCTGGAAATTCCAAGCCTGGTCATTTCCGGGTGGGCTGATGCCTATAAAAATGCACCGCCCAAAGCCGCCGAAAACATGCCAGGTCTCGCCAAAGCCATTAATGGCCCCTGGGTGCATAAGTATCCGCACTTTGCCTATCCGCGTCCCAGATCAGACTTTCATCAGGAAGCACTGCGTTGGTGGGATCGCTGGTTGTGTGATGAACAGAATGATGCAGAGAGCTTACCTGCCTATCGGGCCTATATCTCTGAAAATGTAAGACCTTCTCTCTGGCGGGAACATGAAGAGGGACGGTGGGTTGCTGAAGAAAACTGGCCATCAAATACAATTACGACGAAAAAACTGTACTTGACTACAGACCACAATCTTTTTGAAACCAGCAGTGCTGGTGGTCAATTATCCATTTGCTCACCCGAAGATACAGGTATTGCCTGCGGTGAGGTCTTTGCCCTTAAGCCAGACGCAGAAACACCGGGTGATCAACGTATTGATGACGGTGGTTCCTTGGTGTTCGAGACAGATATTCTGAATGATGCCATCGAGATATTGGGGCAACCAACCTTGTCTTTAAATGTGGCGATTGATGCGCCACTTGGAAATCTGGCTGTTCGATTGATCGATGTTCATCCCGACGGCGTATGCCACCGCGTATGTTTTGGTGTCTTAAATCTTGCACACCGCCATGGTAATGAAACACCGGAAAAAATGGAGCCGGGACAAGCGGAAGATATCACGGTAACATTGGATCATATTGGCTATCGGTTTTTACCGGGGCACCGGATCAGGGTCTCAATATCTACAGCATATTGGCCCTTAATCATGCCGTCGCCCTATCATGTCACAGCTTCAATTTCGATGGATAAAAACGCTTTTCTGTCTCTGCCTGTCAGAGCAATCGGCAATCAAATGACTGTTGCTGATGAAATTCATATGCCAGAGCCAGAAGACACCAATCCTTTGCCGGAATACAAACAAATTACGTCATCTAAAACAGAGCGTAGGGTGGAAAAGGATCTCGCTGAGAACCAAACACATTATTTTGCCGAGGATGATACAGGTACAACCGAAATCCCGGGTCACGCTTTACGAGTTAGGCACACAAGTTTTACAAAGTGGTCTGTTAATCCTGATACCCCTTTGGGTGCGGAAGCGACATCGCAATGGTGTTGTTATATGTCTCGAGATAACTGGTCAATAAAGCTCGAAACTAACGTTTCGATGGTTTTGAATGCAGATAACTTTGATATTTCTGGAAAAATGATTGCTTACGAAGGTGATAAAGAAATCTTAGCCCGTGATTATCGAAACACTATTCCCAGAGATCATATGTGAGATCATATGTAATGATCTCATAATATCATTGGGTTACAAGAATTGCTTGCAATATAGTTTCACATGAAACTACAATCTTTCCGCAAATAAATAATTTTCATCTCTGTATTAAGCAGAGATAAAATAAGAGCGGGAAGGCTATAGGATGAAACGTACACTCATTGCGCTGACAACAGTTGCAAGTACTGCATTGTTGTCAATTTTTTCTAATGCTGTCGCGGCAGAAATTGAACTAAAACTTAGTCACTTTTTACCGTCATCTCATCCGACCCAAACACAATTCCTTGAACCATGGGCAAAAGAACTCGAAGAACGAAGTGGGGGGGAGGTCAAGGTAACGATTTTTCCTGCTGGGTCAGCCTTTGGTCACGTCGCAAAGCAATATGATCAGGTAAAGGCAGGCGTTGTTGATATTTCCCACGGTCTCACGGGTTTTCCTCGCGGGCGTTTGCCACGGACCTTGATCATGGACCTGCCATTCCTGACAAAATCATCTGATGCTGCATCGCGAACATTATGGGATTTGTACCCGACTTATCTTGCCGAAGAATACAAGGGGTTAAAGGTACTCGCCTTACATGCCCATAACCCCGGCCTTATTCATACGCGTGGAAAACAAGTTAAAAGCATGGATGATCTTGCCGGGTTGCGTGTACGTGCGCCGTCTGCGGCAACATCCATGATGCTGAAGCAACTGGGGGCAACCCCGGTTGGTCTTCCCCCCACACAGGTTTATGAAAATCTGCAAAAGGGTGTGATTGACGGAACCATATTCCCTTATGATGGTGTTCATGGTTTTAAGCTGGCCGAGGTTCTGGACTATCACCTTGATGCAAAGGCTTACACAACAAGCTTTTATTTTATCATGAACGAGAAAAAGTATAACGCGTTACCTGAGAAAATCAGAACGATCATAGATGATATGTCCGGTGAGACACTGGTCGCGAAGTTTGGTCCCTGGTGGAATAATTGGGATAAACCGGGATTGGAAGATATCAAGAAAAAAGGGAGTCCGGTTGTTGTTCTTGATGATGCTCAGAGAGAAGAGTGGCGCCGTGCGTTAGAACCAACGACAGCCGATTATCTTAAAAGCCTTGAAGAA
Source organism: Kiloniella litopenaei (assembly GCF_000982415.1). GTDB lineage: Bacteria > Pseudomonadota > Alphaproteobacteria > Kiloniellales > Kiloniellaceae > Kiloniella > Kiloniella litopenaei. The sequence continues at coordinate 149,419 of NZ_LANI01000017.1, forward strand.
GCTGGCGTTGATAATGCACAGGAAATTTATGATGCTGCGGTAAAATCTATCGCAAAATACGAGCAGTAATCACCCTGGAAAGATCGTCTCAACAATTGTTTAGGCGATCTTTCCAAATTCTCTACAGAACCGTTCGTGTGATGCATGATTTCGAATATATCTAAATATTTTAATCAACTAATTAAATATGTTACTTGGGTTGCGATCTTGTTTTTACTGGGCGCTATGCTCATTACAACGGTGGATGTTGTGTTGAGAAAGATTAATAACGCAGGGATTTATGGCACCATTGATTTGGTACAGCTGATGATTATGTCGGCTGCATATCTCTCGATACCCTATGCTTTTATGAAAAAAAGCCATGTTGCGGTATCCATTCTATCTGAACGTATGCCAGAAAAGGCGGCAGCGTTATGCCAAGCCTTGGGCATGGTTCTTTGCGTTATCTTTATGAGTGCCATTGCCTGGTTTGGTTTTGAGCAGGCTGAGCAGCAGCATCAATACGGCGATATCTCTATCACTCTCGGGTTGCCGATGATTTACTATTGGATACCTGTTTTAACAGGTTCAGTATTATCCGCGATCGTTTCTGTCAGATTGCTAATCACCAGTTTTTTTAGTTTGTGTGGCGTAACACAAAGCTCATCAGAAGAAGGTGTAAATATTTAATGGCTTCTTCAACAATTGGTCTTATCGCCTTTGCTGTTCTTTTCGGATTGATCGCCATCAGGGTTCCCATTGCGATTGCGATGGGGATGGTGGGCTTGGTAGGTGGTCTTATCATCAACGGATTTGATTCAGTTGCCTTCATTATGGGATCTGTTCCGTTTGAATCAATCTTTCCCTATTCGCTATCTGTCATTCCGTTATTTATTTTGATGGGGGTATTTTCTTCAAAAGCAGGCCTATCCAGAGCACTTTATGATGCAGCACATGCCTTTATCGGACATTATAAGGGCGGGCTGGCAATGGCGACTGTTGGTGCCTGTGCAGCGTTTGGTGCCATATGTGGTTCTTCTTTGGCAACGGCAGCAACCATGTGTCGTGTTGCAATGCCTGAAATGCGTCGCCGGAACTATGATGATGGTCTGGCAAGTGCCACAATTGCGGCTGGCGGAACCCTGGGGGTTTTAATTCCCCCCAGCGTCATCATGGTGATCTATGCTATTTTGACACAACAATCCATTGGCCGTCTCTTTGCTGCTGCTCTCATACCCGGTTTACTTGCGACGATACTTTACATGCTGGCTGTAAGAATAAAAATGGCCAGAAATCCCGGTTTGGCCCCCGCAGATATACCTGTTGACTGGTCTGGACGGATTGTTGCTATGCTCAATGTCTGGCCGGTTATCCTGTTGTTTGCTGTTGTGATTGGCGGGATTTACGCGGGGTGGTTTTCCCCAACAGAAGCCGCCGCGATAGGGGCTATGGGGGCTTTTATTCTTGCATTTCTCAAGAAGAAGATGGATCGGGATACCTTCATCGAATGTCTGGAAGAGACGGCGAGTTCGACAGGGATGATCTTTATGATCCTTATCGGAACCGCGGTGTTTAATTATTTTGTCGAGACAACAGGTCTTCCACAAGCTTTGGTGGCCTATGTCGGTGAACTGGGGTGGAATGAATATACCATCCTGATACTGCTTATAGTCTTCTATATTATCCTGGGGTGTTTTATGGATGCATTATCAATGATTTTGCTGACGTTACCCTTTATATATCCTTTGATTACCAACATGGGATTTGATCCAATCTGGTTCGGTGTGATTATGGTTTCCGTTGTTGAGGTGGGATTGATTACACCACCTGTGGGTATGAATTTGTTTATCATCATGGCCGGAACACCGGGATTGAAATTACAGACCATTAGCCGAGGTGTTGTCGCGTTTCTAATGGCAGATGTTGTAAGGTTGGCTCTTTTGATCCTTTTTCCTGCGCTATCCTTATGGCTTCCGTCTTTGTTGATGGATTAGCAGTGAGAGTCTATTGGTTAAGCGGTCAAAATGTTAATCAACCTATCTATAGAAACGTGGCGTATCAGACGAAATGACGGAACAAAATTCAATGAAATCAAATAACGAAGTTTTAGATTTAAAAGACTTCTTTCCCTATAAGGTCCGCGTTTTTTATCGCTCGGTCAGTCAGTCTATTGCCGAGGTTTATACAAAGTCCAAAGGACTGACTGTTTATCAATGGCGTGTAATGGTTGTGTTGGGAAACAGCCAACCACTTTCAGCGAGCGAAGTCGTCGACTATTCCAGTCTGGACAAGGTGCAGGTCAGTCGAGCGATCAAGGGTCTTTTAGAGAGAGATTTTATTGAACGCCACGTGGATGACATCGATAAGCGTAAAGTAAACCTGCTTTTGACCGTAAAGGGTAATGATACTCTTCAGGAGCTCATCCCCCTTGTATTGAAGCGTGAGCAGGAAATTCTCGACGGATTGAGTGAAACCGAAAAAGAAACGCTGGAAAACCTGATGAGTCGCGTCTTGAAAAATGCAGATAAGTGCTTTGGGGCGGATAAACTGGTCGAGGATATTTAACTATGAAGCTCTATAGCTATTGGCGATCCACAGCGGCCTATCGTGTTCGAATTGCTTTGAATCTTAAGAAGGTTCAATACGACATAATACCAGTTCATTTGGTTAAAAATGGCGGGGAGCAGCTTGGTGATAAATACAAAGAGATCAATCCGCAAAAAATTGTGCCAGCACTGGAAACAAAAGAAAGCGGAATACTCACCCAGTCAATGGCAATAATTGAATATCTGGACGAGGTTTTGCCCGGACATAGCCTTTTACCGGATAATGCAGTTGATAGAGCATTTATCAGAAGTTTATCCCAATTGGTCTGCTGCGACATTCATCCGATAAATAATCTGCGAGTTCTTAAATATTTAACGGGTGAAATGTTGCTTTCGCAGGATCAAAAATCCACTTGGTATGCACATTGGGTGTTGGAAGGATTATCAGCCTTTGAGCAACGGTTAAAAAAACGTAACGTGGAAGGGCAATATTGTTTGGGTTCAGAGCCGGGAATGGCTGACTGTTGTCTGGTTTCCCAACTCTATAACGCCCACCGTTTTGATATCTCTATTGCAAATTTTTCTGAAATAAGAAGAATTGAAGAAAACTGCCTGAAGCTAGAGGCTTTTGATCGGGCCCGACCGGAAAATCAGGTCGATGCTGAACCCGTTTAAATCATGACAAACAAAAAAGGGCGCTGATCATCAAATCAAGCGCCCTTTTTATCTTTAGCTAAAAGAGATTAGTCTGTTTTCAGCACGCCGCGGTTAACCTGATCACGTTCAATTGATTCGAACAGGGCTTTGAAGTTGCCCTCGCCAAATCCGTCATCGCCTTTACGTTGAATGATTTCAATAAAGGCAGGGCCGATAACACACTTGGTAAAGATTTGTAGGAGAAGGCGTGGGGCGCCAGCTTCTGTTGCGCCGTCCAAGAGAATGCCGAGTTTTTTAAGTTTTTCAGGGTCTTCTCCATGACCGGGAAGGCGTTCATCCAGCATTTCATAATAGGTTGCAGGCGGGGCATCCATGAACTCAACGCCATTGGCGCGCATGTCTGATATTGTCTTATAGATATCTGGTGTTGTTAATGCGATATGCTGAATGCCTTCACCATTAAACTTCATCAGATATTCTTCGATCTGGCCTTTTCCTACATCAGATTCTTCGTTAAGTGGAATACGGATCTTGCCATCAGGTGCCGTCATGGCCTTTGATGTCAGTCCGGTGTATTCACCTTTGATGTCGAAGAAACGAATTTCTTTAAAATTAAAGAATTTCTCATAGAATTCAGCCCAGTACTGCATACGACCACGATAGACGTTGTGTGTTAGATGGTCGATAATATCCATACCGTAACCTGTTGGATTACGATCTACACCGGGAAGGTATTCAAAATCGATGTCATAGATGCTGGAACCGTCTTCATAACGATCAATCAGATAGATCGGTGCGCCACCAATACCTTTGATAGCTGGAAGTTTTAGTTCCATGGGGCCGCATGGGATATCTAGAGGCTGAGCGCCCAGTTCCAGGGCACGGTTATAGGCATAATGTGCATTCTCTACTCTAAACGCCATACCACATGGGGAGGGGCCATGCTCTTCAGCAAAGTAATAGGCTGGACTCTTCTTTTCTTTGTTGATGATAAAGTTTGTATTGCCTTGGCGATAAAGTTCAACATCTTTTGAACGATGTTTTGCAACAAGGGTGAAACCAATCGTAGTAAAGAGATCTTCCAAGACAGAGGCATCAGGTGCAGCAAATTCAACAAATTCAAAGCCATTCAGGCCCATTGGGTTATCAAACAAATCTGAACGTTCAGCCATTTTGTTCATTGTGGTCATCTTTTTTATCCATAGAAAGTAATCAAAATTAGGGGTGTAATTTTGTTACTGAGGGGATCCTCTGGATAAGCCTCTGTTTTCATTGGATAGAGTTTGCCCTATTGTCATGATTATATAGGGTGCAAGTATCTTTGTGCGTGTCACCAGACGAAAAGCACGAACACCAAAACTAGGGGGTGTTTTAATACGGTGATGTCTTGTCATCGTGTGTTCCCCTTGGTTAAGGTGTTTACCATAATAGTTTCATTTGAAATTATATTGGTTGGCGATTTGATAGTCAAGAATAAGAGAGCTATTCAGGACAGTATTTTTCAAAAATATTTGTCAATTATTCTGGCGTGATGAGATGAAAAAATTTACCAACCAGAAAATTATTGTCTGGCTTTTATGGACCTGTGTATGATCAGCTAACTTTTAGACCTATCTGCCAGAAAGAATTTCGTGAAGCACAATACAATTATTAATATTGGTTCTATAAATGTCGATCACGTCTATCGTGTTCCTTATTTCGTAAAGCCGGGTGAAACCTTACCCAGTAAATCTTATCAACGGGTTTTAGGTGGGAAGGGGGCCAACCAGTCTGTTGCCCTTGCCAGAGCTGGTGAAACCGTGAAACACATTGGCGTTATTGGCGATGATCACACTTGGATTATCGACGAACTGAAATCGTCAAAAGTTGATGCATCATCTATCGAGATTGGGACTGTGGCAACCGGCCATGCTTTAATTCAGGTTGATGACAATGCCGAAAACTGCATTTTGCTTTTTGCGGGTGCCAATCATGAACTCAATCTCGACACCTTAACTGATAAGCTTGCGGGTTTTGAAAAGGGTGGATGGGTCTTGTTTCAAAATGAAATGCCAAATCTCAATCAAATGATTTCTTTGGTAAAGAAAATGGGCGCCCGGGTTGCGGTGAATCCCGCACCTTTTGATGATGAGGCAAAAGCGATTGATTACGATCTTGTTGATTTACTGATTGTAAACGATCTGGAGGCAGAAGAACTAGCCAGAACGAAGTGTCAGGGGGATTTGTCTAAACTCGCTGAACTTTGTCCTGTTGTGATTGTGACCAGAGGGACACAAGGTGCTATTTGTTATTTCGGGGATGATACAATCGAGGTTCCGGCGTTTAAGGTTAAAGCCGTAGATACTACAGGTGCTGGAGATACCTTTGTTGGCTATATTTTATCGTCAATAGCACAAAATTTACCGTTAAAAGAAGCTATGCAAAGGGCCAGTGCTGCCTCGGCACTGGCTGTTACAAAAGCGGGTGCTTCTGTTGCTATTCCAACCTCTGTTGAGGTGACGCAATTTTTAGAGACTAAGAGTGATTTATAAAATGAAAAATCCTGTAATTTTTGATACGGACCCGGGAATTGATGATGCCTTTGCTATACATCATGCCCTTTACCATCTTGAAATTAATTTGATAGGGCTAACGACTGTTTTTGGCAATGTTCCTGTAGAAACTGCTGCCAAGAATGCAAAAATTCTTGTTGAAATGGCCGGTCAGGATATTCCTGTTTTTCAAGGGGCTTCTGGGCCACTTGTTGCCCCGCACAAAGGTTTTCCAGATTTTATTCATGGGGCCGATGGCTTTGGCGATATTAATTTACCCGATCCTAAAGGCAGCATTGAAAAGACATATGCCCCGCAGTTTATTATTGATTCCGTGCGTAAACAGCCGGGCGAAGTTACAATTATAGCTGTTGGACCTCTAACAAATCTGGCAATGGCGCTTCGTATGGCGCCTGACATTGCACCTCTGGTGAAAGAGGTCATTATTATGGGTGGTGCAGCGAAGGAATATGGAAATATTTCTGCTGTTGCCGAAGCAAATATATTCAACGATCCTCATGCTGCTGATATCGTTTTTCGTGCTGACTGGCCAATGGTCATGGCTGGGCTAGATGTTACGCATCAGGTTATTCTGCATAGAAAAGAAGCAGAAGAATTGGCACAAAAAGTACCTAGAATAGGTGGCTTTCTACTGGATGCGGCAGATCTGTATTTCAAGTTCTACAATGGCGCATTTGGTATAGATGGATGCTATTTCCACGATCCCTGTGCAACAGCATATTATGTAAATCCAGATCTATTTGGATCCATTGATGCCGCTGTAAGGGTTAGTTGTGAAGGTCCGGCTTTTGGACAAACCTTGATTAAGCCAAAAGGGCACCCGGGACCCTCAACAGAGTGGGATGGTTGTCGTAATCACAAGATCTTAATGCAAGTCAAGGATGCTGAGACAAAAGACGAAGTTCTGGGAACGATAGCTCAATTTGCTGATTAGCTGAATTTACAAGTAAGTCAAATCAATTGGGTTGAATGTACCTATTCGTTTTCTTCCAATACTATTTGTAAGTAACCAAAGGCGCTTATCACTACTGATAGCGCCTTTGTTGTTTCTCTTAATGAGGGAAAAATAATTGTAAAATTTTACCAAGAATAAAGGATTGGAATGCTTCACTGGGAGTTCGAAGGTGAGAGGTAAATTAATTACCCATAATCTTTTCTCAGGGGGAGTTCATGAAAAATACCGCGTTTTCTATGACGCGTCGGAGTTTCATTAAAACCGTAGCAGGGGTGTCGTTTACCGTAAATATGATACCCGTAACAGAACTGCTCGCGGATGAAACGGACGAAATAACATCCTTAAATAGTGGTGACTGGTCAAAAGCCCCGGGGAAAGCCCGGTACCGAATTGATGGATTGGTAAAAGTTACAGGGCAAAAGGTTTTTGCACGGGATTATCACGCTTGGAACCTCCCCGGGTGGCCTAAAGAAGAGCGCCCTGTAATGATTGTTCGAGCCACCGATGTTAACAATCCATTTGAATCTCTTGATTTGTCTTTAATTCCCCAAAATGCTCAGCCGATCGAAGTTCTTTATGGGGAAAAGATCATTAATGAAGTACTGCGCCCAAATAAGTTGCAAGATCGGGATACGCAAGAAAACCAACCGCTCATTCAGGATGTTAAAGTAAAAAGACCTAGTGCACTGACGTGGCCTTTTATTGTCTCAAAAGGCAAACGTGCAAGTTTTTATGGTCAGCCCGTTGCGTTTCTGATTTTTAAAGACGGCAAGGATTATAGGGCTGCAAAAAAGGCCATACAGTTTAACTCTGATTTTGTAATCTATGACAAAAAACCGAGTAACAAGCCTGTCTTTCCTTTTAATCCTCTGACAAATTATGTCCGTGTTGCATCCGACACAAAGGGAAAAGATGTCTTTTCTTATGCACAGAATGGTGATGATAAAAACTATTCAGAGAAAGCTTTTGTGCATCGGACGCACATTCAAGAAGAAATGGCCTCGGGAGAGTGGAAAACCTATAGCACCAATTGCTCGATGCAGGCGATGGACCCAATGTTTATGGAGCCGGAAAACGGTCTGGGTTGGTATGATGCCGCGAACAAAACACTGAATTTATTGGTTGGTACGCAATCTCCCGATGGTGACATGAATGACGTACTTGAAATGTTTACCGGTAATAACCCTGTTGTTGAGGTTAAAACTGTTAACATCATTTCGTGTTATCCCGGTGGTGGTTTTGGCGGACGAGACAGTTCTGTCTTTACCCTGAACCTTGCCATTGCTGCGGCCTATGCAGGTGGCAAGCCGATACGTCTGGCCTACGATCGCTTTGAACAGTTTCAGGCAGGGTTAAAACGCCATGCCTGCGAATTGACAGAAAGTCTCTCAGTTGATGATGATGGAAAGATTCAGGCTCTGGATGTCATGATGTCCTTTGATGGTGGCGGGCGGGAAAATCTAAGCCCGTGGGTTGCTCAACTTGCCGGGTTATGTGCCGGGGGATCTTATAGCATTCCCCGTGCTGCCATTAATTCTAATGCTATGTATTCAAAAAATATTTCTGGTGGATCTCAGCGCGGATTTGGTGGGCCACAGGCATTTTTTGCGATTGAAACGCTCCTTGACGAGATCGCAAAAGATAATGGGTGGGATCCCATCGAACTCAGGCGTAAAAATACTCTTTCCGAAGGTGAAAATACTGTTGTCGGTGGCCCTATAACTGAAAAATTACGTTTGCATGAAATTCTCGACAAATCAGAAGATCATGATATCTGGCGACATCAGAAAAGAGAAAAAGAAAGATGGCGCAAAGAGGGGCTTTTGTATGGCGTTGGTTTTGCAATGTCCATGCAAGCATTCGGAACCTCAGGCGACGGACTTATCGGTTATGTTGAGCTTGATCCCAAAGGTCAACTGGTCGTCAAAACAAACGCCGTTGATATGGGCAACGGGTCGGCAACAACGCTTGCCGTTTCAACCGCTCATCATCTAGGTCGTAATGCATCTTCTATTGATATGGGTAACCCGGATCTCTATCCCGTTCTCAAAATGAATTCAGATAGCAAAGGGTCTTGGAAAGAGGCTGATTGGACAGCAAACGGTGTTGGATCTTCCAGTGCCTGTCTGACTGCATTTCATCAGGTGCATGCGATTAATCAAGCCTCTAAAGTTTTGTTTGATACTGCAATCGTTCCTGTTGCTCGGGAAATATTTGGATTACCGGATATTCCCGCCCATGATCTGATCTGGAAGAATGAGCGGCTTTACGCAAAAGACAGGGACCTTCCGCCAATTCCGATGGATATTATCGCTGATGTTATTCATCGAACGGGTCGTATCAAGGGCGCGCTTGTGCATGCCTATTTTCAGGAAATCTGGGTGAAAGCCGATTTTGCTGTTCAGGGTATTACTCATAACTGGGAAATTGACGGTTTAGCGGTGTATTCAGCGGGACAAAAGAAACCTGAAATCATTCGAAGAGCAGTAAACAGCGGTCGTTACCCTTCAGCTGCTTCATCGCGTTATTCTCGGACAACATTTGCACCTTGCGGAAATATCATAGGTTTAACAGTTGATCCGGTTTCCGGTGAAGCGGTTGTCCGAAAATCTTTATCCGTTCTGAATGCCGGTCAGATCATAACGGAAGAGTTGGTATCTGGGCAAAGTCAGGGCGGTGTTGCTATGGCGATCGGTTATAGCCTTCTCGAAGATATGCCACCGGGCCTGGGTGGGCCTGCGGATGGTGACTGGAACCTAAATCAATATTTCGTTCCCCGTGCAGGCGATGTTGCGTTGAAGGGGCAGGAACTTATTACTCTGGATCCTCTCAAGGATGATAAAACAGGTAAGGGTATTGCTGAAGCTGTCATGTGTTCCGTGGCGCCGGCAATCTCTAACGCCCTTTATGATGCAACCGGCGTACGGTTCCGTGATCTTCCCATAACAGCAGAAAAAATTCGTAAGGGGATGGATAAAAATGGCTGATATTTCTTTTTCCGTAAATGGTAAAGCTGTCCATGCCTCTCAAGACGAGGCTGATTTACCGCTCATTGACTTCTTGCAGGAAGATTTAAATCTGACAGGAACAAAGTTTTGTTGTGGTATTGGTGTGTGTCGTGCCTGCACCGTATCTGTAAGGCGGCAACCCGGGGCACCATCAGAACCAATGATTGCTTGCTCTACGCCCCTGTCATCCTTGTCCGGTGTAGAAGTTTATACGGTAGAAAGCGTTGCCGAGAATGGCAAGTTACATCCGTTACAACAAGAGTTTTTGGATCATTTTTCTTTTCAGTGCGGATACTGTACGCCAGGTTTTCTAATGGCTGCCATGACGTTATGGGATCGACTAACGGATAACCCCATTCCAAAAGATGCACTGGATAAGGTTATTGATGATGCCTTGAAAGATCATATTTGCAGATGTACAGGCTATATTCGCTATTATGAGGCAGTTAAGGCTGCCATTCTCAAACAGCCGGGGATGGTGGCATGATGAAAAAAATCTTTAAAAGTGTTTCCGGGGCATCTCTGCTTTTCCTACTAAGCTGTAGCCCCAGCGATCAACCAAAACAGCCACAAGAAGGGCAGGATCTGGCATCTTATGGAAATATGTGTGCCGAAGCGATAAGAGATCTCCCTGCCTTTAACTGTCAGGCCGGAACTATCATACCGATCACCATTAATGGTGGGGAAACTCCGGACAAGTATTATCCGAATATGGACTGTGATCGCCCTTCGTTGTTACCTCTTGGCAAGGATGCTGACGGTCAGTGCGTTCCCTATTCGCGCGTGCTTGATTTGTCTGAAGGGGATAATCAGGTTGCTGTTCTCTGCAGACAAAAGAAAATCAGAACAGCCAGCAGTGTTTATTATGACGAGATAGACATTGTTGCTCATTCTGCAAAAGACGGTAGTACCTGTTGGTTTCAGGCTACAGGGTCAAAAGGGTTGCCAATTGATGGATCTTTGGTGCCATCGCCAATGAAGAAGGCACCCTTTGAAGACTATGAAGAAGCCAGACAGATTTGGAATACTCCGAAAGAGGTATCAGAGGATGGTTGTGGGAATTGCCATGATAACGATCCCTTTATGTTCAGTCCCTTTATTGGTCAGGTGTGGGACAAGGTCCCGACAGACCCGGAAGGATGGTATAAACATCTAGGGCGTGATTTCCAGAAGTGGAAGCCGATTTCCTTGAGCACCCGCGACAACCCTTGTGTTGGCTGTCACCGTCTTGGTGTTGACTTCACAAGCGGTCAGGCAACAGAAGAGGCTGTGGGAATGGTGGATATTCCAAACGCCAATACCTGGGCACAAACCTATCCTGCATCACATTTTATGCCTGTGGGGAACTTCCATTCCAAAGCACAGTGGAATGTGATCTATGCCAAATCAGTATCTGAAATTCTCAGCTGTCATGAAGCCTATCAAAATGATGATAAAACGGAACTGGCAAGGCTGGGCTGTATACTCAATCCCATAGGTGGTAAACCATAATGATAAAAAAGCCCTGCTGAAACGGGGCTTTTTTTATGCCTGATACTTTCATCATCTCTGTTATAAAAATTTCATTGTTGTGGCTTGGTCAATAAGTGCAAAGTGGATCTATACTTGTTTTTGGAACAGGTTTTTAAATAAGAACAACATTATCAGTCGCCAATCTGCCAAGCTTCGGTGAAAAAGATGACAGACAAACAAATTAGAAACATCCTGCTTATTTCTGTTGATCAATGGCGTGGTGAATGCCTCTCGTCAGCGGGCCATATGGTACAAACACCAAATCTTGATAAATTAGCCGCGGACGGCATAGCCTTTAGAAAACACTATACCCAGTGCGTTCCCTGTGGCCCTTCGAGGACGTCGCTCTTAACATCAATGTATGCAATGAACCATCGGCATGTGTCTAATGGCACGCCATTGGATGCTACCTTTACCAATATTGCGCTGGAAGCTCGTAAAAAAGGGTATGAGCCAACACTCTATGGCTATACAGATACCCCCGTCGATCCCAGAGGGCGTGATAAAAATGATCCTGATCTCAAAACCTATTGCGGTGTGATGCCGGGGTTTAAAGTTGGGTCTTTGGTTAGTGAAGAAATGGCCGTTGACTGGTTCGGTGAATTAGAGGCCAAAGGTTATAAGTTACCCGAAAATCAGTTTGATATTACAATCGGCAAAGATAACTACCCAGGTGTGGAGGAGAGGGGGCTGAGTTTTGCGCCTCCTGCCTATGACAAGGATAGCAGTGATACAGCCTTTATTGCGGATAAGCTTATCAACTATATAAAAATCCACAAAGATCCCTGGTTTCTTCATGGCGTTTTCTTAAGGCCGCATCCTCCTTTGTTTGCGCCAGAGCCTTACAACACAATGTATAATCCTGACGACATAGAAATGCCGCATCGTGCTGCAAATGTTGATCTGGAGAAGATACAGCATCCATACCTGGAATTTGCCTTGGATAATATGGCAAAAGTCGGTGCCTATATGGGGCATGAAGAAAATGTCCGTGACCTTCCCGATCATGAAATCAAGCAAATGAGAGCTGCCTATTATGGTTTGATTTCGGAGGTTGACGATCAAATAGGGCGTGTCATTCAGGCGCTTAAAGATGCGAACCAGTATGACAAGACTCTTGTTGTTTTTACCTCTGACCATGCGGAGCAACTTGGTGATCACTGGCTTTGGGGGAAGCTCGGTTACTTTGACGAAAGCTGTCATATTCCTTTGATCATCAGGGACCCCAGAGAAGATGCGAATGCATCACGCGGGCAAGCCATTGATAGTCATTTTACCGAAGCGGTCGATATTATGCCGACCGTTCTTGATTTAATGGAAATGAAACCACCGATGCAATGTGACGGGCATTCTCTTCGCCCATTTATTGAGGGTAACAAGCCAGATAAATGGCGGGATGAGGTTCATTGGGAAGTTGATTTTAGAGACTTGAAAAAATTCAGTGCTGAAGAGAGATTTGACCTGACAAGTGATCAGTGTGTGATGACAATCATCCGGGATGATGATTTCAAGTATGTACACTTTACCACGCTGCCACCGTTACTCTTTGATCTGAAAAATGATCCTCAAGAAGCTGTAAATCTTGCAGACAACCCCGATTATATGTCTGTTGTGTTATCTTATACCCAGAAGATGCTTAGTTGGCGTCAAAACTATGTTGCCCGCCGAATGAGTCATATTCAGTTGACATCTGACGGTGTTTTAGTGCGAGAATACAGCAGGATTTAATCTGACAAAATAACAAGGCGATGATCTGATTAACCATCGCCTTGTTTTGAGGGAATAAGATCTGTAATTCCGACTAGCCAGCCTGATCCAGATGTCTTTGATATTCTGCAAGGCGTTCGCTTAACTTCTCAGCTTCCTCTGCAAGTTCTTTTGATGTCCCCAGAAGGCTCTGGGCAGAGCTACCTGTATTAATTGATTGTTGGTGGACATCATTAACCAGGTCCACAATCTGTCTTGACCCCTGGGCCATACTTTCAATGTTCTGGGCGATTTCACCCGCTGCACGGTCTTGCTCGTTAATGGAATCAGATATCTTGTTTTGTGTTTCGCCAACTTGCTGCATAACGGTATCGATTGATTCCATTTTATCGGTTGTCGCTTGTGCGTGAACTTGTAGCTCTTTGATCATAGCGGCAACTTGATCTGTCGCAGAGGCTGTTTGTTCGGCGAGTGCTTTTACTTCTGACGCCACGACACCAAACCCGCGACCGGCTTCACCAGCTCTGGCAGCCTCGATTGTTGCGTTCATGGCCAGAATTTTTGTCTGATTGGTAATGGTGGTAATCAGCTCGTTAATTTGATTGATTTTATCGCTAGAACTCCGTAGTTGATTTACCGTTTCAGAAGCCTGTGTAAGATGATTGAGAGCTTCTGATGATGTATTCCTTGCATGATCGGATTCAGTATTAATTGTTCTGATGTCGTGGGACATTGTTTCTGTTGTTTGGGTAACCCCTTGTGCTGAATCATAACCGCTCTGTGCAAGCTGTTGTGTATTCTCGGCCTGTTGAGTAACCGTTTGCGATTGTGAGTTCAAAGATGTCGAGGTTTCTTCAACGTTTTTAGACAAAGCACTAACACGATCGGCAACGCGTTGAACACTACTGATTAATTCACTTGCTGCCAGCTTATTGCTTTCGCGATCAGTTACATCAAGCCAGGTTAACATACATGCTTTAAAATCTCCGGCATTATCCATCACAGCGGATGCAGAAACTTCTAACTGACGCCCCTGAAAAGTAATCAAACGTGTCATGGGCAGATTTTCTGGTGAGGTTAGGTTGTTAAACTCGGCTTCATCGAGTTCAAAAAAATTACCTGTCGTTCCCGTTAAGTCGTTATCTGTATTCTCAGAGCTGATAAAACTTCTGGCTTTGAGGTTCGCAAAAGAAAGTGTCCCCTCAAGATCAATCATAACCGTGGACATTGGGCTGGTTTCAACCATGTTTTGCAGCTGGAAAACCTGTGCAACACTATTGCTGAGTTGATCTAATGCGGTTGCCATAGTTCTGAATTCATCGGGACCCACAGTTGGTGGAGTAATGTCAACTTCACCTTCGCTAATGGATGTCATTGCTTTCGCAAAAGATTTGAGTTTTCCAAAAACGGCAAAGCGCAGCATTAGAAATGCAATAAGCCATGTTGTCAGAAAAACACCAGCTAGAACTTTGATGGCATCTTGGGTTAATTGTTGAGACCCTTCCGCAAAATCACTTACATCTCGTACCAGGGTCGCCTTTGCCCAAACGGTATCATGTGTTCCCATAATTGTGGCTGTTATATAGGCTGTTGCCCCATCAAGTCTTAAGCCATCCTGTAATGTTTGACTGTCAATCTGTATTTCCTCTGATGGTGCTTCTTCTGTTTGTTCTTGGTTTTCAGTCGGTTGTGTTTCAGTTTCAGTTACCTGTTCAGCACTTTCACTCGTTTCGGATGGTTCTGCTTGTTCAGGACGATGTTCTTCAAATGCAAAACCTGTTTCACTGGATGGGTCGTAGATTGTGACATCTGCCCCCAAGGTTTCACTAATACCAGTCAGATATTGCATTGGGTCAGTGACAAGCTCTACAAAACCGGCAACCTTAAATCCCCCAATAGGAAAGATGGTTGAATGAACAGGTTTGCCGTTTGGATCGGACCATATATAAGAGACTGGTTTCCTTTTTGCTTTTTTATCCCGGGTCTTGAGTTCTTCGAGTATCGTTTCATTGTCGGTAATACGTCCATCCTGGGATGACGTAATCAGTACCATGTCGGGATTGTAAAAGTGCGTTGAGATAAGGGAGATTTCACCAGTTTGAATTTCTTTATTGTCGCGATACCATTTGTCAAAAGTTGCAATTTCTTCTGGTTTATTGGCTTTCATTGCTTTGACGAGGTGAGTATATCGCGCCCAATCAGAACCAAGAGTGTAAAGTTTCGGTTCGTATGTTTGTGTTATGCGTTCCAGCACCATAAGTTGGAATTGTGAAGTGCTTTCTTTTTGTAATGTATCCAGTGAAAAATTTTTATATTTTTCAAAAGACCAAAACTGGGCTGCGACGATTGCAGCTGAGGCCAAAAGACCAATCAAAAAAAGAATTTTACGTAAAGTCCAAATTGTGGACTTTTGATGGTCCCCCGACCCAAACATGATTTTTATCCCTATTTATGATTACGCAAGACACTTATTATTTTATTCTTCCTAACCAAATTTGTTCATACAAGTGTTGCGATATCGTAAATAAAATTACTTTTCTCAATTCTGAAGAATATTTTCCACGAACTTATATATTTAATTTGGATTGTATTTTGGGTCTGACAAGGCGTAGCAGGTAATGGATTTAGTGTTATTTTTCTATTAATCTTTTAACTTCATAATGTTTTTTCGTATTATTTATTGGGGTTTAGCTTTCTCCTTACCCATTCGGAGCATCAAAATGCTTCCTGTTGTACAGACAAATAGAATTTGTTCGCGGTTTCTCTTTGAAAGAAGTGAAATCATGATGTATAAATTCGTCCAGAATTATTTGCCATCCTATATACAAAACTTCCGGTACAGGATATTTTGTAAAGACACAGATGTAAAAGTACGAGGGGGGAAGAATGGACGTGCATGAGTTCGCGCGAAAAGCAAAGCTTAAAGTTGATCAGGTTTTTGCTCTGCGTGAAATCCATATCCGTTCTCATGATCAGGTTAGATTTATCCGACTAACACCTCGCTTGCAGAAAACCATTGCAACAAGCGTACTAGCCCTAACCGGATGGGTTGCTTTCTCTTCAGGTTCAATGTTCTATACGGAACAAAGACTGGCTCACAAAGATACGATCATAGAGGAACAAAAGCTCAACTATTTTGACTTGTTACAACAAGTTGGTGAGTACCACACTCAGTTCTCAAAGATTACGAAAGATCTTCAGGAAAATCAGGATCAGCTTATCAGTCTGTTAGATGGCGATGAAGTTGATACCAATAAAAGTACCAAGGTTGTTAATTTAAAGAATTCTGAAAATGAGCGCGCGCGCGTTGCATTGGCGCGACAGGTTCTGGAAGATAAGCTTGATCAGTTTGAAGATGATCTGGAAACGATAGCTGGGCAAAGTGAAGCCCTTGAAACTCAAGCTAAACAGTTGCGTCAGGTGTTGGCAACTTCTGAAGAAGAGAGATTTAAATCTGCTGAAGCTGGTAAAATGCTTGGCGGTAAGCTTTTAAAACTTCAAGAAGAGCTTGCTGCTGTTACTTCGGCTAAGGAAGAATTGGAAAACAATAAAGTTTCCATTTTGGCTAATGTTGAAAACCTTGAAGCAGAAATCGTTAGTCTTAAGGGACAGATTGCAGAAAAAGACGAGCTTTTTGAAGAACAGCAAGCTCAAATGGCTTCTCTTATGGAAGCACGACGCGTTGCAGATAAATCATCGCAGGAAGCCAGACAGAAGTTTATTGAGCAAGCGTCTATACTTGAGATGTATCGTAATGATAACGAAGGTCTGGAAAAAGAAGTTGGGCAGCTTCAAAATTCACTTATCGAAGTTTCTAATATTCAACGTGAACTTGTTGACCGCCTAACAGAGCGATCTAAATACAGCTTGGGTGTTATTGAGAAAACTGTCGAAATGACTGGTCTCAACTTGGATTCACTCCTGGGGTCTGAAAATCTGGATACAGGACAGGGGGGACCCTATATCCCTGTGGATGAAATTCAGGAAAGTGCTGATTTCGAGGCTTCGGTGAATATGCTGGATATGCAATTGACACGCTGGGAAACCTTGCAGGATGTTGTTGCCAAGCTGCCACTAACAACACCAATTGATCAGTATCGCATCACAAGCTCATTCGGAAAACGTCGCGATCCCGTTACTGGGAAAACTGCTGTGCATAATGGCCTGGATATGGCTGCGCCGATGAAATCATCAATTTATGCACCAGCACCTGGTAAGGTTGTGTATGCTGGTTGGCGCGGACGTTACGGTCGCCTGATTGAAATTGACCATGGTAACGGTATCCGTACAAGATACGGCCACCTCAGAAAATTGCTCGTAAAACAGGGACAAGAAGTTTCCCACCGAGAAAAAATAGCGCTTCTTGGAAATTCTGGACGGAGTACAGGGCCTCACGTTCATTACGAAGTGCGTTATAATAATAAGCCCGTAGATCCCCGTAAATTTATTTTGGCAGGTCGACATGTTTTCAAAGTCCAGTAAAACAAACACAAAAGTTGCCACTACAACAGATACTCCTAAAAAACTTGCTCCTTCGGGGATACCTTCTATTTTGAGTCCTGATTTAAATCTTGTTGGTGATTTAACCTCTACTGGTGACCTACAGATAGATGGTAATGTACAGGGTGATGTTATTTGCCGTGCAGTAACTATTGGCGAAAAAGCTGTGGTTACCGGTTCTGTAAAAGCAGATGAAGTACGTGTTTGCGG
Organism: Kiloniella litopenaei; assembly: GCF_000982415.1. Lineage (GTDB taxonomy): Bacteria > Pseudomonadota > Alphaproteobacteria > Kiloniellales > Kiloniellaceae > Kiloniella > Kiloniella litopenaei. The sequence goes on from NZ_LANI01000017.1 coordinate 167,045, forward strand.
AATGGTCAGTGGTCAGTTAAATGCCGATACCATTACACTTGCAAGTACTGCTAAAGTTGTGGGTGATATACTCCATAAATCGATAGCCATTGAAGCCGGAGCACAGGTTGAGGGGCAATTCCGACGTATTTCGGATAAACCGGAACCGTCATCTAGTTCAACTGTCAGCACGATTTCAGATGCCGAAACACCAAAGATAGCATCGTCTGCTGTTGCAAGCAGTAGCCCCGTGAGTGCAGTTGAAAGTGGATCTGTAGGCGGTGCCAACTCTGTCTTGCCGACAACGTCAGGTTCTGGTGCCATGTCATCGACATCACCCTTAAGCGAAGTCAAGACAGAAGCAAGTGAAGCTAAGGCCGAAGAGAAAAAGGATGAAAAGAAATCCAGTATCTATGGAGCTTCTTCATCATGGAATAGTTCAAACTAACTTTCTAGGCACATTTTAAAAATTGAAGGGTCAACATTCCCCCCGGACAGGGTAAGGGCGATGGCCTTTTTCTTTGTTTCTATCTTTTTATGTAGAATAGCGGCTAGCGCAACGGCGCCACCGGGTTCAACCACTACCTTCAGGGTGTTAAAGGCAAATTTAACCGCTGCTTTTACTTCGTCATCTGTAACAACCAGCCCTTGTTCCAGAAGATCATTGCAGATCGAAAAAGTTACTTGTCCCGGCGTTGGCGTCAAAACGGCGTCACAGATAGATCTCGCAGATACCTCGTTACTCAGACGTTTTCCTGATACTAAGGATCGCGCCATATCATCGAAACCTTGAGGTTCGGCAGAATAGATTTTGGTGCTTGCGGATTTCTGCTCAAAGGCAAGTGCGATCCCTGATGTTAAACCACCACCACCAAAACAAGAAACAACTGCATCCAAATGAACTCCTTGTGGGGATAATTGTTCAAGGATTTCCAATCCGCAAGTACCTTGCCCTGCAATTATAAGAGGGTGATCATAAGGGGGGATCAATAAGGCGCCAGAAGAGTGCATAATGTTTGCACCTATTGTTTCCCTGTCTTCATTATATCGGTCATAGAGGATTACTTCGGCACCGTAAGCGCGTGTATTGTCGATTTTAATTTGCGGGGCATCACTGGGCATTATGATCGTTGCCTTCGCCCCCAATAATTTAGAGGCATAAGCAACACCCTGGGCATGGTTCCCTGATGAATAGGTTAACAGGCCACGTTTTTTTTGCTTTTCTGTTAGTGTACTTATGAAATTATATGCGCCTCTGAGCTTAAAGGAACCAGTATGCTGGAGCACTTCTGCCTTCAAAAATACGCGACCGCCCGTTAGATGATTTAACGTCGCGTTTTCAAGAAGTGGCGTATAAATTGACTTACCATTCAACTGTTGTTGAGCATCAAGTAAATCCTGATAAGTCGGTAGAGTTAATGAGGACATCGTAAAATTTCCGAAAAACGTTATTTTTTAGATTGATAGAGCTGTTCAAGTTCAGAAAGGCTTTCAATAATAAATTCTGGCTTACCGGGGAGTATTTCTGGCGGACGTTTGAAGCGGTTTATCCAGGCTACTCTGTAGCCAAAGTGATTTGCGCCAGCCACATCCCAAGCATTTGCTGATACAAATAAAATTTCTTCCGGTTTGCATTGTACATAATCAGTACCCAGTTCATAGACTTTCGGACTTGGCTTATAAACACCAACCTCATCAATAGAAATTGCCTTGTCTAGCAAAGGATGTAGTCCTGCATTTTCTATAGATTTATTAAGCATACCTTGGGATCCATTACTTAAAACAATCGTAGAGTATTTGTGATTTTTGATTTCTTTTAAAGTGGTTACAGCGTCTTTGTAAGATGTCAAGTTAAGATACATATTCATGAGCTTATCATGTAATTTTCGATTTTCTATGCCGTGATATTTCATCGCATAGGTCAAGGCATCAGAAGTGACTTGCCAAAAATCACTATGGGCCTGCATCATGCTTCGTAACCATGAATATTCCAATTGTTTGGTGCGCCAGATTTCTGAAATATTCTGCGCATCTGGCCCTATTTCGTCGGACATGTTGCGAACTGCTGAATGTACGTCAAGCAAAGTACCATAGGCATCAAATACAAATGCCTTAATGTTTGGGGCAGTCATGTCAGTTCACCATAGAAAATGAATAGAATAAGGTTATTTGGGATACGGCAGCAGTTCTAGATTAGTAAGTTTGGGATCTTTTGAGTGATAAGCCTTGGGGAAGGCCACGAATACATAACGGTTTTATCCGCCAGAATTTGTGTGACCCCATAAAGAAAAGGGAAGATTACCTGTAATTGTCGTCGTATCTTGGTTAAGTTTACTTCTATATATGACGTGGCTTTCCAGAATTCGCTGGACGTAGTTTCTGGTTTCGTTAAAGGGAATTTGTTCCATCCAATCAATAATATTCACATCAGGATGTCTTGGATCGCCATAATCCTTTACCCATTTTCGAACGCGATGTGGTCCTGCATTATATCCAGCCAGGGCCATAACATAAGACCCGTTAAATGATCCAATCAGATCAGATAAATAAGCAGTTCCAAGTTGTATGTTATAGGTCGGATCATCCGTCAGTTTTCGTTTTTTATAGGACAATTTCTCTTTTTTTGCCACGGATTTGGCCGTCGCAGGCATTAATTGCATTAATCCCCTTGCTCCAGCATGACTTATCGCCTTGTGGTTAAATTCACTTTCTTGCCTGATGAGTGCAAGGACAAGAGCGGGGTCAGCATGTGAGTCTTTAATCGTGTCAATTTTCATCTCTGGATAAAGAAGATCAGGCAAGAGTATTCCTTTTTGTCGTGCGGACTTAGCGGTTCTAAGGGCAATATTCGGATGGGATACTTCTTGCGCTAATTCTGCGGTCAAGATGTGATCCTGATCTGTCTGGGCATCCAGGCGAAGACGGGTTAAAAATGTTATGACTAATTTATCTTGATCAAGTTGATCCAGAAGTTTAATGGCGCGGACAATTTTCTTGCTGTTAAATGTTGCGAGTTGTGTCGGATCAACCTCTTTATGTGCCGTGGCTATTATAGGCTCTTGGCCAATTTCATAGCTGGCCTGTTGCCCATAAAAAGTAGTTCTGTGTGTGGCTGCCAGGCTATACCAGCGTGTTGCCCAATCGTCATGACCGATGTCTTTTGCCGCTCGACCAGCCCAATATGAGGCTCTGGCCTTGCTAATTGGGGATTTAACTCCGTTATAAAGCTGATGAAAGTGTGTGTAGGCCCGCCGTGGCATCGACAACTTTCTGAGAGCAATCCATCCCGCCAGAAACTCACCTTCGGCAAATCCCACACCTTCTGTCAGGCCGTGGCCGGAAGCAATGCGATAGGCCTTTTCATACTTCTTTTGAACCAAAACTTTTCTTGCCGCCCAATGGCGTATTGGCCACCACTTTTCGGCTTGTGGTGCGGTGGGGATCGGAGGGTCAAGAAGTTCGATTGTTTCTTGGTTTTTATTGGCTTTCAACCGCCATCTGGCCCGCGCGTAAATCAGGGATGGATCATTTTTAAGCTCAGGGGAAACTCTGTTGATTAGGCCATCAACGTTCCCTTTTCCTTTAAGAAGTGCAATTCTAGCTTTGCCAAGATTCTTATAATCGTTAGGTACTCTGGATAGCTGTCGTTCCGCAGCCACAAAATGTTTGTTCCAGATTAAGATATCCAGTCGCTCTATATGATCTTGGGTCGTGATTATTGACTTGAAATTATTTATAAATTTTTTTTCGTCTGTCTTACCCAAATATTGGTTTATCCAAAAATCTTTAACCGTTGCTTCAGATTTATCAGCTTGCCCTGTTGCGTTAAGAGCAGAAATATATCGTGTAAGCCCGTTATAACTTCTGGGCGAGCTTTCTTGAAACCAGGAAAGAACCTGTTGATGAGAATATGTATCAGGAAGAACCTTTTCTGCATTTCGTAAAAGTCTTGATTGTCGCGGCCAATTATGAGGCTCATCCGTAAACTTGGTAAGTGCTTCAAAGTCACGTGTCGAACCGTCATTGGAGTATATCATCCAAAGGGCTATATCCTTTAGCAGAGGCTTTTGGATTTTTTTAGCTTGGGCGAGGGCGCGTGAGTATTGTTTTTGGGATACATGCTGTGCAACAGACTTAAATATTGCCTTGTCGGTCATTAAATCTTTTATTTCTGATGTCGTATTTGCGTTTGCATTCGTAACGAATGAAGACAACAGAAATGTATTGGACGTCCCCTGAAAAAGGCTAATACTTCCGAGAATCCCGAGAATTCCGATTAATTTTACTGATTTGGCTTTCCGAAGCCGGCGCGTAATTTCAAACATGGTTAAACCTTAACAGTCTCTCGCGATCCTGACCACATAAGGATGATCACAAATTAGACAGGGGCGATTCTAGTGGCAAATCTGTATATATTTACCAAGGATATCCCTTAACTATTAAAGAAATAACACCAAAGCCTTTATTTGGCCTTTTCGCAATGCAAAACTGTCGTTATTCTCCGCCTTTCATTAAGGCATTCGGCCCTTTTGACTACGCAACGATGATATTTTGAGGTATCGCTATGACCGGCCCGCTTTTTAGAGGCTCTTTTCCAGCTCTTGCAACACCCATGCTTGAAAATGGTGATGTTGACGAGAAACGGTTTCAGAACTTCGTACAGTGGCAGATCGATCAAGGGAGCCACGCGGTATGCCCCGTCGGAACTACGGGGGAATCGCCAACCCTAGGTCACGACGAACATAAACGTGTAACAGAACTCTGTCTGGAAGTAGCAAAGGGCAAGGTACCGGTTATTGCTGGTGCTGGGTCTAACTCTACACGTGAAGCCATTGATTTCACCCGCCATGCTCAAGAGGTTGGCGCAGATGCTGCCCTTGTTGTGACCCCTTATTACAACAAGCCTTCACAAGAAGGGCTTTTCCAGCACTTTAAAGCTATTCACGATAATACAGATATTCCTATTATCCTGTATGATGTACCGGGCCGTAGCATTGTAAATATAGATGTAGAGACGGTTAAACGACTTTCAGAGTTGCCCCGTATTCAAGGGATAAAAGATGCGACGGCAGATTTGGCATTACCCGTAAGAACACGCCTTGCCTGTGGTGACGACTTTACATTGTTGAGTGGCGAAGATGCGACAATCGTACCTTTCCTTTCTCTTGGTGGACACGGTTGTATTTCTGTGACGGCCAATATAGCGCCTAAACTTTGCTCAGACCTGCATGAAGCCTGGTGGGCAGGGGATTATGAGAAAGTCAGCCAAATTAATGACATCCTGACACCTCTGCACGAGGTTCTCTTTATAGAGTCAAGTCCAGGACCCGTTAAATATGGTATGAGCCTTTTGGGATGGGGTGCTAATCGTCTTCGTTTACCACTTTTACCCGTAAGTAAGGAAACCGAAGATCGCGTTCGTGCGGCTATGGCGCATGCAGGTCTAATCGACGGTTAAGTTTATGGCTAAGTCAAAAAAGAAAAGCGCTTCGTCTGGAAAAGGAAATACGGTCGCGGTTAATCGCCGCGCTCGTTACGATTATAATATCGAAGACACCCTAGAGGCTGGTTTGGTTCTGACTGGGACAGAGGTAAAATCTCTTCGTACAGGCAAGGCATCTATACAAGAAGCCTATGCCAGTGAAGAAGAGGGCGAGTTCTTTTTGATAAATGCCAACATACCTGTTTATGAGGCAGCAAACCGTTTTAATCACGAACCGAAGCGTCATCGGAAATTGCTTGTTCATCGTAAAGAGCTGGCAAAGATGATCGGGCTTTGTCGCAGGGATGGTTATACTATTGTGCCAATGTCTCTTTATTTTAACGACAGAGGTATTGCCAAAATTAATCTGGGCTTTGCACGTGGTAAGAAAGCTGTCGACAAACGTCACACAGAAAAAGAACGAGATTGGAAACGTCAGCAATCTCGTATTCTTAGGGATCGTGGATAAGAATTTCGGATCACCATAAATATTTAAAAAAGGGGCCATGGAATTTCCCATGGCCCCTTTTGTTTTTTTTAGCGGATTGACATTTTAGTCTCTGTCATCGACATCATCATAATCTTCATCATCGTCGTAATATTCGTCATCGTAATCGTCTTCATCAACCGGTTGTTCATCCAGTGCCTGAATAGGATTAGGGGGCGACGGGCGATTGTCGGACACTTTTCGGCCGACTTCGCTTTTGAGTTCGATAAGATCAAGGAAGATGTCTGCTTGGCGCCGAAGTTCGTCAGCTATCATCGAAGGTTGACTGCGAACTGTAGAGACAACTGTGACTTTAACGCCTTTGCGTTGAACGGCTTCGATAAGTCTTCTGAAATCTCCGTCACCAGAAAATAGAACTATATGCTCAATATGTTCTGACATTTCCATGACATCAATTGCCAATTCAATGTCCATATTTCCCTTGATCTTTTTACGACCAGCAGCGTCTGTAAATTCTTTCGCTGGCTTCGTAACCATTGTGTAACCATTGTAGTCAAGCCAATCAACAAGCGGGCGTATGGGGGAATATTCCTGATCTTCGATTAAGGCTGTATAGTAAAAGGCGCGTACCAGGCTGCACTGTTCTGCGAATAGAGATAAAAGCCTTTTGTAATCAATATCAAATCCCAGTGCGCGCGCGGTGGCATATAAATTAGATCCATCAATGAATAAGGCTACGCGTTCCTGAGGATAAAATTTCATTTTTAAATCCTTAAATAAAAATATTTTAAAAATATTCAGAATATAAATTTAACGATGATTATACGGTGATAAATTTTAAGTAACAGCTCTCGTGAAATTATATTCTTTCGATATTGTTATAAGCTTACTCTTTTTTGTTCGCCTATCAACAATCAAATTAAAGTAAAAATACATTAAAAGGTAATTAAAATTATAATTTTAGCTGTTTTTGGTGGTTGTAAGTACGACGTTCTAATTTAACAGGAATTACCGCAGATTATACACTTTTTACTTGTGGAGCTTCTCTTTGTGAAAAGGGAAGGGGGGGCACATAATACCAGTTAGTTCTTCTTTATCTGTAATTCATTTACTGTTGAGAAAGTTCTTTTGCGTAAATCCGTTTGGTTTGGGCTTCAATCAACTGCTTTAAGTTTTGCCCGGATGTGATAAGTAGCAGGTCAATTGAACGTAAATATCATTTTAAGGTAAGAGCCAAGTGATCATTATTGCAATTGGGGCTAACCTAGAGAGTCCCAAATACGGTCTTCCTTTGCAAACATGCAAAAAAGCCCTTGAAAGGCTGGAAGAGCTTGGGGTTGAAATCGTGAGACAATCAAGGTGGTTGAAAACGGCACCAGTGCCGATTTCTGATGCCCCGTGGTATGTAAATGCGGTCGCGCAAATCAAGACCGCTTTACCCCCCAATGAACTCCTGGAATTACTTCACCGTATCGAAGATGAGTTTGGTCGTGTTAGACCTTTTGTTAACGCTCCACGTATACTTGATCTGGACTTGATTGCCTATGACGATTTTATAAGCACACCGGGTGATCATCTTGTTGTTCCCCATCCGCGCATGCATGAGCGTGCTTTTGTTCTTTTGCCTTTGTTAGATATTGACGAAGACTGGCTTCACCCAGTGATTGGCAAAACAGCTAAAGAACTTTCCAAAACCATACCGGTGGATCAGGAAGCAATAGAATATTCAGATAATTCTTCGGAAAATTAAACAGATTGATAAAATGAAGTTTTTTAGCGGAATTATGTTGATTATCCTTGCGTTCTCGTGATCCCGTTCATATATTGCACCGATTCAATACCCCCTTACGGGTGAACTACGACTATTGGAGTTATCATCTATGGCACGCGTTACCGTCGAAGATTGTGTAGAAAAAGTTCCTAATCGCTTTGAACTTGTTATGCTTTCAGCCCAACGTGCACGGGAAATCGTATCTGGCGCTCCACTTACTGTAGAGCGCGATAACGATAAAAACGCCGTCGTTTCTCTTCGTGAAATCGCAGAAGAGACAATCAGCCTTGATGCTGTGAAGTCTTCTTTGGTCCAAGGTTTGCAAAAACAGGCAGCATTTTCTGAAGTGGATGAAGATGAGCCTGAGTTTGATGCAATTGGTCCAGAAGCGCTTATCGCTGCTGATGCTGGTGAACAGTATGCAAACGCTGACGGTATGTCTGTTGAGGATACACCAACTGAACTTGCTAAAGATTCTGAGTAAATAAACTCTGTTTAGCAAATAATTCTAAGAATATAGCCTTCCAGAGCTTGGCCTACGCCTTTTCCCGGCGTATCATTTTCTGGAAGGCTATATTTTTGCATAAGGGCTGTTTGATCCACCATGATCCGTCAGTTTGAGTTGGTTGAGCGCGTTAAGTCATACGATCATGACGCAGATGAAGATGCTATAAACAGAGCGTACGTTTTTGCGACCAAGTATCATGGGTCACAAAAGCGGGCATCTGGCGATCCTTATTTTTCGCACCCGGTTGAAGTCGCAGGTATCCTGACGGACCTGAAGCTGGATCATAATTCTATTATTACAGCCCTGTTGCATGATGTTGTGGAAGATACCGAGGCCAGTCTGGAGACGGTGGAAAAGGCGTTCGGTACACATATTGCCAGACTTGTTGACGGGGTGACAAAACTTACACGCCTTGAGCTTCAATCAGAAGAGAGTAAATACGCCGAGAACTTTCGCAAACTTGTTCTCGCCATGTCGGATGACATTCGCGTGTTACTGGTCAAGTTGGCGGATCGTTTGCACAATATGCAAACGCTTAAATATATCAAAAAAGAGGAAAAACGCCGCCGTATCGCTCGTGAAACTATGGATATCTATGCGCCGCTGGCCGAACGGATCGGTATGCATAGATTCAAAGATCAACTGGAAGATCTTTCCTTTGCCGAACTTAATCCGGAAGCTCGAGAATCTATTGTTAAGCGTTTAGAATTCCTCAAAGGTGAAGATGAAGATAATCTTGCCAAAAAGATTATTGATGAACTGAACAGGGTGATAAAAGCCCAGGGGATTGAAGGCGAAGTCTTTGGTCGCCTAAAAGCGCCATATTCAATCTGGAAGAAAATGCAGCGTAAAGCTGTCACCTTTGAGCAGCTTTCAGATATTATGGCATTTCGTCTTATCGTAAAGGATATGGCCAACTGTTATCAGGCGTTGGGGGTGATACACGGTAGTTACCCAGTGGTACCAGGACGTTTCAAAGATTATATATCTACGCCAAAACCTAATGGTTACAAGTCGATCCATACCTGTGTGATTGGTCCGGAAAAGCACAAAATTGAAGTGCAGATCCGTACGGCAGAAATGCATGATATTGCTGAGATGGGGGTTGCTGCTCACTGGTCTTACAAACAGGGCGGGGAGCATATGGAGGGGCGTCAATACCGCTGGCTCCGTGAGCTACTGGATATTCTGGACCATGCCTCTAACCCCGAAGAGTTTCTGGAACATACCAAGATGGAAATGTTCCAGGATCAGGTTTTCTGCTTTACGCCAAAAGGGGCGTTACTTTCCCTGCCGAGTGGGTCAACCCCGATTGATTTTGCCTATGCAGTTCATACAGAGGTAGGAAATACCTGTGTTGGCGCCAAGGTTAACGGGCGCATGGTTCCCTTTAGGTCCATTCTGCATAATGGTGATCAGGTTCAAATTCTAACATCAAAGAATCAAAGCCCTTCACCGGATTGGGAAAAGTTTGTTGTTTCCGGTAAAGCCAAAGCCTGTATTCGCCGCTATATAAGACTTCAAGAGCGGGATCAATATAGCTCTCTCGGGCATCAGATGGTTCAGAAAATCTTCCGTCAGGAAGGTTACGAGTTTACTGAAAAAGGTATTGAAGGCATTCTCGGCAAGTTCCACATGGATCAGGCTGAAGATTTATATGTCAGTGTCGGGCAGGGACATCATACGGCCCGTGAAGTGTTGGTTGCTGTTTATCCTGGTGCACGTGTTCTGCCAAAATCCCCGAGCCCGGGCACACAGCGTAAGAAGCAAAAATCATCCGGTGCCAAAGACAATGCCCTTCCCATTAAGGGGCTTATTCCGGGAATGGCCGTGCACTATGCCCGTTGCTGTCACCCATTGCCTGGTGATCGCATTGTCGGCATTGTTACCACTGGTAAGGGGGTTACGATCCATACGATCGATTGCGATAATCTTGTGAATTATCAGGATACGCCAGAACGATGGATTGATGTTTCATGGGATTCCATGGAAGTTGAAGGGCCGCAACATACGGGGCGCCTCAAGCTTATTGTAGCCAACGAACCCGGTTGCCTTGGTAACCTATCGGTTGTTATTGGTAAAAATCAGGGGAACATCAGTAACCTGAAGATTGTTCATCGTTCCATGGATTTCTTTGAAATGAGGATTGATGTTGAGGTTACCGACGTAAAACATCTGGCTGATATTACCGCAGCGCTGCGGGCTATGTCTGTTGTTAACTCTGTTGAGCGGGCCAGAAATTGACGATTTTTTCTTCCTGTTACAACACGCCGACAGCGAGTTTGTGATGATATTGGGAATTGGTAATGACCTGGTCGATATCAGACGTATTGAAAAGTCACTGTCAAAATACGGGGACCGATTTGTTCAGCGGGTTTTTACGGATGAGGAAAAGAAGAGGGCAGAATCTCGCCCTGATCCGGCGGCAACCTATGCCAAACGTTTTGCCGTAAAAGAGGCCTGTGCCAAAGCACTTGCTACTGGTTTGTGGCGGCAAGGGGTTCTCTTTACTGATATTGGTGTTACAAATAATTCAAATGGTCAGCCCGTATTGGTACTAACCGGGGCTGCGCAGGAACATTTGAAGAATATTGTCCCAAAGGGGATGACAGCTCAGTTACATGTGACTATATCTGACGATTATCCGCACGCGCAGGCTTTTGTAATCATTTCTGCGGTGCCGGAGAAAAGTTAAAATATTGGGTAATTTTTTATCTGATTGACATAATGATGGAATGAACAAAATGACAACTGGGTCAGAAGACGTGGAAAAAACAAAAGAAGATGAAGGTGTTGTCAAGACAGTTGTCTATGCACTGTTGATCGCCTTGACCGTACGAACATTCCTTTTTGAGCCTTTTAACATTCCATCGAGTTCAATGAAACCGACGCTTTTGATCGGTGATTATCTGTTTGTCTCTAAATATTCCTATGGCATCAGTAAATATTCGTTCCCCTTTGGGGCGAAGATTTTTGGTGACAGTTTTGAAGGTCGTATTCTTGGAAGCGAACCCGAGCGGGGCGATGTTATCGTTTTCAGACAGCCTACCAATATAAACATTGATTATATCAAGCGTCTGATTGGGCTGCCTGGTGACATGATTCAAGTAAAACAAGGACAACTCTACATTAATAACGAAATCGTTCCGCGAAAACTTGTCAGAATTGGTGACGGTCGCGATGGAATCCCTCTCAATGTCAGAGAATACGAAGAAACATTGCCCAATGGTGTTAAGCATTTAATCTGGGAAAGAAGTGATGATTGGTCTTTAGATAACTTTGGACCTTATCTTGTACCAAACGGGTATTATTTTTTTATGGGGGATAACCGCGATAATAGTAAAGATAGCCGAGTCTTGCATGAAGTTGGGCCGGTTCCTTACGAAAACTTTATCGGTCGGGCTGATATGTTGTTCTTTTCTCATCGTGGTGATGATGGTGGCGAAGACTATGGCGATTGGTGGGAAGTTTGGAAGTGGCCATCAATGATCAGATTTGGGCGTATTTTTAATGCCATCGACTAATATATCTTATGCCGACAGCATCGCTTCGGTTACGGTAATACTAGAACACAAGTTTGATCGTCCAGAATTAATCAAACAGGCACTAACACACCCCAGTGCCTGTGGTCGTAATTTAATAGTATCTGATAGCTACGAAAGACTGGAATTTCTGGGGGATCGTGTTCTGGGGCTTGTGATTGCCGATATGCTCTTGCATTCTTTCCCAAAAGAGAGCGAAGGTTCGCTGGCGAAACGTTTTACCGCCTTGGTTCGCCGTGAAGCTCTTGCGCTTGTGGCGAAAAAACTTGGCTTTGATAAGTTGATTGTTCTTGCAAAGGGTGAAGAGGAAAGTGGTGAACGCGAAAACCCGGCACTTCAGGCTGACGTTTGCGAATCATTGATCGGCGCGCTTTATCTGGATGCAGGTTATGATGCCGCCTTAAGGTTTATTCAAAAAAACTGGAAACCGCTTTTAAACCAGGATTTGTCGCCTCCACAGGATGCAAAATCAACCCTTCAGGAATGGGCGCAGGGGAGAGGTTTGCCACTACCAACTTATAAAGAAGTTTCTCGCTCTGGCCCGCCGCATGCCCCCCTTTTTAATATCCAGGTTTCTGTTAAGGGTCTTGACCCTGTCATTAAACAGGGAAATTCAAAACGTAAGGGCGAGCAGGAAGCGGCAAAAGAGCTCTTAAGATTTATCAGCGAAAATGGCATGTAACGATGAGCAACAAAGAAGAAACTCCTTCTGATTTAAAAGATGCGCTTGGTACCCAGTTACCCGCAGATATGAGGTGCGGGTTTATCGCGTTGATCGGCGCACCAAATGCTGGCAAATCTACGTTAATGAACCGCATGGTCGGGGGTAAAGTTTCTATTGTTACCCATAAGGTGCAAACCACACGATCACAAATTCGCGGTATTGCGATGCATAAAAATGCTCAACTGATATTTGTTGATACACCGGGGATTTTTGCACCCAAAAAACGTCTCGAACGCGCCATGGTTTCTTCCGCTTGGCAGGGGGCAGGGGATGCTGAAATTATTGTTGTTTTACACGATGCATCCAGAAAGAAAATTGGCGAAGATACCCGTGCTATTATCTCTGGATTAGAAACGCAAAGTAAAAAAGCCATTCTGGCGCTGAATAAAATTGATTCTATCAAGCCGGAAAAGCTCTTGGCCTTGGCACAAGAATTTATGGAAATGGGGGTTTTCTCGGAAATCTTTATGATTTCTGCGCAAGAGGGCGACGGGGTCAATGATTTGCTGGACCATTTGGCAAGCACGGTTCCGGAAGGTATGTGGCTCTACCCTGAAGATCAATTATCTGATCATCCAATGCGATCTATCGCGGCAGAGATTACCCGTGAAAAACTTTTTCTCAACCTTCATGACGAGCTACCTTATAATCTGACGGTTGAAACTGATAGCTGGGAAGATTTTGACGATGGAAGTGTCAAAATATCACAGACAATCTATGTTCAGCGTGAACAGCACAAGGCAATGTGCTTGGGAAAAGGTGGGCGAACAATCAAGTTGATCCGTTCCAAGGCCCAGCAAGACTTGCAAGAAACGATTGAGCGCAAAGTTCATCTTTTTCTTTACGTCAAAGTACGTGAAAAATGGGCTGATGACCCCGAAAGATACCGTGAAATGGGGCTGGATTTTAACAGTTAAGCACAAGCATGCTTGCTGTAGTTGCGGAACATTTCGTGTATTCTTTTTCTGGATCTCTGGTTTGGAAATAGTTAGTATGTTCACCTGTTGTTCTTTTGAGGTTGGGTGATGATACATTGGGAAGATGAGGGGATACTTCTTTCTGCACGGCCATTTGGAGAAAATGATCTGGTTGCACAGGTACTAACCCGTCAACACGGACGACATGCGGGATTGGTTCGGGGGGGGCAAAGTCTCAAAAAACGTTCGACTTACGAACCTGGTAACCGTTTACATGTTCGGTGGGGCGGGCGTTTGTCGGAACACCTGGGACATTACGATGCCGAGGTCTTGGATAATATTTCAGGCCGCCTTTTTGACGAACCGGGGCGTCTTGCCGCATTGTTATCAGCGGCTGCAATTTGCGAACAATCAGTACCAGAGAGAGAGGAAAACCCATCTTTTTTCGAAGGCTTTTTAGTGCTGCTTGAACATTTGGAAAGCGACTTTTGGGGGGAGATTTATGTGCGTTGGGAACTGGCACAGCTCTCTGCCCTTGGCTTTGGTATTGATTTGAGCGCATGTGCCGGTGGTGGAAATAATGACCAGTTGGCATACATAAGTCCCAAATCTGGCCGAGCAGTATCTTTAGCTGCCGGAGAACCCTACAAGGACAAGCTTTTTCCTCTCCCCATGTTTTTACTCGGTCAGGGCGGAGGAGGCATAACGGAAATCTATCAAGGCCTTGAAATCGCGGGGCATTTTTTGGAACGCCATCTGTTCCATCCCCATGATAAAACATTGCCATCTGTGAGAGATCGGCTTGTCGAAAATTTTTCTTAATTATAATTTGTGAAAACCAAATGCATACCATAGCATGTGCTCCTTGATTTCTCTGGAGGCAGTTTGAGTGCATAATTCTGTGCGTATTATCCTTATTGGGTGTTTGCTGTTTTTTTCTTTTTTCTCACGTGCTGATGAAGAAGAAAGGCAACCATTCAAAATTGCATATGCAGAATCCTGGGCGCCAATTTCTGTTGGTTCCGCAAATACTGTAACAGGTATCCTTCCAGAGCTAATGGATATTGTTATAGATAAAAAAATGGGGATTCCGGTAAAGCATCAAGGGCTTCCCTGGGCAAGAGCGCAAGAAGCTGTCAGGTCAGGAGAGGTCGATGCCTTTATAACAACGCCAACACCAGAACGTTTAAAATTTACCCGTGCCTCGAAAAACGTTGTCTTTACTTTGAATTTTCAACCAATTGTTAGAATTAATTCAGATGAGGAACATCTGCTTAAGTCTGAAAAAGACATTAATACTATTCTCAAGTCTAAAAAATATTGTGATGTTCTTGGGAATGGATGGGCTGAAAATTTTTATAAGGTAAAGAACCTGAAGTATCTGGTTGTTCCGACGCTTGATATTTGCCTGAAACATTTGGCGCAAGGGCAAATAGATATAATTATTCACGCAGCCCCCGTTTCTTTAAGTTTTATACAGAAACTCGGCATGGGAAAACAGCTAACAGTTTTACCTATTGTTATTTCTTCCAGTCCTGCCTTTCCTCTTTTAGTGTCTAATGAATCATCTTTTGGACAGGATTTTTTAAATGAATTTGACCACACTGTTTCAAATATGAAGCAACAGGGTATGTGGGATGAATTGGTGAACTTGTCTTCTTTTATCACGAATTGATGATTTCTTTTTCTTAACAGCCCCTTATTCATATCTAAATTCACTCAAACAAGTTGCTTCGCCGGAACTGTTAGGTAAAATACCGGAAGAGTTTGTGAGGGGTATATGAGCAGTTCTTCAGATAGAGTTCCGTCCCAGGAAATTCGGGATATTCGTTTCGTTGATGCACTTTCTGATCGGTATCTCAGTTATGCACTATCAACTATCATGTCCAGGTCCTTGCCGGATGTTCGTGATGGTTTGAAGCCTGTCCATCGACGTCTTCTCTATGCGATGCGACAACTGAAACTTGATCCGGGGTCAGGTTTTAAAAAGTCTGCCCGTGTTGTCGGTGATGTGATGGGTAAATTTCACCCTCATGGCGACCAATCAATCTACGATGCTCTGGTTAGACTGGCACAGGAATTTTCCCTTAGATTTCCGCTGATTGATGGTCAGGGGAATTTCGGGAATATTGACGGTGATAATGCTGCTGCAATGCGGTATACAGAAGCTCGTCTGACGGCTATTGCCGGGGAGCTTCTCAGGGATATTGATCAAGATACTGTCGATATGCGTCCAACATACGACGGTGAATCTGACGAACCCTGTATTCTGCCATCTGCTTTTCCTAATCTCTTGGCAAATGGTGCACAGGGAATTGCCGTGGGAATGGCAACATCAATACCGCCCCATAATGTTGGCGAAATATGTGACGCCCTTCTCTATATGATCAAAACCCCGAATGTGGGGTTTGATAAACTTATTGATTTTATTCCCGGACCTGATTTCCCGACAGGCGGCGTCATGGTCGAAGGGCGTGATGCGGTATTGCAGGCCTATAGCACGGGCCGAGGATCTTTCCGTGTGCGGGCTAAATGGGAAACAGAAGACCTGAAGGCCGGACAGTATCAGATTGTGATCACTGAAATTCCGTTTCAGGTTCAAAAATCAAAACTGATCGAGAAAATTGCCGAGCTTATTAACAATAAAAAGCTCTTCCTTCTCAATGATGTTCGCGATGAATCTGCCGAAGATATTCGCGTTGTTCTGGAACCGAAAAGCCGTAATGTTGACCCTGTTGTCTTGATGGAATCATTATTTAAACTGACCGAGCTGGAAAGCCGGGCAAGCTTAAATATGAATGTTCTTGATGCTGATCAGGTGCCGCGGGTAATGAACCTGCGCGAAGTTTTACAGGCATTTCTGGATCATCGTCATGTCATTCTTGTTCGGGCCAGTAACTTCCGACTGGGCAAGATTGCAACCCGTCTTGAGATTCTCGAAGGTTATTTAATTGCCTATCTTAATCTGGATGAAGTCATCAAGATCATCAGGGAAGAAGACAAGCCGAAACAGGCTTTGATGAAACGCTTCTCTCTCTCAGAAGTACAGGCAGAGGCTATTCTCAACATGCGCTTGCGCGCCTTGAGAAAGCTTGAAGAGATTGCCATCAAAGGTGAGCATGCAGACTTGACTGCCGAAAAAGCAGATCTCGAAGATATTCTGGCCCGTGAAGAGCGCCGATGGGAAATTGTCGGCAATCAAATTAAAGACCTGCGCAAAGCCTATGGGCAAAAAACAGAACTTGGCAAGCGTCGCACAGAAGTTGCTGATGCGCCAACCGATGTTATTGTGCCACTTGAGGCCGTAATTGAAAAAGAACCTTTGACGATCCTTTGCTCTGAAAAGGGATGGATACGTGCGCTGAAAGGTCATCAGGAAGATACAAGTGATGCCAAGTATAAAGAGGGCGACACCGGACGTTTCTCTATTTTGGCGCAAACAACGGACAAGCTTCTCGTTTTTGCAAGTAATGGCCGGTTCTATACATTAGGCGCTGATAAGTTGCCGGGTGGCCGCGGTTTTGGTGAACCTTTAAGTTTAATTCTGGATCTACCAAATGATCAGGAAATTGTCGATATCCTTGTTTATCGCCCTGGGCAAAAACTGCTCTTGGCATCTACAGATGGTAGAGGCTTCCAGATTAATGAAAATGATGTCATTGCCCAAACTCGTACTGGTAAGCAGGTTTTGAATGTTGCTGAGGGAGCAAGTGCTTTCATCTGCTACCAGATTGGCGAACATGATGATATGGTTGCTGTTATCGGCGAGAACAGAAAACTTCTGGTCTTTAAGCTAGAAGAATTACCGGAAATGGCCAGAGGTCGCGGTGTTATTCTTCAGAAATACAGAGATGGCGGCCTGTCAGATATTAAAACTTTTAAAAATGGCATGGAAAAAGGTGAGGGACTGACCTGGTGTGATACATCCGGCCGCACCTGGACCCGTAATGAAATCATAGATTGGCACGGCCGCAGAGCGAGTGCAGGACGCCTGCCACCTACTGGGTTCCCAAGAACAAATAAGTTCAGGTAAAGTAAATAATAAAGTTATGTGAAATTTTACTTAAATATACATTGGTGTTTATTTGTTTAATTTCGAAATTATTTATTTTCATGCCATCTTTGAGATTTGATTTGGTGTTTTATTGGTTTTTATTGTATGATCTCTTTAAGTTGCGATTAACGTAACATGGATCAATATAAACACTTAAATGTCAGGTTTAAATATATGCCCCTTAGTGCTGAAGATGATAAACTTGATCAGGTATTCAAGGATCTTCCAATAGGGAGAGATCGTGATCAGTTTTTAAGAGAATTGTTAAGGGAGTTGGCAAAATCTCTTGAAGATGTTGTCGGTATGGAACAGGCATCGGGCTTTATAAGCATCGTTGGGCATAGACTTGGGTCTGTTATGGATCAAGAATATCGAGAGCAATTTTCCTCAGATAAACTTGACCTACCACATGTGGTCCATGCTCTGGTCGATTTAAAGCGCAGGATCAATGGTGGTTTTTCTATTGAAAGTTTCGATGCCAACAAGATTGTATTGATTAATAATAAATGTCCCTTTGGACGGTTTGTCGATGGACGTCAATCATTATGCATGATGACGTCAAACGTTTTTGGTCGTATAACCTCTGCTAATTTAGGTTATGCACGGGTTAATTTGGAAAAAACAATTGCTTTGGGGGATAAAGGGTGCCGTGTCGTTATATATCTTTCTCCCCAAATACAAAACGATGATACTACGATGAGTGAGGGCGCACGTGAGTATTTCGGAGATTAATACTTGGTCCTCTCAAGAAAATGAAAATGCTATTATTCAGGCTTTTGAGTTCATCAAAGACCCTATTATTGTTTGTCGCCCGGACAGCACTGTTCTTGCAATTAATAAGGCAGCACTTAATTTATTCTCTTCTTTAGAGGTTTTACCGGAAGCGGGGAATAAACTCATCAGTTTTTCCTACAATAAAGAAAAGTTATTATCTTTATTGAATATCGCAAAAGCGGTTACTGGACATATCCCATTACCCATCAGTTTTGCACAGGAATTAACTCGTGACCAAAGACAGAGAAATGTCGAAGGGCTTGTCGCGCGACGCATATCTGTCAACGGGGCATGTCCCTTAATACTTATTGAAAAAGCTCCTACAGGAGGGATGGTTACAAAATTACACCACCTTCAAGAAGAACTAGAGACAGCAAAGAGAGTTCTCAAACTTGAAAAAAAATTACGTCTTCAGCTTGAAAGTGAATACCAGAGCCTTGATCGCTTCTCGGCCATTGCTGCACATGATCTGAAGTCCCCTATTGGTCATATAGTAACATCCCTTTCTTATCTAAAGAACAGGTGGGAAAAAACGCTGCCTGCGAAAGAACTTGAATGGCTTGATCTTCTGGAAGCATCTGGTTTGCGACTTGAAACCCTTATTGATGATTTGTTGCTATATACACGGAGTGTAAATTCAGAAATTACACTTGAAGATGTTGATTTAAATGACCTCCTTGATGGTATCGTTACTGATCTTGGAGACGAAGTGCTAAAGGCATCCGCAACGATCTCAATTGATCAATTACCAATAATAAAGGCTGACTTGTCTCTTTCTAGGCTTGTTTTCCAAAACCTTATACTCAATGCCATAAAGTTTAGGGATGCAGACCGAGAACCCTTTGTTAAAATATCCAGCGGTGTCGATGAAGAGGGGGCAACTCATATTATCGTTAGCGACAACGGCATGGGCTTTGATAATCGAATGGCCAAGACTATGTTTTCCCCGTTTAAACGCTTGGAGACTGATCGAAAAATTGACGGTCATGGGTTAGGGTTAGCCACAGTAGATCAAATTATTCAGCATCACGGTTGGTCCATATTTGTTGATGGAAAAAAGGGGGTTGGTGCCACCTTTAAAATTATTATTCCAGCAGAAGCATAAAATAATTGCCGTGCCTTTGGTGTCGTAACCATTAAAATTTTTATTCTTTAGTTTTCCACGATAAAAAGAAGTGTGACATATAAAGTATTATACCCCCGGCCAATAACCCCCAAAAAGCACCGGAAATACCAAAAAAAGAAACGCCTGAGGCCGTCACTAGGAAAGTAACCGCCGACGCTTCTCTGCTGTCTGTATCATCAAATGCTGCTAAAGATGCATTTGAAAAAGCCCCAATTAAAGCAAGTCCTGCAACGGCAGCGATCAAAATACTGGGGGCTATCACTGCGAATGTTGTGACAAGGCCAGATAACAATCCAAATATGATATAGCCAATACCACTTATGACGGCTGACCAATATCTTTTTTTGGGATCAGGATGCGCATCTTCGCTTGCACACATTGCGGCTGTGATTGCCGCCAGATTTACAGCATGCCCGCCAAATAAAGCGCTAATACCTGAAAACAGACCTGTAAAAGCAATTAAAGGGCCTGATTTTGGTGTGTAGTTATGAACTTTGAGAACAGCAACACCCGGAACATTTTGTGAAGCCATTGTCACAATAAAAAGCGGGATCGTAATGCCAATTAACCCGGCTATCGAAAATTCAGGTATGATAATCGTAAATGATGGAACAATGTTGCGGAACATCTCACTTTGATCAGCGGTTGAAAAATCAATGCCAAAGGTCATTATCAATATTAGTGCTATAAGTGCTGCGGGAACTGCTAGTAGCTTATTTATGCGACCTGCCACGATCCAGGCCATAAGTATACAAAGCCCGAATAAAGGCTCTTCGGATATCGCTTTGATGGGGGCTAGACACAGCCCAAGTAGAATACCGGCAAGCATTGCATTTGCTA
Organism: Kiloniella litopenaei; assembly: GCF_000982415.1. Taxonomy (GTDB): domain Bacteria; phylum Pseudomonadota; class Alphaproteobacteria; order Kiloniellales; family Kiloniellaceae; genus Kiloniella; species Kiloniella litopenaei. The sequence continues at coordinate 187,210 of NZ_LANI01000017.1, forward strand.
ATGCTGAGGGGATTTTATTCACGGCCTTTTCCAGTGGTTTCCACAAGCCTGCTATAACAAATAATATTGCACAAAGTATAAACGAGCCAACAGCAACGGAAAAACCACCCGGAATAGTAGTTGTACTGGCCAATAATGCTGCACCCGGTGTTGACCAGGCAACACTAATGGGGAGCTTACTTTGCAAGCTCAATACAATCGCACATACCCCCATAGCGATTGACAATATCATCAATGCGGTCGCGGCTTGTTCTTCTGTCGCGCCGACTGCTCTTATTCCCTGAAGGACAACAGCAAAAGAACTGGCAAAACCAACAAATGCCACCAATAGTCCCATAAATAGACTTTGTAACGATAGGTCACGCAACATAAAAATCTCAATTTATATATTATAGATAATTTTTAAACTCTATCATATTAACCTAGCGGGTCAAATACTCTCTTTGTTTTAAATAAAGCATTGTTACAAAGTTATCTCGGAGGTGTGATTGAATAAAAAAGCCGCTGAAGTTTATCTTCAGCGGCTTTTTTTGATGTATCTTCAGGCTGTTTTATTTAGCCAAAGATAACTTTCGGTAACCAGGTTGCGAGTTCCGGAAAGAGCGCCAGAATAAGCAAGGCGATGATCTGGATAAAGACAAAGGGAATGACACCCTTGTAGATCTGCATTGTGGTCACTTCCTTTGGTGCCACCCCCCTTAGATAGAAGAGCGCAAAGCCAAAGGGAGGGGTGAGGAAGGATGTTTGCAGGTTCATTGCCATCATCACGCCGAGCCATACCGGGCTGATATCACTCATCAGCAGGATTGGGGCAACGATAGGCACCACGACAAAGGTAATTTCAATAAAGTCGAGGAAGAAACCAAGGATAAACATCACCAGCATCACGATCACAAGCGCA
>NZ_LANI01000018.1 GCF_000982415.1 Kiloniella litopenaei
AAACACTATTGAGAGTTCTTCAGTAAACTCGTATAATAGGTGAAGGCTGTGGGTTCTTGGGTACCCACAGCTTCTTTAAGATGATATATTTTAATTTAGGAAAGAGGAGGAGGTCTGATGTCTGAAGTAACTATTTCAGGGCAACCTGCTCAACTTGCTCCAAAAATTTCAGCTTCTGGTTCTGGTGTATCGAAATCAAGTTCAATCGGTGCGAATGCAACTCAAGCTGTTGTTAATGTTCGGAAGAGCATTGAGACGAAAATAGCAGAATCACCTAGTGCTCCAGTGGAGGCCAAGGCCGTTTCAAATGGTGCAATTGATACTGCTGCGTCCCAGTTATCATCAAATATTGTGACTTACCGTGATAGTGAATCCGGTCGTTTAGTCGTACGTTTAATTGATGAGAAAAATAACGCTGTGATTTCTGAATTCCCAAGTAAGACGATGTTGGGTAACTACCCTAAACAGTCTAGTTTGCCGTCCTCAACTAATGTTAATCTGGATACAGAAGCATAACTGGAATGCATCTTGCATTAGTGATGCTATGTTTTTTATTTGGAGCGAGACATGGAAGCTGGCACTTTAACATACGTTAATGGATCCCCACGAATTACTGGGCAGTATTCTGGGTTTGATACCAACGCTATTGTCGAAGCATCAATATTGGCTAAACGCCTTCCTGCTGTCAGGATGGAAAGTACGATTAGCAATAATGAAATTCGTACGGAAGCTTATGGTGAGCTTAATACACTTTTAACATCCCTGCGAAATTCATTGAACGGGTTACGTAATCCACCTGGTTTAACTGGACGGGATAACAATGTTTTTGAAGCCAAAGCAGGCTTTCTAACCTCTTCTACAGCAACGCCTGCAACGGATATTCTGGGTGTTACATCTTCAAACTCTGCTGCGGCTGGTGTATACGAGATAGAGGTTTTGCAAATTGCAACTGCAAATAAGATTTCTTCTGGTACTGTTGCAGATGCTACCGCGGCCCAAGGGGTAACAGATACAATAACATTAGGTGTATCAGGGGGCACAACAAAAGATATTTCTATTACTGCTGATATGTCGTTAAACGATATTGCGGGGGCGATCAATGGTGTTTCAAATGATACTGGTGTAAGGGCGTCGGTCATCAAGGTTGGTGACAATGATTTTCGTTTGGTTCTGACGGCAGAAGAAACTGGCAAGGCCATTACACTTTCTGGCGCGGGTAATTTTTTAAGTACCTATGGTGATGGCGCTGTCCTCACAGAGCTCCAGGCAGCCAACAAAGCTCAAATCAAAGTGGATGGTATTGCTACAGTTATTGAGCGTGACACAAATAATATTACGGATGTGATAGATGGCGTTACAGTTCAGCTATATAAAGCTGAAGTCGGTAACCAAATTAAAGTAGAGATCAATAATAATTTAGGCGGTATTAAAACTGCTATTAGCGGGTTTGTTGATACCTATAACTCTTTGAGGGATCTGGTTAAGCAACAGCGGGATTTTGATCCTTCTTCCAGTTCGGGGACAAAGCCTGCTTTATACGGTGATGATATCTTAAGGCGTGTTGAACGCGCATTGAGTGGAATTGTTAGTACCGGCGCTGAAGGTGTAGATAGTAGTCAGATCAATACTCTCGCATTATTGGGCATTGAGCTTGACGATGATAATAAGCTGGTGATTGATAGTAACAAACTAGATGATGCTTTGGTGACCAATCTTGATGGTGTGCGGAGTGTATTTGAATTTACTTTTGAGCCAGATGATACGCGTCTTGCGATTATTTCTCGTACACAAGCAATCAATGTTGATGATTTTTCTTTAGTCATTGATGGCATTGACGGTAGTGGAAATATCACTGGTGCATCTGTAACGGGATATGGCAATGTATTTGATATTTCAGGTAATACACTCAAAGGACAAGTTGGTACTGCTTTTGAGGGAATGACAATGGTTTTTGTCGGTACGCCGGGAAGTGGGGCCCAAACAATTGAGGTGAAGACATCTTATGGTATCGCTGAAAATTTCTTCCACTCAATTGACGATTTCGTCAAGCCGGGATCAGGACAGCTTTCGACAAGGCTGCTTGAACTCGCTGATGCAAACAAAGAATTGAATGAAAAAATTGTTGCCCTTGATGCGCGGTTAGAACTGACGCGTAATTTCTTAATAGAGAAGTATTCCCGTTTAGAACAGGTATTGGCGCAAGCTGATGCAATGAGAAAACAGCTTGAAGCACAAGCAAATGCTAGTAAAAATTAAAGAGGGATGATCTATGTATTCTAATCCCTATGGTGCAAATGCATACTCTCAAGCTTCCAAAAATGTAGGCCCGCTAAAAGCAATTGTTATGTTGTACGAAGGTGCTATTCGTTTGATTAGCGAAGCCAAACGGGCACATGATGCTCAAGACTATGAGGCAAGGTTTATAGCGATTGACAAAGCATCTAAAATCATACTTGGCTTGCAGGGGCAACTGGATTTTGAAAATGGGGGGGACGTTTCCCCGATGCTTCACGAGTTTTATGATAGCTTGTTTATGAGAATGATGCAGGCTAACTCACGAAACCCGGAACCTATTTTTGAAGATGTTTTGATCAGTTTAAAGAATATGAAGGAAACATGGGCGGCTGTGGCCGAACAAGTTGGTGAAGGCAGCCAACCTGCGAGAGGTATTGGGGGAAAGCCTAATGATGTTTCACCTTCAAATGATAAAAATAGTCCTCCATCGAGCGCGTCGTTAAACGTGTAAATACTAGAAATTAGAAAGTTGTTCACACAATCCTCTAATGAGGCATTTGTCTTGAGGGGATATATTTTTATGCCCACTATACAAGTGCGATGTAAAATTTTAAGCTAGTTTTTTTATGACGTATTTATCAAAATTTAAAGCGTGGGGACCAGGTGAAGCAGGGCAAGAAATTCAACTACAAGGTTGAGAAAGCTGCAGAAGATACTTTGCAGTATCTTATGAACAGACAATTTGATAATGCATCTGAAATTGCTGCAAAAAATTTAAAGAAAAAGCATAAGCATCCTGTATTTTTGTTTGTAAAATCTGTTGATTCCCTTCTTCAGGGCGATGAAGTGTCATTCCGTTCACAGCTAGATGCGTTATTCAAGCTACCTTCTATAAGATACACAGATTATTATAACTTTGGTGTTTTCTTTCAACAGCACAAACTAGATGTTTTGGCTGTTGAGTGTTTTTCCGCCTGTGTGCAGCTTAAGCAGGACTTTTTTGAGGGACAAGAACAGTTAGGGAACTCTATTTTTAACCTGGGAGAGTATGAGAGCGCTCTGGGCGCTTATTCTGCTGCGTTAAAATTAAAGCCGAAAAGTAAAGAGCTTATCATTAGCGCGGGTAAATGTTGTTCGAAGTTGGGACATTATTCTGATGGGCTTGATTATTATGAGAGCCTTCTTTTTGAACATCCTTTTGATAGCGATGTAAGGACAGGTTACGCGAGTTGTTTGATCGGTCTTGATCGTGAGGCAGAGGCCGTAGCATTTCTTGGAAAAGATATTGATAAATCTTACAAAGCTGAAAAAGACTATTATTTGTTGTCTTTGGTTTCCTATAACAATTCCAAACTGCACTCAGCTTTGAAGTTCGCAGCCAAAGGGCATGAAATAAATCCAGACTATCTGCCTGTCCTAAAGATGTACGGAACCTGTCTTGGGCGTTTGAATATTCATGGTTTAGCAATAGACATCTTAAAAAAGGCAATTGAGAAAGACCCAAATGATCCAGAGGTATTATATAACTGTGGAAACTCATTTCAGGGAATTGGAGAAATTGATCAAGCCAGAGAATATTATATGGAATGTTTGCGGATTAATCCGGAATATTACTTGGCCTTTAATAACTTGGGTTTTGGTTATAACTATCAAGGAGATATCAAGAAGGCTAAAGAGTGTTATGGCATTGCTTTAGAGCTCACTCCCAAAAGAGAGGATTTCCATAGTAATCTGCTATTCACAATTTTGCATGAAAAAGATAGCAGCCCTGAAGATCATTTGAGAGAAGCACGCGTGTGGCAGGATAAACATGCCATACCGGTTGATGAGAGAGTTAAAGAATATAAGTTTAATCCTGCCGAGGTGAAGAAGCTTCGTATCGGTTATATTTCCGGGGATTTTGGTGATCACGTTGCCGCTTACTATTGGTTACCAATTGCAGAGCATCATGACCGAGACAAATTTGATATTTTTCTTTACTCTCAAAAGCCTAGAGAAGATGAGTTATCCCAAAAAGTTAATGCAAAAATAGACACGATTTGCGACAAAAAAAGAGATGTCTTTAACTTGTCCGACGAGGAATTATGTAAGCAAATTGTTGATGATCAGATTCATATTCTTGTTGATTTGTCAGGACATACTGGGGGGAACCGTTTGAGAGCCCTAACTTATAAACCTGCACCAGTTCAAGCAACATATATTGGTTATCCAGCAACAACAGGTTTGGAAACGATTGATTATTTTATAACTCAGCCAATACATACTCCAATAGAATCAGCAAAATATTTTTCTGAAAAACTGGTCCATACGCCCGGCTGCACCAGTTATAATATTCGAGATGCTGGCCGAAATGTACAATCTAAACCTTTGCCTTATAAAAAGAACGGTTACGTAACATTTGGAAGTTTTAACCGTCCAAGTAAAATATCAGATGCTTGTATTGATACCTGGGTGGATGTGATTTCTGGCGTACCAAACTCTAGGCTTATTATTAAAAGCTCTGGAACTGCAGGAGATGAATTTAAAGACAAAATTATTGGGCGTATGAAAGCTCAGGGAATTTCTGCTGATCGTATAGATTTTCGAGGGCGTAGCAGTTACGAAGACTTTTTAGAAGAGATCAATGAGATTGATATAGGGTTGGATTCTTTCCCTTATACTGGCGCAACTACGTCATTTGATGCGCTGTTTATGGGACGTAGCTATATTACATTACGAGGAACCGGAGCTGTTCATGCGATTGTTGGCGCTACTTACTTGGAATACTTTGGTCACCCGGAGTTCGTTGCCCATTCAACAGATGAATATGTCAAAATTGCTATTAATGCAGCGAAAAATATGTCCCAACTGGAAGACATTCGCCTGAAATTACGAGATACCTTTTTGCGTGAAATTGCAGGCAGTGGCCCAAGATTGTGTGCTGCTTTGGAGACAGCTTACCAGAAAATGTGGGATGTTTATATTTCTGGGGAAGAAAAAGACCATATTGTTATTGAATAAAGCCAATTAGAAAATTGGATCAGTTCAAAAAATAGCTGTTTGGAGAGCATTATTAGGTGATTACAAATCGTGCCATTATTGATCAACATCATGTATGGCATTGATTTTGCTTGGTAAAGGTAAGTTGGCTTTCATAAACAAGGGTTATCTATGCTTGGTTCTTTTAATGATGAAGGGGTCTTTTTCGCCAAGAAAATAATCCCGAATGATTTGATTAACGGCTTACTTGAAGAAATTATTACCCTTTCGCAGGAAGAGAAAACTGTGAGGGGAGGGCAAGATGATCTCTTTTCTGCTGCTGAGTACAGTTTGCTTGAGTTACTTCAATCAGTACCCGCTGATGAATACTTCGCCTTGCTTAGAGCGATAAAGTCCTCAGTGTGGGTTAGGCAGATTGCTACATGTTCTGGGGTCGTTGAAATGGCTCGTAAACTGTTGAATTCTTCTCATATCTCCCAGCGAGGAAACCCAGTGTTGCATTTGACGGGGGATAGGTTCCAATTAAGTGATAAATCACTGGCTGCCCCCTGGCATCAAGATTGGCCTGCTTTACGCTCTTCGAAAAGGACCTTGGTTGTATGGGTTCCCTTGGGCGGAGCGGAAAATTCTGGTGCTTTAAAATTTAAGCTTGGCAGTCATAAAGCTGGTCTTATCAAGACGTCTGAAATAGAGGCTGTCTATGAAATTGATCCTGATGAAATTCAGAAGTACGAGACTGTGCAAAGAGGGGTACCTGTCGGAGATGCTGTCTTTTTTGACAGCCTGACGGCCCATTCTTCTGAAGGTACGCAAAGGCTGCGCATGGCCCTTAGTTTTCGCTTTGAGGATCTCAGTTGTGATGAATGGAAGAAGCGGAAGTTTACAAGCTCGCATATTGATGGAATTGAAAAACGAGAGTTAACGGATGCAGAAAAAAACATTTTCTCCTAGTGAGGAAGGGGCACGAGCCGTAGAGAAGTATGCCGCCGTGCCTCAGTTTGAACGAGCGATTGAACGCTTAGATGGGCAGTTGCTTGATAACCCTTTTATGGTGACTCGATCGGGTTTGATTGCAAAGTTGCTCTTTCTCCATGATGTCTATGGGCGGATAAAAGATGTGCCAGGGGATATCATAGAACTGGGTGTTTGGTTAGGCCAATCACTTGTGATGTTTGAAAATCTACGGGCCATTCACGAGCCCTTTAACTCGTGCAGAACTATATACGGGTTTGATACTTTTGAAGGATATGTGGAAACCAGCGACCTTCCAATCGCCCAAAGTGAAATTGATAAGTATACCCAGCCTGAAAGTTGGCAAGAGGAGATCGAAGCTCTTTTTGCGGCACATTGTTCTATAAATAATTCAAATACAAAATTAGAACTCATTAAGGGAGACATACGGGAGACTCTTCCTGAATTCTCCCAAAATTATAATGGTTTCGCTGTATGTATCTTTGTGGATATCGCGACTTTTGAAACAACGGAAATCGCAATCGCCTTTGCCAATGAACACTTGGTTAAAGGTGGGGTGTTGGTGATAGATGACTATGGTGATACCTATCCTGGGGTGATGAAATCCTTAAAAGCCAACGGTATCGATGGTTACGAATGTGAGCTTAATCCCTATTTCAAGACGAAGTTACTGCTGTGGAAAAAATAATTGAAAATGCTAAAGCCGCTTTTGATAAAGACGGTGTTTTTGTTGCTGAGAAACTGTTGTCAAATGAACAGGTATCGAAGTTAAGAGAAGGCTTTTTGGCTTCACGTGAGTATTGCGCCAAGTTGCAAAAGAAGTATGAGCTGGATGCTCAGCAAACAGATACGGTTCACCACGTACTGTTCATGCATGAAATCTTTCAAGAGGTCCTTGATAACCCAGACTATATGGCAATTGTTGAGACCTTCTTTGGAGGAAGTAAATTTGTCCTGAACTCCATTGGTGGGCAAAACAACAGAGGTGATGCAAACTATGCCTCTAACATTCATCGGGATGTTCGCTTCTATACTCAAGATCGTCTGATGTTAAATACGATCCTAATTATTGATGATTTTACGGATACTAACGGTCCAACCGAGTTTTTACTGGGGTCTGACAAAGTTAAGGATAAACCCAGTGAAGAGAGCTTTAGTGAAAAGGCCGTATCATTAACCTGTCCTGCTGGCTCGATCATATTTTTTGATTCACGTATTTGGCATCGAGCTGGGAAAAGAAAGATCATAGGAGATGATCGGATAATTTTTACACCGATATTTGCGAGATCGTTCATCAAGCCCGGTTTTGACTATTCTAAAGCACTACAGGCTTATGGCCTTGAAAAGGTTTCTGATAATATCAAGCAGTTGTGTAGTTATTACAGCGATATTCCGGCCTCTCACGATGAATGGTATAACCTTAAAGAACGGCGATGTTATTTAGCGGGGCAGGATGATTGATCGTGAACTAACACAGGAAAACAAAGCCTGGGGTAATTCAAAATACGCGACAGATTTTGATTACCTTATGCATGACTATGTTTTGAAGACACTTAGGCCGTTATTCTTGGGTAAAGAATGTGCCGAGTTAGGCTGTTATAAGGGAGAGATGACGCGGAAGCTGTCTAAAGAATTTTCCAGTGTTACGGCCATTGATATTGAAGAGAAATACTGCGATATCATTAAGGGCATGGGGCTACAAAACGTGTCCGTAGTTCAGTCTGATTTTTCCAAATACCAAAACTACAATCAGTTTTCGGACCTGCTCTCTCTTCATAGTTTAGAGCATGTCGAGGATGATCTGGGGCTGCTTCGTCACATTCAGACTCATAAATCTTCAGATACGAGACTTCATATCGTTGTCCCCAATGGAACCTCTCTTTCTCGGCAGATCGCAGTAAATATGGGGTTCATGTCTGAGCCCCTGGCCGTTACTGAGTTTGAAGAAGCAATTGGCCATCACAGGACATATAATCTGGAATTATTAAAAGATCTGGCTAGTAGGGCGGGGCTAAAAGTCATTAAGGCTGGTGGAATTATGCCAAAGATCTTTTCTAATTCTCAATACGATAAGGCATTGCAAGAAGGGATAATAGATAGAGCTTATCTTGATGCTGCTTATGCGTTAAGTGATGAAATTCCTGAGCTCTGTTCGTCCATCTATATAACTTGTAACTAGTCAGTACTTTGTGGGGATACATGTATTATCCCTATACCACTCTTCCCAAAACCATTTCCGTTTATAAGAAGATAGAGATCATCGCCAATGTATAGGGGATAAGGGTAACTTGTCTGATAGGTAAATGCTGGGTGGTCGATCTCTATTTTATCTAATGTGCGCTCCCACCCCTCATCAACTTTTCTTGCAAAACCAACAGTATAACTGTTTGAGCCATCTCGAAAATCAGTCATACCTCTGGAACAGAAACTTAAGAAGCTCTCACCGTTAAAAGAAAAAGCTATGGGCCTGGAAAAAACTTCTGAAGGGTAGATCGGGGGAATTGTTCTCTCGTAACTACATTCTAGATTGTCGAGGCTTGGTCCAAAGGCAGATTTTACGTAATACTCTGGTTCATATCTGTCGGCAATTTTTTCCCAACGTTCTGTCGAAATGTAATAGGTTCTCAATCCTTCACTTTCTTGCACGACAAATGGGGTGACCGCGCTTGATGGATTTACCCTATCACGTGTTAAAAAAGGGCCTATGGGGATTTCCTCGACCTGAAAGAGCCCATCAACCAGCTCTAGGGTCAGGTAACCGGAAGCATTTAAATAGGCAGGTGTGCCGTTCAGCATGTTCCAACCGCTATAAAGGAGATGCCAGCTGTTATCTATCTCTAGAATTTGAGAAGGAATGGCACCGTCGGTGTCAAAAAAACCCACGCGATTAGGGTGGTAGAAATCGTCATCTTTGTGAATGATATTGAAATTCTTATCTAGCTTTTGATAGCAGATGTAAGATTTATTCTCCTCAGTTCGGTTAGAGAAAAACAGATGTATTTCATTGTCTAGTTCTAATGCGCAAGGAGACTGTGCGTAGCTCCGATCGATTTGCGGAGCAGGGAGTAATTTCTTTAGTTCGAAGTTTAAATGTCTCATGGCAAATATAATTAGCTAAGGAAAAATGAATTGTTGTCTGTTTTATAAAATTGTAATTGGCCTTGGATCTCTTTTCTTATGTTGATAGCTGTTTCGGTTAAGAGGCGTTCGAGAAGGCTTTTCCTCTCTCCTTGATAGGGGGCAAGTACTTTTAGTTCAATGCCGCGCTGCTCAAAGCCATCAGGCTTATAATAATTCACGCCGCCCTCAAGATTTATATAGCAGCGAGCTTCAAGTTGGCGACAGATTTCTTCGATCCTTTGTTGTCCTCTAAGTTCAGTTGGAATCTTCAAAGAAGAAGATCGAATTAACTGAGGTCGATAATCAAGGGCCTTCAAAGTGTAGTCGATGGTATCCTCTAGGTAATCAACGACTGACCCTTGGGTGTTGCATATGAAAGATGACAACTCTTCAAAATTCGCTAGATTTTGAAAGATATGAGGATAAGAGTTGATCTGCTGCTTTATGATTTCGTCGGCATCATTAGCAAACTGTTGAGACAGTATTAGGCTATGATAATCAGATTTGGTGAGGGGCAGGGTGAACCAGCCTTGTGTCCCATCCTGCTTAGTAAATTTGTTCCTGTGAACCCATCCTCTTCTTGGAAATTGAACGCAATCCAGAAGGACAAAAATATCAGCGGCGGCTGCCAGGCGATAGTAGCCGGCATAGGGAAAGAAGTAGGGCTGCATAATTGCCACTGAGGTCATCGGTTTATATGCGTCTTAATTTAGAGCTTGGAATTCTGGCAAGGTCGGCTGCATTGGCGACAAAAACATTCTCGTCTTCTGTATCTTTCAAAATTATGCAACCAGCACCAATGACGTTGGCTTGGCCTATGTTGATATTGTCCCGAAGCGTGGCATTCACGCCGATGAAGGTATAGGCGCCTACGTGGACTGAGCCAGAGATCACAACGTGCGAGGCAATAAAGCAGTTATCTTCGATAGTGGAGTGGTGGCCAATATGATTACCACTCCAGAGATACACATTGTCCCCGATTGTGACGAAGGGCTGAATAGTATTGTCTTCTAGGATAAGGCAGTTTTCACCGTATTGAATGTCGGGAAAGGTCGTCGCTCGACTAGATAGATAGCTTGCGAGTTGATATCCCTTGGCTTTACAGGACTTTACTTTTTCTGCTCGTAATTTGTTCACACCTGTAAAGCTAACAGCAACAAACATGCTATGGTCTGTTGTTGAGTACTTGTTCTCTATCTCTTCAAAGGGAATAACAGGTAAGCCAAAGATTTCCGCTTCGGTGATGTAATCTGCATCGACTGTAAAGGCGACGGGTTGGTAATCACTGTCGTGTTCAAACATGTAATAGACAAGCTCGGCTACTTGCCCATTTCCGAAAATGATCAGCTTTTCCATTTCAAGTTCCTGATGGTTGTTACTAGCTACAACAGCATGCCCGAATAACTCTTAAAACTAAGATAAGATTTTTGTCTAACTCTATTGTTAAAGCTTAAATATTGGATAGAGGCAGAATGAGCTTCAATTTGTTTTCTTTGGTTTCATTAAGAGCTTTCCAAAGATAATTTGTGTATCCACTTGCCATCAGATTGTCTGCGTGTTTAGCCAAATCTTGGGATGTCATATAGCCCATTCGCCAGGTGATTTCTTCGTGGTAGGCTATTTTTATCTCCTGTCGGTTTTCAACGGACCTCACAAAAGCAGAGGCGTTATGAGGGGAGCCTACCGTACCTGGATCTAGCCAAGCATGCCGCGACCTTAGTTGTTTGACCTGCAGTTGACCATACCATTTGTTTATATCGGTGATATGTTTCTCATTGTTGAGGCCTAGTTTGTCATCTCGAGCAACTTTAACGACTTGATTGTCGTCGTAATAAAGACCAATGAGAGCATAGTTCGTTTTTGGGTTTATTTGGTTTCTTTTCTATTTCGGTACCCAGTCTTTTTTCAGCAAGGGAGATAACACTGTAATTTTCGGGATCGTTCTCTCGATAGGTAAAAACGTTGCTCCTGATCTGGGTTGTTTGTCGGTTTATAATAACCGTGTAAGACCATTCCCTAATAATGCTTGAAAAGCATGGAGGTATTCTTTTGTTGTCATGATTTGCATATCTCTGATACCGGATAGCATCAGGGTTGTCAGGGGAAAGTATATCATTGGTTTGTCATAACTGTTTACTGACAACGCGCGTAATAGGGTAAAGGTGACTACCAGTTCCACCTGCTAAAATAATTCCTTTCACCCCCCCTAAACCTAAATCACTTTGTTCTTAGTTGACTGATCCTAATTGAAATTAGTGTACCGGATGGCGCACGTTATATTTTTCTGAATTTAAAATATGCTGCCAAGCCTGTTTTTTCTCTGTGTCTATAAAAACGGGGGCTCTTAGGTTAACAGTTTTTTGAATAGAATCCGGGGTTTGGCGGAGAGTTGTAACTAGCATTATAGCCAAGTTTTCTGGTGCAATCGCATATTGATTCATTGCTCCCGCGAGATCTTTATCTTCAATCTCTCCACTGCTCAGATCATAAGGTTTCAGAATGAAGGTGAGATCAGCTTCGTCAACTGATTGCAAAAGCATGTATCCGTCCAATAGAGCATGTGAAGGCACAGATAGACCGTATTCTTTATACTCGGAGAATCCTACAATACCTTGGGGTAGCTTGATGGTTTTGTCACGATCGATTTCCATCACCCCGAAACGGGTTTTCAGCGTAATTACGTTATTTGACACTTCTTCTGCCTTCGGCATTGTGATCCCGGCGAAATTTTGATCTGTATAATTTGTTTCCAAGTCCAACATAATGGCCTCTCTAGTCACAATAGGCAACCATGATTAACGAATAGTAAGCGTGAAATCACAAAGGCTTATCTAAGGTAATTTAATAGGGTTGTTTCGTTTATTCGCGTTAAGCTGATATAGGAAGCCTGAAGCTGTACCTGATCAAAGGCGAGTTTACTGGTTGCTTCGGCAACATCCACATCTTCAATACCGGAAATTGTATTTTGGACGTAGGTCTTAAAATCGGCGTGATTTTTATTGGCGCCTTCCAAAACGGTCAACTGTGCGCCTATTTGGCTTCGGAAGGCAGCAACGCCATCAAGCGAAGTTTGGAGCAAGTCGTAGGCTTCCTGTAAGACAGTGGTATCATTATTGTTTCCCGCGTACTCAACATAGGCGAGGCTTCTGAGGATTTTCTCAAATGTCGGATCATCAGCTGTAATGCCATAGGTTAGTGTAGCATCCTGATCAATTCTGTTGCTGAGTTTGACATTATCGCCATCATAGTAATCAAAGTCCGCAGTAAAAGTACCTGGTAAGCCTGCTTGCGGCGTATAGGCCGGGTCGGAAACGTCAACAGGTGGGGTGTCGGTCAGACTTCCAGAAAAAAGATACCGCCCTTCGTGTTGAGCATTCATCAAAGCGGTGATTTCCTGTCGAAAGCTGACGGCGAACTGATCCAGTGGAATTTCCTGAATGTTTGAACTGTTCAGGCCGTTAAGTACGTCACTGAGCAGATTTGTAATTCGCGCAGACATGGTTGCCATGTTGCTGTCCATAATCTCCAGCCTTGTTTTCGTGGTCTGGATGTTACGTTCAAATTGTGTCGTACGGACATTGTCGCGTTGTAAGCTGACAAGCTCTAGGGCCTGCGCTGAAATATTTGTGTATTCCTGCGTGATTTTACCGCTGGCGATCTGAACGGTTCTATCGGAAACTTTGGCCTGTGTAGAGGCCATGTTTGTGTGCAATAGTTGATTTTGAGCATAACTGGAAACGCGAATCATCTATTTTTCTCCTTAGGCGAGCTCTATAACGGTATCAAGCATCTCGCCTGTAATCTGTATTACACGTGCAGCGGCGTTATAGGCGTTTTGAAAAACCACCATGTTGGCAAGTTCTTCGTCCATATTTACACCGGATTCATTTTGCATTTTTATTTGTAAGTCCCCGGCAAGGGAGCTTTGAAATGAGAGAGAGTTTTCTGCTGATTGTGCGACGGTGGCGCTATAGGATAGCATGACCCCAGCATAACCACTTATTGTTGTTGAGGTTACATCAGGTCCATTGGACACGCCATTAAACGTGTAGTTCTGTTCAAAAACACTGGCTAGCTGAAGAGCAACATCATTATTGCCTGGTCCTAACGCATAGTTAGGGGGCGTGCCACTTAGGCTCCCTCGTGAAATATTTGAGGGTGTGTCAATCATGTCTTGTCGTACGACAAGACCGGAGGAAATTCCGGTTTGACTACCTTGACCTGCAACGGCTGGTACTGTTGTTGAAAGCTGTGGCGTTACAAAGAAATCATTTAAACCAAAGAAATTTGAAAAGCCGTTGTAGTTTTCGTTTACAGTATCGCCATCTGCATCGTACTGAATAACCGAATCCCCGGCATTTGTTGCCGCACCAGTATCTTTGAAAGCCAGACGTACGTTGCTATTTAATTTGATTTCCAATCGGCCATCGGCATCAAAACCTGCGGTACCGTTAGCACCAAGAAAGGTATTGATAGCGGTCTGGACAGCAGCCGGCGTTGTCGCGCCCGCTGTAATCGTGCCCATGCCACCGACCATGGCGCCGGTTGAATCTAGCAATACCATGTTAACATCACTACCAATGGTCATCGCTTGGGCTGTGTTTGGGAAAGATCTTGAACCAAGCATCGTGGCTGGGTCAAGTGCACCCGTCCCCAATCCCATGGGTGTATTGGCCCCTCTATTGTGGGCGCGATTTACTTGATCACGCAAAGCAGCTGACATTTGGTCGAGCTGATTTGTCATGGATGGTAGGATTGTATCACGTGCTTTGAATAGCGCGCCGAGCTTTCCACTCGTAATGCTTGATGTTATGTCGTTTGCTGCAGAGGGAGTTGTCCCTGCATTTAAGTGAATGCCATCCAAAACAGCGGGGTAACTTTCATCGGCGGTAATAAGTGTAGTCTGTCGGAAAGAAAGATCAGCTTGAAAGCTGCCGCTAATCAGCGTGTGTCCCGTTTTTGTTAAGACATTGACTTGATTTTTGTCCGTAACAAAATATTGGATATCCATATATTCGGCGAGCTTATCAATAGCTTGATCTCGTTTGTCTTCCAGATCTCCTGTTGGTAGCCCTAATGCAGTCTGACCGGGAATTGTGCCGTTGATTTCAGCGATAATAACCAGTTGTTGTTCAATATCATCTACGGCTTGCTTAATTTCTGCATCAGCACGCATGCGTTCAGCTTGAACAGTATCAGCCATATCGCGAATACGCTGGGCTAAAATCGTACCATTGTTTACTGACGTAAAGTAATTTGCTGAAATTTCGGGACTGCTTCCCAGGGTTTCCAGAGATGCATTGAATTTATCAATAAGATCACCAACAGAATTTTTATTTGCAACTGATCCAAACATCTGTTGAATGCGGTTCAGATAGTTGCTTTCTGTCTGTATAGAGGCAAGCGTCGTTGTTTCTTCTCTGAAATCCCTCTGAATCAGGGTGTTTACATTACGTCTGATCGTATCAGCTGTTACACCAGCGCCAACGCCAGCAATAACCTGTGTTTCCTGTAAAAGAACCTTACGGGAATAATTCGCGTTATTGATGTTTGCCAGGTTTGATGAGGTAACCGCCAGAGCATTCTGGTTTACCTTTAATCCTGTGAGCGCGTTGTTCATTGCGATGGTTAGCGACATAATGTCCTCAAATCTTATTTCTTATTTAATCAACAATTCAAAAATTAGAGGCACTGATTTAAGTGCATAGGTGCTGTTGTTTGTGTTGATTGTGCCTTTTGCGCGGCAAGGACACCTGCTTGCGAATAACTTGTACTGCTTTTGACTTTTTGCTCTTGAACGGCTTCTACAACAGCTTGCATCAGGCGCTCATTGCTTGTTTTTGCCGCTAGAAGTGCAGTTTCATTCTCGCTAACAGTTGTGTTGAGCAGCTGAATAACATCCCGCAGTTCTTCTTTCAGGAGAGGGTCGAGATGCTGCATGAAAGATGGGTCTTTCTTAAGTTGGGAAGAGCCCTGTTCATATGCATTCACAAGAACGAGTTTCTGTTCTTGTAGTTGGCTCATTTCCTTGATCTTCATTGCACGAAGGAGCTCAATTTCCCGGCTCATGACTGAAACAAGGCCTTTAACTGTTGCAATGACACTGTGAACAGTTGTTTCCGGTGTGTTTTGTGTTGCTGTAGTCATTTAAACCTCCTGCAGCTTCATGATTTCGCGATAGACAGCATCGGAAATTCCGATACCACCTGATTCGGCAAGAGATTTTCCGTACTCTTGAACCATGAGAGAACGAAAAATTTTCTCTCCAGAACCACCACCCATGGGACCATCGGTTGGCAGGTTCTCAAAAATGGGTGTTAACATTTGGGTTAGAAAAACGGCTTCAAAGTCTTTGGCGGTTGCCATCGCTTCGGCTTCGCTTTTCGGTTTCATGCTGGCAAGGGATTGGGCTTTACCAACAATCGTTTCGTTGATGACGTTATCTGCGTATGTCTGTGTATCAATTAGCATTATAACAACTCAATATCAGCTTGAAGAGCACCAGCTGCTTTGATGCTTTGTAAAATTGCGATCATGTCTCTTGGGCCAACACCCAGTGCGTTCAGGCCATTTACGACTTCTTGCAAAGTTACTCCGGACGGAAGAAGGGCTAGGCGTTTGTCGCTGTCGTCATCAATTTCAATTTCTGTGCGGTCAACGACTTCTGTTGTGCCCGTGTTGGAAAAGGCATTTGGCTGGCTGACTTGTGGTGTCTCTGTTATGCGAACGGTCAGGTTGCCCTGGGCAATGGCGACCGTACTGATACGAACATCATTACCGATAACAATGACGCCTGATTTTTCATCGATCACTACTTTCGCAGGGGTATCGACGCGTACTGGCAATTGTTCGATGTCTGTCAACATGGCAACGGTGTTGCCTCTGTAGCGTTCAGGAACATCCAGCTGAACGGTAGAGGGGTCTGTGCTGATAGCAGAGTTGCCGCCAAGTTGTGTATTTATTGCCTGTGCGATACGTCTAGCTGTTGTAAGGTCAGGGTTTTTAAGGGCAATTTTTACACTCTGAAGCTCTTTCAGGTCGAAATCAATTTCTCGCTCAACAATTGCGCCGTTTGAAATTCGCCCTACTGTCGGAACTCCTCGGGTAATGGTTTCCGCATTACCGCCAGCGCTAAAGCCGTTAATGGCGATCGGCCCTTGGCCAACTGCGTAAACTTCCCCGTCGGCACCCATCAGCGGAGTTACAAGTAGCGTACCCCCTTGTAAGCTCTCTGCTGTTCCAATGGCTGAGACAGTCATATCTATCCGCGTGCCTTGGCGTGCGAAAGGGGGGAGATTGGCGGTGATCATGACCGCGGCAACATTATCGGTATCAAGATCGTTATCCCGGGCATTGACGCCCAAACGCTGTAACACGCCGATAAGGCTTTCACGTGTAAAGACGGCATCGTCAATGTCATCACCCGTGCCGTTTAGGCCAACAACCAATCCATAACCAACTAAAAGGTTATCTCGAATGCCTTCAAAATTGGCGATATCTTTAATTCGTGATTGAGCAGAGGCGTCTGATACTTGAACAGCAAATGATACCAGCAATGTGCCCAAGAGGACTGTTGCTCTGTATAAAATGGTTATATGTTGTACTAAGCTCATTCTTCTACCCATTGTTTGGTTGGTTTTTGGTGTTAATGAAAGAACCAACGCGATGTTCTTAGTACCTTATGCGAATTTCGTGCCAATATTATTTGACCTTGACGATTGGTATGAAACTGCCAATTTATAAGGAATAATTTTGCTTCTGAATAAGAGCTGGGTAACAATGGTGCTATTGATTTGGTAAAACTTGCCCATCGGAAGACAAATTTTATCGAGAACCTAACGTTCACCTGTAGTTAGATTAGGTAATAGGCTTGAAATGAAGATTAGAACGGGATCATCCGTCACACCAGCCGCAGGTTCGAAGTCTAAACGCAAGGCTTCGGGAGTAGGGGGCAGTTTTAGTGATGCTTTGGAGGCCGGCGCCGGGGATTCTGTTTCCGATACAAGTGGAGTGTCTGCTGCTGGTGGGGTGAGTGGCCTGCTTTCGATTCAAGAAGTACCTGATGCCCTAACAGGCAAACAGAAGGCAAAAAAACAAGCTGAAGATATCCTGGATGAACTGGAAGAATTGCGGCTTGGTTTGTTGTTCGGGTCGATACCTGTTTGGCGTTTGGAAAAAATCGAATCGCTCGTTGCGCAGCGAAGAGAGCAAATTAATGATCCTCGACTCCTGGAGATTTTGAATGAAGTCGAGGTTCGTGCCGCCGTAGAGCTCGCTAAATTAGGGCGATAATCCTCTGTTTTTAATCGCATAAATAGAAATAAGCATTAATTCTTCATGACAAACTTGTCGTGACAGGGAAATTCCCTATACTGCACGCCCAAATTGCCAATTTATGGGGGTTGCCATGACTATTCCTCTTCCAATTGATTATCGTCCGCAAGAAGACGAAGAGTTTATGAATCCAGTCATGCTGGAGTTTTTTAAACACAAACTTTTGGCTTGGAGAGAAGAACTACTCGCTGAATCATCTGCCACGTTGCAGACGCTCCAGAATGAAACATTGCAAGAGCCAGATCTTGCTGACCGTGCTTCATCTGAAACTGAACGTGCTTTGGAGCTACGTACGAGAGATCGCGAACGTAAGCTTATTGGGAAGATTGACGAAGCCCTTCGTCGTATAGACGAAAATGAATATGGGTTTTGTGAAATTACAGGCGATCCGATTAGCATCAAGCGTCTGGAAGCTCGTCCAATTGCGACCATGACACTGGAAGCTCAAGAACAGCACGAGCGGATGGAAAAGGTTCACAGAGACGATTAATTAATTCTCTGCTTCAATAGAAAAAGACCCGGGAGATATATCTCCCGGGTCTTTTTTTTGCGGTACGTTTCCTGCTTCTTAGAACGGGAAAATTATATCATACAGTTGTTGACCATAACGTGGTTGTTGGACATCGCTTAGTTGTCCGCGACCACCATAGGCAATACGGGCTTCTGCGATCTGGTCATAGCTGATTGTGTTTGTGGAAGTAATATCTTCGGGACGGATCATGCCAGAGACAAGAAGCTCTCGTACTTCGTAGTTCACACGAACTTCCTGACGTCCGGAAATGATAAGGTTTCCGTTTGGCATAACTTGTGTGACCAAAGCGGCGACACGCAGATTGATTTCTTCTTCACGATCAACAGAACCAACCCCCTTTGAGGCACTGGTGCTTTCGCCGTCAACAAGTGTCGCCGGGTTTAAGTTGTCGTTAAAAATGCGGCCGAGGTCAGTTTCATAGCCCAGAAAGTTCGTCAGACCTGCGCCTTCGGCGTTGGCTCTTGTACGTTCTGTCGTATTTGACACAGCGGCTTTGTCATCGATCTGGATAACGACTGTTAACAGATCGCCAATTTCGTCGGCTCGTTGATCTTTCAAGAAGGCTCTTGAACCAGGTCGCCATAGGGAGTTGGGCTGTCTGGTCGCAACTTGCGGGGCGGGCATTGGCAAGGCAATCGGCTGCGGTGGTGCCGGATTTTCGATTTTGCTAAGTTGAGGAACTTCGCCAATTTCAGAGATCCGAGATATCGCATTACAGGCGGTTAGTGAAAAGCCCAGGATACCAGCGATCAGGTATCTGCTTATGTTGGATTTCAGTAAAATGTTCATAGCTGAGCTCCTTAGTTCGTGCCAATAATGGTTTTGTTGACGAGAGAGACGGTGACTAGTCCTGAACCCGTCACTGTTCCATTGACGATTGTGTTGGATTGTGTGTTAACCAGACGAATTACTTCCCCGATGGCGCCACTTTCCAGTGCTCTGCCCTGGGTCCTGAGATTTAGGGATCCGCTTTGCAAAAGCATTGTAACCAAGCCGTTTTTGTTAACTGCTTTGGGCGTGTCGACGTCGTTTGTTCTGATCACTACTTGGTCTTTGAGTGTTTGTTTCGGGGTCATTCCAATCAAATTTTCAATGTCAGTGATCGCATTCTTGCTGAGCTTTGACTCTTTAATTGTGACCCACTGGATGTCTTGTGCCTGAATGATATCGCCTTTTGACAAACGGTGTTTGAGTACGGGAACATTCACCATCTCAATCAAATGACCGGAAAGCGTTTTGTTGATGATTGGACGCCCCTCGGCGGGAATGACAATCTGTGCCGTGAAACGATTGCGACCGGGTCGATAGCTGATGTTTTCTACCCTCAGGGTAGGTTCAATTTCAGCAGGAATTTGGAGATCGCGATCCTTCCTGTCGAACTCAATTTTTTTGTTATCCACCAACCCTCTTTCCAGTAGGGCAGCTTCGACGCTGTTGCGGATATCAACCGAGTTAATTGTCTGGCTCGCCCGTGTTACCATGGCAGTATCAAGGTGTGAGCTAGGTTGCCAGTCAAGTTCATTTTTCTGGGCTAGTGCCCACAGCCACCGTGCTGAAAGTTCGACATCTTTGCCTAGGGCAGGTGAGCGGGCGATAGCTGTTCTGGCTTTTGTATCAGTACCAGAGAAAATATCATCCAGATACACAATGTCCCCTTCAATCACGATATCCTTGTTGAGGTTAATGATTGATGGAACTGAATTAATATTCGTCTCGGCAAAACTTGCCCCAATAAGGCCAGCCTGAGCGGTAAGCGATAAGCCAGTGACGAATAGTAGTCTCTTAAATAGATGCATAATTCTTCTCCGCCTGATCTCAATTATCTCAAGTTTGCAACAGAGCGCATCATTTCATCGGATGCAGTCAGAATTTTTGAATTCATTTCGTATGCACGTTGTGCGGTAATCAGGTTTGTGATTTCTGACACGGCATTGACGTTTGATGTCTCTAGTGCTCCTTGGAGAATGCTACCAAAACCTGTTGAGTTCGGTGCTCCATTGGTTGGTGCCCCCGAAGCAGGCGTTTCAAGGAAGTAATTGTCTCCGATAGCTTCTAAACCAGCTTCGTTGGGGAATATCGCAAGATCAAACTGTCCGGCTAGTGCGGCGTTAACCTGGCCATCAAGCTTTACGTAAACTTCCCCGGCAGAGTTAATTGAAATTGATACTGCGTTAGTTGGAACATTAATGCCTGGCTGAACGGTGTAGCCATCCGGTGTTACAATGTCGCCAGTTGGTGATAGCTGAAGTGCACCAGCACGTGTGTACCCGGTTTCTCCGCTTGGTAGCTCTACATTGAAGTAACCTTCTCCGTTAATGGCAACATCAAGCGAGTTGTCTGTAATGTTCATTTCACCCTGACTGGTGATGCGATAGGTTGCAGATGGCTTCACACCCAAACCGAGCTGGATACCTGTCGGGACAACAGTGCCGGTGTCGGAAGAATTTGTCCCCACACGACGCAGATTTTGATAGAGTAAATCGCTGAATTCTGCGCGCTGACGCTTAAAGCCCGTGGTGTTTAAGTTGGCGATGTTATTTGAAATAACTTCAACATTAAGCTGTTGGGCCAGCATTCCAGTTGCACCGATGTTTAATGATCTCATTTTGCGGCTCCTGTTAAACTTTTAAACTGGCCAGTGACTGAATGGCTTTTAGCTGGCGGTCATGTTCTTGTTTGATGAATTTAGCCATTGATGTGTAGCTACGTGTCGTGTCGATCAGCCGGGTCATTTCAATGACGCCTTGCACATTAGAGCCTTCGATCGCTCCTTGGATAATTTCCCCCGCGACTTGATCAATTGGTTCTTGATTGTCTGCGGTACTGAAAACGCTCCCGGCTTCTTTTACGAGAAGTTGTTCATCTTCAAAATCAACGGTTTTAAGGCGTCCTGCGGTACCAGCACTGGAAGATATAGTGCCATCTCTTGTGATTGTAATATCAGTTGCCGTCGCTGGGATTGATATGGGTGCATCGCCATCGCTTAGGACGATATAGCCTTCTGATGTAACAAGTTCTCCGTCCGGGCTCAGCTTAAAGGAGCCGTTTCGTGTGTAGCGGTCTTCGCCGTCAACTTCTACGGTAAAATACCCTCTGCCGGAAATAGCAACATCAAGGGGATTATCCGTTGTATGAAGTTGCCCCTCTGCAAGGTTTCTTACTAATCGCAGATCTTGTGTGAAGCTAAGGTTTTCACCAGTTTTTGTATCTTTTAGATACTCGACGAACATCATGCCTTCGTTCTTGTAGGCATTGGTGTTCATGTTCGCAACATTGTTGGCAATGATCGACATTTCTCTGCCGAGGGCCATTTGCCTTGAAAGTGCTATATAACTGGGGTTTTCCATCCTGGATACATCCTTGTCATCTTGAATTTGCCCTAGTCAATGCATGATGTGTGCCAATTAGATGAGGCGCTGGAAAATATAGATAAACTAGGCTCGTGACAGGGAATGGACACTGTTGGTGCTGCTTTAGTTGGTTAAGAATTTCCGGTATAGGGCAACATTTACCGCCAGGGGGTATTTTGCGGTCCTTGATGGGGTGGTTCGGTTGATTAGAGGGGAAAGTAAGTGAGGTTCTATAAAGGGCAGACGCGCTATCTCGTGTTGGGTAGATATTAACACTTTTCGATTAAGCTGGTTTCAGATACAAATTATTTAAGGGACAGTTTATATGTTATGGCGGTGTTTTTCCTGATAAGTATCTGATTTATCGTCCATACTACTTAACGACTTTTTAACCATCTTCACCCCTTATTAATGGGGTATTTTAATTGGAGGCTTATATCAGCATATGACTGATGAATCTGTTGGAGAAGAAGAACTAGAGGTCGAAGCACGTCCCAAGGGCGGGATGTCGGGAAAGAAGCTCGTTCTTTTTTTCATATTGCCTTTATTGCTTATTCTTATTGCAGGCGCTGGTGCCTATTTCACAGGTATGCTTGATTCTTTGCTTGGTAAAGAAGAAGTCGCTGAAGAAGAGGTCGTTGAAGAAGTTATTCCCGCACACGGCCCGGCTGCCTTTTATGATGTGCCGGAACTGTTAGTTAACCTCAACTCTTCGGGTAACAAAAAACATTTCTTGAAAATTACAATTAGTCTGGAACTGGAAGCACAGACAGATATTCCCGGTATTGAAGCAGTGATGCCAAGGATCGTGGATAATTTTCAGGTTTATTTAAGAGAACTTAGAATTGAGGATTTGAGTGGGTCGGCTGGCATCCAGCGATTGAGAGAAGAATTACTCCTTCGTGTCAATGCTGCGGCTGCACCTATAAAAGTGAAAGATGTATTATTTCAGGAAATGCTGGTACAGTAACCTGTAAGGTAAAAAATGGCTGACGAAACGGAAGAAGAAGTCGATCAGGAAGCCATGATGGCCGAATGGGAGGCCATGGCGGATGAAGACGCGGACGATGTGGATGATGTTTTCGACGAAGGCGAAGACAACCCTGGGGGTACGCGTGTTCTAGACCAAAGCGAAATTGACAGTTTGTTGGGTGTCGATGCTGGCGATGATGACGGTGGCGATAATTCGGGCATCCAGGCAATTCTCAATTCTGCGTTGGTTTCCTATGAACGTCTGCCGATGTTGGATATTGTTTTTGACCGCTTGGTCCGAATGATGTCCACGTCCTTGCGTAACTTTACTTCAGATAACGTAGAAGTGAGTTTGGACAATATAACCTCGGCCCGTTTTGGTGATTATCTAAATTCTATTCCTTTGCCCGCGATGTTGACAGTCTTCAAGGCTGAGGAATGGGATAACTATGGTTTGATGACCGTTGATTCCGCCTTGATATATTCAATTGTTGACGTGCTGCTTGGCGGGCGGCGTGGCACAGCGGCCATGAGAATTGAAGGACGTCCCTATACAACAATTGAACGTAATCTGATCCAGAGACTTGCGCATGTTGTGCTTGCTGACCTGTCGAGTGCGTTTGATCCTCTTTCTCCGGTTACCTTCAGGTTTGATCGACTGGAAACAAACCCGCGTTTTGCAACAATTGCACGCCACGAGAATGCGGCGATTGTTATTACATTGCGTGTGGATATGGAAGATCGAGGCGGACGTGTTGAGCTTCTGATCCCCTATGCAACGCTTGAACCTGTACGCGAACTGTTGCTTCAAATGTTTATGGGTGAAAAGTTTGGCCGTGATTCAATTTGGGAAGGGCATCTGACTGCGGAGCTATGGCAGACGGACGTTTCTATCCTTGCCGTGTTAGAACAGGTCAACATATCGCTTGGGGATGTGATGAACTGGAAAGTCGGGGATACAATGGATTTGACCGTTTCTCCGGAATCCCTTGTCGAGCTGCGATGCGGGGATGTTTCTATGTTCAAGGGAAACATGGGGCGTAAAAGTGGGAACATTGCTGTAAAGATTGCCAATAAAATTGTGCGCGATGATGGCGAATAAACGATGTTAGATTTGTCGAATATAGAGCTTGGTTTTAATATTCTGGTTGCAATCCTGTTGGTTGCAACAATTATCTATGCGGTAATTTTAAATAAAAAATTGGATGCTTTGCGCGAAGCAAAGACCGAAATGGAAGGTTTGATTGTCTCGTTTTCCGAGACAACGGCAAAGGCTGAAAGAAGCTTGGCCGAATTTAAGGCACATGCATCTGATACAGGATCTGGATTGAAGGAAAATACGGCCAAAGCGGACGGAATTTTATCTGATCTGAGCTATTTAGTCGATCGGGCAGAGATTGTCGCCGATCGCTTGGAAGAAGATCTTGGCCTGGCAAGACAGAAATCCCCCGAGACGGTTTTACCAAAAGGGGTAAAGCCCGGTGATGTCAAAAGCGACGTGGGAAAAAATCGTAAACAGGATGCTGGTAATGATAAATCAGCTGCGGCAAAAAGAGATCTTTCCCCGGCTGCCGAAGACCTTTTGAAAACCCTCAAGGGCATGCGTTAAGGAGAATTTACTATGCGTTTGCTGCCAATATTAATTGCTGTGTCTTCATTGACATTGGTTGTGAAAGCGGGGGGCGTGTGGGAAGGCTTTAACCAAACGGGTGAGGCTTTTGCCCAAGAAACACCTGAAACAGATCAGAAAACAGAAGATGCAGCGGCAACAGAAGCGCCTGATGATAATGCGGTAGATGCAAATAAAAATGCTGAAGAGACTGCTGAGGGGGCTGAGCCAGAAGAAACACCTGAAACTGCGTCAGTTGAGGAGGACCCAAAGGGTATTCCTGTGGTTCAGGGAATTGAAGCCGATCCTTTTTCAATGACAGATGAAGAAATTGAATTATTACAATCTTTGTCTGCGAGAAGAGAGCAGCTTGAAACTCGGGAACGGGATGTTGAGCAAAGAGAAACTCTTTTGCTCGCAGCAGAACGCAGAATTGATGAGAAAATTGCTGAATTGGGCAAGCTTCAGAATACAATTGAAGGTTTGATTGTTCAACACGATGAGCAAAGTGAAAAACAAATGCTCAGCCTGGTCAAAATTTATGAAAGTATGAAGCCTAAAGATGCGGCCAGAATCTTTGAAGAATTGGATATGGTTGTTCTTCTTGAAGTGGTTGAACGCATGAAAGAAAGAAAGACAGCACCGATTCTAGCGAGTATGAACCCGAAAAGAGCAAAAGCTATTACGTTAGAGTTAGCGCAAAGACGGGAATTGCCCCTATCTAAAGAGTAATCGAATCCCGATAAAGATTTATGGTTAATTTTTTGAATTGCCAGTTCGAAATACTGAATCAGCCCTGTATCCATTGAGATACGGGGCTTTTGTTTTGTTCTTGTCCCAAGTTTTTTGAAAATAAAAGCCTAAGATCTTGAAAAGCTGTGGTTTGTTTACACTGCGTTAATTCTATGCTGATAGCTTGAAATCACAATTTAAGCGAATGTGTGTGCAAGAGAGATAGTTAAGGAGTTGCTGATGTCGGATGTCGACATGAATATGCCAATCCTCATCGTGGATGATTATAAAACCATGTTGCGTATTGTGCGCAATTTGCTCAAGCAGCTAGGCTTCAACAATGTTGATGAAGCGACAGATGGCAGCAGTGCGTTACAAAAGTTACGTGGTAAGCAATATAGTCTGGTTATTTCCGATTGGAATATGGAGCCAATGAGCGGCCTTCAGTTGCTGAAAGAGTGTCGTGCAGATGCCCATTTGAAGGATTTGTCCTTCATTATGGTTACGGCTGAAAGTAAAACTGAAAACGTTATCGCGGCAAAACAGGCGGGTGTGAACAATTATATTGTGAAACCTTTCAATGCAGCGACCCTTAAAAAGAAGTTGATCGCAGTACTCGGAAACTTCTAGAGGTTGATGTTATGACCAACTCGGTCAGAGAAGAGTTACTCGAGAAACTAAAGGCTTTTGACAGTAATGCGCAGGATACAGATCTTGAAGCATTAGTGGATAGCCTGTTGCAGAACTTTGGTGAGGATGCAGTTGAAACCAATCACAAGCTGTTGGCCGAGATTGGTTCCGTTGCAAGTTATATTCACGATATGAAGACGCAGCTGGCTTCTTTACGACCTGATGAAATCAAGAGTGACTTTCTCCCGACCGCGGCTGATGAATTGGATGCTATTGTGGGGGCGACTGAACAAGCCACCCACAACATCCTTTCCGCTATGGAAACTTTGGAAGAAGTTTCTGAGAAGCTTGAGGATGCCGCCCTTACTGATCAAGTGAATGACGCTGTGACCCAAGTGTACGAGGCCTGTAGTTTCCAAGATATAACAGGACAACGTATTTCAAGAGTTGTGAATGCTCTTCAACATGTTGAAATTAAAGTTGATAAATTACTTGGTGCATTTGGCGGTGAGGAATTTTTACCGGACAATACAGGTGGCAAGCCAACTCCAAAGCGAGCTGATGGAGTGGAGAGACCAGATGAAGATCTACTGAATGGCCCCCAGCTTCCTGGTGAAGGTGTTAGCCAGGATGACATCGATGCACTAATGGGGTTTGATTAGTTGATATGCTTGGCCCTTTATTTCGCAGACGCCAAGAAGATGGCGATCGGAATTATGTCGCCTTATTAAGCCTTAAGCTCTTGCTTTTGGCTTTTTTCATTATGCTAAATGCGATTTCTTCATACGAAGAAGAAAAAGCCCGGGCAGTTCTTGAATCCGTTAATAATACGTTCCGGGGTGATGCCAGTCATATGGAACGACATGCTTCTTTTGATCAGGCTTTAGATAATCTTGATGATAAAGCTGATCTTGTAACTGAAATTGAAAGACTTTTTGAAACGACAATTCCTGCTGTAGAGAGAGAGCAGGGAAGTACTCAAAATTTTTTACGTCTAAAATTGCCCACTGAAGCTTTGTTTTACCGTGATGAAGTCGAACTTGCTTCAGGGCGCGAGCTTTTGCTGAAAAGATTAGCTGCATCCTTAAAAAAAATAGATATTGATGGCGGTTATTACGAATTAGAGTTTCTGTATGGTACATCTGCTCGCAGTGATGGACAAAAAAGCTCTATTAATTTGATGTTAAAGCGACTGGAAGTGGTTGCAATCGAAGTATTGGGTACTGGTATAGCAAAAGAGAGATTTGCAGTCGGATTACAGCCAGAAGAAGTTGGCAATGTTTTTGTTGTTATTCGGTTATATGATCAAGCGCCACCTAATATCACCTTTAGCTCTTTTCGAGAGGAAAGGTAATGGCAAGAAAGGGACAAGGTAATAACACGCGGGATGGAAAGCCGGGAACTGCACAGGCAGATAAAATTTACGAAGAAGGTAAAGAAGGTGTTGGGGACGGATCTGTAGAGGCAAGTTCTGAGAGTAGTGGTACGGCTGATGCCGTTGGAATGAAATTTTTTGTCGATCGTAGACAGAATGAGCAGGCAGTTTCTGTTAATTACGGATCAAGTTGGATGGTCACCTTCACGGACCTTGTTGCGTTAATGCTCACTTTTTTTGTTTTACTCTATTCCATGTCCGTGATGGAAGAGAAGCAATGGCGGAATTTGGTTGATTCCCTATCAAGCCATTTAAAAATAGAGCGGGTTGTTGCTGAACCCAAGCCAGCTAAAAGTTTAACGATGGAACCTGTTGATTTTATTCCAGGTGAAGATCTGGATTATTTACAGGCCCTGTTATCTGAAAAATTCAAGGCGGATACAGATTTATCCCAAGCTATCCTCACAAGGTTAGACGACCGGGTTGTTGTTTCTGTGCCTGGCGATTTATTGTTTTCCACGGGCGCGACAGAGCCAATGGAAGCGGCGCAACCAGTCTTGCGGCGCTTGGGTAGAATTTTTCAAAATATCAGTAATAAGATTGAGATAGCTGGGCATGCTGATCCTGCTGTCCCTTCTGGTGAGCAGGAATATCAGACTAATTGGCCTTTGTCAGTTGCTCGGGCTGACTATGTTGCTGGTTTATTAGAAAAATCTGGATATAAAAGCACAATTCTGTCGCGCGGGTATGGTGATTCGCGTTATGATGAAATAACCGATAAGTTATCCGAAGACCAAAGGAAAAAGCTCGCGCGCCGTGTTGATATTATTGTGCATTCCTATGCAGGAGAGAATGGGTGATTAAAACGCTATGCCAAATAGTTATGGCAGGGGCGTTTTTGTTATTTTTTTCTTCAGCTCCTTATGCCCAGGATATTCCTGTTAGAACAGGTATTCATCCGGGGTACGGTCGTATCGTTTTTGATTGGCCAGAGCAGGTTGGCTATGATGCAAAAATACGCCAGCGAGAATTGATTGTTCAGTTTGATAAGGCAGGTAATTATCAACTGGATAACGTTCTTTTGGGTATTAAAGGATACACAGGGAAACCGATAGTTGATCCAACCAAAAAGACACTAACCTTTCCGTTACTTGATGATTTCTCTCTGAAGACATTTACTGCCGGCCCTAAAGTTATTATTGATCTGCAAGTCGATCTAAATGCAGACAACAGTAATGAGGTTGCAAAAGAATCAAGCGCCCCACCAGTGTCTGGCGTTGGGTTTAGATTTGCAGAACATCCAGATTATAACAGACTGGTTTTTGACTGGCCTCAAAAGGTACAGGGTGCGATTTCTCAAGCGGATGACAAATTAACTGTACGTTTTGATAAAGGTGCAACAGTTGACCTTGGTAAGTTAAATAAACAAAAAATGCCGTTTGTTCAAAACGGTCGAGTTATCGCAACCAGTCCAAAGCTAACAGTTGAGTTTGGCTTGGCTCCAGAAGTTCAGGCTCGAATTTTTAATGTTGGGCCGAAGTCAGTTATTGACCTAAAGGTCGGGACTGCAAAGAAAACAGCTTCATCAGATAAAAAAATAAATGAAGTTCAAAGCGAAGAAAAAACCGGGCCTGTTGATGGCAACAAAAAACAGGTGAATGAAAATAATAAAAACGAGAACATTGAAACTGTAAAATCAGCGCAAAAGAAGCCCGCAACAGCATCAAATGAGCCGCCATCTTCTCTTCCCAAATTAGAAGAATTAGCCGGCCCCGGCCCCTTATCTCTTTTACCCAAGCCAACTGGTGTTGATACGCCAAGTACCGCGGCTCCCCGAAAAGGAGAGCAACAACCCGAGGTGGTTGCACAGGCTGCCCCTAAAGATGACATCACAACTAACGTTGAGACGAAAAGTAGTTCTGAAGATATCACTCCTCCCTCTCCTCAAGAAGGGGGGGATGCAAATAAGGGTAATACAAAAAAACGGCTTTCAAGTCCTCAGGGAAATCAAGGGCCTGTTAAGTTATCAGAATTTAAACTAGTGGATGCCCCTGAAACGGATGATCCTGATACTGAACGGTCCATAGAGCAAGATCTGGTTACCTTGACGGAACCCCTTGAAATACCCAATCTTGTTCCACCTCCTGGACGATCTGCTGATCTGCTGCCACCCACTATTTTGAATTTTAATTGGAAAGAAGAAACGGGCGCGGTTGTTTTCCGTCGAGGAGAACATTTATGGCTCGTCTTTGATCGGGAAGGTCCTGATAATCTGGCTGAAGCCATTGAGGCCATGGTGCCGCATTTTGCCCCGGTTGATACGCAACCTGTTGCTGGTGCAACAGTTGTTCGCTTAACCGCGCCAGCAACTCAGGTGCCTCGTTTAAGTAAACAGGATAACACTTGGACCATTGATATTCGTCGGCGATCCTCACTGCCAGTCCAGGCTATTTCAAATGTTCTTGGGGAAGGGGAAAATGGGCCCGAAGTCCGTTTTCTCGTGAAATCGGTTAGCCGCTTGTTGTCGCTTTCTCACCCAGAGCTTGGTGACAGGTTAATTGTTGCGCCGATCGGAGAACCAAACCTGGGCTCATCTGATATTGATGAATTTCCTCAATTCAGATCATTACCTTCTTATCAAGGTGTCGTGTTACAACCGACTGCAGAGGGGTTGGTGGTTGCATTGACATCGCGCGCGGTTGTCGTTCGTAGCCGCGACCAGTTAATTGTATCCGACGAGACTGCCCGTTCTCTGCCCCGAAGTGGAGAAGTGAGACCGTCACCTCCTATAAGAATGCTTAATTTGGAAGCTGATCGTCTGGGGACGGAAGACGATTATTTAAGAAACTTACAAGAACTTCAACGTGCCGCGGTTGAAACAACTGGTATGCAACAGGGCTTGGCGCGCTTAGATCTCGCCCGGTTCTTTTTTGCACATGGAAGAGTTGCCGAAGCTGCTGGGATGCTGAAGCTAATAGGCCAGGAAAATCGACGGTTAAGTGATGATCCGTCTTATCAGCTATTGCTGGGGGCGACCCAGTTTTTGAGCGATAAGTTTGACGAAGCACAGAAAACCCTCTCTAGTCCTGTATTGGCTGGTGAATGGGAAGCAAACCTGTGGCAGGCTGCACTGGCGGCCGCCGGACAAGATTGGGGCCCTGCGGCTATCGGATTTTCAGAAACCGAGACACTAATAGATGATTTTCCACAAAATATCCGAAACAAGCTTTACTTGCTTGCAGCTGATTCCAAGTTACATGTTGGGGATACCGGAAGTGCAAGCCTGCTAATAGGCAAAGTTCTATCCAGTGAACCAACGGATTTTGAAAAAGCCCAGGCCGATTATCTGGAAGGTCAGCGACAACTCCAGGATGGTTTCCCTGAAGAGGCACGTACAATATGGAAGGGCTTGAAATATAACAGGCACCGCCCGACAAGTGCGAGAGCACGACATGCTCTGACCAAGCTTGATATAGACGAAGGAACAATTACTCAGGAAGAGGGTATTGAACAGCTAGAACAGCTCAGGTTTGCCTGGCGTGGGGATAAGTTTGAGTTCGCTATTTTGAGTGAATTGGGGGATCGTTATGCTGATGAGCTGGATTTCCGAAAAAGTTTACATTCTCTGCGTCAGGCTGCGTCTTATTTTCCACATTCAGAGCGCGCAGATAAAATTGCGAAACGCATGCAGGAAATTTTCGAGGGTATGTATGTCGAGGATGGTGGCAAGAGAATACCCCCGTTATCTTCTATTGCGTTGTATGAGGAGTTCAAAGAACTAACGCCTCTTGGGGATAAAGGGGATACCATGATCACCAAGTTGGCAGATCGTCTGGTTGATGTCGATTTGCTTGAACAAGCGGGTAATTTGCTTGAAGAACAAATTGAGTTTAGGCTTGAAGGAGAAGAAAAAGCCCGGGTTGGAAACCGATTGGCGCTTATCCGGTTGCTAGATAAAAGTGCAGAAGAAAGTCTTGTCGCTTTAGATACGACCAAGAGTGACAAGATGTCTGATGATTTGGCTCAACAGAGATTACATTTAAGGGCGAGGGCTTTGGCAGAGCTTTCCAAAGAGGAAGAAGCTCTTGGTCTGTTGACAGATGACGAAAGCCTGGATGCTTTGCGTTTAAAGGCAGATATCCTCTGGAAACAGCGGAAATGGGAAAAAGCGGGGAAAATATTGGGTAAATTAATTCCGGCTTCTCCGCCAGAGGACAGAACTTTGAATGATAAAGAAAGCCAGGCTGTTATTAACCTGGCTATTGCTCAAACCCTTTCCGAAGATAACGAAGGACTTAAACTGTTGAGAGACAGTTACAGTTCTATCATGAGTAAAGGGCCGCATAGCGATACATTCAAGCTTTTGACAAACAGTTTGAATTCCGGGTCGGTGACTTCTATCGCAGAAGAACTAAAGCAAATTTCTCAAGTCCAGGCGTTTATGGATCAATACAGAAGCAGGCTTAAGTCTTCCCCCCTAAGTGAAATTAATTAGTATATTTTTATATGCATTGTTGATTTCGGGGGTTAGCATAGGGCCTTAACTATCCGAAGCTTCGAACCAAACTGCCTGCAATTAAATACCAGCCATCAACCATAACAAAGAAAATCAGCTTAAATGGTAGCGAAAGCATAATTGGGGGCAGCATCATCATACCCATCGACATCAAAACGGAAGCAACGACCATATCTATGATCAAAAAAGGTAAAAATATTAGAAAGCCAATTTCGAAAGCACGTCTTAATTCACTGATCATAAAGGCGGGTATGAGCGCCCGGAGAGGGGTTGCTGATGGTTCTGCGACTTCCCCGGTCTCAGCCAAATCAAGGAAAAGACGTAAGTCTTTTTCTCTTACATGTTGCAACATGAAGTCTCTGATTGGCCCTGTGCCTCTGTCCCAGGCCTCTATTTCGGAAATCTCTTCATCCACAAGAGGTCTAATGGCGTCCTGATAAACTTTTTCCATTGTCGGGGTCATAATGAAAGCGGTGAGAAAAAGGGCCAAACTGATTAGGACGGTATTGGGAGGGGCCTGTTGAATGCCCATTGCCGTACGAATAAAGGACAGGACAACAATAATTCTGGTAAAGGAAGTGACCATCATGAGGATGGCTGGTGCCAAGCTCAAAATGGTCAGTAAGGCCAACATTTGTAATATGCGACCACTTCCTGAGCCAAGTATTTCATTGTTCAAATCAAGTGTGAGTGCTTGCGCCCAGCTTTGGTCGGGAAAGAAAGAAAACCCGACAGTTAACAGTGTAACAACAATGATTTTTGGGCTGTTAATTTTTCTCATACCCCTGATCTTTCATCACTTTTTCCGCGTTTAGCCGCTTTGTCGTCGTTTAGAGGGGCTAACAGGTTATTTGGCTCGTCCAAAGGAACATCACAGGCAAGTGTATCGAGTAGAAGATCATTTGCGGCGCCAACCAAGACTAAATGTTCTTTGTTATCACATTGAATAAGAACGATTTTTCTTTTAGCGTCCAGCGGGCGGACTTCTTTGATGTGAATGCGTTTTTGTTTATTCCCTGTTATGGCAGGGCCGTGGCCTAAGCCTAATTTTTTTGCGATAATAGAAAAAGCAAAGATCAGGCCGATAATAAATATCAAGCTTAAGAAAAACTGGAAATAGTTACCATAATCCATTTAGCTATTTTTTTCCTGGCCGGTTAGCGCTTGTATAGGCTCGCGCTGCTTTGTTGTGGCTGGTGGTTTCTTTTATTTCGACCCGTACTTTATCCAAATTACTGTTGATTGTAATGGTAAGGTTATCAAGCTCTTCGATTAGCGCTAGTAACTTGGGGGATAATTTTGATCGTTCTGCGGGGGCGAGGTCTTGTAATTCCTGACACAAAAAATCGGTGACTTTGGGCAAATCAGTAACATCAAAGTCTTGGCCCGACTTGATCGTCGAATTGGCCAGAGAAATTTGCTGGGAAAGATGTGTTATCTGTTCCTGAAGTTCATTAAACTTGGTCATGACTGTTTTGGTGTTTCATCAAAAGGTTGTTTTTGTTCATCATAAACATAGTTTAGAATTGTGGCTACAGCTGTTAATGCTTCTAGGGGAATTTCACTTTCGAGTTCTACGTTAGCAAGGATTTGTGCCAGATCTGAATCTGTTCTGACTTTCACACCTTGGTCAAATGCGATCTGTAAGATTTGTTCTGCGACCTCACCTGACCCTTTTGCAATTACTTTGGTTTGCCCCGATGTACTTCGTTTCACGGCGACAGATAATTGTGGAGAAGGGGAGGGATCCGAAACAGAAAGGCCTTCATCTTGCGTGCTTGAAAACGAAGGCGGGAGCTTCTTTTGGTGGTCTTCGTTCATCACACTCATCGAGTTTACTCTAATGAAATCAGGAAATTCATTACTAGTTTGCCCTTTTATACTTAATGAAAGGTTATAAAGGAAAGGGCGCTGTATAAATTCAACAGTGTCTGTGTAAACGTGGTGGCAGGGTTATTCGTCTTCGGCCGTTAGATCAATTCCCAACATGTCTAAAGAGCCAGCCACAGCAGCTTTATTTTCTTCTTGAATACGTTCGTGCAGTTCTTGCCGAAGAACGGTCGCATCTTCTGGAAACGTGAAGCCAATCTTTACCGATTTCCCACGGATATCAACAACTTTGACTTCAATGTCGTTGTTGATGATGACAGATTCACCAATTTTCCGTGTAAGATATAACATCGTGGACGTCGGACTCCCTGTCCCTAGGTTGCCAAATGCTGACTTGTGTTGTTTTTATAACTACTTGTTCTATTGATAAGTTTATACGTGTATTTTTCAAATAGGTCGAGCCAAAGTTCTATTTTTATGTTATTTTTTGCTAGATTGGAAATTCGTTAACAGGTTATTAAGCCAGTGGGCGTATTATTCCGAGGGTTGTGGACCTTAGCGTTTATGAGGAGAGCCGACATTGGCTGATAAGCTGAAAATTACCGATGTTCTTGCCAGAAAAATGGATTGGCTGACACAGCGACAGGCTGTGATCTCTAAGAATATTGCGAATTCAGATACTCTGAACTATGTCCCATTGGATTTGAAAGATAATCATTTTAAGTCCTTGGTTAGTAGATCTGCACCTGTGATGGCACAAAAGTCCAGTCACGAGGGACACTTGTCGAGCAGTCCACTAAAGGGTGATCAAGCCCGGGCCGGTAAGGCAAAAGATATCTATGAGACGGCTCCGGCAGGTAATGCGGTTATTCTTGAAGAGCAAATGATCAAGATGTCACAAACCCAGTTGGATTATCAAGGCATGGTGCGCCTTTACAAGAAGCATCAGGAAATGTTCAAAATGGTCCTTAAGGGGCCATAAAATAGCCTGAGCGTTTTAATCTCTGGTGTTCATGAGTTTTAGGAAAGCAAGTTATGTCCGATCTTTACAAATCAATGCAGGTTTCTGCCTCAGGCATGAGAGCGCAAGGAACAAGGTTGCGCATTATTTCGGAAAATATTGCTAATGCTGATTCTGTTGCGCAAGAACCAGGTGGCGCCCCTTACCGCCGCAAAATGGTTTCTTTTGGCTCAG
The DNA here is from genome assembly GCF_000982415.1 of Kiloniella litopenaei. Classification (GTDB taxonomy): domain Bacteria; phylum Pseudomonadota; class Alphaproteobacteria; order Kiloniellales; family Kiloniellaceae; genus Kiloniella; species Kiloniella litopenaei. The sequence goes on from NZ_LANI01000018.1 coordinate 34,382, forward strand.
AATTGAACCGGGAACTCGGTGTTGAAAAAGTTGTTGTTAAAGACGTTCTTACCGATAAGTCAGAATTTAAAAGAGAATATTTACCGGGGCATCCAGCGGCTGATGAAGATGGATATGTGCTTCAGCCAAATGTGAACTCTCTTATCGAGATGACTGATATGCGTGAAGCCCAACGAAGTTTTGAAGCAAACTTACAGGCGATACAAGCGTCAAAAAGTATGTTGCAGCGTACTTTGGAAATACTTCAGTAACGCGGGTGTTAAGAGGATCTAAAAAATGGCTGTAAATTTTGTTGATGCAGTAAATGCTTACAACCAAGCTGCCGAGAAAGGGCTGGCTGGTAAAAAGAGCTCTTCTGATCCTGTTGGGGAAGACTTTGCCTCTACCCTGCGGGATGTTGCGACAGATACCTTGGCGACGATGCAAACAGCCGAAAACAAGACGTTAATGGCTGCCGCTGGTAAAGCAGATGTTACAGACGTTGTAACGGCGATGTCCGAAGCCGAAGTAACATTGCAAACGGTTGTTGCCGTACGTGATAAGGTTGTTCAGGCCTATCAGGAAATTTTAAGAATGCCAATTTGATTTGGCAGTTAAAGTAAAATTATTAAAAACGAATAAGTAAATAACAGGCCGGGCATGAGTGAAACTGACGTCATCGAATATGGTAAAGAAGCAGTGTGGGTGATGTTGAAAATGAGTGCTCCGGTACTTTCTGTCGCTCTGCTTGTTGGTTTGATCATTTCTTTGTTTCAGGCATTGACCCAGCTTCAGGAAATGACGCTTACTTTTGTACCGAAGCTTATCATTATCAGCCTGACGCTTGTTGCGACTGCTCCGTTTATGGCGCAGACACTGGGTACATTTACTGAAGAGCTGATGGACAGGATTGTCGCCTTAGGATAGATCATGCTCTATGATTTACTCCCTTCCAGCGTATACATCGTATTAATCGTATTCACGCGTATCGGTAGTGCGATGATATTGCTACCGGGTTTTGGTGAATCGTACGTATCTCCAAGAACGCGCCTAGCACTATCTATGTTAATCAGTATCCTCGTTGCTCCAATTTTGGCAAAGAGTATTCCGGCCATGCCAGATGAAGTATCTGGACTTGGGTTCTTGATTTTCAGCGAAGCTATTATCGGATTTTTTATGGGGACGGTTGCCCGGATGTTTCTGAGTGCTGCGGCATCGGCAGGGATGATTGCCGCAACAATGTCTTCATTGGCAAATGCGTTAATTCAGGATCCGGTTTCTGCTCAACAAGCATCTATTATGGGGACTTTTCTGACGGCAATCGCGATTGTTTTAATTATGGTTTTGGATATTCACCACCTTTTTATCTTGGGGCTGGTGGATAGTTACGAGCTTTTTGTTCCTGGACAGATTTTACCAACAGGTGATTTTTCAAACATGATCGCACGTATTGTCGGCGATACCTTTATCTTGGCAACCCGAATGGCTGCACCTTTTATTGTTGTGGGGATGATTTTCTTTTTAGGCCTAGGGCTATTGGCAAAGCTAATGCCACAAATGCAGGTGTTCTTTGTCGCGATGCCTTTGCAGGTCGCCATGGGAATAACAATACTTTTCTTGTGTGTACCTGTTATGATTAAGGTCTATATGATAAGTTTGGAAGAACATTGGATGGTATTTGTTAAGTGATAGATACATCCCTAAATTCTGAAATGTTAGAGAAGGGGGACTGTCGTGTCAGAAGATAGTGATGAGTCCCAAAAAACCGAGGAGCCGACAGCAAAAAAACTTGCTGATGCACGCGAAAAAGGGGATGTTCCCAAATCCCAAGAGATGAATTCTTGGTTTTCCTTTTTTGGTCTCTTGCTTTTCCTCAGCTTTTTTACGGTCTGGATATCGACAGAACTGGGTACAACCCTCTCGTCATTATTTGAACGGCCAGATATGATCCGATTTGATACCGGACATATATATGAGACAACCCTGTCTGTGATTAAAGATGTTGGCATCCTTTTCATTGCCCCAGCTGTTATTCTTGTCGCTTTTGGTATTGCATCAGGCTTGATGCAACATGGATTTTTACTCTCGGGGAAATCCTTAACACCTGAATTAAAAAAAATTTCCCCCCTTGCAGGATTCAAGCGACTTTTCTCACTGCAATCAGTGATGAATTTAGTGAAGGGCCTTGCCAAGCTTATCATTGTTGGCGGCATTATCGGTTTTGTTCTTTGGCCAAAACGCTCTGTCGTACCCCAGCTTTCAGAATTGAGTGTTGGACAGGTGGCGATGATACTTTTGGACTGGTCTACCCTTATTGTAATTGCAGTGGTTGCTGTTATGGCTGTGATCGCAGGGTTAGATTATCTGTATCAATATTTTGAGTATATCAAGAAGCTCAAGATGACAAAGCAGGAAGTCAAAGATGAATCAAAGCAGAGTGAAGGTGACCCGATGGTCAAGGGGCGCCTGCGTCAATTACGGATGGAAAAAGCGCGTCAGAGAATGATGGCCGCTGTGCCCAATGCTGATGTAGTTATAACAAATCCGACGCACTTCGCGGTTGCTCTGGAATACAACGGCATGATGATGGAAGCCCCGAAACTTACAGCAAAAGGGGTCGATGCTGTTGCTTTTCGTATTCGTAATGTTGCTGAAGAAAATAAAATTCCAGTGATGGAAAATCCGCCGTTGGCACGGGCTCTTTATGCTGGTGTTGAAATCGATCAAGAGATCCCCCCCGAACACTATAAAGCTGTGGCTGAGATCATTGGTTACGTTATGAAACTTAAAAAATAATATGTGTTCTCGATCATAGAGAGCCTTTCTTGTGCTATCCTGTTTGTTTTTAAACGATTTTCGGGTTAATCTTTTATTTACTGTCTTTTATTTCTTTTTAATGGTCACGAATGTGCCCGTAAAAGAAGGCATTTCGTGGGGGAAGCAGGGAAGTGTCACCTACTATCTGGATCGCAATTAGTAGCTTTTTAGCTCTGGTCATACTTGCTCTTGTTTTCGTTGTCTGGCGATACAGAAAGATGCTGGCTTTGCGCCAGTATGCCTTTGCAGCTGTTCCCAGACCGCGTCAAATTGTCGATCCCAGAGGGAAATGTCTTTTTGCAAATCCGGCATTTGAAGATTTTTTTGGGGGGGACCTGAGGTCTGTTCCGGATCTGATCCTGGCTGAAAGTCATGGAGATGAGGAAATTGGCCGTAAACTGGCAACCCTGGAGTTAAATGCCAAAAACGGTGTTTCAGGTCATGTTGAGATTGAAATACCAGGAGTGGGTTCTGGAGATAGTGATGTTCAGTGGCGTCATGTCGCTGCCTATCCATTGCCAAATCGCCCGGGGTATGTGTTCTGGTTCGTTGATGACATTACCATGCGCCGTCAGATGGAGAAGGTCATTAATGATCAGCAACAGCGGTTTGTTGATCTTTTGGAAAATGCCCCGATCGGTTTCTTCTCTGTGGATGCTGATGGTGCCTTCCTTTTTGCCAATCAAACTCTTACCGACTGGTTGGGCTATTCGTCGTCGGAATTGGAAAGTGGGCAAATCAAGCTGCATGATATTGTTGCTGAAGCTGCTTTGGAGGATGTGCCCGCATATCACCCCTTTGAAGATGTTGAGAGTCAGTCCGGAGAAGTTTTTCTTCAAAAAGCTGATGGGGAGAAGCGTATTCTCGCCGTGATAAGCCAGCACATTGCTGAAGGTAGTGGCGACAAGGGCTTTCGGACGAGGTCTGTTGTCCGGAATTTAACGCTTGAGCGCGAAATGGCGACGGCATTGGAGCAGTCGGAAAAACGGTTCCGAAAATTCTTTAACGAAGCCCCGGTTGGAATTGTTTTGTTGAATGAACGAGGTGTTATCACCGAAAATAACAGGGCATTTCAAGAGCTTTTGGCCACAACAGAAGAGGTTAAAGGAAAACCTCTGCTTTCTTTGATTGGTGATCAGGAAAGAGAGAGTGTTCGTGATGCGTTGGTTTCTGCAACGACCTATGAACGCAAGGCAATGGAAGTTCACCTGACAGGAAATTCAGATACTGTCTGTAATATGAACGTCACTCACGTTGATGAAAACTCTGGATTACCTAGCGGGTACATTCTTAATTTTACAGATACGACTGAGCAAAGAAGTTTGGAAGCGCAGTTTGCACAGTCACAAAAGATGCAAGCTGTTGGGCAGTTAGCTGGTGGCATTGCGCACGATTTTAACAATCTACTGACAGCTATGATCGGTTTTTCCGATTTACTCCTTTTGCGTCATCGGCCAGGCGACCAATCTTTTGCTGATATAATGCAGATTAAGCAAAACGCTAATCGTGCGGCCAATCTGGTTCGTCAGTTGCTGGCCTTTTCCCGTCAGCAGACGCTTCAGCCAAGGCGTTTGAATGTAACGGATATTATTGCTGAACTGGCACATCTTCTTCGCCGTCTTATTGGTGAGACGATTGAGCTACGGATTACACATGGCAGGGATCTCGGGGATGTTAAGGCGGATCAGGGGCAATTAGAGCAAGTTATAATCAATCTTGCTGTGAACGCGCGTGATGCCATGGATCAAGGGGGGGTGTTGGAGATTATTACATCGAATGTAATGGTTGATGCCCCCTATAAAGTCAAAGGCGAAGAAATTCCACCTGGCGATTATGTGTTGGTCAAGGTTCAGGACACGGGCCATGGTATTCCGACTGAAATTATTGACCGTATCTTTGACCCTTTCTTTTCTACTAAAGAAGTCGGGGCGGGAACTGGTCTGGGACTATCAACTGTCTATGGTATTGTGAAACAGTCCGGCGGTTTTGTTTTTGTTGATTCAACGGCAGATCAAGGAACCGTTTTTTCTTTACTGTTACCGCACTTCCAAGAAGATGCACAAGATCAAGACGAACTGGCTGCTGAAACACCCAAAGCACAGGATTTGACTGGCCGTGGGAATATTCTGTTGGTTGAAGACGAAGATGCGGTGAGATCCTTTAGCGCGAGGGCTCTGGAGAATAAGGGGTATAAGGTGCTTGAGGCCAATTCAGGCGAAGCTGCGCTTGAGATTCTTCAAGAAGAAGGTGGAGAAGTGATAGATCTGGTCATTACAGATGTTGTGATGCCAAAGATGGATGGGCCTACCTTGATCAAAAAGCTTTATGAAACTCACCCGGATTTAAAAGTTATCTTTATTTCTGGCTATACAGAAGATTCTTTTCGGAAAACGCTGGATGTAGATTCTGCAATTGAATTCTTGCCAAAGCCCTTTAGCCTGAAGCAGTTGGCCTCTAAAGTTAAGGATGTCCTTGCTACACAGTAATTTTACTTTGTGGAGCCCATATAAAAAGTCATTTTTTTTTTACAGGTATTTGATCCAAACCGCGCATAGGTTAAAGGTTTTATTACAACGATGTTCTCTTAATGTTCTTTTTCGTTGCTTCATGAGAACAAAGAGGGTACATTGTTCTCGTTGCAGCAAGTGTGAGCCTGTGGGATAAGGGAGGCAACGATGGCACAAAACGTCTTACAGTTAGTGGAGAATAGCACGGTGGACAAACAAAAGGCATTAGATGCAGCCCTGGGACAGATTGAACGCGCTTTTGGTAAAGGCTCGATCATGAAGTTGGGCGAAGGAACGACAGTAGAGACCGAAGTTATATCCACAGGATCTCTGGGGTTGGATATCGGCCTTGGCATTGGTGGGTTGCCGCGCGGACGTATTGTTGAAGTGTACGGCCCGGAATCATCTGGTAAAACAACCCTGGCCTTGCACGTTGTTGCTGAAGCACAAAAAGCGGGTGGAACATGTGCCTTTATTGATGCGGAACACGCTCTGGACCCAGCTTATGCAAACAAGCTTGGGGTTGATGTAAACGAGTTGCTGATTTCTCAGCCAGATGCTGGTGAACAGGCATTGGAAATTACGGATACATTGGTACGTTCTGGTGCATTGGACGTGTTGGTCGTGGATTCCGTCGCTGCCTTGGTTCCGAAAGCTGAACTCGAAGGCGATATGGGAGATTCTCTTCCTGGTTTACAAGCTCGTTTGATGAGCCAGGCGATGCGTAAATTGACAAGTTCAATTTCAAAATCTCGAACTCTCGTTATCTTTATTAACCAGATCCGTATGAAAATCGGTGTGATGTTTGGTAACCCGGAAACAACAACGGGTGGTAACGCGCTTAAATTTTATTCTTCTGTTCGTCTGGATATTCGTCGTATTGGCGCCATTAAAGATCGTGACAATATTACGGGTAACCAAACCCGGGTGAAGGTTGTTAAGAATAAGATGGCCCCTCCATTCCGGGTTATTGAATTTGATATCATGTACGGTGAAGGTATTTCCAAAACGGGTGAGATGCTGGATCTCGGTGTTCAGGCCGGTGTTGTTGAAAAGGCCGGGGCCTGGTTCTCTTGCGATGGGCAGCGTATTGGTCAGGGAAGAGAAAATGCCAAGAAGTTCTTGATGGAAAATCCTGAAGTGGCAGCGAAAATTGAAGCTGCTGTTCGGAAGAATGCCGGAATTGTTGCGAACGCGATGCTCGAAGGAAAAGAAGAAGGTGAAACAGAAGACGCTTAGTTTTCCTTTCCAGAGTTGAGAATAAAAAAGGAGCCATTTCGGGCTCCTTTTTTTATGTTTTATTCGGTTGTGAGGGCTGGAAAATTATGGATTGGTTACGCGTCCAAAGGCCTTTGTGAACCCTTTTAAAGAAAATGGAATTGCGATTTTCTTTTTAACCGCATCAAAAAATACAACACGTCCTTCGTTTTGACTTTTAAAGCTATTTAAAAGTTCATTGTCTATTTGAATTTCAGACTGACAGCCGGTTCTTAAACAACGAATAAAGGGATATTGTCTTTTTAGCTGAGGACCAACTTCCAGTGAAAACCCTTCTGGCAGGCGGATGCCTAGGGGAAGAGTTAGAATAAGGGTCGTGATGCCTGCGGTATTATTGTCAGGGCGTCCAACGGCCAAGTTCAAGACAGGTGTTGGGTTTTCGCCAAGTGTAACATTATGCACAATATAACAACTAAGTGGTTCGTTGACCGTGCAATGTGCAGCCCAATTTCCATAGCGTTCGGTTGATCTTTGCGGTGCCTGTTGTTGAGCTGTTGCAACAGAGGATGTCGCAATAAGAAACAGGCAACAGCTCGCAATGGTTTTTAAATGTTCAAGAGGATTTATAAGGACCATGGTTTCAAACTTGTCTGTTTATATAAATTAGGTAGTCGTGAATGTTGATTTATGAAGTATTTTATCTAGCTATATCGAATAATCGTGGAAAATTAAAGGCAAGTTATTATCGGGACTGTGTGAAGGTTGAGGCAGGGAAATTGTAATGCTGTAAGCGAAGCCTAGACAGAGCCTTGGCAGCACGTTAAAACCGCAGATAAGATTTCCCGCATTCTGTTATGAAAGAATGCGTCCTGTCCAAGTTTTAGGGTAAGTGATTAAAATGATTACCGGCAATGAGATCCGTAGGGTCTTTCTCGATTATTTTGCAAAACATGGTCATCAAACCGTAGAATCTTCGCCGCTGGTGCCGCGAAATGATCCAACGTTGATGTTTACCAATGCAGGTATGGTACAATTCAAGAACGTCTTTACCGGTAACGAGACACGTCCCTATAACCGTGCAGCGACTTCGCAGAAATGTGTCCGCGCCGGTGGTAAACATAATGATTTGGAAAACGTCGGCTATACTGCAAGGCATCACACATTCTTTGAAATGATGGGCAACTTTTCCTTTGGAGATTACTTCAAGGATGTAGCCATTGAACATGCCTGGAACCTGATTACAAAAGAATACGGCGTTCCCGAAGAAAAGCTGTTGGTGACAGTTTATTCCGAAGACGAAGAGGCTGCTGCTCTGTGGCGTAAAATTGCGGGCCTGAGTGATGATCGTATTATCCGGATCTCAACAAGTGATAATTTTTGGTCGATGGGGCCGACTGGGCCCTGCGGACCTTGTTCAGAAATTTTCTATGACCACGGAGATCACATCTTTGGTGGTCCTCCGGGAAGCCCGGATGAAGATGGCGACAGATTTATTGAAATCTGGAATCTCGTATTTATGCAGTATGAGCAAATTGATGCGCAGACAAGGGTTGATCTGCCCAAGCCATCTATTGATACCGGGATGGGACTTGAGCGTATAACTGCGGTTCTGCAAGGAAAGCACGATAACTACGATGTTGATTTACTTCGTACGATCATTGAAGCGTCTGCACATGAAACAGGCGTTGATGCGGACGGTGACCATGCGGTTTCTCACCGCGTTATTGCCGATCATCTGCGTTCAACGGCCTTTTTGATTGCCGATGGCGTTTTGCCATCTAACGAAGGTCGCGGCTATGTATTACGTCGTATTATGCGACGTGCCATGCGCCATGTTCACAAGCTTGGTGTGAAAGATCCAGCTATTTACAAGCTTGTTCCTTCGCTGGTTGGAATGATGGGAACTGCTTTCCCTGAACTCGCCCGTGCAGAAGCGCTAATTACCGAGACGCTCAAGCTGGAAGAAAACCGCTTTGGCCAAACACTGGATCGCGGCATGAAGTTACTTTCTGCTGAAACGGACAAATTGGGTGACAAGGGCACGCTTAATGGCGAAGTTGCCTTTAAGCTGTACGATACCTATGGCTTCCCGCTGGATCTTACACAGGATGTCTTGCGTGGACAGGGACAGTCTGTTGATATCGAAGGCTTTAATACTGCCATGGAACAGCAGCGTGCCGCAGCACGTCAGGCATGGAGTGGCTCTGGAGATGCTGCGACAGAGAAAGTCTGGTTTGAAATTCAGGAGCGTGTCGGGGGTACAGAATTCCTTGGCTACGATACCGAGACAGCCGAAGGTCAGATTCTGGCGATCTTGAAAGACGGGGACGAGGTTTCTGTTGCTAAAGCTGGTGATCAGGTGATGGTTATCACCAACCAGACACCATTCTACGGTGAAAGTGGTGGTCAACAGGGGGATCACGGCCTGTTGTTCTCGGCCGAAGGTGCAGAAGTTACGGTTAAGGATACCCAGAAAAAACTGGGCAACCTATTTGTTCATATAGGTGAAGTTACCCGTGGTGAGATCGCGGTTGATCTTGCGTTGGAAATGAAGGTCGATGTGTCTCGACGTTCTGCCCTGCGTGCTCATCACTCTGCAACACACCTGTTGCACGAAGCTCTTCGTCGGCGTTTGGGAACACATGTAACTCAAAAAGGCTCTTTGGTGGCAAAGGAACGTCTCCGTTTTGATATTAGCCAACCTAAACCTTTGGAGGCCGATGATATTGCTGCTGTTGAACGTGAGGTGAATGATTATATTCGTCGCAACGATCCGGTAATAACGCGTCTGATGACCCCGGATGAAGCGATTAAAGAAGGGGCCATGGCTCTCTTTGGTGAGAAGTACGGTGAAGAAGTCCGCGTTGTCTCTATGGGCGGTTCAGATAGTTCTACGGGTAGTGGTTATTACTCAACAGAGTTGTGTGGTGGTACCCATGTCAGAAGAACCGGAGATATCGGTTTCTTTAAAATTGTATCCGAAGCTGCGCTTGCTTCTGGTGTGCGTCGTGTTGAGGCCGTTACGGGGCAGGCTGCATTGGATTACGTATCAGCACAGGAAAAACAGCTGGCAGCAGCGGCGGCAGCCATGAAGGCATCGCCTGCTGAATTGGAAGCCCGTGTGACATCGCTTCTGGACGAAAGAAAGCGATTGGAACGTGATCTGACTGATGCGCGGCGCAAACTGGCTGCTGGCGGGGGAAGTGCAACTGGTGAGGCCGAATTCAAGGACGTAAACGGTATTAAAGTTGCTGCTCGCGTTCTCGAAGGTGTTTTACCTAAAGATCTGAAACCGACGGCTGATGAACTGAAAAAACAGATTGGTACCGGTGTTATTGTTCTTATCGCAGATACAGATGGCAAAGCCTCTATCGTTGTTGCAGTGACGGAGGATTTAACAGCTAAAGTTTCTGCTGTTGACCTTGTACGTGCAGGCTCTGCGGCCCTTGGTGGCAAAGGCGGTGGTGGACGTCCCGATATGGCACAGGCGGGTGGCCCTGATGCCTCAAAGGCTCAGGACGCAATAAAGGCAATCGAAACCCTGCTTGGTTGATTAGCTCCGGGTTCAAATCAAAAAGCTCCGTAGTTAGTGAATACTACGGAGCTTTTTTTGTAATGATCATGTTTTCACGAATTATTTCTTACCATCGGCAAGTTTTATCGCCTCGGGATGCTGGCGCAGTTTTAGCATAGCCCAAACACCCAGAAATGGTCCAATAGCCAGAGGCGCAAAGGCATAGTGCCAACTTAGAAAATCTACAGCGTATGGCATTAAATGAATCGTGATTAGGGTCAGTGTAAAGCCTAGTGATGTTTGTAGTGTTAGCATTGTCCCGACGATTTCAGGCGGAGATAATTCAGCAACAGATGCGGAAAATTGGGCGGAATCAGCAATGATACTGATCCCCCACACAATACAGAGCAATGTTAGCCAAATTGGGGATGTACCGAATAAAAAACCAACTGACAACGCACAGCTACCACTAATCAACATGGCAATGATCGTTAAGGTGGTACGCCCGAGTTTATCAGCCAGATATCCTGCTGCGAGGCAACCAACAGCACCTGCTGCCATTGTTACGAATGTTGCTAGTTTGGCAAGGTCATGGGCTTGAATAGTTTCCATTGTTAGTGAAAAGCTGGCTGTCAGGAATATTCCAATCCAGGCCCACATTGCATAGAGTTCCCACATGTGCCCCAGATAGCCGAGATTTGCCAAACGAACGGATTTGATATTCCAGGCCGAGAGAATATGTCGAGGGTGAAATCGCGGCGCCTTTGTGTAAGCGGGCCCCATTTTGAAAAAGAGAATACCAATGGCTGCTGCGACTGCACAGATCGATGCTGTTGCAATTGTAAAACGCCAGTCTATACCACCAATTGCATTAAAAAGATGCGGGGAAGCAGACCCCAGAGTTAAGGCACCGACCAAAATACCAACGAGCAATCCCATGTCACCCTTTGCCCACGTTGCGGCCATTCGCATGCCAACCGGGTATATACCTGCCATGCAAACCCCGGTGATAAAGCGCAGCATAGGCACAATCCCGTCTGTTGGTTCAATTAACAACAATAGTGCGTTAGCTATGGCTGCAATGATTGCTGAGCTTAAAAAAAACAGTTTTGGTGGTAAACGATCAGCAAGGCCAAAAAGAGCAGAGGAAAGGCTACCAACGACAAAGCCAATTTGAACTGTCGAGGTAAAGAGGGCTTGTTGGAAAGAGTTCAAGTCATATTCGACAACAAGAGAGGGCAGCACAGCAGAGGCAGAGAACCAAAGTGCCATAGCTGCGACTTGGCAAAGCGCCAGTATAGCCAAAGAAAGCCATTTATCAGAAATAGATGTCATATTGCCCAGAAGAGATGAAAGGAACTCTTTACAAGGTATGGGGTGGATCATGCTTTGTCGAATAAGAATTTGATCAGAGAAATTCAACCTGATTTTAAATCAGAATGGATAGCCATACCAAACATGATGTGTTGGTACTGTTAATTGCGTATCATCGCATGTGACGAGGTGAGGTTTTTGATCTGCACATGATACAAAAAAAGGCCGCGACTTGCGGCCTTTCTTCGTTGCAAGGTCTTCTTACAGTATCAAGCCTTGGCTTTAACGTCAGAAATAATATGCAAATCGCGTTGAGGGAAGGGGATAGAGATACCTTCCTTATCAAAGGCCTCTTTAATCGCTCTGCGATTGTCACTTAATGTGGGCCAATAATCTCCACTATCTGTCCAGTATCTAACGTTCAGGTCAACTGAACTTTCACCCAAACCGCTGATAATAATCTGTGCGGCTGGATCTTTGTGGATACGGCTGTCGCCAGAAAGTACAGCCAAGGCAACTTTTTCTGCTTTGGCAATATCATCACCGTAACCAATGCCGATTGCCATATCTGTACGGCGCTTACTGTTTCTGCTGTAGTTCGTCACAGTGGCAGACCATAGCTTTGAATTTGGTACAGAAAGGTACAGTCCATCCACAGTGGTCATGTGGGTGATGAAAAGACTGATTTCTTCCACCGTCCCTGAGATACCATCTGCATCAACAAATTCACCAACTTTTAGAGGGCGCAAGAATAACAACATAAAGCCAGCGGCAATGTTTTGCATCGTTCCTTGCAAAGCGAGGCCAATTGCCAGACCTGCAGCACCGAGAACAGCAATAATACTTGTTGTTTCCACGCCGAAACGGGCCAGAACAGCAATCAAGACAAAGATCATTATTGTATAGCGAATGATCTTAACGATGACTGGTTTAAGGGTCGTATCAACTTTTCCCGATTTGGTGAGAAGTTTGTCTGTATATTTTGCAACGCGTCCTGCGACAAAAATACCAACAATGAGAATGGCCAGAGCAGCAAGAATTTCCAGTGAGAAATCCAGTGCGGTCTGTGTGAGTTGCTCTACAAGCTGTGTGTATTCTTCGGTGATTGTCACAACCAAAGTCCTTTTTTTAAGATTACAGGCTGTCCCCCGGATAACCCCCCATTGGACAAAACCCCCGCCGTGGATAATACAGCGAGGGCTTTGAAAAATCACCTAGTAAAAATACCAACCTGTTTTATTGAGTTGATATAGGATTAGGCTGAATGAATTACGCGACGTCGGCGAGAACTTTTACGGACACCATGCGATCAGGATCATCAACAGCACCACTGCCCGGGGCACCTTTTTTGATGCCGTCAACCAGCTCCATGCCTTCGATAACACGTCCCCAAACTGTATATTGACCGTTAAGGGATGGTGCGCTGTCAAACATGATGAAGAACTGGCTGTCGCCTGAGTGCGGGTTTTGGGCACGAGCCATACCAACAACACCACGTACAAATGGTTCCTGGGTAAATTCAGCACGGAGCTTTTTGCCTGAACCACTTGTTCCTGTTCCGGTTGGATCCCCTGTTTGAGCCATGAAGCCGTCGATTACACGGTGGAAAACGATGCCATCGTAAAAGCCTTCACGTGCAAGTTCTTTGATACGCGCAACGTGAGTAGGAGCAAGATCTGGCAGCATCTCGATGGTTACTTTTCCAGTTTCCAGTTCGATAACGAGCGTGTTTTCCTGATCTGGTTTTGTGTCTTCTGTCATGGCTAGGGCCCTAAATAAGTGTGATAAACTATCTGCAAAATAGGTATCTGAGAGCACTTTTGCAAGGCAGCATCTTTGTTGAGATAGAATTTTAAAAAATAAGAGAAACCCTTACTTTTCCTTGAAAATAAAAAGCGCTGAATCCATTGGGATTTCAGCGCTTTTTTTGAGTTTTCTGGTCTGGTGCCTATTGAATATCAGCAAGTACCTTTACAGAAATCATTTTGTCAGGATTGCTAACTTTACCAGTATCCCGAGGGCCTTTTTTAATTGAATCAACATGTTCCATACCCTGTATGACTTTACCCCATACAGTGTATTGCCCATCAAGAGACGGCGTTCTTTTAAACATGATAAAAAACTGGCTGTCCCCTGAATGGATATTCTGGGAACGTGCCATGCCGACAGTACCGCGAACATAAGGTTCACGAGAAAATTCGGCTTTTAGTTTTTTACCAGACCCGCCAGTACCAAGACCTTTGGGGTCACCAGTTTGTGCCATAAATCCTGGTATTACTCGATGGAATACAATGCCGTCATAAAAACCTTCACGGGTCAGTTCTTTGATTCTTGTCACGTGGTTCGGGGCAAGATTGGGAAGCATCTCGATGAAGACTTTACCGGTTTTTAGTTCAATCACCAGCGTGTTTTCAGGATCAGCTGCTTGTGAACTGGTTGACGCCAGGGTCAAGGCAAACAGGCCAGCGAGTAAATGACGTAGGATTTTTGGCATCTTTGTTAGCTCATCGCTTTCTGTAGGTTGGTATCGATCGCATCCAGGAATTGATCTGTTGTCAACCAATCCTGATTTGGGTTGATCAGAAGCGCAAGATCTTTTGTCATCTGGCCGGATTCAACAGTATCGATACACACTTTTTCGAGTGTTTCAGCGAACTTAACCACTTCAGGTGTCTCGTCAAACTGTCCACGGAACTTAAGGCCACGTGACCAGGCAAAGATAGATGCAATCGGGTTTGTGGATGTTTCTTTGCCTTGCTGATGCAGACGATAGTGACGTGTCACTGTGCCGTGTGCTGCTTCTGCTTCTACGGTCTGCCCATCGGGTGTCATTAGAACAGAAGTCATCAGACCAAGTGAACCAAAGCCCTGTGCCACTGTGTCAGATTGAACATCACCGTCATAGTTTTTACAAGCCCAGACAAAACCGCCAGACCATTTCATAGCTGCCGCAACCATGTCATCAATAAGACGGTGCTCATATGAAATGCCTTTTGCAGCAAACTTGTCAGCAAATTCTGTCTGATAAACTTCTTCGAACAGGTCTTTAAAACGACCATCGTAAGCTTTCAGAATTGTATTTTTTGTGGACAGGTAAACTGGCCAGCCAAGATCAAGACCGTAGTTCATACAAGCACGGGCAAACCCACGAATTGATTCGTCCAGGTTGTACATGCCCATGGCCACGCCAGCTTCCGGGAATTCAAAAATTTCACGGGTAATTGGCTCACCACCGTCTTCCGGTTGGAAGGTCATGGTTAGTTTACCTGCGCCGGGCACCAAGAAGTCTGTGGCTTTGTATTGATCACCGAATGCGTGACGGCCAATGACGATTGGCTGTGTCCAACCGGGAACAAGACGGGGAACATTTTCCATAATGATCGGCTGGCGAAAAACAGTACCACCCAGAATGTTTCGAATAGTGCCGTTTGGCGAACGCCACATCTTTTTCAGATCGAATTCTTCCACGCGTGCTTCGTCTGGTGTGATCGTGGCGCATTTAACACCGACGCGATGTTCTTTGATAGCATTGGCAGCATCAACAGTGATCTGATCATCAGTTGCATCACGGCTTTCGATAGAAAGATCAAAATATTTCAGATCAACATCAAGATAGGGGAGAATAAATTTTTGTTTGATTTTCTCCCAGATGATGCGTGTCATCTCGTCGCCGTCGAGTTCGACGATTGGATTTTTAACCTTAATTTTGGACATGTTCGCCTCCTTGTTTGTCGGCTTGTTTCATATAATTTGGGGAACTCACAGAGGAAAATAACAGTCTTTCGCTGCAGTGCAAGATAACTTGGAATAACAATTGATATCAAAGTCGCTTGATATCTGTTTCTATACTGGTCCTCGGCATACTTTCAAGCTGGGTAAAGATTTCTTCTATGCTATTGACAACACTATAAATATTATCTGGGTCTTGTCTTAAATAACCCGCTGAAATTTGATGGTTTATCAAATTCAAAAGGGGGTCCCAAAAATTTTCTAAATTGACGACAATAAGAGGTTTGTCATGCATGCCAAGCTGTTTCCAGGTCGCAATTTCGAAAAATTCATCCAAAGTACCCAGTCCGCCAGGCAAAATACAAAAGGCATCAGATTGATCGAACATTGTCATTTTGCGGGTATGCATGGAATCAACAACAATCAATTCATTTACTTCTTTATGGGCGACTTCCAACTTGTCCAGATATTGAGGTATAATCCCGGTTACTGTTCCGTTATGTGCCAAAGCACCGTCAGCAACCCGCCCCATTGATCCAACACGACCGCCCCCATAAACGATTTTAATATTGTTCTCTACGGCCAATCGGCCCAATTGATGAGCTTTTGCAAGATGTTTATCACTGACCATATTGGACGAACCGCAGTAAACACAGAGAGATTTAATATTGGCCATTGTTGAATTCCTTTTATTATTTTTTTTGTGCAAAGTTGCAAAACGGCACGTAAATCATAAGGTTAGGTCCTTTTTTTACGTGCCGTGAGGTGTATTATATCTATAGATCTGGTGATGGCAATAATCTGAAAAGATCGCATAGGACGCTATTCGTTTATTTTTGTTGTCCAAAAAATGTCATAGCCCTTGTTCTTTTCCTGTAAGGACTTAACCTAGGGTCAGAACAATGTTAGTCTGGGGAATAATTTCCCACCTGCTTTGGTGATAAAATATTATCGATCAAGATAAAGATTTAGGAGGCATCTTTGAGCCGTACCCTCGTTTTTTCATTCGTAGCTGTTGCCGTGCTGTTTATCGGAAGCGTCTCGATCTGGTATGCCCTGGATGATGATTCTGCTGTAGTTACAGAAGGTACAAGTTCTTCAACAGATGCACCGAAAAAAATAATCAATAAACTTTCTGGAAAACGTGCTGATCCAGAGGGTAGTGATTCTGAGACAGATAATTCTGAGTCTGCTGTGACTGAAAGTGATGTCACAACAAGTGACACTGTTCAGACAAACGAACCCGTTACTTCGGAGGTTTCTGAAGAAGACAAGTCACAAGGATCTATTGATAAAACAGAAGTCGTCAAAGATAACAAACCGGATGTATCAGCAGAAGAACCTTCTGATGATGTGAAAACGCCGGCGGTTATCGTTGACCCATCGCTTGCCTTTGATGTGATCAGGGTCGAAAAAACCGGTGATACTGTTCTTGCAGGCAGAGCACCCGCGGGGAGTGAAGTTCGAATTGTTGATGGCACAACATTGCTTGGAACTGTTCAGGCCGATAATAACGGACAATGGGCCTATGTACTGGAAACACCACTTGCCCCCGGTGCCCATGAATTGGGGCTGCAGGTTAATAATGAAGAGCAAGGCGTCAGATTAAAATCTGCGGATGTTGCCATTGTTGATGTTCCAAAAGGGGATAAATCTGCCCTTGCCGTCCTTGTCCCCGAAGACAAGGGAGGAGCATCAAAGATTATTCAGTTACCTGAACGGGTAGAGGATGACGGCATTAAAGACGGTGAGTTGGCGTTAGACAGTGTTGATTATGATGATTCTGGCCAAACTGTTATTGGGGGAACATCGCAGCCGGGACAAAAGGTTGTCGGTTATTTGAATAACGAGTTTGTGGGGCAAGGCGTCACAGACGATGAAGGTCGCTGGACCGTTGAATCTGAAAAAAATGTCAAAGAAGGTTTGCACCAACTGCGAATTGATCAGGTTGATGACGAAGGAAAAGTAACGGCCCGCGTAGAGATCCCTTTTTCCCGATCAGGAAAGGTTGAATCGCTTCCTGATGAGCGAGTTGTCACTGTTCAACCAGGTAATAGCCTATGGCGGATTTCTCGTGCAATCTATGGAGAGGGGGCGCGTTATGCTGTGATCTATGACCGAAATCAAGATCAGATCAGAAATCCGGACTTGATTTATCCTGGGCAAATTTTTGTTCTCCCCAAAGAGAAGTAAATCGTAATTCGACGTTAAATTGTTAGTTTTTCGGAAAATACCTTACATTGAACCTCGTAATACAGTATTACAGCCCAAATGTTATCTGTAGCGTATGTGATAAACACAGAGCTACGACACAAATTATTTGAATATTGAATGGAGACGGCAGTGCTGAAGCACATTCTAGTGCCTATTAATAAAGCTGGTTGGCCTTTTGTTGGTGGCGCACTTGCGCTGAGTGTCGGGTTTGCATTGATTTGGAAGCCTTTGGCAATTGTTGGGCTAATTATCGCAGCATTTTGCACTTATTTTTTCCGTGACCCGGAAAGGCAGACACCGGTTCGTGAAGGCCTTGTTGTCAGTCCTGCCGATGGGCATGTAAGTGCTGTTGAAACGGCCGTGCCGCCAGCGGAATTAAATATGGGTGCCGAGCCAAGAATGCGGGTTTCGGTTTTTCTGAGCGTATTTGATGTTCACGTAAACCGTATTCCAGCAGCGGGTAAAATCACCGAATTGGCATATCACCACGGCGCATTCTTGAATGCTGCACTTGATAAGGCATCTGAGCTGAACGAGCGTATGTCCGTTAAAATGGAAACAAATGACGGTAAGGAAATAGCGTTTGTACAGATTGCAGGTCTGATTGCCCGACGTATCATTTGTAACCTGACATTGGACCAGGAAGTTAAAACAGGTGAGCGTTTTGGTTTAATCCGCTTTGGTAGTCGTACAGATATATACTTGCCGGACGGTGTTGCTCCTCTTGTTTCTGTTGGGCAACAAATGGTTGGTGGCGAAACGGTGATTGCTGATCTTTTGTCTGATGAAGCACAACGTGAAACAGAGGTACGCTAAATGTCTGGTCTCAAGCGCCGTCGTCGACTTCATGGATTTTCTGTAAATCGTCTGATACCAAATGCCATTACCTTGATGGCGCTGTGTTCAGGTCTATCAGCAATTCGTGCGGCGCTTGAAAGTAACTGGAAGCTAGCGGTTATTGGTATCGTTGTGGCGATGATCCTTGATGGATTAGATGGCCCGGTTGCACGGTTGATGAAAGGAACGAGTGAATTTGGCGCACAGCTTGATTCGCTTGCTGATTTTGTGAACTTCGGTGTGGTTCCTTCATTGGTTATTTATTTGTGGGCAATGGATGGAACTGGTGGTCTAGCCTGGGCGGTGTCGCTTTTCTTTGCCATTTGTTGTGGTATGCGTCTGGCGCGTTTCAATACCAGTTTGCTTGACGAAAACCCGCCCCCTTGGGCTTCGAAATTCTTTACAGGTATTCCAGCACCTTGCGGTGCCGGGCTTGTTCTTATTCCCGTTGTTTTATCATTTGAGTTAGGCGACGATATTTTACGTTCGTCTGTCCTAAATGGCATGATGCTGGTTGCGGTGGGGGCTCTTTTTGTCAGTACTATCCCGACCTATTCATCAAAACGAATTCGTATTCCAAGACGTTATGTTGGTCTTGTGTTACTTGGGTTTGCTGTTTGTATTATGCTTTTGTACAGTACACCCTGGGTATCATTGAGTGTTGCGGGGATAGGTTATCTGGTGTCCATTATTTTAGCACAATTCTCTTATCGGTCGACGCGTAAGAAGATGCTGGCTCAAGAAGGTAAAGACCCCGACGACGCTGGAAACGACGAAAATACTTCTTCTGAAAAAGAATAAAAGTCAGGCAGGTTATGTTTGACGCCTGGATGAGAACAAAGATTGACCCTCCTCTTGATAAAATAGGGGAGGCTCTTTCACGTTCTGGCCTGGGGGCTAATCAGATAACCTGGGTTGGATTTTTTGGGGGAATGCTTGTCATTCCTGCACTTGCCACTGAATCGTATTATTTAGCGATGACAGCGATTGCTTTTAACAGGCTGTGTGATGGCCTGGATGGGGCTGTCGCCAGAAAACAGGGGATAACGGATCTTGGGGGATACCTTGATATTACCCTTGATTTTATTTTTTATTCAGCAGTTGTTTTCGGTTTTGCCCTTGCGATGCCCCAAGAAAATGGGGTGGCGGCTGCTTTCCTTATTTTCTCTTTTATGGGAACCGGAGCGTCGTTTTTGTCCTTTGCAATTGTTGCAGCCAAGAAAAAAATTTCCACGGACATCCGCGGTAAGAAAAGTATCTATTATCTGGGTGGCCTGACAGAGGGAACAGAGACGATTATTTTGTTTCTGGCTCTATGTATTTGGCCCGAGAAGTTTGTTCTTATGGCTTGGATCTTTGGGGCCCTATGTTGGTTGACCACTGTTTTCAGGATCCACGCAGCTCTTGATCTTTTTGACGATTAATAAAAAAGCCGGCAACAAAGTTACCGGCTTTTGAAATACATGCTTATCCCTTTTATTCGGCTGGAATAACTTTTTCATCATCTGATACGGGACCAGCCGCTGGTGGTTCGGATGGTGTGTCATTCTTTTTAAATCTTGCCTTTATCCGCTTAACGAGATTGCGACTGTTTACCCTTACCATTAAAGAGCAAGGTGTAATGACAAGGGTTAGAATGGTCGCGAAGCAAAGCCCGAAAGCAATTGCTGTGGCAAGTTGTGTCCACCATTGAGTAGAGGGGGCGCCGACTTGAACTGTTCGATTGATCAGATCAATATTCGTTGCAAGAACCATCGGCATCAGTCCGAGAACCGTTGTGATCGTTGTTAGCATCACCGGACGTAAACGTTGTGCTCCCGTACGGATAATGGCTTCCTTTTGATCTTTGAACTTGGTTGATACGTAATCAAAAGTATCAATAAGCACGATATTGTTGTTCACAACGATACCAGCCAAGGCAATGACGCCGATGCCTGACATAACAATTCCGAAGGGTTGATCTGTAATAAGAAGACCGATGAGAACGCCAATTGTTGACATGATCACGGCAGACAGGATCAAGAAGGCGCTGTAGAAGCTGTTGAACTGGGTGACCAATATGATGGCAATCATAAAGAGAGCGACCCCAAAGGCCTTTACAAGAAATTCTTGCGATTCCTGCTGATCTTCATTTTCCCCTTTGAACTGAATTGTCACTCGAGGATCAAGCTCTTGGCTTGCCATCCATGCCGTCAGTTCCTTGACCTTGTCATCGGCGAGAATACCTGGTGCTATGTCTGATTTAACGGTTGCAACCCGTTGGCTGTCGACGCGGTTGATGACGCCAACTTTTGGCGCAGCAGTACGGGTGATGAAATTCGATATAGGGATCAAGCCGACATTGGTTTGAATCTTTATCTGATCCAGATGTTCGATGTTTCTGTTGTTACGGGGAAGGCGGACGACAAGATCAATTTCTTCGTCACTGTCATCCGGGCGATAACTGCCCAACTTCATGCCATTGGTGACCATCCGGATATAGCTACCGATCAGGGCAATGTCTGCCCCAAATTTTGCGGCCTGGGCACGATCAACATCAATACGCCATTCAATGCCGGGCACAGGAAGACCGTCCTCGATGTCAACAAAACCGTTTGCTTCTCTTAGATGGTTGGCCACTTTGCTTGCCCAAGGGTATACAAGGCTAGGATCTGTTGATGCAATTTCGATATGGATTGGTTTTCCCGATGAAGGACCTTTTTCTTCTTTTCTGGGTTCGACAGAAATACCCCCTAGAACGGCCGTCCTCTCGCGAATTTCTGCAAGAATTTCATCAGCAGGGCGTCTGTTGAACCAATCCGTAAATTCCATTTGGATATTGCCAATGACGTCTTCTGGCTGCTCGCTGCTTGTCGTGCTTTCGGCGTTAGTGCTGACATAGATATTGTGTAATTCATGCTTTTCATTTTGAATATCAAGCACGATTTGTTCAACTTGTCTGACGAGGTAGTCACGTTCATCTATCGACATGTTGCCCTGGGCACGAACCTGTAATACGGCATTATCAGGTTCGATATCCGGAAAAAATTCAACGCCTTTACCATAATTACTGTAAAGCATGATAACGCCAATAAGTGAAGCAAAGGTCAGGGTTGCAATGGTGCCCGGTATTCTGAGAACCAGGTGCATCAGCTTTATGTAAAGACCCGTAAAACCAGAGACCGCATTTAAGTCTCCGGCTTCTGATGCGGCCAGGTTTTCCATAGATTTTTTGTCCGCAGCACCACCGGCTTTGCCAATCAGTCCCCCAATTGTCGGCACAACGATCAAGGCCATGACCAACGAAGCACTTAGGGTTGCGATGAGGGTAATGGGCATGAACTTCATAAATTCACCCATAATACCCGGCCAGAAAATAAGGGGTGCAAAAGCCGCGAGTGTGGTTGCGGTTGATGCAATGATTGGCCAGGCCATTCGAAGACTAGCTTGTTTGTAAGCTTCTCTTCTGTGCAAGCCTTCACTCATTTTCCGGTCTGCAAACTCGGTGACAACAATGGCCCCGTCAACAAGCATTCCAACCGACAAAATCAGGCTAAAGAGAACAACGACGTTAACGGTTAAACCCGCGGCATGCAGGATCATGATAGAGGCGAGAAACGATCCGGGAATAGCAATACCGACAAGGATGGATGATCTGAAACCCAGGGCTGCGACCACAACGATCATTACCAGAATAATCGCTGATAGAACGTTATTTTGCAGGTCCTGCAACATCGTGCGGATGCCTGTTGATTGATCTTGGCTATAAGAAACGTTGATAGATTCAGGCCACAATGTTTGTTGCTGGTTAACAACATCGCGAACTTGTTCGATGGTTTCAATAATGTTTGTACCAGTCCGCTTTGAGATTTCCATGGTCAAAGCGGGCTTGTTGTTAACCCGGGCGTATTCAGTTGTGTCTTTGAATGTTTTGCGAAGAATTCCGATATCTTTGACACGAACAACAGCATCGCCATTAACCTTAACAGGCATGTTCAAGATATCTGTCGTGTCTTCGAAAAGGCCTGGGACCTGAATGGCAAAACGGCCTTGGCCTGTATCCAAAGATCCAGCAGCAACAACCAGATTGGATTTACCGACAGCAGTAATAATGTCGTTGGCATCAAGATTGTAGCTTTCAAGGACCAGAGGATCGACGACGATTTCGATCAATTCATCTCTATCGCCAACCAACTTTGCTTCGAGAACGTTTGGGATAGATTCCAGTTTGTCTTGCAGGTTCTTGGCTATGGCGAGCAATGCTCTTTCAGGAACATCACCTGAAAGATTAACAACCAGAATAGGGAAAAGGCTCAGATTGACTTCGTGAACAGAAGGTTCATCCGCATCGTCGGGAAGCTCGGCTTTGGCAATATCGACTTTCTCTCTGACGTCAGTCAGGGCAAGGTCAATATCGGAACCCGCTTCGAATTCCATAACCACGTTACCACCACCGAGAAATGAACTCGATCTCATTTCTTTTACGCCTTCGATACTACGAAGCTCTTTTTCCATTGGCTTTAGTAGCAGGCGCTCAGCATCGACCGGGGAAATGCCCTCGTGGTGCATACTGACATAAATAATCGGAATGGTGATGTCGGGGTTATCTTCTTTTGGGATGGTAACGTAGGACACAGCCCCGGCAATAAGAATAAGAATAAGCCCCAGTATAACGGTGCGTGAACGTCCTAAAGCACCCGAAATGATGTTTGTCATGACTGAGCTGCCCCGGTTGTTGTTTCCTGTTTAGGCTCAGTAGGTGTGACGGGGGTAAGTTCTTCCAATGTGTCAGCATCAATTGCTTTCACTTTTTGTCCGTCTTTGATCAGTTCTTGTCCAATAACAACAAAGGTTACTTCTTTTGGCAGGCCCCCAAGCCATAGACCGTCAGTTGTGTTTTCCAGAATGCTGGCTTCTTTGAATTCGATTGTGTTGTCGGGGGTCAAAGTTTTCACGCCAATCGTACCGTTGGCATTAATCGTTAGAATACCGGATGATACCTTATGCGCTTGCATGTCATTAAGGGTCAGAACCGTTTCGGCTGTGATACCATCCGCGATTTTCATGTCCGGGTTAGGTACAGCAACCTCAATGCGAAAGGTACGTGTGTTCGCATCGGCCATTGAGGCGATATATCTAACTTTTCCTTCAACGGTTTGGCCTGTAATCAAACGTACGTTGGCAGTGTGGCCGACAGATATGTAGGGGACCAGTCTCTCGCTAACATCTGAAACAACAAGTATGGTTGACAGATCAATGATCGTTCCGATTTTATCGCCAACATCGATGTATTCACCTATTTCTACCGCACGACTGTTCAAAACCCCTGTAAAGGGTGCAGGTATCAGTGTATTGGACAGGGCAACCTGTGCACGTCTTAATTCTGCCTCTGCTGATTCTAATGCTGCTTTGCTGGCGGCAAGTTTTGTTTCAGCTTTAAATCCTTTTTGTGAAAGGCGTTTTGCTGCTTTGTATTCAATCGAACGCTGTTCTTTCAGGGCTTTGAATTCCTGAACTTTTGCTGCGCGCTCATTCACATCAAGTTTGGCGACAAGCTTACCAGCTTCAATTATATCGCCTTTGTCGATTGCAAGATCAATGATCTTGCCGCTGGCTTCACTCTTTATTTCTACGGTGCGTAAAGCTTCTGTTCTTCCCCGTACGGTCAGATAGCGCGTATAGGGAACAGCGGTCTTAGTTTGCACGCGAACAGAGGGAGTTTTTGTTGCTTGATCAAGGTTAACTGGTGGTTTCTTAATCTCTGGTTGTCCTGCCTCGCCAGCTTCGGAGCTATCTGACAATTGCCCTGACATAACCCAGCCAGCTGTTCCAACAGCTAGAATGAATGCGAGTAAATAGGAAACTTTCATGATAAATGCCTGTTGGTTTCTATCTGCTTGAGATTTATTTCTGTTCGGGATCTATTGGATGCGTCTTGTTCGCGAAGCTCTGCAATGAACCGTTCTTTATTTTCTTCTAAATAAGAGAGTGAGTTTTTATAAACTGTTAGCCCTAAACCGTGGCAAAGGCGGCGCCCACTTGGCAATGCGGCGGGATCACACTTTGTCATGCGCTCAATAGTTTCTTTGTAGAAAGAAATTCTTTGTTCCAGAAGGTTTATGACCTGGGGTACTGGCATAAGGTCCGCAAAATAAAGAACAAAGAAAAAGTCAGAAGTAAACTTATCTGGCGCAGGTGGGGCGAGAAGGCTGGTTATCAACGCGTCCTGGCCTTGTTGGGTTAGTTTGTAAACCTTTTTGTCGGGCCTTTTTTCCTGTGCCATCTGGGTGCATTCAACAAGGCCTTCAGCAGAAAGTCGACCAAGTGCAGGGTAGATTGAACCAAAACTCGCGTCCTGAAAGTGACTAAAAGCCCCTTCCTGGAAAGCCTTTTTAATTTCATATCCACTTGCTTGCCCTTGGTATAGCACTGCGAGGCATAGTGTTCTCACATCCATATTTAATAGTTACCTGAACTTATTTGTTATATTTTTGCATCATAAAGATCCGGTCTTGGTTTTAAAGAATAACCCAAGATATATATTGGTTTGATATACTTAGGATCAATATATATCAAGTCAATATATATGAAGAGATTTTGACAAAAAAATGGTGAAGATAAGATTGGATTAAAAATCAATTAGTTACGTCTAGTATAGGTGGGATTTATCTAAAATACCCGAAATTGAAATGGTGACTGGTTTGGGGTATCATGGGACAAAGGATTGATTATATGGACTACTCTATACCTCTATCGGGTTTACAGTATCAGGCACATCGTATGTCTGTATCTGCAAATAATACCGTCAACGCGGGATCACTTGATTCATCGCGATTGCCAGAGCGTGTCCCCTTTGCGCCAAGTCGGTTGGATGCTGTTAGCCGTGAACCGGGTGTTTCGGGAAATTTACAGCAACTAGGTCCCAATGCCCCCTTGTCAGAACCTGGTCAGAGTGCTGGGTTTGTAGAAGTATTTTCTGCAACAGGTGTGAATATTGAAAGAGAATTAGTAGATCAAAAACTTGCGTCTATTGCATACAAAGCAAATGCTACCGTGATAAAAACATTTTCCGAGCTAGATGAAACACTTCTTGATACAATTAAAGAATAGTCTTTTATCGTATTTATCTTTTATCTTAACCATAAAAATATCAGCATTTGTCAGTTGTTAGCCAGATAAGTGGTTTTTTGTTGCAGATTTGATTAAATTTTATTTATAATTTAGTAAGTTTTATTCGCCATTCTTTGTTTTAGTTGCCAAGTATATATTCTTTAAATCGAAGTATGTGCTTTCTTTTTTGTTCTCTGTATGAGTGCTCTGAAATATGTCAAAAGAATATGATAATATGAAAGATGACCGGATAAGTGATGATAAACGTCGCTTTCAACGGGTGTCTGTGCTTTGGTCTGGAGAGTATGCAGATGATCGGGGGGCTGGGCAGAAGTGTGTAATCTTTGATGTGTCTGTAAATGGTGTTCGCGCAAAGTTTGATCAAGCACTGGCGATTGGAACACAATTTGTTCTGGAAATCGCTGGTGGAGTTCAGCTGTTGACAGAAGTTGTATGGGCAAAGGGAAAAACTGTCGGGCTTCGTTTTAATGATAGCCCTGATAAGATGGCAAGCATCATGGCGGGTGTCTTGCCGAGCAAATGTTTGGAATTTGCATAAGCAGATATACACTGGTCAGTGCTTTGTTTGGCTAGGGCTTATATTATTGATAGATTAATGCTTCAGGTGTTGCGTTTTTTTGCAACACCTTTTTATTTGATTTTACTGTCTTTAATTGGGGCAAGTATCGGCCTGTAAAAATTAACAGATAAAATTAACAAGTGTAATAACAGGTGAAGATCGCAAATTGATTGTGATTTGTGATCAAACGAATCTCAACAGGGCTCATCTTTGAGTTGTTTAGAGGGGTAGGACATGAGCTTAATGCTATTACTTCGCCTGAAAACAGATGAAATTTTATTGCTTTTTTTTGTTGATTAGTGTTTTATTATATTCGTTGTCAACGATCTATTCGAAATGTGTTTTGGAGTTATCTATTTGATATTAGATGGATAATTTTCCTTTGTTTATGTGTGTTTCATGCTCTTAGTGTAGTCTGTATTTTGTATACAATTTTACTGTGCTGCTTAACTGTAAATTGACTATGCAACTCCAGATGGATAGCTTAAAACCATCCTTATTAGATTAGGTAGAAGAACACTAATTAATAAAAGAAGCGCATTCCGCGCTTATTTGCGACATTTGGGAGGATATCGTGATTAAAAAAGGACTTATGGCTACTGCGGCTCTCGCAAGTATGCTTACGATGGGTGCTGTATCAGCAGAAGCAAAAACGTTTGTTTATTGCTCTGAAGGTAGCCCAGAAGGTTTCACACCAGCGCTTTACACATCAGGTACTTCATTTGATGCCAGCTCTCGTAACATCTACAACCGTCTTGTAGAGTTCGAAAGAGGTTCAACCATCATGCAACCAGGTTTGGCTGAATCCTGGGAAGTTTCAGAAGATGGTCTTTCATACACCTTCAAACTACGTCCAGGTGTAAAGTTCCACACAACAAAATACTTTACGCCATCGCGTGAATTGAATGCTGATGATGTACTTTTCAGCTTTAACCGTCAGTGGAAAGCCGATCATCCTTACCATAAAGTTTCTGGTGGTACGTACGAGTATTTCTCTGGTTACGTAAGTTTCCCGGACATTCTGGAAACAATTGAGAAAGTTGACGATCTTACTGTCAAATTTACTCTACAGAAGCCAGATGCTGCTTTCATTTCAAAAATCGCGATTGATTTTGCTTCTATTCACTCTGCTGAATACGCTCAGCAAATGATGGACGCAGGTACGCCTGAGAAGTTTGACCAAGAGCCAATCGGCACAGGTCCTTTCCAGTTCGTATCTTATCAGAAAGATGCTTTCATCCGCTATCAGGCGAATGAAGACTACTGGTCAGGTCGTACGCCGCTAGATAAGCTCGTTTTTGCGATTACGCCTGACGCACAGGTTGCGTATCAGAAGCTTGCTGCTGGCGAATGCCATCTTGTTCCTTATCCAAACCAGGCTGATCTTGCTGCAATCGAAGCAAACAAAGATCTGACTGTGGATAGTCAGGAAGGTATGAACGTTGGTTATCTTGCGTTCAACACCGAGAAAAAACCATTTGATGACAAGCGTGTTCGTCAGGCTCTTAACTATGCCATGAACAAAGAGTCTATCATCAAAGCTGTTTTCCAAGGCGCTGGTAATGCGGCTAAAAACCCGCTTCCACCAACACTTTGGGGCTATAATGAAGAGATTCAGGATTATCCTTATGATCCTGCAAAAGCGAAAGCTCTGTTGGCTGAAGCTGGTGTAACAAACCTAAGCACAAACATCTGGGCGATGCCTGTGAAACGTCCTTACAACCCGAATGCTCGTCGTATGGCTGAGCTTATTCAGGCTGACTGGGCGAATGTTGGTGTGAATGCCGAGATCGTTTCCATGGAATGGGGTGAGTACCTTTCCCGTTCACAGAAAGGCGATCACGATACTGTCCTGTTAGGTTGGACTGCGGATTATCCGGATCCGGATAACTTCCTGTCACTTCTGAACTGTGCATCTGCAAAATCCGGTGGTAACCGCGCGCGCTGGTGTCACAAAGAATTTGACGATCTTTTCCAGGAAGCTGTGAAAGTATCCGACCCAGACAAGCGTACTCAACTTTATGAGCAGGCTCAGGCTGTCTTCAAAGAAGAAGCTCCTTGGGTAACTGTTGCTCACTCTGTTGTTCACAAAGCTATGAGCAACAAAGTTGTTGATTTCCGTATTGATCCACTTGGTGGTCATGTATTCTACGGCGTTGATTTAGAAGAATAAGAAAAAAATCTTATAACTAAATATGAAACGGGGGGGGTGTAAACCCTCCCCGCTTTTCTTATAAGCGAAGTCAGGATCGCGATGTTACGCTTTATTCTTTCAAAGTTGGGTGTCCTTATCCCAACGTTTCTTGGTGTTACTCTGATTGCTTTCAGTTTCATCAGGATGTTACCGGGTGACCCAATCGAGCTGCTAGCTGGTGAACGTGGTGTTTCTGCTGAACGGCATGCCCAGCTTATGGCAGATCTGGGGTTTGATCGCCCGATTTGGGAACAGTATTTTTCATTCCTTTGGGGAATTCTACAAGGGGATTTCGGTGTCTCCTTTACCAGTCGTACGCCAGTTTTAGAAGAGTTCCTGACGCGGTTCCCCGCAACGGTCGAGCTCGCTGGGTGCGCAATAATTTTTGCAGCTTTGATTGGCTTACCTGCCGGAATCATTGCTGCGGTTAAACGCGGTTCAGCGTTTGATCATACCTTGATGGGGATTTCCCTGACCGGGTATTCCATGCCTATCTTCTGGTGGGGACTTCTTTTGATTATCCTGTTCTCCAGCCCGGATATGTTGGGGTGGACACCGGTATCAGGTCGTTTGTCCGCACTGTTCTGGATCGATCAAGACACTGGCTTTATGCTTATAGATGCTTTTGTCAGTGACGAAAAAGGTGCCTTTAAGTCAGCGGTCTCACACCTTATCTTGCCGACAATTGTTCTTGGTACCATACCGATGGCTATTATCGCGCGACAGACACGTTCTGCTATGCTGGAAGTTCTTGGTGAAGACTATGTGCGTACGGCAAGAGCCAAGGGGCTTTCGCCAATGCGGATTGTTGGGGTTCACGCACTCCGGAACGCATTGATCACTGTTATAACGGTAATTGGTCTTCAGGTTGGGGTCCTTTTGGCCGGTGCTATTCTGACAGAAACAATTTTCTCTTGGCCTGGAATTGGTAAGTGGATGATTGATTCTATCTCTCGACGCGATTATTTCGCTGTCCAAGGTGGTATCGTCCTGATTGCTTCGATTGTCATGATGGTGAACCTGTTGGTTGACTTCATGTATGGTCTGATCAATCCAAGAATTCTGCATCGGAGGTAATGATGAGCCAAGTTCAAAATACAGCCGAACAGTCTTCGGCACCTGAACAGATCAGTCCTCTGCGTCAACAGTTCAGAGAGTTCTGGTTTTATTTTTCGGAAAACAAGGGCGCCGTTGTCGGCCTGTTTTTCTTCCTTTTTATCGTGTTTATTGCTCTTTTTGCTGATGTGATAGCACCACATTCGCCAGACCAACAAAACCGAGACTTCATCTTGATTCCGCCGTTTTGGCAGGATGGAGGCAATATCCAGTTCCTGTTGGGGACCGATGCTGTTGGTCGTGATCTTTTGTCGCGCCTTATGCATGGATCACGCTTCTCGTTGTTTGCCGGATGTATTGTGATTGTTATCAGTCTTACATTTGGGGTTTTGCTTGGCCTGTCAGCTGGATATTTCAGAGGCTTCTACGAAGTTATCGTGATGCGGGTTATGGATGTTATTCTATCCATCCCAAGTTTGCTGATGGCCTTGGTTCTTGTCGCGATGCTTGGCCCTGGACTACGGAATGCGATGATCGCGATTTCTATTACCTATCTGCCGCATTATGTTCGCCTTGCACGAGCATCTGCTGTTGCCGAGTCTGCCAGAGATTATGTGACGGCGAGTAAAGTTGCGGGTGCGGGTACGATGAGATTGATGCTGGTGACAATCTTGCCAAACTGTATGGCACCATTGATTGTTCAGGCTTCGTTGAGTTTTTCAACTGCGATCCTCGATACTGCTGCGCTTGGCTTCCTTGGTATGGGGGCACAGCCACCAGCTTCAGAGTGGGGTACTATGTTGGCCGAAGCGCGTGAGTTTATTCTGAGTGCTTGGTGGGTTGTTACCTTCCCTGGTATTGCCATTCTCTTGACCGTGCTGGCTATTAACCTGATGGGTGATGGTCTGCGTGATGCCCTTGATCCCAAGATGAAGAGGTCTTGATCCCATGAGCTTATTGGATATTAAAAATCTCTCTGTCGAGTTCCAGACGGCGCATGGTTTGTTCCGTGCTGTAGATGGCGTGAACCTTGAAATTGATCAGGGGGAAATGGTCGCGATTGTTGGAGAATCCGGATCGGGTAAATCCGTTTCCATGTTGGCCTTGATGGGCTTGCTTCCTTGGACGGCAAATATCACCGCAGATCGCATGCTCTTTGATGGTATTGATCTGTTGTCAATTTCGAAAAAAGAGCGTCGCCAAATCATTGGTAAAGATATTTCCATGATTTTTCAGGAGCCAATGACCAGTCTCAACCCTTGCTTTACCGTTGGTTATCAGATCATGGAAGTGATCAAAGAGCATTTGGGTGGCACCAAGAAAGAGTTGGAAAAAAGAGCGATTGAGCTTTTGGGAATGGTTGGTATTCCCGCACCGGAAACAAGATTGCGTGCTTTCCCGCATCAAATGTCTGGCGGTATGAACCAGCGTGTGATGATTGCAATGATGATTGCCTGTAATCCGCGTTTGTTGATTGCTGATGAGCCAACTACGGCTCTGGATGTAACAATTCAGGCACAAATTCTTGAGCTTCTTGGTGAGCTACAGAAAGAGCAAGGCATGGCCTTGGTCCTTATTACCCATGATATGGGCGTTGTTGCTGAAACTGCCGAAGTTGTGAACGTTCAATACGCAGGTCAACAGGTCGAGCGTCAGGATGTTGTCGGGTTGTTTGACAAGCCGCAGCACCCTTATACCCATGCTTTGCTTAATGCTTTGCCTGAACGTGCGACCAGTAAGCGTCTTCCTTCAATTCCCGGGGTTGTGCCGGGGTTATTGGATAGACCAACAGGGTGCCTTTTTAATCCACGTTGTCAGTTTGCAACTGATAAATGCAGAAAAGAAGCACCGGATCATGCCAACAAGGTTTTGTGTCATTATCCTTTGGTTGACGGTAAGCCAACAAACAATCATCCCGGTGTCTCTGTTTCAGGGGGAGCTGCATAATGGGTGCTGAAACTGTATTAAAAGCCGATAACCTAAAGCGTTATTATGATGTTAAGGGCGGCATGTTCTCTAAGGGCGGTACCGTCAAAGCGCTAGATGGGGCAACCTTTCAGCTGGAAGCTGGTAAAACCCTGGCCGTCGTTGGTGAATCAGGATGCGGTAAATCTACGCTTGCGCGCCTTGTTACGTTGATTGAAAAACCAACAGAGGGTGAGCTGATCCTTGGTGGAATGGACATTGCTTCGGCGCATAGTAAGGAAGATATGATTACACTGCGCCAAATGGTGCAGATTGTTTTCCAGGACCCTTACGGTTCTTTGAACCCGCGTCAGAAAATCAGTGATATTCTGGCGGAACCACTGAAGATCAATACAAAGATGTCTGCTTCAGAAAGGCGCGAAGCCGTTCTTTCTATGATGTCTCGTGTTGGTCTTCGTCCGGAGCAGGCTGATCGCTATCCACATATGTTCTCTGGCGGTCAGAGACAGCGTATTGCTGTGGCTCGTGCCCTGATGCTGCGTCCCAAAATTGTTATTCTGGATGAACCTGTTTCTGCGTTGGATGTGTCTATTCAGGCACAGGTATTAAACTTGTTGACTGATCTGCAAGAAGAAATGGATCTTGCTTATCTTTTCATTTCGCATGATTTATCAGTTGTAAAACACATCGCGGATGACGTTCTGGTGATGTATCTTGGTCAGCCAGTGGAACATGGAACACGGGATGAAATTTTTAGTAATCCACAGCATCCCTATACACGCGCATTACTGTCCGCGACGCCTGTTGCAGATCCTAACAGAAAGAAAGAGCGTATTAAGTTGGTTGGGGAGCTTCCGTCTCCGTTAAACCCACCGTCTGGTTGTTCTTTCCACCCGCGTTGTCCACTTGCCAATGATCGTTGCAAGGCTGAACGACCGGTTCTCTCTCCAACCAGTAGTGCGCAGGTATCATGCCATGCTGTTGAAGAAGGGCGAAGTTAGGCTAACTCTTCTGGATTTCAAGAATGCGCCCAAAGATATTTGGGCGCATTTTTTTGTTGGAATTAGTTATTGATTCTAAGGCGTTATTTTAAATTTCGTTTAAACGACACTTCTCTTGTGTTAAGACTGTTCCACGCAAAGTTTGTTCGGGGGAAAGTGTGCAATTTGAAGAGACGAGTTTTTCCACAGAAGCTTTATGGGATCGTGCAACGGAAGTTGTGCGGGAAGACTATTGTGAATTGGATCTACTACTTCGAAAGCTTGGCAGCCCGAAGCCGACTATCGGTTGGAACCCCGCTATGGAAAGCCTTCCCGGGGATCAGCTGAAGTATTTTCTTGATTGGTGGGATAAAGCCAGAGGGGCTGACTTCGCTGCTTCTCCGGATGCTGTAGATCCAATGGAGTTGCGTTCGATTTTAGGGCATTTGGCGGTTTTGGATGTTCTGGATGGTGGTGAGAATTTTCGATACCGCCTCTATGGATCTGCGATAATGAATGAACCGGGAAAAGATCTGACAGGGCTTCTTCTTTCTGATATATGGACCCCGCTGAGAGCGTTTTTCACGATAAGTTATCGCGCAGTTGTTCTACGCAAAGAACCACTTTATACCCAACATGAGCCACATCACTCCTTAAAGATGCAAATCTGGGATCGGTTGATTCTTCCGCTTAGTAATGGGGACGAAGTCGAACGTATAATAGTGGCAATTGTTCCCAGCAAAACAAAACCATCGTACAAAAAAGATTATTTGTAATTATTTGATATATAAAAGTTTAGTTAACTCTATTGCCTGATTCGCAAAAGATATGGTGATGTTCAGGTGAGACGGTGAAGCGGATACTTTCGCCGGGTGTTGCTTGGATCATTCCATTAAGTCTTGCGACAGCCTGTTGATTCGCTTCTGAATTGAAATAGATATAGGTATCCGAGCCAAGTTGCTCAACGCTTGTGATTGTGCCCCTTATTTCTCCTGTGACCCCTTTTTCTCCTGCGTTTAGGGGAACCAAATGTTCCGGACGGATGCCGATTTGTAGTTTTTTTCCTGTTTGCATTGCCTCAGGCTTCAAATTACTGGCTTTGGTTTCTATGTAGTTATCTGTTCCGGTAATCTGAATGGATGTGGTTTGTGATTTTTGTTCGGGCACTGATGCCGGAAAAATATTCATTTTTGGCGACCCGATGAATTCTGCCACGAAGGTATTTACCGGGGTTTGATACAGCTCTAACGGGGCACCTGTTTGTACAATTTCGCCATTGTTCAAAATGACAATCCGGTCTGCAAGTGTCATCGCTTCAACTTGATCATGTGTAACGTAGATCATGGTTGCTGCTAACTGTTTGTGTAGCTTGGCGAGCTCTATTCGCATTTCCAATCGTAAGGCAGCGTCAAGATTGGAGAGTGGCTCATCCAAAAGAATAACCTTTGGGTCTCTTGCGAGGGAGCGTCCTATTGCGACACGTTGGCGTTGACCCCCTGAAATTTGACCTGGTTTTCGATCAAGAAGATGTTCCAGTTTCAGAATAGAGGCAATTTCCTGTACTTTTTTGTGAATTGTCTCTTTTGGCAGTTTTCCCAACCGTAAAGGAAAGCCAATATTTTCTGCGAGTGTCATGTGAGGATAGAGAGCATAAGATTGAAACACCATGGCGATATCCCGTTCAGATGCGGGCAACTGATCTGCCCGTCGGTCCCCGATCCTGAATTCCCCTGAACTGATATCCTCTAAACCGGCGATCATACGTAATAATGTGGACTTACCGCACCCTGATGGGCCGACAAAGACGACAAATTCGCCTGGCTTGATATTCAGGTTTATATTTTGGATAACGCGGATATCACCAAAACTTTTATTGATATTTTTAAGTGATAGTGCGGTCATCGTGCCTGCGTCCTTTTATGGCTAATTTTGGGATCTGTTGTTGGGGCGGAATAGTTGGAGAGGCCGACATCCTGGTGATTGGGATAGCGACGGGGATGAGATGCTATGGCATAACTTGCGGTATCTATCGCTATTTTTAGACAGGTTTCAATCGGTTGTGATCTTGCATAAGCAGCAAGAAAGCCCGCGTTAAAAGAGTCTCCTGCACCAACCGTATCCCTTACGACTGTTTTCTTTGATTTAAGTATCAGGGGGGATGAACTTTTTCTGTCCACTCTTGCGCCTTCTTCGCCAAGTTTTGTTACAAACAATGCGTTGTGGGGCATGCTTCTTAAAACAGATTGATAGTCAAGAGAGTGAGCGTCGAGCTTGTTGGATGGTTGTTGCGATAAGAGTCCAGTTGCTTCGGCTTCATTAAACAAAGCGATGTCAGTGTAGGGAAGCCAGCTTAATACTTCATCACGTGTGTGTGCGGTCCAACCATTTGTCGGCCATGCGGTATCCAGGGCGATTATGCCGCCCTTTGATTTCACGAACTTGAATATTTCGGTCAGGGCTGGACGAATTGTTGGCATCAACGATGTTCCGACAAACAGGACAATTACATTGTCGAGTTTCATTCCGGCCAATTTGTTGTGTAATTCCAGCGGTTGGAATTGTGCTACGTGTCCGGGGGTACTGAAAAAAGTCCGTTCTCCGTCGGGGTGGGTAATACCGACGGTAAGTGCTGTATCAACGCTATCAATAATCCAGTCATCAGACAGATCTGGATATTGTTGTCTAAGCCAGTTCCCAAAAAGATCATTTCCGATATTAACGACCATACGCTGTTTGATTCCCAGGGCACTCAGGGCTTTCGCTGTTATGCCTGCGCCACCTCCTTCACGAAGATTTGCATCGGGCAGAATAACTTCTGTTCCGGGTGTTGGCCAAGGGGCTTGCGGCCCCATGATTAAATCAACATTCACAGTTCCAACGGTGATGATTTCTGGGTTTTCAAGGTTCTTTTTGGGGTTGGGTGCTTCAATCATCCCTTAACGCTCCCACTCATTAGCCCGGATACGAGCGATTTTTGTAAAAAGTAAGCCATAGAAACAGGGGGAATAGTTGCCAGAATGCCTGCGGCTGATATCAGGCCGTAATCCGCAACTCGACCTGCCGCAAAGTCAGCAATGGCAACGGGGAGGGTTTTTGCCCTGATATCGTTCGTGAACAGCAAAGCGTAAAAGAATTCGTCCCAAGCCATTAGAACGGCCATTAATGCCGCTGCACCCAAGGCTGGCTTTGCAATAGGGAGGGTTATGTGCCAAATGATCTGAAGACGGTTTGCGCCATCAATTAAGGGGGCTTCATCAAGATCAATCGGAATGGCGTCAAAGTTACTTTTTAACAGCCAGGTCGTAAAGGGGACGAGCACTCCACAATATACAGCAATCAAGGCGATGTGGGTGTTTAAAAGGCCGAGGCTTGCCATGGCAGAGTAAAGCGGTAATACCAAGGCAACTGGGGGCATCATGAAGGTCGCTATTGCTATAAAAAGAAGGCTTTTTCTACGCGTTCCGGGAAGGCGAGACAGGCTATAAGCTGCTGGTATTGCAACGCTAAGCGATAAAACAGTGGCAGATATCGCAACGATCAAGCTGTTCCTGAGTGCATAAAGAAAAGATTCTGCGCTGGCGCTATCAAAATCACCTATCAAGCTGGTGTAATTTTCAAATGATATATTCTCTGGTATCCACGCCAGAGGTAACGTCGTGAGGTCTTTTGTCGAACTGATACTCATTATAAATAGCCATAGAACAGGGCAGAGAAGAACCAGTCCCAACAATATAGCGGCGCTATATACAATAGCTGTTTGGGTTTTACTTCGCTTGATCATGCTGTATCCCCCTGTTTTTTTATAAGCCATAAATAGGTGGCGATCAGTAGCGCGCTGATTAGGACGACGATAAGGGCATATGAGGCGCCAGAGCCAATGCGCATATAGGCAAAAGCCTCTTGATAAACGTGGAAGCTAACAGTTTTAGTACTGTTTGCCGGACCACCACGTGTCATAACGTAAATAATATCAAAAACTTTGAATGCTTCGATCGTCCGAAGGACAAGCGCGACACTGACCGGTGCGATTATTGCTGGGAAAACAACAGTCCAGAAGCGTTGCCAAGCATTTGCCCCGTCGAGGGTTGCTGCTTCGATTAAGTCCTTTGAAATCGTTTGCAGGGCGGCGAGAGTTATAAGTGCGACCAAAGGAAAGTTTTTCCATATATCCGCAATTGCGACCATCCATAATGCCAAATCTGGATCTCCGAGCCAGCTTTGATATTCTGCTAATAGTCCTATTTGCGTCAAAAGAGCGTTTAGTGCCCCAAAGTCAGGACCATAAATCAGGCGCCACATCATGGCATTGACCACTGTGGGAAGAGCAAGCGGCAGAATCAAAAGGGCGCGTAAAAGTGTTCTGCCTTTGAATGCCTGATTCAAAAGCAGGGCAACCAAAACACCAATGATTATCTCTGCGGAAACAGAAACGGAGACAAAATAGGCCGTATTTTCGATTGAATCCAAAAATTTAGAATTACCAAGTGCCTTAAGGTAATTTTTAAAACCAACCCAACAGTCTGTCGTAGCTGGTGACGCAAGATGAGCTGCTGTAAAGCTGTAATAGACGGTTTTGATCAGGGGGTATCCCACGACCCCGATGATGATTGTCATCATCGGGGTCAGCAGGAGCCACGCAGTTGTGGCTTTGGAAAAACGCACCATTGATTTTTGCTACTCTAATCCAGATCAGCAGCAACATCAGCAGCTTCGTTTAGTGCGTCTGCTGGTTCTTTTGAGCCTAACAGAGCTTCTTGGATCGCTACTTGTAGGGCAGAAGACATTTCCTGATATGATGCCTTGGTCGGGCGAGGATACATCGCCGCCAAACCAACTTTTGCGGCTTTCAGAAGCTCTTCTTGGCCTTTTGTTACCGCAGGGTTGTCATAAGATGACTTCCAGACAGGCAAACTTAATTTTGCGAAGTTTTCCTGTACAGGTTTAGAGGACAAATGCTGAATGTATTTCCAAGCAAGATCTTTATGCTTGCTCTTGGATGTGATTCCCAAGCCCATAGAGCCATTTACGGCTGATGCCGAGCTAATACCTTCTACACCCGGAGCAGGGGCAATGCCAACATGACCGGCTACGGATGATTCTTTCGGATCGTTTGCCAGGTTATACATATAGGTCCAGTTAACTGCGAAAGCAGCTTGCCCGCTGGAGAATGTCCGGCGTACGTCTTCTTCGGAATATTCGCGTGAATTTGGATTGGTCAAGCCAAGTTTGATTGTATCAACCATGTATTCCAATGCTTTGAGACCGCCCCCTTGTTGGAAAACTGGTTTGCCATCGGCGTCCAGAAATTCGCCCCCCATTGCAGAGAGGAAGGTAGCGTAATCACAGATGACGGCTTCTGACTGCGACCAGCTCCAGACCAATGGGTAATCAACGATGCCTTTATCTTTGATAACTTTTGCCTGTGTTGTCAGTTCGGACCAGGTAACGGGTGGTTTTGAAATACCTGCTTCTTTTAACATTTTTTCATTATAAAAAAGGTACTTGGTATCAACGATCCAAGGCATACCATAATACTTTCCACCGTACTCAACAGTGGTCCAAGCACCGTCGAGAATTTCTTCTTTTGTGGCTTCGTTGATTTTGTCGCTGACATCGGTCAGTAAGCCATACTGTGCAAATTCTGCGGGCCAGATGACATCAAAAAGAACAACGTCATAACCCTCTGCCGCATTATGAGAAAGAACGATTTTGTCATGTAAGGCTTCGTAAGGAACAAATTCCATCTTAACATCAACACTTGGGTTGGCCTTTTCAAAGGCCGCAGTCATGGTTTCGATGTCTTGTTCGCTGTAAGCCGCTTGCGCCATGAATAGAGCGCTTAATTGGGTCTTTTCTGCATTGGCGGGTGACGTGGTTACAAGAGCCCCGAGAGCCGCTGCCATGAGTAGTTTACTTTTCTTCATATTAACCTCCCTGTTTTAAGGTTATTGCCACAAATACTGGTTCACAAAAGTTTGTAGTTTTAATTTGTCTGTGGCAGTTTGAGTGGATAGTGTTATTTATTAACTCAATTTGATTTAATTAATCTAACATGGAATTGTTCTATGGCAACGGAAAAAAATAAAAGCGCTGAAAATCATGCGGTTAAGTCGGGCGTTTTGGGCACGAATCTGGAACATGCCAAAGAGCATAATTTAAGGGCTGTCATTGATGCTGTGCGTCGCCATGGAGAGTTGACACGCGCTGAAATAACACGGGCGACGGCTCTTTCCGTTCAGACAATTTCTAACCTGGTTGCCGAGCTAGAGCAGCGTGGTCTGTTGATCGCGGGGGAACCACAGAAAGCAAAGCGGGGACAGCCTGCACGTCCGTATAGGTTGAACTCTCAAGGTGGTTTTTCTGTCGGTATCCAGATGGATCATCAACTTGCCTTGGCTGTTTTGGTGAATTTGGCGGGGGAAGAATGCGCAAAAATTCAGAAAACAGTAGCTCGACCTTCTGCTGATGAAGGTATAGAGATTTTTGCCCATTTGGTCGATGAGGTTATTGAGGCAGGTAAGGTAGAAAAGCAGCGGGTGTTTGGCGTTGGTGTTGCTATTCCAGGTCCTTTTGATGTGAGTGGACCGACCGGGGTTGGCCCTGGGTGGGTGGGGTATCCTCTCGAAGATAATCTGTCGCGACGTATTGGCTTGCCGGTTATTGTGGAAAATGACGCAAATGCAGCAGCCATTGCCGAACGTTTACATGGGGCCGGGAAAAAATTTGATAATTTTGTTTATGTTTTTATCGGGATGGGACTTGGCGCTGGGCTTTTTCTGAATGGGCAAATTTATCACGGGGTTCGTGGGGCCGCAGGTGAAATTGGTCACATCCTTGTCGAGACTGATGGCAAGAGTTGTGAATGTGGGAACAAAGGATGTTTTGAGCGTTATGTTTCTTTACGTGCGGCTTATCACGCACTTGGCGAAGAAGATAATCATCATAGTTCGCCTGAGCATTTAGAAAAGCTGTTCGAAGAAAAAGATCCTGCTTTTATGGGCTGGTTACAGGAAGCCGCAGAAAAGCTCAGAATAGGTATTCTCGCGCTCGAAAGTTCCTTTGATCCAGAGGTCATTTTTATTGGTGGTTTACTGCCTCCAAAGATCGCTCGGGCGCTTGTGGATCTGTTAAACCCTTTGTTGCCTTCGGTTGTAACGCAGCTAAAGCCATTGGAGCAGAGGGTCTTGTTAGGCGTTAGTGCCCCTTCTGCCCCAGCACATGGTGCGGCGAGTGTACCGATCTTTTATGAGTTTAATGCGGAACTGTACAGTCATTCAAAAAAGCCCGTGGGTCGGTCATAAAGTACTCTTTTATGATTTAACTTCAGTGGGGCGCAAGCTATTGGGTAAAAATTTCGGTTAGTTGTTCTGCATTTTCGTATCGTTTGAATTTCTTACTGGCAATTTCCAGTAACTCTCGTATAACCCAGCTGTCTTTTCTATTTTCTTTGTAATAAGCGGAATATTTATAGGAAATAGAAGGTTTAAAAGGGCGAATTTTAACGCCTTTCGCGGCCCAAACTGGTGCAGAGAATGGCTCTAGTACGCCACTGCAAAGCCCTTTGCAAACCAGCGAGTATGCATTTGCTGAATGTTGCGTGCTAAAAGGCGTTTGGGGTGTAATCCGCTTGTAAAGATCCGTATGTTGGTGAAAAGCAAGAACTTCGTCACTATCAAGGGCTATAAGCCTTTCTCCTATCAGGTCTTCTTCGAAAATAACGCTCTTTTCAGCCAAAGGGTGATTAGGGCATAGCGCGCAAATATAATCAACCTTGGCCAAGATAGCTTGTTCGACACCTGGCTGATCCCCCATTTGGTTGCCAAAGGCAATGTCGAGATCTTCGTCCATGATCATATTAAAGTAACTCTTAACGTCTGTTGTATTCAAGGTAATGGAAACCTTTGGATGTCTTGCTGTAAATTCTTCTAGAATTTCTGGAATGATACTTACAGATAAGGCCCCGAGAGAGATAATCCGTATATCCTGTTGTTTATTTCTTGATATGTCTTCAGCAGCATTTTTAAGTTTAGAAAAAGCTTCGAATACTTCATCAAGCTTTCTGTAAAACGCCATGCCTTCCGGTGTGGGAACAACTCGGCCTTTGCGACGGTGAAGAAGCTTGAGTTGTAGGGAGTATTCGAGATCAGCTAGTAAGCGGCTGATTGTTGGTTGTGTGGTTTTCAGACTTTTGGCTGCAGAAGAAATGGTGCCATTTAAAATTGTTGCCCTGAAGGCCTCTAATTGTCTCATACGCATCTTATGCTATCCATTATGCTTTTTTTGTATACCTATATACATCATTATACATTGATTCAATTCCTGGATCGTGGCCTTCTTATCGCTCAATTCTGTTGGGTTACTTGTGTGCGTTAGCTAACAAAGCTGGCGGGTTAATAAAATTTTACCCCTTATAAGTTGTTTGATGTGTATATTGGGTGTTTATTTTTCCGCTTAGTATTTGTGTAGTAATTGGTTGGTGTTTTATTTGCTGCTTTCTTCGTTTTGTTAGGGTGGGTGGCTACAGGAGTTATTTGTGACTAAGTATTATTCAGCTAAAGAAATGCTTGCGAAGCTAGTTTCGTTCGATACTGTGTCACGAAACAGTAATATTCCTCTGATTGAATTTGTTGAGAATTATTTGAATTCCCACGGTGTGGCGTCTCATCGTGTCCAAAACTCAGATGGCACGAAAACCAATCTGTGGGCGACCATTGGTCCTGATACTGATGGTGGCGTTATTCTTTCCGGTCATACAGATGTTGTCCCCGTCGATGGGCAGCCTTGGGATACAGATCCCTTCGAAGTTGTCGAAAAAGAGGGGCTTCTTTATGGTCGAGGAACGGCCGATATGAAGGCTTTCTCTGCGATAGCTTTGTCTTTGGTTCCAGAAATGATTAACGCAAAAATGAAGCGGCCAATTCATCTTGCGCTTTCTTATGACGAAGAAATCGGGTGCTTAGGGGCCCCGTCAATGATTGAAGACATGGCGCCAAAGGTAAAAGCAGAAGCAGTGATCGTTGGTGAGCCGACGATGATGAAGGTTGTGTCCGGGCACAAAGGTGCTTTGGGTCTGACAACCAGAGTGCGAGGCTTTGAGGTTCATTCCAGTCTGGTTCATACAGGTGTATCCGCCGTGCATGTCGCAGCAAAGCTTGTTGTCTGGCATGAACAGAAGATGCTCGAAAACAAGGCTCGAACTGAGAATTTGTCTGAAAATGCTTTGTTTAACCCTCCCTATACCACCCTGCATTGCGGTGTTATTGAAGGGGGGACTGCGCATAACATTACTGCAAAGGACTGCTCTTTTTCTTCTGATTTCAGAACCCTGCCGTCAGAAAACCCCATGGACTATTTAGACGCGTATCGTGCCTATGCCAAGGAACTGGAAGCAGAAATGCAGCGTGTTGCACCTTCGGCAAAGATCGAAATTGACGTTAGGGGGAATGTCCCAGGGTGTCGCCGCGAAGTTGATGGTTCGGCTGAAAGGTTGGTTCGCCAGATTACGGGTGATAATGCTGAGCATGTTGTCTCTTATGGTACTGAAGCAGGTCAATTTCAGGACGGTGGCTATTCGACAATTGTCTGTGGTCCGGGTGATATTGCACAGGCCCATGCGGCAAATGAATACCTTTCTGTTGAACAGCTAAATGCAGGTGTTGATTTTCAACGACGATTGATTGAACGTTTAGCCAGCTAAAGTATGGAAAACGGATTAATAATTTAAATACGTACAGTAGAGATACCGAACTAAGGAATTAACAATGCCGATTATAAACAGGTTTGCAGAACTTCACGATGAAATTACAGGGTGGCGCAGAGAAATCCATTCGAACCCAGAGCTTTTATTCGATGTTGAGGAAACCGCGAGTTTTGTCACTGAAAAGCTGAAAGAGTTTGGTCTCGATGAAGTTGTCACTGGTATTGGCCGTACAGGCGTTGTCGGTATTATCAAAGGGAATCAAACTGGTTCGGGCAAGGTAATCGGCTTGCGGGCTGATATGGATGCTCTACCAATACATGAAGAAACGGGCCTTGATTATGCGTCCAAAGTTGATGGTAAAATGCATGCCTGTGGTCATGACGGACACACCGCAATGCTGTTAGGTGCCGCAAAATACCTAGCTGAAACCAGAAATTTTGATGGCTCTGTTGCCGTGATTTTCCAGCCTGCAGAAGAAGGCGGCGGCGGAGGCCGTGAAATGGTTGATGATGGCATGATGGATCGTTTCGATATTCAGGAAGTGTATGGCCTGCATAATTGGCCGGGTGTACCTGTGGGTAGCTTTGGCACGCGTCCTGGTGCATTGATGGCAGCAACTGACATCTTTACCATTGATATCCAGGCATCTGGCGGGCATGCAGCTAAACCACATGAAACCATTGATCCAATAGTGATTGCCAGCCATATTATTCTGGCGTTACAATCTATCGCTTCTCGTAATGTCGATCCAATTGAATCCGTGGTTGTTTCCGTGACAACATGTAATGCAGGAACTGCATTTAACGTTATTCCAGACACCGCAAGTCTGAACGGTACTGTTCGTACCTTGAGTGAGTCTGTGCGTGATTTGACGGAAAAACGAATTCAGGAAATTGTTGAACATACCGCAAAAGCACATGGTGCGACGGCCGTTCTTGATTACACGCGGAACTATCCCGTGGTGATGAACCACGAAAAAGAAACGGCTTTTGCTGTAGATATTGCATCTGGCATTTCAGGCGAAGACAAAGTGGATACGGATGCAAATCCAACCATGGGCGGCGAAGATTTTGCCTTTATGCTCAATGCACGTCCTGGGTCATTTATTTTCCTGGGCAATGGCGATACAGCACCGGTTCATCATCCGAAATACAACTTTAACGACGAAATAATTCCCATTGGGTGCTCTTATTGGGCTAAGCTGGTTGAAACGGCGATGCCTATAAATCGTTAAGAATAAAAGTTTTAATAAGTAGTGTGGTTCAAACAGATAAAGTTAGTAAAACAGGGAGTATAAAATGACAATTAAATCATTACTCGCGGCGGGTGCATGCGCGCTTGCTCTTGGCGCGGGTTCCGTAAATGCGGAAACCTTTAAGTGGTCGTTCCAGGGCGATGTTCAGTCTCTTGATCCGCATGGGTTGAACGAAACCTTCACGCTGGGTTATTTGGGGAATGTCTATGAAGGCCTTACCTATTATGACAACAATCTGGAACTTAAGCCTGGTTTGGCTGTCAGCTGGGAAAATACAGGTCCTACAACGTGGATTTTCAAGCTACGCGAAGGCGTTAAATTTCACAACGGTAACGATTTCAATGCAGATGATGTGATCTTCTCATGGAAACGTACCCTTACTGACGGCTCTGACATGAAGGGCTATGGCAGTCGTATGAAAGACATCAAGAAAATTGATGACTATACGATTGAAGTTGAAACACCTGCGCCAAACCCAATTCTACCCCGTGAACTCGTGTTCTATTACATGATGGACAAAGAGTGGTCAGAAGCTAATGGTGCGGTTGAAGCTACCAGCCCGAAAGCAGCTGATTCCACAGCAACTTATGCTGCGCAGAATGCTAATGGAACCGGCCCATTCATCTTGGCTGAGCGTCAGCCTGATGTACGTTCCACTTTCAAGCGTTTTGACGGATATTGGAAAGACATCCCAACAAACGTTAAAGAGGTTCACTTCACACCAATTGCTCAGGGTGCAACCCGTGTTGCTGCTCTGATTTCTGGTGAGCTTGATCTGGTTTATCCTGTTCCTGTACAGGATTGGAACCGTCTGGAAGATGCTGATGGTGTGCGTCCTCTGACTGGTCCTGAAGCACGTACGATCTTCTTGGGTATGGATCAGTGGCGTGATGAGTTGCTCTACTCCAACATCAAGGGCAAAAACCCACTGAAAGACAAGCGTGTTCGTGCTGCTATGGCGCATGCAATTGATCTGAACGCAATCGATAAGAAGATTATGCGTGGTGCGGCTGTACCATCTGGTCTTTTGATTGCACCACAGATCAATGGCCATGATACTAAATTTAATAATCCTTATGCGTATGATCCGGAAAAATCCAAAGCGCTTCTTGCTGAAGCTGGTTACCCAGAAGGTTTCGAGCTTGGTATGGACTGCCCGAACAACCGCTATGTAAATGACGAGAAAATCTGTCAGGCTGTTGTTGGTCTTCTTGCGCGTGTTGGTATCAAGGTTGACCTGAATGCTCAGCCAAAGTCCAAGTACTTTGCTAAGGTTAGCCCGCAGAACGGCAATGACACTTCTTTCTATCTGTTGGGTTGGACGCCAAGTTCTATGGATGTTCATAACGTTCTGTATAACCTGATGTCTTCTTTCGATACTGAAAAGAAAACAGGCCAATTCAACTATGGCCGTTATTCCAACCCACGTATTGATGAAATTGCAAGCAACGTTGAAAAAGAAACAGATCAAGCCAAGCGCCAGGAAATGGTCGCAGAAGCTTTCTCTATTCTTAAAGAA
Source organism: Kiloniella litopenaei (assembly GCF_000982415.1). Taxonomy (GTDB): domain Bacteria; phylum Pseudomonadota; class Alphaproteobacteria; order Kiloniellales; family Kiloniellaceae; genus Kiloniella; species Kiloniella litopenaei. The sequence goes on from NZ_LANI01000018.1 coordinate 78,810, forward strand.
GACGTTGGCTATTTGCCACTTCATCAGCAGCCTCTGTCTTGGGGCGTTCGTGATGGTATTGAGCTTTCACAGCGTGCGGATAACGTTCTTGACCTCCGCTATGTTGTGGTTGGTAAGTAACTCTTGAATGAGTTTTAATACAGGGGGCCTCAGTGTAGTGGAGGCCCCCGTTTTTACTGGCTCAATTAAAACTGGGGCCTAGTTAACAGGGGACGTTATGTTCAAGTTTGTATCGATGCGACTGTTACAGTCGATTGTCGTGATGCTGGTCGTTGGCTTGATTGCCTTCGCCCTTTTCCGATTTGTCGGGGATCCCATTAACAATATGGTTGGTCAGGATACAACGCTCGAAGAGCGGGAAGCCTTGACTGAATCCTTGGGGTTAAATGATCCATTTATTGTTCAATACGGGCGATTTGTTTCAAACGCTGTCCAGGGCGATTTCGGCATGTCATATCGTTTGCGCCAGCCCGTTAGTGGTCTGATTGCTGAACGTTTCCCTGCTACCTTGGAACTCTCTCTGGTTTCTGCGATTTTAGCCTTGGTGTTGGGGGTTCCTATGGGGATCTACACGGCGCTAAAACCGAAGTCATTTTTTAGTCGCAGTTTTATGACGGTATCTCTGGTGGGGGTATCGCTGCCGACTTTTCTTATTGGTATTCTATTAATCCTGTTCTTTGGTGTTACCTTGCGATGGTTACCGACCTTTGGTCGCGGTGAAGTTGTCGAACTCGGTTGGTGGACCACAGGTTTCCTCACTTCTAGTGGTCTGAAATCTATTATCTTGCCAGCTATTACCCTTGCGGTTTTCCAGATGACACTGATTGTACGTTTGGTTCGCGCTGAAATGCTCGAAGTACTGCGTACAGACTATATCAAGTTTGCACATGCGCGTGGCCTGAGCCCACGTTTGATCAACTTCTCTATCGCCTTGCGTAACACGCTGGTCCCTGTGATCACCATTATCGGTCTTCAGGTTGGTTCTATCATTGCCTTTGCGATTATTACCGAGAGTGTGTTCCAGTGGCCGGGTATGGGGCTGTTGTTTATTCAGGCTGTGTCCGAAGTGGATATCCCGGTTATGGCAGCATATTTGCTGCTGATTGCCTTTGTTTTTGTTGTGATCAACTTGATCGTCGATATTCTCTATTTTGTTGTTGATCCCCGTTTGCGAGTACAGAGCTAATGAGTGATATTTCAAGCGAAGCACCATCATTTATCACGCGCTTCCGTGAAAGTGATCTCTGGTACAATTTCAAGAGATCTCCGGGCGCAATGATTGCCGCCTTCCTGACTTTTGTAATTGTCTTTGGTGCAATCTTTGCCAACTTTGTGGCCCCGCATAACCCATTTGATCTCTCAACAGTGGATCTCTTTGACGGCTTGCTGCCGCCAGCATGGGCCGAAGACGGTAAGGCGACTTACCTGTTGGGTACGGATGACCAGGGCAGGGACGTTTTCTCCACAATTCTCTATGGCTCTCGTATTTCTCTTATCGTAGGTTTTGCCTCTGTTGGTTTGGCTGCTGTTTTGGGAATTACGGTTGGTCTTATCGCCGGATATTCCGGTGGTATGGTTGATTCCTTCCTGATGCGTGTTGCTGATGTACAGCTGTCTTTCCCGGCAATTTTGATTGCTCTTTTGATTGACGGCGTTGCCCGGGGTATTATGCCGCGTGACGTTCATGATGAACTTGCCGTTTATGTTCTTGTTGTTGCGATTGGCCTGAGTTTCTGGGTGCAGTATGCGCGTACGGTTCGTAGTTCTGTGATGGTTGAGCGGAACAAAGAATATGTTCAGGCTGGTCAGGTGATTGGCCTTCCCGACTGGATTATTCTAATCCGTCACATTCTGCCGAACGTGATGGGACCTGTTCTGGTAATTGCGACCATTCAATTGGCGCTGGCGATTATTACCGAAGCAACGCTTTCTTTCCTGGGTGTGGGTGTTCCGCCGACGTCGCCGTCTTTGGGAACATTAATACGTATCGGGAACGACTATCTCTTCTCAGGTGAGTGGTGGATTACCATTTTCCCGGGTGTTGCTTTGGTGGTTCTTGTTCTTTCCGTTAACATTCTGGGTGACTGGCTACGTGATGCCCTGAACCCGAAACTGCGCTGATAGGGAGTGATGTCATGAGTAAAGAATTACTGGATATCAAAGATCTCGTTGTTGAGTTTCCCTCTCGTCATGGTGATGTTACTGCGGCCAAGGACGTTAATCTGACTGTTGCTGCAGGTGAAATCCTGGGTGTAGTTGGTGAATCCGGAGCGGGTAAATCCACGATTGGTAATGCTGTCGTTGGTCTTTTGGAGCGTCCGGGGCGTGTCGGCGGTGGTGAAGTCTTCCTTGAGGGAGAGCAGATCATTGGCAAGTCCCAAGCGGAATTACGCAAGATCCGTGGTAAGCGGGTTGGCATGATCTTTCAGGATCCACTGACTTCGCTGAACCCGCTAGAGACTATTGCCTCTCAGCTAATGGGTACCATTCAGACCCACCTTGATCTCTCAGACGAAGACGCTCGGGCTCGGGCAATCGATCTGTTGGATCAGGTTGGTATTCCGGACCCCTCTGTGCGGGTTGATCACTATCCGCATCAGTTCTCTGGTGGTATGCGCCAACGTGTCGTCATCGCTTTGGCCCTCTGTGCCGAGCCAGATGTTATTCTGGCGGATGAACCAACAACTGCTTTGGACGTGTCCATTCAGGCCCAGATTCTTGATTTGCTGAAAAAGCTGGTACGGGAAAAAGGCGTTGGCATGATCATCATTACCCATGATATGGGCGTGATCGCCGAAGTTGCCGACCGCGTTGCCGTGATGTACCGGGGTGTTGTGGTGGAAACCGGGCCGACAGCCAAAATACTTGGTAACCCGGATCATCCCTATTCCCGTAGTTTGATTTCAGCTGTGCCGCGTCCAGATGTTCGCTTGCATCGCTTCCCTGTTGTGGAAAGCATTGAATCCGCTGGTGAGTGTAAGGAGCTTGATCTAAATACGCACTGGTTGGGCAAGGCACGCGATTTTGGTAAAAGTGACGGGCCTCTGCTTGAAGTTAAAAATCTCGACATGGTTTTTAAATCCGGTGGTATGTTGGGCGGCGGTAAAAGCGAAGTTCGTGCCGTTGATAACGTCAGTTTTGATATTCGTGATGGCGAGTGCTTTGGGATCGTTGGTGAGTCAGGATCTGGTAAATCCACCATTGCTCGTCTGGTTACCTCTATCTACAAGGTTGCTGGTGGTTCCATCAACTTTGCAGGAACTGATCTGACCAAGATCAAAAAACGTCGTGAACTCAATGTGCACCGTCGTCAGATGCAGATGATTTTCCAGGACCCTTTTTCATCGGTGAATTCGCGAATGAAGGTTCGGGATATTATTGCAGAACCTATTCGCTTTCATAAGCTGACAAGTTCCGAAGCAGAGACACGCCAGATTGTGGATGATCTTCTCGATCACGTTGGTCTCGGGGCCAAGGCAGCTGTTAAGTTCCCGCACGAATTCTCTGGCGGTCAGCGTCAGCGTATTTCCATCGCCCGTGCACTGGCAACGCGTCCGCGTTTTCTGATTTGTGACGAGCCGACGTCTGCTCTGGATGTATCTATTCAGGCTCAGATTCTCAATCTTTTGAAAGATCTTCAGGAAGAACTTGGCCTGACCATGATGTTCATCAGTCACGATCTTCCGGTGATCCGTCAGATGTGTGATCGGGTTGGTGTGATGTCCAAAGGCAAGATGGTCGAGATCGCCGATACGGAAGAGCTGTTCAAAGCGCCACAGCATGATTACAGCAAACATCTGATCAGCCTGATGCCAAGTTATTCCGGCCTTATGGACCGGGATGCGGGCCAAGCCGAGGCAAGTTAAAGCTAATCTAAACTGGATATAGAAAAGGGCTTTGGTTTTTTCCAAAGCCCTTTTTCTTTTCGGGATCAGGTTAAGCTAAAATGATGGTCTAAGCGTAAACAGCCTGAGAAACAGATCCGTGGATATGGGAAACAAGTTCCGGTTCCAGTTTCAGGCGCGCCGCGAGCATGTTCAGGTACCCTTGTTCCGCGGGATCATCCACTTCGATTGCCATCAGAGACGCCACGTAAAGTTCAACGGCCTGTTCCTTGTTTTTCGCCAGAGCAACCAGACTGTCGATATCCAGTGGACGGCGCAGTTGATCCATCAGGAAGGCTTTCTCATCGTTTGACAGGCCAAGCTCGTCGATCTTGGCAAAGATGGCATCCTGTTCTGCACTATCAATCTGACCATCGGCTTTTGCTGCTGCAATCATGGCAGAAACCAGTGCGGCACCAAAGCTGTTTGCTGTTTCTGTTTCCGCTTCGACAGCAAAGGCTGAATCCTCGGGAACGGGTGGCACAATAGCCGCCTGTTGCGGTGCCTGATATGCTGTATATTGTTGTGGGGGCGTAGGCATGCTGTGGCCCTGTGCATGACCTTGTGTATGACCTTGCGTCTGTCCGGGCGTATGTCCGGGCACCTGTCCTTGGCCCATCCCTTGCTGTGGAGCTGCGTTCTTGTTGCCCTGCCAATCGCTGTAAGCCTTATATGCCAGCCCGGCAACAAGGGCGAGGCCACCGTACTGAACGGTTTTCTTTGCCATCTTGCGCCCCTTCTTGGACCCCATCATATAACCGGCGAGGCCACCCGCGACTGCGCCGCTAGCCAGACCACCGGCATTATTGGAAAGATAGTCTTTGCCCTTTTGTAAGGCAGATCCACCACCTGTTCCACCAGCTGCGCCAAGTACTTCATTGATTAGTTTCGATGCGTTAAACATGCTGTCCCATCATAGAAATTAGAGTTTTCGCAAGATCACTTTGTTTGTTCCTATCTCATATGGGGGATCTTTTGCAGGTTTCAATTCCCCATAGATGCTGCGTCTGGAAAGATTATCGTGATAGATTATATAGGAAAACAGTAGAGCCAGTACTTTAGCTATTATGTTTTCTGAGGCTTTTTGCCATTTTGCTCGAATCACCCCATGTGGATAACCACATCACGGCATTGGTTGCTAGGGCAATTGAACGTGTGAGTACCCGCGCCCATAACGAATTTGTTGTAATATGATCTTCGGCGTGGTGTAGATGGGAAAGCTCTTCTTGTTGAATATCCTTAATCAAAGAAAAGAGCGCGGGATCTCTATCCTTTAAGAAGAACAGCTGATCTTCTAGATGATGGTGCACTGTTTTCTCAACAGCTGCGGTACATAACCAAACGCCCTGACGTCCCAAGAGTGCGGTGGCAAAACCCAGAACAAAACCGCCATTGCCCCAAAGTGCCATAATACGACAAGGTCGAGAATTGCGTTCGGGCATCGCAGACCTAAAGAGTGCGCAATGATTGATTTCGTGCTCTAGTGTTTCCTCTAAAAACGCTACGATTTCCGGATAGAGGAATTTTGAGACCCATATTTGGGCGCGATAGATCCTGATCGCCCCGTATTCCCCTGCGTGGTTGACCTTAACAATGCGAGAGATTGTAATTTTATCAGCTTGGTTCATGTTTTCGTAGGGCATGAATGGGGAATGATTGGGAGAGCAAGTGTTATTCAAACACAGCTTTGGCGCGAAGAAAACACAATATTATAATCACTGAGATCATTGGTCGGTTTCATGCCTTATCAAAAAAATAGGTGGATAGTAGTTCCGGAGGTTGCTTTTCAAATAACGCGCAAAGGTTGATTAGTCATGAACCTGTTACACTGTTGTGGTATGTTAAGAGTGTCATGGGTGATCGGGGAGAAAAGCGATGGGTGTTCGTGTTGGAAATGTTGAATTTCATGCTGGGCCGGAAGGTCTGGGCGCGCCGGATGAGCTGGAAGCGGTGATCGTTGATTTTATCGACGGGGCGCAAAAGCGTCTGGATATCGCGGTGCAGGAACTGGAAAACGAAACCATTGCAAATGCTATTATTCGTGCCCGACAACGCAAGGTCCGGGTCAGAATGGTTATCGAACAAAGCTATCTCAAGGCCGCAACAGCGCGGGTTGATCCCTGGGTAGCGGGTGGCAAACACGAAGCAAACAGACAGGTACACGATGCAATCCTGCGGGCCAAGATTGATGTTAAGGTCGATTATAACTCAAAGATTTTTCACCAGAAATTTATTATTCGCGATGGCCTGTCTGTCCTGTCTGGCTCGACAAACTTTACCCCCACAGGCACGCACAACAATCTGAATCATGTGATTATCATTCACGACCAGAAGGTTGCGAAAATCTTCAGCCGTGAGTTTGCGGAAATTCAACGCGGACATTTTGGCAAGCGAAACGAGGGCCACGATAAAGCGCCGATGGATACGGTGGTATCCGACGTGCCTATCCGGGTCCTCTTTGCGCCGGATCACAGCCCGGAAATGGAGATCATGAAGCAGATGCTCAAGGCCCGTGAACGCATTGATTTTGCAATCTTTACCTTCTCAAAATCATCGGGGATTGATGATACCATGCTGCGCTTGCTTGACCTCAACATGCCGATACAGGGTGTCTTTGACGGTGGGCAGGGCAGTCAGGACTGGGCGCCCGTGGATGACCTCAAGGCAAAGGGCGCAGATCTGTTCTTTGTGCATAAAGGCGGACAGCTCGGCAAGTTGCATCACAAGCTGATGGTGCTGGATAGACAGGTGGTGATCGGCGGCTCCTTTAACTACACGGGTCCTGCGAACCAATTGAATGATGAGAATATTATTATCCTGGGTGACCTAGACACCACTTCCCCTGTGCAGCGCGAAGCCCAGAAGAAAATCGCGAGCTTTGCCCTCGCGGAGATTGAGCGCATTATCCGCGATCACGGGCGTCCCGTTCCCTAGGTCTTGTCGTATAGGTCAGGCGACGCATTCAGTTGCCGTTGCAAGTTACGGCCTTTTGTTTGACGCAAAAGAGAAAAGGGAGCGTGTGCTCCCTTCTTCCTGTGTCCGGCTGTTCCAAGGCTGCTTTATCTAAAACATGCGTTTTAGGGTGCCTTTTTTATCGATAAATTGATGTTTAAAAGCTGCTCCGGCGTGCAGCAAGATCACGGCAATCAGGCCATAAGCTATATAGTAATGCAGGCTGATGGCAAGGTCACGGATGGCATCGGTAATGGCCATGACCGAGGGAATGTCGAAAAGCCCAAAGAAGGTAAAACTGTTTCCTGATGAAGTGGAAATGGCATAACCAGTCAGGGGCACGACAAACATGGAAAGCAGCAATACGATATGCACCACTTTTGCCCCGACCTTTTCCATCGGCTTGAGCGATTTTTGAAGTCCGGGCGAGGGGGAGATGACTTTCCAGATCGCAAAGACTGTGGCCAGTAACAACACACAGACCCCAATGGCCCGGTGTAGTTCTAACCCTTTGTGATACCAGGAATCATAATAGCTAAGCCCGACCATCCACCAACCAAGACCGATCAGGCCGATAATGGAAAAGGCTATGAGCGAGTGCAGCAACTTGCTGACCAGCCCATAGCGTTCTGTTGAGTTGCGTATCATAGCTGATTAAAGCACTTTTGCTTATTTCTCTTTGATGGCTTCAATAAAGAGATCAACCTGTACGTTTTCTGCTGCTGGACCAAGATTGTAGTTCATACCAAAATCACTACGTTTGAGGATGTAGCTACCTTCGAAACCAGCGCGATATCCACCCCAGGGATCATTCCCTTCACCGATCTTTTTAACATCAAAAGAAATATTTTTGGTCACGCCATGAAGTGTCAGATCGCCAGAAAGCGTACCGCCGTTGGCATCACCATTATATCCCGTGCTGACAAAGGTTGCCGTTGGAAACTTTTCAACATCAAAAAACTCTGCACTACGCAGGTGTTTGTCACGTTCAGGGAGATTGGTATCCAAACTCGCTGTGTCGATCTCTATATTAACCTTTTGGTCAGTGCCATTTTCTGGATCATAGTCAATCGTTCCGGAAATCTTGTTAAAAGTCCCGGATAGCCAGCTAAAACCCAGGTGATTGGTTTTGAAATTAATAAAAGAGTGCGTCGGATCAATTTTGTATTCAGCAGCATTTGCCATTGAAACAGACATGGCCAGCGCGGCAAGGCCAGCAGGAAGAGCTTTAAAAGGCAACTTGAAAGGCATGTAATATTCCCCGTGAAAAAGATTCTTTCCAAATTAAGTGGTGAATTGAACCCTATCACCCAATTCACAAATCTGGATGTAACTATTGTGTGAGCAATCTTCAAGGAGGGGGCAATAACAAGCGAATGTTTTGCCACAATTGATTGTATTTTGTTTGGAGAAAGAAATTCGATCCGGGGCCAGGATAAACAAAAGTTGAAATAAGTTAATAAAATCAGTGAAAGGGTGTTCCATATTTGATTTCACTATACTTTAATTATTTCAATGGCTTAAAGAATAGGTGTCCCACGAATTAAACCCACAGGTGCGGCGTGGGGAGAACTACGTTTTGCTCTGGTTTTTCTTGAGGTTGCAATTATATTGTATTTGGGGAAGTTAATACAATCGGGGGTCGATATGGTGGATCTATCTCTAGATAATTTGCTACATGCATAAGTATTAGCAATTAATAAAATTCAAATTTCATAGGATATTTTTCAGTGACTATAATGAAAGTCGAAAACGATTACAGTGGGACATTCTCTTGCCCTTTATGTAAGCAGAAAAGTCGATTTTACGCACACCAGTTGCTATACTCTCGGTCTCACACCTCTTTTTATTCTGTTGATTGTAATGCTTGCGCCAAACATTCTCTCTGGAAAGAATTTATCCAGCACCATAATGGTACTTTTAAGGTAAAACTTATTGACCCGATTACTTCATCAGCACCTTCTCCTGCAGAGGATATGCCTGAAGATGTTAGAAAAGATTTCCTAGAAGCAAGCCTAGTATCAATTTACTCATCTAAAGCCGCTGCAGCTTTATTAAGGTTATCTCTTCAAAAATTGTGTAAACATCTTGGGCAACCCGGCAAAAATATTAATGAAGACATCAGAGCCTTGGCGAAAGAAGAAGGATTCAGTCAAAGGTTAGTAAAAGCTGCAGATACAGTCCGAATTATTGGTAATAACGCGGTACATCCAGGGGAAATGAATGACGAAGACATCGATGATGTCTGTCACGGCTTATTTCAGCTTGTTAATTTAATTGTAAGCACAGCGATAACTGAACCTAAAAAATGGAATGATCTTTACGATAAAGCACCTGAAAGCAAAAGACTTGCAGCTGAAAAGCAGGATGCATCCTAATACTTTAGTAATTTAAAGAGAATGTGTTGATGCCTGAAGAGAATACTGAAATCCAATCCAAAGAAACAAAAAACTGGCTACCAAAACTATTTTTAGGGATGGTTTTTTTTATTGTGATAGCTTTTATTACAATTACATTTTCACCAACATTTAGAAATTTCCTCACCTCTATCATTTCAATTGATGGGGTAATTTCTCAAAAATGGGGTGTGATTGGAGATTTCTTTGGAGGCTTTCTAAACCCAATCGTCAGCTTAGCTGCATTTGGGGGGGTGATTTACACAGTACTACTTCAACGAAAAGAACTTTCTCTTCAGCGTGATGAGCTACAAATAACTAACGAGCAACTTAAAGCCTCAGCAGAAGCTCAACAGGAACAATCGGACCATTTATCTCTACAAAGCTTTGAAAATATTTTGTTCAAACTCATTGATAGGCACTGCTCAAATATTGAAAATATGAGAGGGAAAGTAGGGACTGTTGAGTTATTTGGTAGTACTCTATTAATCCATATAATTGGAAATGTAATAAAAGCTGTTGGTAAAACAAGCCCTAAAAATGTAACTAATAATGGGCGAAATAAAGAGCAATTTATTGAAGCTTTACATAATAGAAACTTAGCCACATTTTTCACAATTTATCTTCGTTTATCGTATCGAATATATAAATACATTTGGATTTATTTTGGTTCCACAGAGGAACCGAGTGACCAAGAATTAAGCTATGCCAAATTGTTTCGCGCTCACTTCACAAACGAAGAATTGTTTTTTTTATTCGTAAACTCTCTGACACCAGAAGGTCATAAATACAAGAAATTTATTATTCGATACAAGCTATTGGATAACTTTGACGAATCAAAGCTTCCTGACGATGGCTATCTCAGAGAGCAGTATATTCAAATGAGGATATAGTGTTATTTATGACCACCATCTGAACTTTCTTCCGCTTCTTCGATTTTGTATTCATCAAAGGTCACGATCTCTTCGCCTGTCCAGTTGTTTAGGCTTGCGAAGGCAGATTGAAGTGGGATTAGCTCATTGCGGTTAAAGACCTTGGTGGCGTCGGTGACGGAGCCGAAATCACCTGTGTTTTTGGGAGTGATTCCTAGCAGGTGGATAGGGGTAATGATACTAAAATTTTTATAATTTAAAAACTAAGATACGGATTCATTGTGTCCCATAGACTGTTACTGCGTGGGACATATTTATCTCTAAGTTATTGATGCTGTTGAATAGTTTTTGGTTTTGGTGGATCCGGGACCAGGATTCGAACCTGGACTGAAGGAGTCAGAGTCCTTAGTTCTACCGTTAAACTATCCCGGATCAGGGTACAGCGTTTGTAAATTCCGGCAGATCGTATCGATCTCTATAAGCCAGATTGCTGTGTAACGGTGACTTGCGGGGCTTCATATAGTCCCTTGGCTCTGATCTTACAACACATTTTTGCATCCTGTGATGTTTTTTTGCTTTTGGGGCAATTTTAGGGCCCTGGTGGTGAATAGATGTTGATTTTTCCCCCTTTGAATTCGTAAGAAGGGAGTACCGGATTGTTGTCCGGTTGTTTCAGGAGCAGAATTTTTGACGGTTACTTCGCAGGCCCGTAAAAAAGCCTTGTCTAAAAAGACGGCAAAACGGGCGGATAACAATGTTTACGCCGCAATTGATTTGGGGACAAATAACTGTCGCCTGTTGATTGCGCGTTCCAGCCGCAAAAACTTTCGCGTTCTTGATACCTTTTCCCGCATTGTCCGTTTGGGCGAGGGGCTGAGCCAGACAGGTAAACTGTCGGAAGAGGCCATGCGCCGTACGCTTACTGCGCTCAAGATCTGTAACAGCAAACTTAAACGTCGTGGTGTAACAAAACTGCGTTGTGTCGCGACCGAGGCCTGTCGTCGGGCGGCAAACGGGGATGATTTTATCAAACGGGTCAAGCGGGAAACCGGGCTGGATCTGGAAATCATCGATAACTCGGAAGAGGCATCTTTGGCCATTATGGGCTGTGCACCCTTGCTCAACCCCGATCTGCCCGAGGCCCTGATCTTTGATATCGGCGGGGGCAGCACCGAAGTTAGCTGGATTCGTCAGGCTGATAAAGAATCTGTGCCATGCAACGCAAATGCGGATGATGCAAAGCCCCAGATGTCCCAGAGTTCCCAGACTTCTGAAACTTCAAAACAGATTCCACCCAGTGCTATTTTGCCCAATCCGGTTATGGAAGATTGGTATTCCGTTTCCAAAGGGGTTGTGACCCTTGCCGAAAAATACGGCGGGCGGGATATCACGCCGGAAACCTATCAAAAGATGGTTCAGGAAATCTATGATGACTTCCTGATCTTTGAGGAAAAACACGGCTTTGCCCAGCGCGTGCAGGACGGCACCCTACAGCTGTTGGGTACATCCGGCACGGTCACGACGCTGGTCGGGGTGTATAAAAAGTTGCCGCGCTATGACCGCAACCGGGTTGATGGCACCCTGATCAACTGTGATACCGCCATTGGTCTGTGCCACAAGATTGCGGGCATGACCTATGCCCAGCGGGTGGCGAACCCCTGTATTGGCAGTCAGCGTGCCGATCTAGTGGTGGCGGGTTGTGCGATTTTTGAAGCCTTGGCCAAGCTGTGGCCTGTGGCGCAATTGCGCGTGGCTGACAGAGGCCTGCGCGAAGGTATTCTCTACAAGCTGATCAACGAGGATTGAGATTGCATCCCGCCTTGTCGTATGGCTTTTAACAGAATGTTTTAACTTCTATTCTTTATTATAAGACCGAACAGATACTTCATGGCGTGTTTTAGGAGTACTCGGTTTTTAGGGGTATTCTGTTTTGGGGCAGATCACGAGATATTTGAGATTTTATCAATCCTGATGTATAGCCCTGCTGTGCAACACAACACTGAACGTTTCGTGTGCCGTATAGTTGGCGTGTCGTATAGCTGGTGTGTCCTATAGAATGTCTTTTGATCCCTGTGATCACGTGGCAGAAAACGACAGTCAGAAAGTACCAGTTCGTAAAGTACCAGTCAGAAAGAGGAAGAATGAGCTCTTCAGGTAAATCCAAAAAAGGCGGTTCTCGCCCCAGCAGTAATCCTTCGGGGCGGGGACTAAAAGTCCGTGTGAAAACTGCTGCCCGGCGCTCGAACTCTTCTGCGCGCTGGTTGAACCGTCAACTCAACGATCCCTACGTTCAGGAAGCCAAAAAGCGTGGCTATCGGGGGCGAGCAGCCTTTAAGATTGCTCAGATCGACGACAAGTTTAAAATTTTCAAAAAGAATTCCCGCATTGTCGACCTAGGGTGTGCCCCTGGGGGCTGGTGTCAGGTCGCTGTTGAACGCTGTGGACCCGGAGCGCATATCGTGGGCATGGATCTCCAAGAGGTCGAGCCGATTGCCGGGGTTGTTCTGCTGCAGGGCGACTTTATGGATGACGATGCGCCTGCGCGCCTTAAGGCTGAACTGAACGGGCCTGCCGATATTGTTCTGTCGGATATGGCGGCGGCGGCGACGGGCCATCCTCAGACGGATCACCTGCGGATTATGGGCCTGATGGAGACCGCCCTGATGTTTGCAGAGGAAGTTTTGGTTCCCGGCGGAAGTTTTATCGGCAAGGTCCTGCAGGGTGGGGCACAGGCCGAGTTGTTGAAGTTGGTAAAAACCAAATTTAAAAGCGTGCGCCACTTCAAACCAGATTCCAGCCGCAAGGATTCTTCTGAAATGTTTCTGGTCGCGACAGGTTTCAAGCAAAATTAAGGTCGCGCCAGTCGCATAGTCAAAGCTTTGAAAAATCCATAAAAATCAAAGCTAAAGCTGGGATGTGAATTGAAAATTCAGGACTTTTTGTCGTTCTGTTTTACGGGGCGTGAGGCCTGCATAAAAATTAATTGGAATCGTCATCTTTTAATCACTTGGCTTTAGGTCGCTTCTGTGTAGAATGCGGCGTCAATCGGATTTAGCCACTATGGTGTGGCACCCATAGGGGAAACGGGGTTTCCTCTCGTCTTAGGGATAGATTGACATGCACATCCGCGAAGCTCTCACATTTGATGACGTTCTGCTCCAGCCTGCAGAATCCTCTGTTCTTCCCGCACAGGCAGACACGCGTACAAAGCTGACTGCCTCTCTCGAACTGAATATCCCGCTGCTTTCTTCTGCCATGGATACGGTCACCGAAAGCCGTCTGGCGATTGCAATGGCCCAGTTCGGGGGGATTGGCGTTATTCACAAGAACCTGTCTATTGAGGAACAGGCCAGTGAAGTTCGCAAGGTTAAAAAGTTTGAATCCGGCATGGTTGCCGACCCGCTCACCTTCCCGCCCAGCGCGACGCTGGCGGATATTCTCCGCCTTCAGGAAAGTGTCAGCTTTTCCTGTTTCCCGGTTGTCGAGGATAAAACGGGCAAGCTGGTCGGCATTATCACCAACCGTGACATGCGCTTTGCCCAGGACCCCAATCAGCCGATTTCAGAGCTGATGACCAAGGATAACCTGATCACGGTTAAAGAAGGCATTACCGGCGATGAAGCGAAACGCTTGTTGCATCAACACCGTATCGAAAAGCTGCTGGTGGTTGATGATGACTATCGCTGTATCGGTCTGATCACCGTTAAGGACATCGACAAAGCGGCCAAGCACCCCGTTGCCTGTAAAGACGCACATGGTCGCTTGCGGGCCGCGGCGGCAACAGGTGTTGGTGAAGAGGGCTTTGCCCGTGCAGAGGCCCTGATTGATGCTGGCGTGGATCTGTTGGTGGTTGATACCGCCCACGGTCATTCCCGTGGTGTGATCAACGCGGTTGAGCAGATTAAAAAGATTTACCCGACAACACAGGTTGTTGCAGGTAACGTTGCCACTGCCGAAGCAACCCGCGCCCTGATCGGGGCCGGTGCCGATGCGGTGAAGGTGGGGATCGGACCGGGATCAATCTGTACAACCCGTATTGTTGCCGGTGTCGGTGTGCCACAGCTAACGGCGATTATGGATGCGGTCGAAGTCGCGAACAAAAGCAACGTCGGCATTATCGCCGATGGTGGTATCAAAAACTCTGGCGATATTGCCAAGGCCATTGCCGCCGGGGCACGCGCGGTGATGGTTGGCTCACTCCTCGGCGGGACAGACGAAAGCCCGGGGGAAGTTTTCCTCTATCAGGGGCGTTCCTATAAGTCCTATCGTGGCATGGGATCTGTCGGTGCCATGGCACGCGGATCTGCGGATCGCTACTTCCAGGATGATGTGAAAGACAACCTGAAACTGGTTCCCGAAGGGATCGAAGGGCGCGTTCCCTACAAAGGCCCGGCAAATGCAATCGTTCACCAACTGGTTGGTGGCTTGAAAGCATCCATGGGCTATACCGGATCGCCGACCATTGATCACATGCGCGAGAACTGTGTTTTCTGTAAAATCACCAACGCTGGCCTGCGCGAAAGTCACGTCCATGATGTGACAATCACCCGCGAAGCCCCGAACTATCGCAGTGGTGGTTAAGTCGTAATCAAGAGATGGGGAGCGTAATCAGCGTTTGGTTTCTGCTCTCTAATCTATTATTTATAAGGGCGGCCCCCTGTAACGGGTGTCGCCCTTTTTATTCCCGGCTATAAACGCGAGATCAGTTGTGAGACCTTCCGGACGTATTCAAACTTCAATCGACCTTCTGACCGAGGTTATGGGCTCATCCCTGCCCATGGATCGGGTGGTCAACAGCTACCTACGGGCGCGGCGCTTTATTGGCTCTAAAGATCGCAAGGATATTTCTGCACGGGTCTATGGCGTGATCAGGTCCAGGTGTCGGCTGGATTGGTGGACAATCAGATCCGGTCTTGGCGATGGCTGTCGATCACTGGTTTTATCCTATGCGATCCTGGTCGAGGGGATGAAAGCCTCTGAACTGGACGAAATCTGTGACGGCGGTGACTACAGCCCCCGTGCCCTCAGCGAATTTGAAAACGAAGCTTTGGCAACCTTGCAAGGACAGGACCTGAACCACCCGGATATACCCGCAGCGGTGCAGGGGGAATTGCCAGACTGGCTTTATGCTTTGTTTGAAGCGCAGTTTGGCGTCGAGGGCGCAAAGGCTGAAGCCGCTGGTTTGCAAGCACAGGCCAGTCTTGACTTGCGCGTCAATCTGCTCAAGGGCAAACGGGATCAGGCTATCGCGTTCCTCGGCAAGGATAATGTGGAAGGGGGCGCGACGGATTTCTCGCCCTGGGGCATCAGGGTTCAGGGACGGACGGCCCTTGGAAACTGCAAAGCCTTTCGCGAGGGACTGGTTGAAGTGCAGGACGAGGGATCGCAACTTATTGCCTTGTTGTGCGATGTGACACCCGGTCAGTCTGTGCTCGATCTCTGCGCGGGTGCCGGGGGGAAATCTCTTGCTCTGGGCGCTCTGCTGAAAAACGATGGTGAACTGGTGGCGATGGATATTGATCCCCGCCGACTTCAACGGGCGGAACCCCGTGTTGAAAAAGCAGGCATTGAAAATATCCGCTATGCAACGCTGAACAAAGAGAACCTGAAGAAGATGTCAGCAAAAGGCGCTGGCGAAGGTTTTGACCGTGTCTTGGTCGATGCCCCCTGTTCAGGAAGCGGCACATGGCGGCGACAGCCGGATGCACGTTTGCGCATTACCCCGGATAAGTTCGTAAACTACAGGGAAATGCAGGCGACCGTACTGGAACAAGGGGCGTCTTGCGTAAAGATTGGCGGACGCCTGATCTATGCGACCTGTTCCGTTCTTGATGAGGAAAACACGGATCAGATTGATGCCTTCCTTGCAAAGCACCCGAACTATCAACGCGTGCCTGCCAGCAAAATCTGGGAAGCGCAAGGCATGGAGCCCTGTTCCTTTATTGACGAGACTATGAAGGTGTCCCCCGCGCAACACGGCCTTGACGGTTTCTTTTGTGCGGTATTGGAAAGACAGTCGTAATCGGGAATGGCGCTGGATTGCACCCAAAACAATTTGTGCGCTGACAATCCTGATCGGATAATATCTTTTGGTGCAAAGCCAAGAAAAGCTTGCTAGGGCTATATCCTGTTTTCCCGATTTTGTTTTTCTGCTCTTTTCTTCCGACAGGTCACCTCAATGGATTTCTTTTCTCCCGAGCTTCTTGCTCTGATGTTTGCTGCGGGTCTTTTCGCGGGCTTTGTTGATGCCATTGCCGGGGGCGGGGGGCTGATTACGCTGCCTGTCCTGTTGACTGTCGGACTGTCGCCGGTTCAGGCCATTGCAACCAACAAGCTACAGGGATCTTTTGGCACCTTTTCCGCGACGCTTAATTTTATCCGCAAAGGCCATCTGGATATCAAGGCGTGGATACTGCCGATTGTTCTGACCTTTGTCGGGGCGGGGTCTGGTGTACTTGTTCTGCGGTCGGTTGATAGCAGCTTTCTGGTCAATGCCATTCCCTTTTTATTGATTGCCATTGCTATCTATTTCCTGTTTCAGCGCAAACTGGGGGATGAAGATCGGCATCAGCGGATCAGCCGGAATGTCTTTGCCTTTTTCTTTGGCACGAGCATTGGGTTTTACGATGGTTTTTTCGGCCCCGGTACGGGATCGTTCTTTACCTTGGCAATTGTGACCCTGCTTGGCTACAACATCCTGAAAGCGACGGCCCATGCAAAGCTGTTGAACTTTACCAGCAACTTTGCCTCATTACTGTTCTTTATTCTGGGCGACAGTCTGGTGTGGTCTGTTGGCCTGATTATGGCCTGTGGGTCCATCGTCGGGGGCTATCTGGGATCACAGATGACCATGAAGCACGGGGCGCGGATTATTCGCCCGCTGTTGGTTATCACCTCGATTCTCATGACGGTCAAGCTGATCCATTCCAACCCTGATCATATTCTCGGGCGCTGGATAGTTTCGTTTTTGGATGTTTTTCTTTCGTAGTTTCAAAAGCTGTGTTTGGAAGAGAAAATTTATATTCTTGCTTTAGGGCAAAAACTTCAGAAAACCAGTAATTGAGCTGTTTCTGCCTTTGACATTTGCCACGCTTTGCGGCAGGAAAGGGGCGTGAAACTGAACGCGCCCTGGATGCTAGGTAGTTGCATGTGCCACTACGGGTATCGGGCTTATAGCGGAGCATGAGTTCCATCCATGACTGATCGTATTCTCATTATTGATTTCGGGTCACAGGTTACCCAGCTGATTGCACGTCGTGTGCGTGAAAGCGGTGTCTATTCCGAAATTCATCCCTTTAACGCCGTTGATGACGCGCTTTTGGAAAGCTATGCCCCCAAGGGTATCATTCTTTCCGGTGGTCCGGCTTCTGTAACCTGGGACGATGCCCCGTCTGCACCGAAGAAGGTGTTTGAAATGGGTATTCCGGTTCTGGGGATCTGTTATGGACAGCAGACCATGATGGAACAGCTTGGCGGCAAGGTTGAAACATCAGACCATCAGGAATTCGGTCGCGCCATTGTTGATATCAAAGAAGACTGCGCCCTGTTCCACGGGGTCTGGAATGTCGGTACACAAGAGCAGGTCTGGATGAGCCACGGCGACCGTGTTGGCAAGCTGGCACCGGGCTTTCGCGTGGTGGCAACGTCCGAAGGCGCGCCCTATGCGGCTGTGGCAAACGATGAAAAGCGTTTCTATGCTGTTCAGTTCCACCCGGAAGTGGTGCACACGCCGCATGGCGCCCAGCTGTTAAAGAACTTTACCCATGGCGTGGCTGGCTGTTCCGGTGACTGGACCATGGCTGCCTTTAAGGATCAGGAAATTGCCAAAATCCGCGAACAGGTTGGTGACGGCAAAGTTATCTGTGGCCTGTCCGGTGGTGTCGACAGCTCTGTTGTTGCTGTTCTGTTGCACGAAGCGATTGGCGAACAGCTCACCTGTGTGTTTGTTGATACCGGCTTTATGCGTATGGGCGAAGCAGAGCAGGTTGTTACTTTGTTCCGGGATCATTACAACATCCAATTGATCCACGTTGATGCTTCTGAAAAGTTTTTTACGGCTCTCGGGGATGAATTCGACCCAGAGAAAAAGCGCAAAACCATCGGTGGTCTTTTCATTGATATTTTCGAAGAGGAAGCAAACAAGGTTGGCGGTGCAGACTTCCTTGCACAGGGAACGCTGTATCCGGATGTGATTGAATCCGTTTCCTTTACTGGCGGCCCAAGTGTGACCATCAAATCGCACCACAACGTGGGTGGTTTGCCAGAGCGCATGAATATGAAACTGGTTGAGCCTTTACGCGAGCTGTTCAAAGACGAAGTTCGTGATCTTGGCCGTGAACTCGGGCTACCGGATACCTTTGTTGATCGCCACCCCTTCCCGGGGCCTGGCCTTGCGATCCGTATTCCGGGGCAGCCACTTACGCCAGAGAAGTGCGATATCCTGCGCAAAGCAGATGCAATCTATCTGGATGAAATTCGCAAAGCAGGTTTGTACGATGAAATCTGGCAGGCTTTTGCCGTTTTGCTTCCCGTCAGAACCGTTGGTGTTATGGGCGATGCCAGAACCTATGACTTTGTCTGTGCTTTGCGTGCGGTCACATCAACTGATGGTATGACGGCTGATTATTATCACTTTGATCATGAATTCCTCGGCCGCGTTTCCAACCGGATTATTAACGAAGTCCGCGGGATCAACCGTGTGGTCTATGATTGCACCTCAAAGCCACCGGGAACGATTGAGTGGGAATAATTCTGTAGAATTAATCTTGCAGTCCAAGTTTTTGTTGAGGGCGAAACCACGTGTTTCGCCTTTTTCATTTTTGTGTGGATTAAGGAGTAGCGGGGGCACTACACGCGCAACCACAACCTTTTTGTCCTTGCTCCTTGGCTACTTCATCTGCTTTGCAGCAGGCGGTAGTATTGTGTTCTGGGACGCCACCACAACATTGGTGATTGTCGGGTGTTATTGATTTTGACTTCTCTGTTTTTCTTTCCATTGGTCCTTACTTTGCATGATGTAGGGTGAGCATGAATACTGCTGGTAGTCTTTGTTCCTTAACGGCATGTAAGTGAAGCATCGATTTCACAGCCATCACTATCTTGGGATGCATCGATACAGCATTCGCAAACGAGGTAATCGACCAATTGCTGGACCGATGTGTAGTTTGCCCGGCAAATTAGGGTTGTCGCCTGTCTTTCCTGGGTGATCAGGTCAGCGATCATGAGGGTTTTCAGGTGGTGTGACAGGGTTGATCCCGGAATTTTCAGTTTGTCTTGTAATGCACCGACAGAAAGGCCTTCTTTCCCGGCACGAATAAGTGCACGATAAATATCCAGCCTTTTGGGTTTTCCCAATGCTTCCATCTGTGACGCGGCAGTCTCTACATTCATAATGAAGCTCTTCTGTTTTAAGATGATTACATAATAAACTGTATTTCTAGAATTATCAAAATAAAGTTCTAAATTATATTTGTGTACAGATATTCAAAACCGTTACAAAGGCAAGGTGATGGAATGATTCAAAGATTTATAACTGAAAGATAATAGAATGGAAGAGCTTGGTGAACGTATCAATGTTCTCGAAGGTTATATTGCAGAACAGGATAAAACCATTCAAGAACTCAGCGATGTTTTAGCTGAACAATGGCAGGTTATCGAAAAACTTACCAAGCGTTTGGAACGTTCAGAGCGAATGGTCGAAGAGATTGTCAGTGGTCAGGATGATGGAGGGGGTACAGCTGTCTTTGTCCCCTGAAAGTTTGCAGAAATCTTGGGCTCGATTTAGTTGGGGCTGATTTCCATTAAATACGAACGGGTATAATAGTGATCCCAGTCTTCTGAATGAGTATGTTTGAACCGGTGCTTTTGGTAAAAATTATTGGCTCTGCTTTCTTTAAGGGCGCAAAGCTTTATGGGTAATTTTTCCCTGCAGGATATATCAACTATTTTCTTCATAACTGCGGAGCCTACACCGCTGCCTTGTGTGGTGGGATCTATGTAGAGATGATCAAGCCAAAGATGATCGTCTTTGGCAAAAAGAACATAAAAGCCAATAATTTGTTTTCGCCTTAAAACAAGTGTTGTTCTTTCCGGCTGGAACTTACTGGCAAAGCGTTCTCGGGCACGTTCTGGGTCAAAGCGTCCAACATTTGTCAGGCTCTCTTTCATCGCAGCAATGCGAATTGTGATCAGTTTTTCCAAGTCTGATGGGGAAGCTGTTCTAAAAGAGAGCGACATAATCGGTTCTTGTTCGGATATAATTTCGGTGAAAGAAAAAATGGGCTTTACGAGATTTCCTGTATGACGCGGTTGCGCCCTTGGTCTTTGGCTCTATAGAGCGCTTCATCTGCACGCTGGATGAAACCTTCGAGAGATTCGCCCTTAACATACTTTGAAACACCGATAGAGAGTGTAATGCGTCCAAACTCTTGCCCGGTTTTTTTGTTTCTCAAAACCTGTTTTGCTATTTTTTCACGGATTTGATTTGCCAGGCTGGTCGCATCATGAAGGCTGGTGTTGGGCAGGATACAGGTGAATTCTTCTCCGCCATAGCGGGCGGGGGTGTCCTGTCCTTTGACGGCGCTTTTTAACTGGCGCGCCACGACTCGTAGTACTTCGTCGCCAACTCTGTGCCCGTAGGTGTCGTTGAATTTTTTAAAATGGTCAATGTCCATTAAAAGCAAGCATAGATCTGTTTTTTCTTCTTCCGCCTTTTCCGCTTCCTTGATCAGGTTTGTATCAAACAGCTTTCTGTTCCCGATTTGAGTCAGAGCATCTGTTAAAGATTCTGTTCTCACCTTTTCAAGATTTGCTTGCAGCGTATCAATTTCGCTGGATGATTTTTGTAACTGGCTTTGAAGGACTTTGTTTTTCTCTGTGATTACTGCGGTTTCCCGCACGATTTCTTGAACAAAATGCTGCAAAGAAGAGGCATTATCTTCTTCGGCCATATCGCCCGCAATACTGGTGATTTTTTCGCCGTAGCTGGCGTTGTCACTGCCGGCTTGGCTAATCTGTTGAATGACTTGTGCCAAGGTATCCTGTATCCTGACGCCAGCTTCTTGTAGGTGGTCACCATGGGCAGTGTCGGTTAAATAGAACTGTTGATACAGCTTGTTACAGGTTTCAAGCGTGAAGGGCTTGTCTTCTTCTATAATCTTGTCGATCGCTATTTTTAAATCTGTATTTTTGCCGCTGACATAATCATACCAGATTGTGTAGTTTGGGGGTGTTGAGGGGATGCCCCTTTGTCCCATAATCTTGATAGCTTGCTCTGCGTAAGTCTGAGCACTTGTAAAACTATCGGCAACCAACATTTGCGGTATATCCTTAAAGTTTAATATCTTTGTTTGTAAAGTTAACAAGGTAGATATTTACCCAGTTAAGTATATAAATAATCATACCTGTTTTCAGGTTATAGAATTTTTATAACCAGTCTTATTTATAGAATCATAGGCGTTAATTAGTAGCTAACAGGATGAAGAATATTATTAAAAACTTCGAGGGCTTCGGTCAGGCTTCGTGTTCGCTTTAGTTTTTTGTGTCCGTTGAACACCGTGTATTCTTCATAGCGATTTTTGTGGCCCATGGACTTAACAACCGAAAACAAAGGAGTTTCATGTGCGTGTCTAAAGATAGAAAAAACGGCACAATCCCCTAGCATATCAATTGCATAGTCCCGCCACTCTCCTTTGGCAACTCTTTGGCTATAAACAGATAATAGTTGCCCAATTTCCTGTTTGTTGAACGTTATGTGTTGAGAGCTCTTCTTTCCCTTGTTCAGGTAATAAACAGCAGTCATCCAGCACCTTTTATGCAGTGAACATCCATAACTACAGGTTGGCTGATTTTTTTGTGAAGGTCCACTCATAAAAATAAATCATCCATAACATCGTTAGTAGAATAACTGTTCGATAAAGATGTTGATCTATTTCGATTAAATCCTGATATTGATCTCGGATACCCAAAGATGCGGAATTAATGCGGGACTGTCTATTTAATCCTGGGTTGTTATTACGTCCTAATATTGAGAGCTCTATGACAGATAGCAGAGAAAAAAAGCAATATGATGTTGCTGTAATCGGTGGCGGAATGGTCGGGATTTCATCTGCTTTGTGGCTGCAAAAGAGCGGATATTCAGTTTGTGTTATTGATCGTAATCCCCCGGGTAACAGTACGGCCAGCGGCAGTGCATGTACCTTTGCTGATTATGCCTGTATTCCGATTAATTCCCCATCCTTACCATTTAAAGTACCAGCGCTGGTTCTAAGCAAAGACAGTCCTTTTGCGATAAAATGGAATTACATCTATCGAATGCTTCCTTGGCTTGGACAGTTTGTATCCCATTGCCGTCCAAAAGAAGTTATCCGTATCATTGATGCACTGGCTATCCTGCTTTCCAAGGCCGAAAGTGGTCTAATGCCCTTGATAGAAGATACCGGGGCACAAGACCTTATTCAACGACGCGGATGTCTCTATCTATATAATACAGAAAAAGGTTACGAAGCTGCGATTTCTGATATTCAGGCCAGACAGGAACGCGGGGTGTCGCTTTGTGAAATTGAGGCTGGGGAAGTATATGAAATGGAACCAGAACTGGCGAAAGTCTTTTACAAGGGAGTGTTTTTCGATAAGTCATTTCAGTTTTTATATCCAGGAAAATTGATTGAACGCTTTACAGAACATTTTGTATCCCAAGGTGGCGCTTATGTTCATGAAAACGTTGAAGCAATAGAAAACTCTGGTGATGACAATGTGCGTGTTCTGTGTGCAAACACAGAATTTGTCGCGAAAAAAAGTGTTGTTGCTGCTGGTGCTCATGCACTGAGTTTACTTCCTTCCCTTGCGGGGAAGATGCCATTGGATACCGAACGCGGATATCACCTTATGCTCAATGCGCAGACCTCTGTTCTTAACCGTCCTGTAGGTTGGGCCGAAAAGGGGTTCTATATGACCCCACTAGGCGATCAAGTAAGAATAGCTGGTACGGTAGAACTTGGTGGTTTGCAAAAGGGTTATACCAATAACTTGTTGGATTATCTGGAGCGAACGGCAAAAAAGGCCCTTCCAGATCTGGGGCAGCGTCAAAGTGAATGGTTGGGTTTTCGGCCATCAATGCCCGATGCATTACCTGTGATTGGATGTTCTCCTCATAACAGGAACATCATACTGGCATTTGGACATCAACATATTGGCTTAACGTTGGGGGGAATCACTGGGAAAATTGTTGCTTCAATCGTTAAGGAAAGTGAGGTCTCGTTTGACCTTTCACCCTTTTCCCCAAAACGGTTTAGCTAACAGTTAGTTCCCGGATGCTACGTTTGATGGAGTAACTTGTTTGCTGTGGTATACGGTGGTTTGTGAGCTTGCTTCTTGATATGGGCTTTCATAGCAGGTAACGCCACCAATATTACGGTAACAATAAAGGTTTTCGTAACCAGAATTTGCTAATCCATTTTCCAATTGCTCGTCTCTGCAATAGGGCTCACCTTTTGATGTATAGACGATGGAACAGTCCTTTGCCATTGCCCAGCTAAAGAAATGATCTGTTATGGTTTTATCGGTATGAACAAGCGTTCCGACACTGGCCGCTGCAGTTACAGGGTCCGTTAAGCTACATCCGGCTAATGATGTTGCCGCTGTAATACTTATTAATAATGCACTTAAAAGACGCTTCATAATTTTGCCTAGTTTAAAGCCGATCATCCGGTCAGTGATATACCTATTTGCGAAGTTTAGGGCATCTTCGTAAATAAATTATTAGGAAATGAGGTGTCGATCTTAGTAACACGCCCTGTTATTTGATGATTGCGATTGTTGTCGTGGTAAAGTTTCTATATAAAGTTCAACGAATTTCGAGTGATGACGGATTAGTCGCAGGCTTTTAAAAACAAGTTCTATACTAATGGTTATTCACAAAACCGAGGGATAATTAATTCGTGGCTGATATTTTTCAGGAAGTTGAAGAAGATCTGAAACGTGAACGCGTTGAAGTTCTTTGGAAAAAATATGGTAAGTGGGCAATTGGTGCCGCTGTTCTTATTGTGGCGGCAACGGCCGGTTTTCAAGGTTGGGAAAGCTATCAGAGCACTGTGCAAGCTGAAAAATCAGCAGCCTTTGCTTCTGCCTTGGAATTGTCCCAGGCCGACAAGACAGACGAAGCTGCGAAAGTGTTGGCGCCTTTGGCGCAGAGTGATGATGGTTATGGGACCTTGGCCCGTTTTGAACAAGCACGTTTGTTGGCTGAATCCGGTGATACGACAGCTGCTGTTAAGGTTTGGGACGAGATAGCTGCAAGCAGTCCTCCACTTTCAACCTTGAAGGATGTCGCGGCTCTATTAGCGGCTATGCATCTGGTTGAAAATGGCGAGCTCGCCGATGTGAAGCAACGTCTGGCTGGATTAGCTGTTGCAAACGGTGCTTTCAGATACAGTGCTATTGAACTACAGGCGATCGTTGCTTTACGCGAAGGTGATAACGTTGCAGCTAAAGCGCTTTTTCAGCAGCTCATAGATGATGTCGATGCACCGAATGGGATCAAAAGTCGTTCTAGTCAAATACTAGAGAGCTTGGCGGAGTAAGATAAATGGGGATGGGGATGCGTAAAAGCCTGTTGATGCTTGGTCTGGGCTTTGTTCTTTCGGGATGCAGTCTGGCTGATGAATGGTGGGGTGAAGACGAAGCTCCACCTTTACCTGGCGCACGTATTTCCATTCAATCCGTTGATAAGGGATTGCAGGCTGATCCATCCATAAGTGATCAACGCATTGTTTTGCCGCAACCGTTTAAAAATACGTACTGGACCCATAATGGGGGAAATCCAGCCCATGCCATGTTCCACCTTTCATTGGGTGATTTACCGCAAGAAAGCTGGAGCGATGATATCGGTGAAGAAAGCGACGGAGACGAGTTAATTCTCGCCCAGCCGATCGTTGTTGAATCCGTTCTTTTCACCATGGATTCCAGATCAACAGTAAAAGCATATGATCGTGTGACTGGTCGTGTTTATTGGGAAAAAGACCTGGACCCCCATGATGAAGATGATGGCTTTTTCGGTGGGGGAATCGCCTATGCTGATGGCCGCATTTTTGTATCAACTGGATTTGCAAGGGTTTTTGCGCTGGATGTTCGTTCAGGGGATATAATTTGGTCTCAGGATGCACCCGCACCAATCAGGGCCGCGCCAACCGTGAATGGCGGGCGGGTCTTTATTATTACGCTTGATAACCAGACGCTTTCACTGGCAGCTGATGATGGCCGCCGATTATGGAGCCATATCGGACTACAATCTGAAACAAGCTTGCTGGGCGGGGCCAGCCCTGCAATCGCCGGACGTAAATTGGTCGTGCCGTATTCTTCTGGTGAGATTGTTGCCATTGATGTCATAGAAGGCGACGAAGAATGGAATTTGAACCTTTCTTCTGTCAAAAAGACTGATCCTCTGACTGATCTGGCCCACATTAAAGCGATGCCAGTTATTGACAGAGACAGGGTCATTGCCATAAGCCACTCTGGTCGGATGGTTGCGATTGACCTTAAAGAAGGTGTTCGTCTTTGGGATACCGATATTGGTGGCGTTCAGATGCCGTGGGTTGCGGGTGAGTTTATCTATGTCCTGACCAATGATTCTCAGATTGCAGCGGTCAGACGACAGGATGGTCGCATTCGCTGGATACAATCTTTGCCACGTTTTGCTGACCCCGAAGATCGTAAGGACCTAATTGCATGGCAGGGACCCGTATTGGCTAGCGATCGTCTGATCGTGGCAGGGTCTCATGGTGAAGCAATTTCCCTGTCACCATATACAGGTGACATATTGGGTTATCTTGAGCTTCCTGATGGGGCTGCAATGCCGCCAGTCGTTGTCGGAAATAGCTTGTACTTCCTGACAGCTGAAGCAGAAATTATCGCGATGCAGTAAGCCTGTGGGCTAATGCGCGAGAAGAAAGACAAACAAAATGACTTTTACAGTCGCTATTGTAGGGCGCCCAAATGTTGGCAAATCTACATTATTTAACCGACTTGTTGGAAAACGGCTCGCACTTGTCGATGATCAACCCGGGGTAACCCGAGATCGGAGAGAAGGTGATGCCTATCTTTTCGATTGCAGGTTTCGAATTATTGATACTGCTGGTCTGGAAGAGGCCTTCGATGGCAGTCTGGAAGCGCGTATGCGTCGACAGACGGAACGAGCTGTAGAAGAGTCTGATCTCGTCATTATGGTTATCGATGCCCGCGTGGGCGTTATGCCAATTGATGAGCACTTTGCGAAATATCTCCGCCGAGGCAAAACGCCCATCGCTTTGATGGCGAACAAGTGCGAGGGAAAAGTCGGCGAAGAGGGGCTTATGGAGGCCTATTCTTTGGGGCTTGGTGAACCTATTCCGTTTTCGGCAGAACATGGTTTGGGCAGCAGTGATTTATATGATGTTATCAAGGAACATATGACACGTGCTGTCGAGGAAAAGGCATCATCTGACGTTTTTGAAAAGTCTGAACCTATAAAGCCAGCCCCAGCAATGGCAGCCAAAGCGGCCGAAGCCAAAGCAGCGGAAGAAAGTGATTCCGAGGATGACGAATATCCTGAGGATGAGTTCGAGGGCTTTGAAGATGACGGCGAAGGGCGTGGACCTCTTCAGTTGGCTATTGTGGGGCGTCCGAACGTTGGTAAATCGACGTTGATCAATAAATTGATTGACGAAGACAGATTACTGACTGGCCCCGAAGCTGGGATTACACGGGATGCGATTGCCATCGAATGGGAATACCGGGGAAAGCCTCTTAAGCTTGTGGATACCGCCGGGTTACGTCGTCGATCAAAAATCGAAGATAAGGTAGAGAAGCTCTCTGCTTCTGATACTATTCGTGCGCTGAAATATGCACAGGTTGTTGCTTTGGTTCTGGATGCTGATGGTGTCCTGGAAAAGCAAGATTTAACCATTGCCAGAACGGTGATTGACGAAGGTCGTGCTTTGGTCATCGTCGTAAACAAATGGGATACCTGCAAAGATAAGGACGCTGTCATGCAGCGTGTTAAAGATCGACTACAGACATCTTTGCCACAGGTTAAAGGTATTCCCGTCGTCACCATATCTGCACTTAAAGGGCACAAGCTCAATAAGATGCTGGATACTGTATTTGATATCTATGATGTGTGGAACATTCGTTTGCCAACGGCTGGCTTGAACAGATGGCTTGCAGAATTGATTGAACGCCACCCGCCGCCCGCGCCTGGTGGTCGACGGATTAAGTTGAAATACATCACGCAGGCGAGAACAAGGCCACCGACCTTCGCTATTTCCTGTTCTTTGCCCGAAGATCTACCTGCGTCTTATACGAGGTTTTTGGAGAATAATCTCCGGGAAACCTTTGATATGCCGGGTGTTCCTCTTCGTATGCATATGAAAAAGGGTGATAACCCTTATGCAGGTAAGAAAAAGAGAAACTAAAGAAAAAGGCTCCGATTTGGAGCCTTTTTCTTTAGAACTTAATTTTGTCTTAGATCTATATACTGCCCGTTGAGGGCACAGTCAGCCGAGGCCAAATCAACGAAAGTATCGGTAATTTCCTCTGGCGCTCTGAGTTTCATTGGATCTTCGCCAGGGAATGCTTTTTCGCGCATGGTTGTTCTGATTGGTCCGGGGGAAATCAGGTTAGCCTTGACGTTTGTTTTTTCAATCTCACAGGCATAAGACTGTACCAATGTATTCAGTGCAGCTTTTGATGCTTTATACAGGCTCCAGTATGCTTTTGCTGTTGATCCCGTGGTAACAAAAATAGCGCGGCCTGCGTCTGATTTTTTTAAAAGCGGATCAAGACTTCTGATCAAGCGATAGTTTGCGGTCACATTGATATCAAAAGTTTCTTGCCAGATTTTGGGCTTGATGTGGCCTATGGGGGATAGAGGGCCAAGTGATCCTGCATTTCCGACAAGAATATCAAGCTTGCCATAGCGGTCATATAGGGATGCACCTAGCTGGTCCAAACCATCCATATTTTTAAGGTCATGGGGAATAAGGATAGGATTTTTACCGCCCTCAGAGCGAATTTCATCATCTATTTCTTCCAAAGCGCCGACTGTTCTAGCCATGAGTAACAGCTGAGCGCCTTCTTGTGCATAGCGTTTGGCCACAGCGCGTCCAATACCCCGAGAAGCACCGGTGACAAGCGCAATTCTACCTTCAAGCCGTCCATTAACTACATCACTCATTAATACGTCCTATCCGGCTTTTTTCTTGGATTGCATAAATCTAGGTACGTCAACGACATGATCCTGGTAATCGTCGATCTGTGTTGGGTAGTGGCCAGTAAAGGGGGCATCACAATATTGAGGCGCATCTGCATCGCGACCTTCTTTGCCCATTGCGCGGTACATGCCATCAATGGTCAGGAACGCAAGGCTATCGACGCCAATGTGTTTGGCCATTTCATCCAAATCCATTTGGGCTGCTAAAAGCTCTTTGGATTGAGAGATATCAATACCATAGAAGTATGGATAGCCTATGGGGGGGGAGGCAATGCGCATGTGTACTTCTTTCGCACCCGCGGCCTTAACCATCTCTACAATTTTGACAGAGGTCGTACCGCGAACAAGAGAATCATCAACAAGGATGACACGCTTTCCTTCAAGAACGGCTTTGTTGGCGTTGTGTTTTAACTTCACACCAAGATTTCGGATCTGTTGGCCAGGCTCAATAAAGGTACGACCGACATAGTGATTACGTATGATACCCAGTTCAAAGGGTACACCGGATTCCTGCGAGTATCCAATCGCAGCAGGAACACCGGAATCAGGTACCGGAACGACAACATCTGAATCGACGTGACTTTCCTGTGCCAGCTCTTTACCAATATTTTTGCGGGCTTCGTAAACACTGACACCGTCAATGAATGAATCCGGTCGGGCAAAGTATATGTATTCGAAGATACAGGTTTGTTGACGCGTGGGCGGGAAGGGGCGCAGGGATTGCACGCCATCATCGTTGATGACAATCATCTCTCCGGGATCAACATCTCTGATGAAATTAGCACCAATAATATCCAGCGCACAGGTTTCTGACGCGACGACATAACCGCCATCCAGCTCGCCCAGAACCAACGGCCTGATGCCGTGGGGGTCACGAACAGCAATAACACCTTCTTTTGTCATGCAAAGCAGGGCATAGGCACCTTCAATACGCTGAATAGCGTCTGTAACTTTACCAACAATGGTGTCCTGAATTGATGTTGCGACGAGGTGCAAAATAACCTCGGTATCCATTGTTGACTGAAAGATTGATCCCCGCATAACCAGCTGGTCTCGGATTTTTTGCGAGTTGGTCAGATTCCCGTTATGACAAAGGGCAAATCCACCATCGTGAAGTTCAGCAAAGAGAGGCTGTACGTTTCTCAACGCTGTTTCACCTGTGGTGGAATAGCGGGTATGTCCGATGGACACATGTCCTTTGAGGCGTTCGATAACCTCTTGAGAGGAAAAGTTATCCCCGACATGCCCCAAGGCACGGTGATTGTAAAATTCATTACCATCATAGCTGATGATACCGGCAGCTTCTTGGCCTCTATGCTGTAAAGCATGTAGGCCCAGCGTTACAAGAGCCGCAGCCCCTTCGTGCCCATGAACGGCATAAACGCCGCATTCTTCGTGGAGCTTATCATCATCATGAAAATCTTCGAGTGTCATGGCTTTCGCTTTCCTGAACTCAGTAATAAATCTGTTATTCGCTGCCACTTACGGCATCTATGGTCTTCTGCATTTGTGAACGCATTTCATCGTTATAGCCGGCTGCATCTTCATTATCTGATGAAGATTGTGATTCCGGGCTTATCAAACGTTGGTATGTTTGTGTTGCGTTATAGGTTTGTCGTGCGGCTTCGGCCTGCATGAGAACCTGTTTAATGGTCTCATTATGGAATTTTTCAGGTAAAGCTTTTACTAATACAGCTGAGGCCTGTTGAATTGTCGGGCGTGTTTTTGCGCGTTCGACGTCCTCTGGCCAGCCTTCTTTTTCAGGCATTAGAAAAACAAACAGGGCGATCCAGGCGATACTGACAATTATGCCACCACGTACCAGACCGAACAGAAAGCCCAGTGATCTGTCCAAGGGGCCAAATGTACTTTCCCTTACATGTCTGCAGATTGCTCTGATCATTACCATGAACAGGCCAAGCGTTATGACAAATAGGGCAAAGCCAGTGATAATTTCAGCAACAAAAGGTATATTTACAAACTGTTGCACATAAGGAAGCAGAGGGTGGAATGTCCAGAGTGTCACAAAGCCTGCGCCAATCCATGATGCCACAGATAGCACCTCGTGAACGAACCCCCGAAACAGAGCAAAGAGGCCCGAGACGACAATGATGCCAATTACAGCGACATCGAAGAGTGAGATGGGTAAGTTTTCCATCAATACCTAACAATTTTGCCGGTTAGCCACCCGCAGTTTTCTTGACTGATTTCGCTGCAAACAATGCAACCAGATCCTGCAGATGTTCAATCTGTCTTGTATCTAACCCCGAAGCGGCTTTATTACAATTCTTCTTTGCACGAATTGGCGGAATTATTGCATTTTTAAAACCAAGCTTAGTTGCTTCCTTTAGCCTGCTCTCGGATTGATTAACGGCTCTTATTTCACCGGAAAGACCAATTTCCCCAAATACAACAGTATCTTCGGGCACAGGAATGTCCATTGCTGCTGATATTAAAGCAGCAGCTACGGCCATATCTGCGGCGGGTTCACCAATGCGTAATCCCCCCGCGACATTCAAATAAACTTCGTTACCGGCCAGTACAAGACCGCATCTGGCTTCGAGAACGGCGAGAATCATAGCTAGGCGGCCAGAATCCCACCCGACAACGGCACGTCGCGGGTTTGCCTGTTGCGAAGGAGATACGAGTGCCTGTATTTCTACAAGAACAGGGCGGGTACCTTCCAGCCCGGCAAAAACGGCTGCGCCTGTCACATTGCCTCGACGTTCTGCAAGAAAAAGCGCAGAAGGGTTGGATACTTGCTCAAGCCCTTGTTCAGACATCTCAAAGACGCCAATCTCGTCGGTAGGGCCAAAACGGTTTTTCACAGCTCGTAAAATTCTGAAGTGGTGTCCACGTTCCCCCTCAAAGGTCAAAACGGTATCAACCATATGTTCCAGAACTTTTGGTCCGGCAATGACGCCTTCTTTTGTGACGTGTCCCACAAGCAAGACACTAAAGCCTCTGGCCTTGGCCAGTTGGATCAGTTCCTGAGCAGATGCCCGAACCTGAGACACGGTTCCGGGCGCAGAATCCAGACTATCAACAAACATGGTTTGAATAGAATCGATGACTACGACCTGAGGCGCATCATGTTCATCAAGCGTTGTGGCTATATCGCGTACAGATGTTGCCGAGGCGAGTAAAAAGTCATCGCCTTTTAAGCCCAGACGTCTGGCACGCAACCGCACCTGATCAATAGCTTCCTCGCCGGATATATAAACGCACTTGATGCCGGCCTGATTGGTCAGCGCGGCTAATATCTGGGTCAGAAGTGTTGATTTCCCGATCCCGGGGTCTCCGCCGATGAGGACAGCTGATCCGGGGACCAGTCCACCGCCACAGACGCGGTCAAATTCCAGGTTCTTACTAACCATTCTTGGAACGGGTTTGCTTGTTCCTTCCAGACTAACAAATTCGATTTGCTTGCCCTTACGGACATTTTTTTTACCCAATCCACCGGGCACTGGAGAGGATGAGCCAGCTTCTTCTGTAATAGAGTTCCACTCGCCACAGGAATCGCACTTACCTGACCATTTTGCATAGTTTGCACCGCAGGACTGACAGACATAGCGAATTACGGGGCGCGCCAAGGGGATCTCCTGAACTTGTTGTGTTTCTGTTTAAACTTACCCGATGATATTCAGGTAGAAAATGGTTTTAGGCTGTTGCCCGGTCACTATGTGCGAGACTGACTTTTATTGGGCCCTCTAATAGTCCATTTATGAATTGATGAACATAAGGATTATCGGTTTTTTCCAGCTCGTTTGTAGGGCCAACCCAAGTTATTTTACCGCCATAAAGCATCGCGATACGATCAGAAATTCGTTTCGCGGAATCCATATCATGGGTAATGGTTAGCCCTGTTGCGCCGAGTTCTTTGACCGACTTTACAATTAACTGGTCAATAACATCACCCATCACGGGGTCTAGTCCCGTCGTGGGTTCGTCAAAAAACAGAGTTTCGGGGGTCGTGGCAATGGCTCTTGCGAGTCCGACCCGTTTTTTCATACCACTTGAAAGTTCCGCAGGAAATTTACTCGCAAAGCGTTCGCCCAAACCAACGGCGGAAAGCTTTTCGAGTGCGATGCGGTGCGCCTCTTTTTTGGGAACGCCGTGGGCTTGAATTAAACCAAAAGCAACATTATCCAGAATGGTAAGAGAATCAAATAAGGCGGCGTACTGGAAAAGCATACCGAATTTTCGACGTACTTTTTCCATATCATCGTTGTCTAGACCAATGATATCCTGTCCGTTTATTTCTATCGTCCCAGAATCCGGGCGCAACAAACCCAGTATACATTTTAACAGCACAGATTTTCCTGTGCCTGACCCGCCGATGACGACAAGGGATTCCCCTGCGTAAATATCAAGATCCAGATTGTCGAGAATGACTTTGGGCCCAAAGGCTTTGGTCAAGCCTCTGATTTTTATTCTGATGTCCTTGTTGGTGATATCTGTTTTGTTGTTCATATTGAGAAAAACAATTCAGTTATGATGTAGTTAAAGACGAGAATAAGAATAGAAGCAGACACAACAGCATTTGTTGTGGCTGCGCCAACTCCTTGGGCTCCACCTCTGGAGTGGAAACCGTGGTAACAGCCCATCAAGGTAATCAGGAAACCAAAAACAGCGGCCTTGACCAAGCCAGAGATGACATCAAGATTTTCCATAAAATCAATGGTGTTCTTGATATAGGTTGCCGGGTTAAACCCAAGTTTGTGGACGGAAACCAGGTACCCACCAAAAACACCAATTGTATCAGCCACAAGTACGAGGAGGGGAAGTGTTAGCACCCCTGCGATAACACGCGGAGCAATAAGATACTTAAACGGGTTTGTTGCAAGAGTATAGAGGGCATCAATTTGTTCAGTCACACGCATTGTACCGATTTCTGCGGCCATGGCGGCGCCGACCCGACCAGCAACCATTAACCCGGCTAGCACGGGGCCAAGTTCACGGGTGATCGAGACGATAACAACGTTTGGAATAGCACTCTCTGCTGAAAAACGTGCAAAGCCTGTATAGCTTTGCAGGGCGAGAACCATACCTGTAAAAATGGCTGTCAGCCCCACGACGGGGAGAGAGTAGTACCCGACCTCTATCATTTGCTTGATAATAAGCTTTGGATAGAAAGGAGGGCGAAAACAGTGTGAAATTGCTGTCCCGGCAAAGATGGAAAGACGCCCAATAATCTCTAAAAAACGTAGCGTAAGATTACCAAGAGGCTGAAGAATGGGCATGCATTTTTACCGTATGGATTGAGATTGAAATGACAACAGTGGGCAGTCAGTCGAAAAGCTTCCGAATTAGACTTTAACGAGCAATGAGCTTGGTTTGTCCAGAGTTTCCCTCCCCCAAGGATTTATCCGTTTCTCTGCGAGAGACATCAGTGTTCACACATTCATATACAACAAGTTGTCCCCATTAGCTTAGGCACAATACCTAAGGTGTTCTTTTGCGTCAATCTAGGCCAAGGCAAAGTGTTGGGTTATTTATATGAATCGGGAAAGTTAGTAACTTTCGGGTAGCTGATCTTCCTCAGCGAGATCAGAGAACTTTGTAAATTCACCATTAAAGTGAAGCTCAACAGAGCCGATTGGGCCATGACGTTGCTTTCCAACAATCATTTCGGCCTTGTTTCTTGCTGCATCCAGACGTGCCTCGTGATTGGCCAATTTTTCATGAAACTTATCTGTTGAATCGTCAGCACCTTGACCCGGTTTTTCTCGGGCAATGTAATATTCGTCACGATAGAGAAAGATCACAACGTCTGCATCCTGCTCAATAGAACCGGATTCACGAAGGTCTGAAAGTTGTGGACGTTTATCTTCACGCTGTTCTGTTTGACGCGATAGCTGGGAAAGCGCAATGACGGGCACATTCATCTCTTTTGCAATCCCTTTTAGACCACGAGAGATTTCAGAGACTTCTTGAACGCGGCTATCACTTTTGCCTCCAGGCGCACCTGACATCAGCTGTAGATAGTCGACGATAATAATATCCAGACCATGCTGTCTCTTTAGGCGTCTGACACGATTACGAAGGCCCGGAATTGTGAGGTTTGGCGTATCATCGATAAAAAGTTTGTAGTTTGAAAGTGCACGGCTGACTTGAAAGACGTGTTCAAACTGATCTTCGGTCAATTCACCTTTACGCATCAGATGAGACGGTGTTTCCGCAGCAGAGGACAGGATCCTGCTTGCGAGCTGATCTGCTGACATCTCTAGCGAGAAGAAGGCAACGGACATGGGGATATCAACTTCGTCACCTTCGGCATTGTGGCCGGGTTTTGTTGATTGCGCGATGTTAAAGGCGATGTTTGTCACAAAGGCCGTCTTACCCATTGAAGGACGAGCCGCAAGAATAATCAAATCAGAATGATGGAAGCCACCCAGAAGCTTGTCGACATCGCGCAACCCGCTTGATACACCGGAAATACCGTCGCCCTGTTTCATGGCAACGTCAATGTAGTTCATCGAAACGGCAAGCGCGTCGGCAAAGGATGTAAAGCCGCCTTCGGTTTGACCTTCTTCTGCCAAACGATAGAGCTTTTGTTCCGCGCCTTCAATCTGTTGGGTTGCCGAGAGTTCCAGTTCGTGTGTATGGGCGTTATTGACCACTTCTTCGCCAAGATCAATCAACTCTCTTCTGATATAGAGATCGTGAATGATCTTACCATATTCAGAGGCATTGATAATGGTAACCACATTGCTTTGAAGCTCGGCGAGATAGCTGGTGCCACCAAGATCTTCCAGATTGCCATTGCTGGCGAAAAAGTTTTTGAGGGTCGTCGCGTTCGCAAGCTGCCCGCGTTCAATCAATGTTTTGCAAGCGTGATAAATTTCGGCATGGGCCGGATCTGCAAAATGAACAGGGAGAAGGAAGTCCGAGATTCTTTCAAAGGCTTTGTTGTTAGACAGAACGGCACCCAACAGTGCTTGTTCTACCTCGTAGTTATGAGGGGGAGAACGTAGTTCTGGTCCATCATCAAAGGGGATGTCTGAAACGTCAAAGGGCGGAATCGCGTGATCTTCCATGGCCTCGAATCTAGAAAATGATTATCAAATAACACGTGGGCGCAGCTGTTTCTCTATCCTGTTTAAGGCAAAAACAAGCGCAGAGGAATGTAGCTCGTTAGGGAAGAGAAGTACAGGTTGGAAATGAAAACGGCACCCCGAAAGGTGCCGTCTCATGAAACTCAAAAGTGAGAAAAGAAGACTTATGCTTCTGTTTCTTCTTCTGTGCTTTCTTCTTCAACTGCTTCTGCAACAGCTTCACGCTCTTCAGCTACTTCCTCAGTGGAAACAGCGCCGCCTGAGCTAAGCTGTAGCTCAGCTTCTTCAGCAGAACGTGCAGTGTTAACAACAATGTTAACGGAAACTTCTGGGTGCAGAACAACTTTAACGTCGTGCAGGCCAAGAGTTTTGATAACTTTGTCGAGAACAACCTGAGAGCGGGCAACTGTAACGCCAGCTTCAGTAACTGCTTCAGCAATATCACGGGTGTTTACAGAACCGTAAAGCTGCCCGGAATCACCAGCCTGACGAATCAGGGAAACAGTTAGACCTTCAAGCTTGCCAGAAACCTGTTCGGCTTCTTCACGACGCTTGAGGTTATCTGCTTCCAGCTGAGCACGCTGGTTTTCGAAGTGTTCAAGATTGGCTTTAGTTGCGCGCATAGCTTTCTGCTTTGGAAGCAGGAAGTTACGAGCATAACCAGGTTTTACGGTGACAACATCACCCATTTGACCAAGTTTTTCGATGCGTTCTAGAAGGACGACTTGCATGATAAAATCTCCTTCTTACCCGATCAAGTATGGCAATAGAGCAAGGAAGCGAGCACGTTTGATAGCTTTTGCAAGCTCGCGCTGTTTCTTTGCAGATACTGCGGTTATACGACTTGGTACAATTTTACCGCGCTCTGAGATAAAACGCTGCAGAAGACGTGTGTCTTTGTAGTCGATCTTTGGTGCGTTTGCACCAGCGAACGGGCAGCTTTTACGGCGACGGTTAAATGGGCGACGTGAACCAACGCCCTGGCTAACGATTTGAACGGCCATGTTTCTCTTCCTTAGCTAGCTGTTGCTTCACGAGGAGCGCGATCACCACCCTCACGAGGAGGGCGACCACCACGATCACCACCACGACCGCCGCGATCGTCACGACCGCCACGACCACCACGACCACCGCGCTCATCACGGTTGCCACGGTTTTGCATGATTACTGATGGCTCTTCTTCAAGCTCATCAACACGCAAAGTAAGGGTACGAAGAACATCATCATTGATGCGCATAACACGTTCCATTTCCTGGACCGCAGCAGCTGGTGCATCGATGTTAAGAAGAACATAGTGGCCTTTGCGATTTTTCTTTACGCGATAAGCCATGTTACGCAGACCCCAATATTCGGTTTTGCCTACGGAACCACCGTTCTCGGTAATAATACCAGTGAACTGTTCAGTGAGTGCATCGACCTGTGAGGACGAGATGTCCTGACGTGCGATATATACACATTCATAAAAAGCCATAGTTACTCCTCACGGCTTTGTGGGCAGAGGAAAAACCTTTACCCGGAGCTGGTGTCCTTGTTTCCGCTTGAGGTCACCAGCAAGGAGTTGATTTAGTGCGGATTAACGTGCGGAATATAGCGATCTTGGTGCAGGGGTCAAGCTCTATAGTATGTGTTAAGGCTAAGTTGTTGAAAACGCATGGTTATGGCTGTGAGTTTTTGGTGCGTTTTTACCTTTGGTGATAATTAAGTATACACGCCGTTGCATAATGACTTCTGGAAGGCTATTTCTGGGGCAACACAAATACTCTGAATGTTGTTTGTTCATTGGCGAATTAAATTTTGCCGTTTGATAGGACAAAAGCTTCTTAGCAAGGAGCCGGTACACGACAACATCAGCGCGTTTAATAAGGAGTTTATAATGAAGCGTGCATTTGTTTTTCCCGGACAGGGATCACAAGCCGTTGGTATGGGAAAAGAATTGGCAGAGGCTTTTTCTATCGCTCGCGAAGTTTTTGAAGAAGTCGATGAAGCGCTGGGACAAAAGTTATCTGCGCTGATGTTTGAAGGGCCTATCGACGAACTTACGCTTACAGAAAATGCCCAGCCTGCTTTAATGGCTGTGAGCACGGCTGTCGCCCGTGTATTACAGAGCGAAGGTAATTTGTTGTTGGGCGATCATGCTTCTTTTGTTGCAGGGCATTCTCTTGGTGAATATTCGGCTCTGACGGCTGTCGGAACGGTTGAACTGGCTGATGCTGCACGCCTGTTGAAGCTACGTGGTCAGTCTATGCAGCAAGCTGTTCCCGTTGGCGAAGGCGCGATGGCCGCTCTTCTCGGTCTTGATTTTGAAGATGCACAGGCGGTTGCTGAAGAAGCTGCGCAGGGTGAAGTTTGTTCGGCTGCGAATGATAATGCGCCAGGACAGGTTGTCGTTAGTGGTCATAAAGCTGCTGTTGAACGTTCTTTGGAAATTGCCAAGGCAAAAGGCGCAAAACGTGCTGTATTACTGCCTGTATCTGCGCCTTTCCATTGTTCGTTAATGGCACCTGCGGCTGATGCGATGGCCGAAGCCTTGGCCGCTGTCACTCTAAAGGCACCGACTGTGCCCGTTGTTTGTAATGTTTCTGCGGATATGGTCACGGACCCAGAAACGATTCGCGAATATTTGGTACAGCAAGTAACGGGGGTTGTTCGCTGGCGTGAGTCTGTACTGTATATGCGCGCGAATGAAGTTGAGCAATTGGTCGAGTTGGGTGCAGGGAAAGTGTTGAGTGGTCTCAACCGTCGTATCGATCGCGATCTTACATCGGCGAACGCAGGAACGCCTGAAGAAATAGAAAATCTGTTGAAGAGTCTTTAAAAGTTTAAAAGCCGAAGGACGAGTACTTGGTCTCTTGCATGAAATTGAGTATTCTTCCGCGCATAAATATTGATCTTAGGAGTATAGGATGTTTGATCTTTCCGGTAAGACAGCACTTGTTACAGGTGCTTCTGGCGGTATTGGAAGTGCAATTGCCAAGGCCTTGCACGATCAGGGGGCTGTTGTTGGTCTTTCGGGTACCAGAGTGGAAGCACTTGAAAAGGTAGCTGCTGAACTGGGCGGTGATCGGGTCCATGTTTTGCCCGCGAATCTATCTGATGCAGATGCGCCAGCGGATTTGGTGAAACGCGCTGATGAAGCAATGGGGCAACTTGATATTCTGGTGAACAATGCAGGATTGACCCGTGATAATCTTGCGATGCGTCTGAAAGATGAAGATTGGGATACCGTCCTTGCCGTTAATCTTACAGCCAGCTTCCGTCTGTCCAAAGCATGTCTTCGTGGCATGATGAAGCGTCGTTGGGGACGTATTATCGGAATTACTTCTGTTGTTGGCACTACGGGGAATGCTGGTCAAACGAACTATGCTGCTTCAAAAGCAGGCTTGATTGGTATGAGCAAGTCTCTCGCCCAGGAAGTTGCGTCGCGTGGAATTACAGTCAATTGTGTAGCACCTGGTTTTATTGCTACGGCAATGACCGATGTGCTCAGTGATGATATTAAAGAAAATCTTCTAAGTGGTATTCCCTGTGCAAAGCTTGGCTCTCCCGAGGATATCGCAGCTTCGGTTGCCTATCTATCCAGTAATGAAGCTGCTTATGTGACAGGCCAGACCTTGCATGTTAACGGCGGAATGGCCATGATATAATCAGCATTTGACCCTCTGGCGTTGAATCTTTATGAAAGATAAACGATTAAGAGCGTTGGCAAGCCGACTTAAAGTGTGTTATGAGGCGGCGCTTCTCTGCAGTTGGCAGGGAAAAATAGAAATTCAGGCCTTAGGGTCGTTAGTAAAACCGCCGAAAGGCGATAAATAGTTAAGGGCTAAAGTTTATGAGCAACGATGTCGCTGATCGCGTAAAGAAAATTGTAGTTGAACACCTCGGTGTTGAAGAAGCCAAAGTTGTGGAAAGTGCAAGCTTCATCGACGATCTTGGTGCTGACAGCCTGGATACTGTCGAACTCGTTATGGCATTC
Organism: Kiloniella litopenaei; assembly: GCF_000982415.1. Classification (GTDB taxonomy): domain Bacteria; phylum Pseudomonadota; class Alphaproteobacteria; order Kiloniellales; family Kiloniellaceae; genus Kiloniella; species Kiloniella litopenaei. Next base: position 118,189 of record NZ_LANI01000018.1, read on the forward strand.
GAAGAAGAGTTCGGTTGTGAAATTCCAGACGATGCTGCTGAAAAAATCGTAACAGTTCAGAACGCTGTCGATTTCATTTCAGAAAACGTTTAATCGTTTTTTAGAAGTATATGACGCCGGGGAACTCCCCGGCGTTTTCGTCTTTAATAGCGTAGAGACTTTTTAGAATCATGCGTCGTGTCGTTATAACCGGTCTCGGTATGGTATCTCCGCTTGGGTGTGGTGTGGATCATATATGGTCACGCATTACCAACGGAGAATCAGGTATTGGTAAAATTACTCAATTTGATGCGTCGGATTTGCCGTCTCAAATTGCGGGTGAAATTCCTGTTGGCGAAACTGCTGACGGTTACTTTAATGCGGATGATCATGTCGCAGCCAAGGATCGCCGTAAGCTTGATCCCTTCATTGTGTATGGTATTACCGCTGCTCAACAAGCTATTGAAGACGCGGGCTGGAAGCCCGAAGATGAAGAGAGTTTGTTCCGCACTGGTGTGATGATTGGATCCGGTATCGGTGGCTTGCAAACCATTGCTAATGGTGCGGTCATGATCGAAGAAAAGGGGCCGCGCAAGCTTTCTCCTTTCTTTATTCCTTCATCACTGATCAATTTGATTTCCGGTCATGTTTCTATTCGTTACGGATACAAGGGGCCAAACCACTCTGTTGTGACAGCATGTTCAACAGGTGCACATGCGATAGGTGATGCTGCACGTTTGATCCAGATGGATGATGCAGATGTTATGGTCGCTGGTGGTGCCGAAGCTGCTGTTTGCAGACTTGGTATCGCAGGCTTTTGCGCATCACGTGCGCTGTCTACCGGCTTTAATGATACCCCCGAAAAAGGCTCTCGTCCTTGGGATAAAGGACGTGACGGCTTTGTTATGGGCGAAGGCGCTGGTGTTGTTGTTCTTGAAGAACTGGAACATGCAAAAGCGCGTGGAGCTACGATCTACGGCGAAGTCGTTGGTTATGGCCTGTCCGGGGATGCACACCATATTACGGCCCCACCTCCTGATGGAAATGGTGGTTTCCGTGCAATGTCTGCTGCACTTAAACGTGCAGGTATCAATGCCAGTGATGTGAACTACATCAACGCTCACGGGACTTCTACACCGTTGGGTGATGAAATTGAATTTGGCGCTGTGAAGCGTCTGTTTGGAAACAATGAAGACCTTTGTATGTCTTCGACCAAATCCGCGATCGGTCACTTGCTGGGTGCTGCTGGTGCTGTTGAGGCTATCTTCTCTGTAAAGGCAATCAAAGAAGGTGTGATTCCTCCAACGCTTAATTTGGAAGATCCATCTGATGAATGTCAGGGGATTGATCTGGTTCCTCTTGAAGCGCAAGAGCGAAAAATTGATGTCGCACTATCCAATTCCTTTGGATTTGGCGGAACCAATGCAAGCCTAGTGCTTAAAGCATTCAGATAAATTCACTTAAGCTGTGAGTGAAGAACAAAAAGTATCTACGAGGCCCTCTTTTTTGAAGTGGGCCTCGCTTGTTTTCGCCTTGGGGATTTTGTGTTTTTCCATCGTATTATACATGGGGCGACAGGAATTTTTAGCACCGGGACCTCTCAAAAAAGATCTCACCATTGTAATCCCCAAAGGGTCTGGGTTAGAGAAAATATCGAATATTCTGAAAGACGAAGGCGTTATTCGTGAACCGATTATCTTTCAACTGGGTGCACGCTATACCAAAAAAGCAAGAAACCTAAAAGCTGGCGAATTTTTGATGCCTGCGGCTGTTTCTATGAAAGACGCGATTGAGATACTGGAAAACGGAAAAACGGTCAGCTACTCAATTACGATCCCGGAAGGGAAAACATCATTCGAGATTGTCGAGATACTGCGAAATCATCCTGATTTGGAGGGTGAAATTACAGATATACCCGAAGAAGGCAGTCTTTTACCTGAAACCTACTCGTTTGTCCGGGGCGATAGCCGTCAATCCATTCTTGACCGAATGAAGCAGGCATTAGAACGTCATCTTGATAAGTTGTGGAATAATAGACAGGAAGGCTTGCCGCTTAAGACCAAGGAAGAGGCATTGGTTCTGGCGTCCATCGTTGAAAAGGAAACAGGTATTGCGTCAGAAAGACCGCTTGTTGCGGGGGTTTTTATTAATCGCTTGAATTTAAAAATGCGTCTGCAATCGGATCCAACAGTAACATATGGTATTACACTTGGCGCTAAGCCTTTGGGGCGAAGTTTAACCCGTAAGGATCTAAAAACCGCAACGCCCTACAATACCTATACGATTGATCGCCTTCCCCCAGGGCCCATTGCTAATGTTGGCTTGTCTGCGTTAGAGGCTGTGACACAGCCAGCAAAAACCAAATATTTGTACTTTGTCGCTGATGGTACAGGGGGGCATGCTTTTGCTCGCAACCTTAAAGAGCATAATAAAAATGTACGTCATTGGCGGTCAGTGAATAAAAAATAAACAGATTGTTGCGATAAAGAACCACTGAACTTTTAATCGATTGTATGTGTGTGATAGGGCTCGTTTGAGTGAAGATCATATTTACAAACTGTATGTAGTGTTTGTTCAACAATCTGTTCGGCTGAAAGCGATGTTTCGTATAAGGATTCAAGTGAACCCAATGCGAATGAATGTCCTGATCCAATAGCCCAAAATCTTGAAAATTCATCTACATTTCTTTCGGGATCTATATGAAAAATTGTTTTGTGCGTCGCGATTAACAGGTTCATTCCACTCCCTTTGAAATGATTTCCTGTTGGTAGCGAAAGACATTTTTCTGTTAATATCTTTTGAATTTTTAACATACTTTTGTAGGTCGACATTCTATCCGCGAAGTTAAAACAATCTTCATGTTCTAAACATAGATAGTCTAGAATTGTATGGTAAGTTGTCTCACCTACATGTCCAATGGTCCCGTGCTTAAGGAAGTGAATTTTAGAAGAATTTATTTTTTCCTGAGCTGGATGTAGGGTGTTGATATCAGAGCATTTAGAGTCACTGCCGATAACAGTTTTTCCTTGTTTTTTGACGGCGATCACGATTGACATAACGGCTTCCTTATTGCTTGAAATCAAGACAAGCAAAGCAATGATCATCGTTATCGTAAACTGTGTATTAATGTATGGCTGGATAGTGACTATTCAAAAATGAACAGAATTGTTTTTATCGTTTTCTCTGGCTATCCATTTTCTTTTTTTATGTGATATTATGGTTTTTTAACGATATGTGGGTGAAAATACGATGATTACTTGACCTTTTGTAAATGTTGAGTAGTTTTGCGGCACGCACAAATGCGGTATAAAAAAGGCAAAGGTTGAATGGCTAAAGAAGAACTCCTTGAGTTTAGTGGTACTGTTATTGAAAAGCTCCCGAATGCAATGTTCCGGGTAGAGCTTGAAAATGGACACGAGATTATTGCCCACACAGGTGGTAAGATGCGTAAGTTCCGCATTCGCACCATGGTTGGTGATAAAGTTGACGTCGAAATGACCCCTTATGATTTGACTAAGGGACGGATCACTTTCCGTCACAAATAATCCTCTATCTTTAAAAATAGAGAATACAGCGCATTTGCGCGTTTGGTCGGTATGACTGAACGCGCTTTTTGTGCTTGTATTTGTCGTCAAGGAAATATCTGTTTCTTTCGAAAGGGTTTTGGCATCGCCTGGGCACCGGATTTATGAAATTTGGTGCTTATATATTATTGAAAAAATTATCTTTCTACTGATGTTTTAGCGCAATTAAATACGAGGAAAATGCCCGTGCTTTTGCATTAGAGATATTCCCTCAAACAGTTAAAAAATGAATGGGGCATTTTATACACGTGTCTTGGATGTCAAACTGGCAGAAGATGCGAGCAGGGCTATGCATTCGCCTTTTTTATTTAAACTGGTTGATCAGATTTGATTAAAGTCGTTCCTGTGATAGGGGCGGCTTTATAAAGCTATTTTATAAAAAAGTAGCACGACAAGCTGTGTTGTATTCTACTGTTTGTTCGGCAGTTTGTTTGAAATAAATTCTGATATAAAAAGCGGCAAAGTGGAAAAGAATAATACGGCTAGATACATTGGCTTTGGGAAAGAAATTCTGGCTTTATTCCGTTCCAAACCTTTGCCTATAATGGTTGCTGCTTTTGAGCTTTCCATTAAAAATGGCATGGGAAATTTGTTAACGGCAGTTATACCGCTTTTGACAAAGCCGGGGGTGATTACTGAAACCTTTATGTTACTCTTTTTTAACGTACCCCGCAGACTTTCCCCCCAAGTGCGGACAGCCGCTTTGCTGGCGCAGTAAGCAGGTGCACTGGGAAGGCCTTTGAACGAGGCAAGAGAAGACATGATCGCGATTTGCCCCTGGCCATTTGATTTCATTACTTCAATCGCGGGAAAAACAGTATTGAACACACCGTTCAGATTTATATCCATTATTTCCCGTGTCTGATGATCAGATTCGTCTTGTTGTCCTGTACCACCGGATATACCTGCGTTGGCAATAACGAGATCGAGTTTTGATGTTTGATTGGCTTTGATAATTGCTTCACTGCAAGCCGTTTGATCTATAACGTCCAATTGCAATGAATGTACTTGTGCGCCCCGTTTGATACATTGGCCTGCTATGGCCTGTAAACGAGTACGATTTCTACCACAAAGGAAAAGAACATTTCCTGGCATAGCATAATATTCTGCAAGGGCAGCCCCAATGCCACTGGATGCGCCGGTAATAAATATGGTCTTTGGAATTGTCATTCTTGCAGTAACTCATAAGCTTTGGGTATAAGGCTTATGAAAATAAAGCTGCTTGTGATGAATGTAAAACAATCCATCCATGTAGATACGGATGATGCTTCAATAACCCCGAGGAACCATTATGGGAAAAGCAATTGCCAGCATGACAGGATTTGCCCGTGCTGAAGGTGAGTACGCAGGGACGACCTGGTCTTGGGAGCTTAAAAGCGTCAATGGTAAAAACCTGGATGCGAGATGTCGGGTTCCAAACGGATTCGAAGTTTTGGATGCTAAAGTAAGGTCGGCTTTGGCAAAAAGCTTTAAGCGTGGCAACTTCCACATAAACCTTGTGATTGATAACAAACACAAAGCTGTGCAGTTACAAGTGAACGAAGACATTCTGCAACAAGTAATTCCGCTGGCCACAAGAATTGGGAATGATCTGGATGCGGTTGCGCCTTCGATTGATGGCATCTTGAATTTACGGGGTGTGTTAGAGCTTGTCGAAGAAGAGGAATCCCAGGATGAGGCGAATGCACGTTTGGCGTTGATTGAAACAAGTTTGCAAGATGCGATTGAAGCCATGCAAACCATGCGCGGTGAAGAGGGGGCAAGACTTGCAGAAATTGCGTCCGGTCAACTGGATGCTATTGAAAGCTTGCAACAAGAAGCAGCAAAGCTAGCAGCTACACAGCCAGCAGCTATACAGGATCGTTTTAATAAACAGCTGTCAGAATTATTATCAGATGCTAGCCCTGTTTCTGAAGAGCGGATGGCCCAGGAAATTGCTGTTCTGGTAACGAAGGCTGATATCCGAGAAGAACTTGATCGTCTGGCTGCACATGTTGCAGCTGCGCGTGAGCTGTTGGAAAACGGTGGACCCTGTGGACGTCGGTTAGATTTTCTCTGTCAGGAGTTTAATCGCGAGGCCAATACACTTTGCTCAAAATCTTCGGATGTTGCCTTAACTACGATTGGTATTGAGCTCAAGGCGACGATAGAACAACTTCGCGAACAAATTCAAAACGTCGAATAAAAGTAAGGTTTTAAAAACAATGAATGCTGTTGTTGCCCCCACGCTTGAACGTCGTGGCCTTATGCTGGTCCTTTCTTCCCCTTCCGGGGCTGGTAAAACAACAATTTCCAGAATACTGCTGGAGAGAGAAGAAGAGCTTACTCTATCCATATCTGCAACAACGCGACAAATGCGTCCGGGGGAAATTCACGGCAAAGATTATTTCTTTGTAAGCCCGGATGAATTTAATTCCATGGTTGATAATAACGAGATGCTGGAACATGCGACTGTATTTGATAATAAATATGGTACGCCGAGCGAGCCAGTAGAACAGGGGCTGTCATCGGGGCAGGATGTTCTCTTCGATATTGATTGGCAAGGAACACAGCAAGTTGCAGCAAAAGCCCCTAATGATATTGTTCGCGTGTTTATTCTTCCGCCGTCGCTACAAGAGCTTGAGAGGCGTCTCTATGCACGGGCTCAGGACAGCGAAGAAGTTGTCAAAGGACGTATGGCCAAAGCGGCTGATGAAATGAGCCATTGGGCTGAGTATGATTATATTATCGTAAATACAGATGTCGAAAAATCTGTTGCTGATGTTCAGGCTATTCTCCGAGCGGAACGCTTGAAACGAGATCGAAGACCTGATCTTGATTCTTTTGTTCGTGGATTACGTCAAGCCTAAGCTGGAAGTTGAGTTGTATCTTCAACCTTTCAACTGGTCATAAGCGCGGGCAATCGAACAGAACTCATGAATAGTTAGTTCTTCTGCCCGGGCGGTTTCTTTAATACCAGCGATGGATATGAGCTCTGGTGTATTTGTGCCCAAGCTTTTCAGGCTTTGTCGCAACATTTTACGCCTTTGTCCAAAGGCAGCTTCCGTTACTTTTTCCATTGTGAATACATTTGCTTTTGCCAATGGTTTTTGTCTCGGTTCTAATCTTGCCACAGTTGATGTTATTTTTGGCGGAGGGATAAAAGCTCTGGGTGGAATATCGAAAAGTGCAGATGTTTCGCAAAGCCATTGCGTCATGACACTCAGACGGCCATAGCTTTTGGTTTTGGGTTCAGCTATCAGACGGTCAACGACTTCTTTTTGAAACATAAGTGTCAGGCTTGCAAATGAGTTTGCATCCAGCGCAATTTGTTTCAGCCATCTAAGCAAAAGTACTGTCGAAATATTGTAGGGTAGATTGGCGACAATCCGTCGCGGCGAACTTCCGAGCTCTGTTAAATCAACCTTGAGGGCGTCGCTTTCTATGACTTGTAGCTTGTTGTTATAGGCTGTTGATACTTCCTTCAGCGCTTCCAGACAACGTTGATCTTTTTCGATCGCAATAACCTGTTGCGCGCCCTCCATAAGCAGACCGCGTGTCAGGCCTCCGGGTCCCGGGCCTATTTCGAAGATTGTCCCCTGATCAAGTGGCCCTCCGCCTCGTGCTATTCTTGATGTGAGATTTAGATCTAGCAGAAAGTTTTGCCCGAGTGATTTTTTTGCAGCGAGATCAAAGCGCGCTATAACCTCTCTCAGTGGGGGGAGTTTGTCCGTTGATCTATTCATATCTAATGCGCTTTTGCTTTTGCCATTGTTGTCGCCATCTCTATCGCGGCAATAAAACTGTTGGGGTTCGCGATACCTTGTCCTGCGATATTATAGGCGGTTCCATGATCTGGTGACGTTCGAATAAAGGGCAGGCCAAGGGTAATGTTGACACCGCTGTCAAAATCGAGGGTTTTTATGGGGATCAGAGCTTGATCATGGTACATACAAACAGCGACATCATAACTTTCACGGGCTTTGGCATGAAACATTGTATCTGCCGGTAGAGGACCTGTGATATCAATACCTTCTTTTTTTAATAGTTCGAGTGTTGGGCTAATTAGGTCTATTTCTTCTGTTCCCATTGCCCCGTTTTCTCCTGCGTGTGGGTTTAATCCTGAAACGGCGATACGTGGCTTATCTATACCAAAATCATGTTTTAACGCAGTATTTGCAGTTCTAATTGTGTGAGAGATTAAATCGCTGTCCAGCTTATTGACGGCCTCTTTCAACGAAAGGTGAATAGTAACAGGAATAACGCGGAGTTGACTGGAAGCAAGCATCATCACAGATGGCGTTTTGCTATTGGCTAAGTCGGCGAGATACTCTGTGTGCCCTGGGTGTTTAAATCCAGCTTGATACAGAATATCTTTATTTATCGGGTTTGTGACAATTGCCGAGGCCTCTTTATTTTGCACGAAGCTTACGGACCGTTTTATGGAGTTGATAACAGCTGAAGCATTATCTGGGTCACCTATACCCGGAATAGCTGGCTGTTTCAATTCTTCTGTCAGGACGGGTAATGCTTGACCAAAGCATGTAAGAGCATCAAGGGGATCAGATATTCTTTTTATGGGAATAGGTAGGGATAGATCAGATGCTAATTTCTCCAATCTGTCGGGGCAATCCACAATAAAGAAAGGGAAGGCACCTTGATGCAGGTGCTCCCAGGCTTTTAGGCTCAATTCACCGCTAATACCTGCCGGATCTCCCATTGTTATGGCAATGGGTAAGGGGGCCAGTTGGCTCACAAACGGATATCCACGTTTGAACTTCTGCGAAGATCCAAGAGATATCTTCTGGCTAATGTATCCAAACGATCATTCGTGAGTTTTTCTTGAATTGCCAATCGGTCAACGCCACCACTTTCTTGACGTTCACATACGGCGATTACCGCCAACCCACCCGAGACTTTAATGGCTGGTGTTGTCTGACCAACACTGACCTGCTCAATGGCGGATCTGGTCGTCGCAGGAAGGTCTTTTGTTCTAACCGTTCCTAAATCGCCGGAACCTTCATCACCTAGTTCATCAGCTAGTTGATCCATTTCTCCACAGCTGGTGAATTTTCGACGGGCATCGGCAGCTCTTGACTGTGCTTTCTGAGTGTCTTCAAAGCTGGGTGCTGCAGGTAAAGAGAAGAAGAACTGTTTTAAGCGGACTTTCTTTTCGCTTTCCGCTGATCGTTGATCCTGAACCAATAGAATGTAATATCCACTTTTGGTGCGTATAGGGCCAAGTAAGGAGCCAGCGGAAGCGGATTCAACGGCGCTTTGTAATTCGTTAGATAGCTGTCCGGTTTGCAACCACCCTAAATCTCCACCGAGCCCAGCACTGTTTGATTGCGATATCTGTCGGGCAATGGCAGAGAAATTACCACCATTTCTTATTGTCAGCAGAGCTTCATCGGCCTGGGCTTTGATTTTTGCTTCGTCCGATGCGGTATCAACGCCTAGAAAAATTTCAAAAATTCTCTTTTGAATTGCGGGGCCATCCGATTGAAGTTTCGTAATAACTTCATCTATTTCAGCTTCAGAGATATTAACCGATGATCTCAAGCGCCTGTTAACAACGGCTCTCCAAGCAATATCAGCTCTAAACTGATCTAAGAGAGTAGTTTGTAATACACCTTGTTTACGCAATCCATCCGTCAGTTGTTGCACAGTCATTTTATTCTGCTTTGCAACTGCGGCTAATGCTCGTTGAACCTGCTGATCAGATATTGTGATGTTGAGACGTTCAGCTTCTTGTAGTTTTAGCCTTTCGTCGATAAGAATACGAACGACTTGTCTCACCATTCTTTGTCGAACTTGTGGGGTATTCTTTTGCTTGCTTGAGACAATAGCGAGTTGAGTACGTTGGCTAACGTCCAGCAGAGAAATAATATCGTCGTTTACGACTGCCGCAGGACGAAGAACGTCTTGTGAAAATGAAGTTGTTGCTGTTGTTAGCATGAGGGCAAAGCCCAACAAATTAGCAGCAAAATTAATTCTCATTTGATACCAGTACCTTTTGTCTCAGATAGCCGAATTACTCTATAGCGGCTGAATTGTACCCAAGTGTTTAAATGTTAGTTCAACCATAAATCGGTTATCTGGCTCTACTTCTCTATCCTGGAACCAAGTTCGTGAATATTGGCTATCAATAATAATACACTCATCATGGTAAATTAAGCCAAGACTTGCCTCTCGAGATGAATCCGCATCAATATCACGGGTGTAACTGGAATTGAGACTCCAGTATTTTGTCATTTGACTGTTAATTCCAATCTTCACTTCTTCTCGATCAGAAGTTTCCCCATCGATGTTATCATCCTTGAGGAAGACGTAATCCAGATCTAGATTCAGGGCAGCCGGACCTATATTGACTTCGATTTCATTCCGGTTGGCTCCTAAATCATCAGGATCAAATCTGAACCGGTAGAGAGCACTAAAATTATCAATTGTATAAATCCCGATATGCCCGACAATGTCTGATACTGCATCCTTTAGCCCGGAATTTTCTTCGTGGAGGTTACTTTTCCCGCTAAAGCGATAACTTTGCCCAATCAGGAAGTCTGCCTGATTTCCAGAGACTGTCGATGCCGTCCATTTTACACCATAGCTTACACGGCTTCCGGAATCCACGCGATCTGTTCCTGCAAAGCGGTTTAAGGAAAAGAGCGAAGCATCATCAAATTCAAAATCACGGCTATCGTCGTTTGGAATTTCGTTCGGATTAGATCCGTTCGGGGCTAAGACCCCCTGAACAATAGGTTCGATTGTTTGACTGAAATTGCCGCGGTGGCTGGCAAAGGGAAAGCGCCACTCCAAGGCTATCTGGGGGAAGACTCGACCAGTAAAGCCGGTATAGCTATCACCGTTTTTTCTGATCTCATCGTTCTCTGTATTAACACCGTTTACCCAGTAACCATCGGTTTGTATTTGTGTCGTGAGTTTGTATTGATCGCCCCAAGACCCTGTATAGGGAAGATCCCATCCCCCGATTAAAGACACGCGCCGACTGTCACGCCCTTCACTTCGCCCTAGCGCTTGTGCATTTGCATCTAGACGATAAGTGGCTCCTGTGACACCAGGTTGGCTTTGGAAATTGTACTGCGCACGGGGTAATACATAAGGGTTTTCAGAATCGTTTATGTCATTTCGTGTACTTTGAAAGGTGTAACTATCAAGTCTAGCAAAGTTTCGTCCTCTGAAACCCTCGATAAACGCGCTGGTTTCCAATTCAGAATCTGTGTTAAAGCCATAAACACGACCATAAGTATCATCGGTTGCTCGCTCAGCGTTAAAGCCCCATCGCCAGGTTTTATCTAGATCAAAGCGTCCTTCACTGATAATTTGTCCACGAAACTCGTCTTTTTCTACATTCCCATTATTTTCATCTCTGTCGGCGATCGTCGCGCTGGCTTCTATCGACAGATCCCCTTTATTGAACTTTTTTTCATATTCGCCAGCAAGAACAATACCCTGTTTGGTTGTTGCTATTGGCGCAAATAAAAATTCTGACGATTCATCAATAGCCCAATAGTAAGGGATTTGTAGGGTAATACCTAATTGGTTCGAGTTACCGTAAGTAGGTAATAGAAAACCGCTTCGTCTTTTTACTGTTGGGTCAGGATGGGCAAGATAGGGGGTGTAGATAACGGGAACGCCAAAGATTTCCATCCATGCATGATCGTATTTTATCGTTTGGGATGTTTTGTTGTGGACAATTTTCTTCGCCTTTAATTGCCAGATAGGCGCTTTACTGGGATCGTCTTTGCAAAGCTCACAAGGGCTGAACACACCATTGGAAAATACTGATATGTTTCCACTGGTTAATTGGCCCGTTGATGCCGCCAGCCGACTGCGGTCTGTCAACAGGATACGGATGTCGCGAATAAAACCTTCTTTCAGGTTATCCGTGAGCTCTACATGTTCAGCAAAAACAATATCACCACTGGGCTCTAGAAGACTTATATTTCCTGTTGCGCTGACAACATTTGTATTCATATTGTAGGAGACACTATTGGCAAGAACTGTACGTTCTCCCTGAGATATTTCAACATTTCCCGATGCCGTAACGACACCCAATCCTTCGTCATAGATAACTTCGTCCGCGCTGATCAGTGCTGGTATATCTTCATTAATACCGTCCACTGATTGGGCAGAGGATTTATGTGACACGGATATTCCGACAACAAAGGTTAGTGCCAAAATAGACACTGAATTTTTCAGTAGTGTTTTTACCCCCCTAAAAGACATGTTTTATCCGTCTTCCAGGTGTAAAAGCATAGTGACACCTAACAATAGTGATACCCCCGCTGGCGACCAGGCTGCTAAAGCAACAGGTACTTTGGTTGATTGTCCCAAAGCAAAAACAAAATTGGATAAGAAATAAAGCAGAAAACCAGTAAGAATACCAGAGAGGATCATCAACCCAACCCGTCCACGGCGATGTTGTTGCATGGAAAATGTTGCGGCGAGCAAGACCATGGCAAGGAAAAGAAAAGGTTTTGATAGTAGCCGGTGAAATTGCAATTTTAGTTTAACAGCAGAGAATCCAGCTTTTTCCAACAGATTAATGAAGTATGGCAGCTCCCAGAAAGAGATGGACTTGGCACTTGCAAAACTATCCTGCACTTTTTCCATTGTGAGATCCGTTGGAATGAGGACTTCTTCAAAATAATCTGGTTTTTTACCGGGGTAAGAGTGCCAAGTATTTTTCAAGGCCCAGTTGCCATTTTCCAAGCGGGCTTTTCCTGCATCATACCTGGACAAAAACTCGCCATCATTCGTTAGATTGAAAATGATGACGCGGTTTAGAGAAAGATCTTTATTAACTGATCCCGCATGAATAACGGAAAGTCCTGTTTCATCTGGCTGTCGAAGCCATAATCCTGTTTCCGAAACTTTAAAAATGGCTTGATCTTTTTTCTTGTATAGCCGTGAAAGCTCTTTGTTTTTAGCAAAAAGAGCAGAAGACACTGGGTTAATGACAGCAAAGGCCAAAACACCGATCATTATAGAGCAAAAAGCAAAGGGAAAAATAATTCCCCAAATTGAAACGCCAGCTGATCTAATGATAACCAGTTCGTTTGCTCGAGTAAGCTTCCAAAAAGTTGCCATAGCTGCGAATAGAATCATGAATGGCATGATCTCTTCACTTAATTGAGGCATTTTATAGAGAACTATTTTTATGATTTGCAAAAATGGAACTGATTTTCCTTCAAGGTCGTCAGAGACTTCGATTAATGAAATAAGAAAAACCACGCCCATCAAGACAAAGAAAAAGCTGAAGAAGCTCATTAAATAGTTTTTGGATGCGTATCTGAAAAGTGTCCAGGAGATGTTGGCGGATTTAACCGGTTTTTTATTTACAAGCGTTGTCATTACGATGCCACGACCTCTTTTGTGTCAGATGGGCCTGAACCACCGGATATTTTCGATGTCGAGCTTTTAGGTTTTCTCACAATGAAATAAAGGGAAGTAATCACAACAAATATAGGCCATGCGTAAATAAGCGGAATAAGATTTTTGTTTTTCTCAGCGATGTCTTTAAGTAGAAACATCGTCAGCATCATAACCCCCATGATACTGATAGCGAACATAATTCTTCCTAAATATCCTCTGCGACTAAACTCACCAGATAAAAGGCATGCCAAGGCAATGAAGGCCATAGCAAGAGTAAAGAGAGGGCTGGCGATGCGATAATGACCAGCGGCAACCAGTTTGTCGTAATTATCAACATCCCTTTGATCCGTCAGGTCGGGGAAGATTAGCTGGTTAAGAAAGCGCTCTCTTGGTTTTAGCCAGCGATCACTTTGTTCTTGTCCTATATCGCCGAATTTAAGGACATACTTATCAGAATAAGCAATGGACAGTTGTCCTGTTATCGGGTCAACTTCTTGCCTGCTGGCATTCCAAAGAACGGCTCTGAAATCATCTTCTTCCTTTAGAAGAGCCCCGGTATCAGCTAAATATGTCACCTGTTGCCCAGGTAGACTACTATCGTGAACAATGAGACCTTTTAGCTCACCGGCAGGTGTTTTTTCTTTGAAATAAATCGTGTATTCAGTGTTAATCGTATTAAATTTGCCTTCTTTCAAAAGCACTGGCGACAAGTTATCTCTGAAGTAATGTTGTAGCTCTCTGAATTCGCGGTATGAGACTGGTAAAAAATATAGGTTAATGGCGACAACAGTTATCATTGATATTACGCCAAGCATAATTCCCGGGCGTGCGAGCTGGAGTTGCGAAAATCCAGCAGCTTTTAAAACCACGAGCTCGCTGTCCGTCGTCAATTTATTATAAATAAAGAGGACTGAGCAAAAAGTTGCTACTGGTATGACGATTACAAGGAAGTAAGGCATCAACAGGATAACAAAATAAAAGAAAGTAGATGCCGGAAGGCCGTCGTTAACAATCATGTCAACGAATCGTAGTGATTGAGCCAACCATACAGCAACAGCAAGGGATACTGCGACTGAAACAGCAAACAAAACCAGTTGCACAAGCATATAGCGCGAAATAATCTGCATAGGGTCCGTAAAATAACCTATAAAAATTTATACAGAAGAAATAGCCAGAACACCCTTGCCACGTCCAGTTAATTCGTGGATTTTCTTAAGAAGAATAATGAGATTTGAGTCATGGAATGCAACGTTCTATGATTGCCATTGCATTTTACATAGTATTCCTTGTTCTATAGCAGCAAATTAATAAATGGTTTTACCGAAGAGGGCGGCATGAAGTTTTCTTTTGTCTCTGACAAAGTTCCAAGTACTGGTGCGATCGTTGCGACAGTAACTGAGGGTGGACAACTCTCCACAACAGCAAAACAATTTGATGACAAGATTGGTGGTGCATTAAGTCGTGCAATCAGTAATAGCACCTTTAAGGGAAAAAAGGGTGAGTTGCTTGAAATTCTTGCGCCTGGTGGTGTGGAAAACAGCCGTATCATTCTGGCTGGCTTGGGGAATCCGAATGAACTCAAGGCAACAGATTTCGAAAATCTGGGTGGGCAGCTTTATAAAGAACTGTCCGCAAAGGGAGAGAAAGCGGTTTGTATATGCACCGATGATGTCAAGGTTCATGGATCAGAAGAAGATAATGCTGGTGCGCTTATTGCGTATGGTGCCTTACTTCGTAGCTATCGTTTTGATACCTATAAAACGACAGGCAAGAACGACAACAAAAATTCTCTTGAAGAGTTTTCTGTCTTTTCAACAGATTCTAAAAGCATAGAAGATGCTTATGAGAAATTGTCCAAAGTTGCTGAAGGGGTTTTCTTCACCAGACAGCTAGTATCCGAGCCGCCTAACGAACTATACCCTGCGACCTTTGCAGATCAAGCCAAAGAGCTTGAAGCTCTTGGGGTGAAAGTAACTGTGCTCAACGAAAGCGATATCACCAAACTGGGGATGAACGCTCTGTATGCTGTTGGTATGGGCTCAGAGCGTGAGTCCAAAGTCGTGATCATGGAATGGAATGGTGCTTCGGAGAAATCTGCCGAGAAGCCACTGGCTTTTGTTGGGAAGGGCGTAACATTCGATACAGGGGGTATTTCCCTGAAACCGGCTGCCGGTATGGAAGATATGAAGTTCGATATGGGCGGCGCAGGGACAGTATTTGGCCTGATGAAAGCACTTGCGGGACGTAAGGCAAAGGTGAATGTTGTTGGTGCCTGTGGTTTGGTCGAAAACATGCCGTCAGCGAACGCGCAACGCCCGGGTGATATCGTTAAATCCTATTCAGGGAAAACCATTGAAGTCCTGAATACAGATGCTGAAGGTCGTTTGGTTCTTGCTGATGTACTTTCCTATACGCAAGAGAAATACAATCCTCGCCTTGTTATTGATTTAGCAACGTTAACCGGTGCGATGATTATTGCGCTGGGTAATGACATCGCAGGTATTTTTTCAAACAACGACACTTTGTGTGAACAGCTTTCAACTGCGGGCTTAAGTGTTGATGAACGTGTCTGGCGTCTGCCTATGGCGGATTGCTATGACAAGCTATTGGACTCTGACGCAGCCGATATGAAGAACATTGGCGGCCGGGCTGCTGGATCAATTACAGCTGCACAATTCCTTCAGCGCTTTATCGATAAGGATCGCCCCTGGGTGCATATCGATATTGCTGGCGTTGCTTGGTCAACGAAAGAAAAAGCGATTGCAGCAAAGGGCGCAACAGGTTTTGGCGTTCGTTTGCTTGATCGCTTTGTTGCTGATAACTACGAAGATTAAGACGTAAAAGGCGGGGTGCGTTGTGCCCTGCCTTTTTATGGACGAGTTTGATGACCGATATCCGATTTTATCATTTGACTAAAACAGCGCTGGAAAGTGCATTGCCGCAAATGCTTGAGAAAGTGTTAGAGCGCGGCCAGCAAGCTGTTATTTTATCATCTGATGAGCGCGCCTTGGGCGAATTGGATCAGAATCTTTGGAGTTACCGCCCTGATTCATTTCTGCCACATGGGACGAAGAGGGATGGATCAATTGATGAACATCCGGTTTGGTTAACAACAGATCAGGATGATATTGCGAAACGAGATGTGGCTTTCATTGTCCATGGTGCACACCCCGGATCTCTTGAAAGTGACAAAACGTCTTTATGTGCCATCTTGTTTGATGGCAATAATCCAACAGTTGTCCAGGATTCCAGAGTTCTCTGGAAAGAATTGAAAGCTGCCAATCACGAGCTGACATACTGGCAACAAACTGACAGAGGGTCTTGGGAGAAGAAGGCCTGATCGCCGTTCTTCTCCTCAACCTGG
Organism: Kiloniella litopenaei; assembly: GCF_000982415.1. Classification (GTDB taxonomy): domain Bacteria; phylum Pseudomonadota; class Alphaproteobacteria; order Kiloniellales; family Kiloniellaceae; genus Kiloniella; species Kiloniella litopenaei. The sequence continues at coordinate 134,491 of NZ_LANI01000018.1, forward strand.
TATTGCAATCAGTGAGATAAGAGGACAGGGAATTCCTGATTGGAAAACAGTGATTTGGTCACGCCGCCAAATATCATCTCTCTGATCCGACTATGTCCCCAAGCGCCGGCAACAATCAGACCAATTTCTTCCTCTTTGGCTGTCTTGAGAATAACATCTTCGGGGAAGGGACTCTCTACGACTCTTTTTTCAGACTGAATATCATGACGCTTGAGGTGTGAAGAAATATCATCCTGAGATATATTTCCCTCTTCAGGTAACCCGACTGATAGCAAAATAACTTTTTGTGCCATTTTTAAGAGTGGTAAAGCCCCTCTAACAGCTCGTGAAGCTTCAGCTGATCCGTCCCAAGCGATGAGAATGTTTTTTGTAATATCATGGGGGATTTTTCGGTTGGGAACTGCAAGGATTGGCAGGCTGCTCTCCATCAATAAAGACCCTGCAAATTCTAATTCATCGGCGAACTTTCCTTTTACCTGACTAATGATTGTCAGATCAGTAAAGCGTGCGTGGAACGCAATGATATCCTCTTCTCTGCCTTCATGTTCACGCCATTCATAGTTCGTCCCGATTGAATGGGCTTTTTCTTCAAAATTCTTTTTGAGCGCGGCTGCTTGCTCTTTTATATTAGTGCGTTGTTGTTCAATGATTTCTTCAGGGAAATAGCCCGTTACACCATGGGGAGCACCGTGCAATATCGCTTCTGGTGTTCTGAGTGCATGAACGCCCAAAAGATGTGCGTTACTAAATTTTCTAGATAGCTGAAGGGCGGCTTCTAAACGCGTTTGACCTGCTTCAGTGTTATCAATTTGAACCTGGATGTCCTTTAACATAAATGTATCTCCATTTATTTAGGAATACAGAAGGTGCTCGAAATATCTGTTCTGCATCTTCTTTTGATTTCTATATGAATTCTGTTTCCCTAGACGGAAAAATGCATTGATCTTAATCAATCTTTGTTAAGTACATTAAGGCCTGTCTGTTTTCTTTTAACCTTCTTACGGTATGTATCAGGTGTTTTGTCAAACTCGTTCTCAAAAGCACGCGTAAAATAGCTCTGAATTTGATAACCCACTTTCAAAACACTTTAATAATAGTGAAAGATGTTCTGGTCTATAATGAAAGGCCGTCGCTCAGAAAATTTTAAGCGTTTTATTGTTTCGTCGCTGTCTGAGGTTTTGTATTGGGTACGATTTTATTTTGGTGATAGGTGTACCGTTGAACCGGGTTAATTATTTTTTTGTTCTTTTTGCAGGCTTGGTCATAAACGGTATATGTTCTTTTCCGTCCATGGCCGAAAAGGTAACGTTACGGATTGGATATAATGTGAATTCGTCATATCCGCATTTCTTAGGGTCTGGATTAGAACCTGCTTCCCCACCTGGTGTGTCACTGGATATTCTGAATCAAATTTCCAGAAAACTAAATTTTAATATCAAATATATAAGGCGCCCGGGTCGTCGTATATTGCACGAACTCAAAGAAAATAATCTGGATGCCGCGTTTATTTTTTCATACAAACCTGAAAGGGAAGAGTTTGGCGTCTTTCCCAAGAAAAACAATAAGCCTGATGGGGATAAACGATTAGCCGTTTTATCGTATTTTTTGTATACGGTAGAGGGTCGTAACTTGGGTTGGGATGGTCATAAGTTTACCAACTTACAAGGTGTGATTGGTGCAAATTCCGGCTATTCAATTGTTAAAGATCTCAAGAATAGAGGAATAAAGGTTGAGGAGGCGAGATCAACAAGAAACAATTTTACCAAGCTAAAAAACGGTCGAATTGATGGTGTCGCTGATCAGGGTATTGTTGCCGATGCTTATATCCACAAAAATAAAATCAATAATATTGTTAAAATCAATAAACCTATCGCGACAAAAGATTATTTTTTGATTTTTAGTCATGTTTTCTCAGACCAAAATCCGACCTTACGTGATAAAATTTGGGATGAAATCTCGGAGCATAGGGATGAATTATCTAAAAAATTCATGCCACGTTATCTTGAAGAATATCAACTTCAACCCGGCACGAATTAATCTAAATAATTCAGATTCTCTATGAAGCTTCCAGTTTTTCCTGGGCTTCCAACCATTGCGTTTCTGCTTTCATAAGCTCTTTTTCTATTTTGGCTAACTCTTTAGAGAGTTCTAGCTGTCGGGAATTATCCCCTTCATATAGCGAAGGATCGGCCAATTCTTTTTCAAGCTTGTCTTTCTTTGCCTGGAATTTTTCCATCTTTTGCTCTGCCAGACGAACAGCTTTCTTGAGATCCCCTCCGGCTGCTCTGGCTTCAGCTGCTGCTCGACGCTTGTCCTTTTTACTCATGTTTTTTGCACGAGTTGCGTCATTGCTTTGGCTTGTCTCGTTTGTCTTTCGAGAAGACTGACGTTCTTTACGGCGCTGTTCCATCAAAAGACGTTTATAATCTTCCAGGTCACCGTCGTAGGCTTGTACGTTACCATCGGCGACGAGCCAGAAACGATCAGCAGTGAGTTCAATTAAGTGAGGATCATGTGAAACCAGTACGATAGCCCCTTCAAAGGCGTTCATGGCCTGAACAAGGGCTTCTCTGGAATCCACGTCCAGATGGTTGGTTGGCTCATCCATAAGCAGGATATGAGGGGCATCTCTGGTTGACAGGGCAAAGAGCAGACGTGCTTTTTCTCCACCAGATAGTTTTCCTACCTTTGTTGATACATGATTAACGCCAAAGCCAAAGCGTCCAAGCTGAGCTCTCACTTTTGATTCCGGTGTTCCCGGTTTCATCAGACGAGCCATCAAAGTGTAGGGTGTGGCATCCAAATCAAGTTCTTCGGCTTGGTCCTGCGCAAAATAACCGACTTTGAGTTTAGATGACTTGTAGAGTTGGCCTTCTTGAGGTTCCAGACGCCCAGCAAGAAGTTTGACCAAGGTAGATTTACCGTTTCCGTTTGCACCTAGTAATGCAATTCGATCTTCCATATCCAAACGAAGATCTAACCCCTTCAGGATAGGTTTTCCTGGCTCATAGCCAATATCCACACGATCAAGGTTGATGAGTGGTGGCGCCAATTCTTCAGGTGATGGGAAATCAAAGGCCAAAGTGCTGTCTTCGGCAACAGCCGCAATTGGCTGCATACGTTCCAGCATTTTTACACGGGACTGTGCCTGTTTGGCTTTGGACGCCTTGGCTTTAAAGCGGTCGATAAAGCTCTGAATGTGTTTGCGCTGTTCTTGCTGTTTCGCGTGCTGTGCGGCTTGGTGCTCCAGACGTTCGCGACGAACTTGTTCGAACTGATCATAATTTCCTGTGTAGGAGTTCAGTTGAAGGTTCTCGAGATGAATGATCTTGTTGGCAACATTGTTCAAGAGCGCGCGGTCATGGGAAATAAGCAGCAGTGTTCCCGGATAATTCTTTAGATAGCTTTCCAACCAGATCGTTGCTTCCAAGTCCAGGTGGTTGGTTGGCTCATCCAAAAGCAGGAAGTCAGGCTCGGCAAAAAGCAAGCTGGCCAAGGCTACACGCATTTGCCAACCACCAGAAAGTGCGGAACAGGGCTGTTGCTGTGCTTCTTCGTTAAAGCCCAGGCCTGCCAGTATTCGTGCTGCTCTACTCGGTGCTGTATCGGCTTTTATATCTACAAGGCGCTCGTGAATTTCTGCAATGCGCATTGGGTCTGTTGCGGTATCAGCTTCTTTTAGAAGCTCTGTCCGTTCAACATCAGATAGAAGAACAGTATCAATAAGGCTGGTATTACCCGATGGCGCCTCTTGGGCAACTTTCCCCATTTTGGTTTTATTGGGAACGTTGATGTCGCCTGCTTCCGAGGGAATTTCCCCAGAGATAATTTTCAACAGCGTTGTTTTGCCCGTGCCATTACGGCCAACAAAACCAACCTTGTCATTTTTATGTACGGTGGCAGAGGCTTCCTCGAAAATCGGGCGGCCTACGATGCGATATGTTAGGTTATTAATATGTAGCATGTGCGCTTAATATCACCGAAGCAGGGCTGTGGTAAGAGTTTTCTTGCAGAAAATTCTTAAATTAGCATTCGCCAGATCTTAGATGCCGATCTGTTTCTATTTTACAACTATTCTATTGGTGGAATTTAGTTTTCATGAGGGCGAAAAGGGGAATGTGCCCTTTGCATAACTGCTAACATAGAGATGTCATGTAATTACAGTTGCCCCAAAGCATTTCTGGCTGTATAAGGCCGCCAAACGATTTCCATTCTTTATCTAAAGTAGGAGTGCCTGATATGGCTCTTGAGCGTACTTTCTCTATCATTAAGCCCGATGCCACAAAGCGTAACCTGACTGGTAAAATCATTGCCAAGTTCGAAGAAGCTGGTCTTCGCATCGTTGCGTCCAAGCGTATTCACATGAGCCGCGAACAGGCCGAAGGTTTCTACGCAGTTCACAAAGAGCGTCCTTTCTTTGGCGAACTCGTTGACTTCATGATTTCCGAGCCAGTGGTTGTTCAGGTTCTCGAAGGTGAAAACGCGATTGCAAAAAACCGCGAAGTTATGGGTGCTACAAACCCGGCTGAAGCTGCTGAAGGTACAATCCGTAAAGAATTCGCCCTTTCAATCGGCGAAAACTCTGTACACGGTTCTGATGCTCCTGAAACAGCTGCTGAAGAAATCAAATACTTCTTCTCAGACGCTGAGTTGGTTGGCTAATAGTCTTATCCGACTATACGAGATTTAAAAGGGGAGCTTCGGCTTCCCTTTTTTTTTATGAGCAATACCAACGCGCTATTTTTTATTTTTCCGGCTGAGTATTCCTTTATTTTGTATGCAAACAATTTGTCAGCATCCAATTTTTTCAGGTGCAAAAATTAAATGTACTCTTCCCGTTAAAACGATCATTCTTATGCGTAGTACAACTTGTCTCTCGCAACGTGTGTCTCGATACGCTTCAAGTATCATAAGTCGAGATAGTCTATGGTAAGGTCCCATGATTGATAACGTGAAATCCCTTTTTGATATTCCGTCCGATATTTGTTTTTTAAACTGTGCGGCACAGTCACCAATGTTGAAAACGGCCAAGGTCTCTGGTGATGCCGGGTTGGCAATCAAATCAAATCCATGGACCCTTGATCCGGACTTCTGGAGCGATCGTTCCGGGGAATTGAGAGCAATTTTGGCTGAGATGATATTTGCACAGACAACTGATGTTGCTCTTATTCCTTCCACAGCCTATGGCGTTGCGACTGCGGCGAAAAATCTATCAATGGATAAAGGGCAAAATATTGTTCTGCTCGAAGGCCAGTTTCCGTCGAATGTGATTGCGTGGGAACAGAAAGCACATGCATGTGGCGGCAGCCTAAATATTGTTGGACGACCTGCGGATTATGATTGGACACCTCATGTACTAGAGGCAATATCTGAGAAAACCGCTATTGTAACATTGCCGCCGTGTCATTGGACTGACGGCAGTAAAATCGACCTTGTTGCCGTTGGGCAACGTTGTCGGGATAAAGGCGCGGCGCTGGTCGTTGATGCGACCCAGGCGGTGGGGGCGATGGCCATTGATGTCAGTGCTATCCAGCCTGATTTTCTAATTTGTTCTTCCTATAAATGGCTTTTAAGCCCTGTTGGTTCTGCCTTTCTCTATGCCGCGCCTAAGTGGCAAGAGGGACAGCCAATAGAATATAACAAATTCAACTGTGATGATCTTGACCCTTCAACAGGAATGCATTTGCCGAAAGCTGGTGCCTTGCGTTTTGATATGGGGGGACGGAATAACTTTATCCTGTTGTCCATGGCTTTGGAGTCCGCAAAGCAAGTAAGAAAGTGGGGCGCAGATGACGTGCAGAAAACACTCCGCCCCTTGACAAACCTTGTCGCTGAGATGGCGACGGAGAGAGGGTGGTCAGTGCCCGTTGGCGACAAGAGAGTTGGTCATATTATCGGTATCAGTTTCCCAAATCAAAATATTGATAATTTGGCGAAAAAGCTGGCCGATGAAAAAGTTTTTGTCAGTGAAAGAGGGGCTGGCATTCGCGTGTCGCCTTATCTCTACAATAACGCAGATGATATCGAGCAGCTCTTTGGGGCGCTTGATCGTTTTGTTGATGTGTAAATCAGGCAATAAAAAAGGAGGCTTTAAAGCCTCCTTTTTAGTAAGTTCAAGTAAACTTAAACCAATGTTACTGCCATCAGACCAAGAACGATCATAATTGCGATCACAGAATAGGTGGTAACTTTTGTAAAGCTTTCCCAACCGCGCTGGCGTTCAACCGTTAGTTCTTCGTTTGTCATTGTCGTGTGACCCTCTGTTTCACAAATATCTCATATCTGGCCAGGGGCCAAATTCAGAACGACTTTATCAAAGGTTGCCACATTTTCAAGTCTGAACTGGTGTTCTTAACGGGTGTTGTTCAGGTTTTTCTTCTTTATCCAGGCATAAATGTCTTTTGATTTATCTGATTGAATGTTTCAGGATATCCTCAGGTGTCCTTGCCTATTCCTGTTTTCCTGCCAGTAAGAAGATATAAGAAGAAAATCCATGCGTGCTGCTTATTATGAAGAATTCAATGGCGATATAAAAGTCGGAACCCTGGCTGATCCAGCCCCGCCAGTTGGTGGTGTTGTGCTTGAAGTCAAAGCCAATGGTGTTTGTCGAAGTGACTGGCACGGTTGGGTGGGGCATGATGGTGCAATCACAAACTTCCCTCATGTGCCCGGGCATGAATGTGCAGGAACAATTGTTGCGGTTGGGGACGGGGTTACACGGTGGAAGAAGGGGGATGAGGTTATTGTGCCCTTTAGCTGTGGTTGTGGTCATTGTCCGTCCTGTGCAAAAGGGAACGAGCATATATGTGATGACGACTTTCAGCCCGGATTTACGGGGTGGGGTGCCTTTGCGCAGTATATGGCTGTCGAATATGCAGATGTGAATTTGGTGGCTTTACCCGAACAACTTGATCATGTGGTCGCGGCCAGCTTGGGCTGCCGTTTCATGACGGCTTTTCGCGGTGTGGTAAAACGTGGAAAAGTTGGCCCCGAACAGTGGGTTGCCGTACACGGGTGTGGCGGTGTTGGTTTGAGTTCCCTGATGATTGCCCGTGCGTTGGGGGCGAAGGTTATTGCCATTGATGTAAATGATCAGACCTTGCAACAGGCAAAGCTATTAGGTGCAGAACACGTAATTAATGCGATAAAAGTCGATAATGTAGTGGAAGCTGTTTTGTCCGTTACCAGTGGTGGTGCAGAGGTTTCAATTGATGCGCTGGGATCGCCCATAACGGCTTATAATTCCATTGCCTGTCTTGCGAAGCGCGGGCGGCACGTCCAGATTGGTTTGGCCGCGGGGGATCATAAAGACATGAATATTCCGATGAACCTTGTTATCGGGCGGGAACTTGATCTGCTCGGAAGCCATGGAATGCAAGGGCATCAATACGGGCAGATGCTGGATATGATTATCAAAGGTGATCTGTCTCCCGAAAAGCTTATTGATCGGACCGTTGATTTGAAAGAAGGAGCCGATGTCCTGATGAGTATGACGACGACATCACCAAGTGGCGTTGTTGTAATTGATAGGTTCTGAACTCCTAAAAAACAGAGGCAATTTTCGCATACAAAAAATAAAGCCCCGTAACCTTGGGATGGTTGCAGGGCTTTAATGGGGCATAAACTGTAATCCTTATTCGATTTTTTTCGTTTAAGGATTAGAGAGTATGTCTTCTGCTGTTAGTGATACTTGCGTATAAGTAAGCTGGTTATCTGAAATCGTAATGTGCTGTTCGGCGATGAGCTTTAAACATTCAGGATAAAGTCTGTGTTCAGCCGTTAGGACGCGGGCGGCGAGACTGCTTTCCGTATCGTCGGGGAGTACGGGCACAGCTGCCTGACCAACAATGGGGCCGCTGTCCATTTCATGGCGGACAAAGTGAACCGTGCACCCGTGAAGCTTACAGCCTTCATCCAGCGCACGCTGATGGGTGTCCAGTCCGGGAAACAGGGGCAAGAGAGCAGGGTGGATATTGATCATTCTGTTATGCCAATGTTCAACAAACTCTTTGGTCACCAGACGCATAAAGCCAGCTAAACAGACAAATTCGACGTCTGAATTTTCCAGAGTGTTGGTAACTGCATTATCAAAATCAAGGCGGCTTTTATAGTCGCGATGATTTATGGTTGCTGTTGCGACCCCTGCTTTTTTTGCGCGGTCCAGCCCTGCGACGTCTGGTACGTTAGAGACGACCAATACGATTTCTGCAGGGAAAGATGGATCTGCCGCGGCATCCAAAAGAGCCTGCAGATTACTTCCCCTGCCAGAGATCAGAACGCCAACTTTTAAGCGGGCCACGTTTCTGCGAGCCTTTCAATCTGAACGGCTTCTTCACCTTCAGTACGAGTTTCTATCGTACCAAGAGAGACAACGGTTTCTCCCTGGGCCTGCAGGATACCGGTTACCGCTTCAACCTTATCGGCAGCAACGACAACCGCCATGCCAATACCACAGTTGAAGGTGCGCATCATTTCGTGTTCATCAATGCCACCGACCTTGGCAAGCCAGCTAAAGACACGCGGAACAGGCCAGGAGATACCGTCGATTGTCACACCCAGACCTTCGGGTAGAACCCGGGGCAGGTTTTCGATAAATCCGCCACCCGTGATGTGGGCGAAGGCCTTCACACCTTCGCCATGGGGACCAAAGGCGCGAATAGCTTCAAGACAGCTTTTTACATAGATACGTGTGGGGGTCAGCAGTGCTTCACCAAGTGTTATACCGTCTTGGAAGGGAGCGGGGTCACTGTATTTCAGGCCGGAAATCTCAACGATCTTACGGATGAGGGAGTAACCGTTAGAATGTGGACCGCTTGATGCAAGGCCGAGTACAACATCGCCGTCTTTGACTAAGTCACCAGTCAAGGCTTGTCCGCGCTCAACGGCACCGACAGAGAAACCGGCAAGGTCGTAATCATTGTCGCTGTACATGCCCGGCATTTCAGCCGTTTCGCCACCGATTAATGCGCAGTTTGAAAGCACACAGCCTTCGGCGATACCTGCGATAATATCACGTCCTGCTTCGACGCTCAGTTTTCCCGTTGCGTAGTAATCGAGGAAAAAGAGAGGCTCACCACCCTGTACCACAAGATCGTTCACGCACATGGCAACGAGGTCGATTCCCACGGTATCGTGTTTGTTTGCTTCAATGGCAACTTTCAACTTTGTGCCGACACCGTCATTACAGGCGATGAGAAGAGGATCAGTAAAACCAGCAGCTTTTGGGTCAAAAAAAGCGCCAAAGCCACCTAATCCAGCCATAGAGCCAGAACGAGTTGTTGATTTTGCAAGGGGTTTGATGGCTTCAACCAGCTCATTACCTGCGTCGATATCAACTCCGGCATCCTTGTAGCTCAAGGAATCAGGATTATTAGGGATGGTACTTATGGTATCCTCCTGTAACTTCGAGTATTAATGTACTCAAGTGTCTGAACCTGATAATAATCCCGGATCATTTCTAGCCGGTTAATGACACCGAGCAATGGCTGACTTGGACGAATGAGATAACAGTCTCATTGAATAGTCATAGTTCGAGGTTATTATCAGGTCCAGATACTACCTAATGCAATTCGGTATTAGGCTCTGTAATTTGGGAAGATACTTAATCCGGGATGGTTTGCAATGCGGTTTCGCCGCTTTTTCTATAAGACAGCATTTCTAGCGACTTTTTTTGCGCTCTCGACAGGGCCGTGGCATTCGGCTGCTTTAGCCGCTAACGAAGTTTATACTGTTCATGGCATCGCCGTTGATGCAACAGCAGATACAGTGATTGACGCCAAAAAAGCTGCGTTAAGTCAAGGTTATGAAAAGGCTTTTCGTGCTCTCGTACGTAAACTGGTGCCTGAACATGATCATATAAAAGTACCGAAACTGAACTCTAAAGATGCCTTGAACTATGTGTTGGATATATCATTATCCGCAGAAAAATCATCTTCTGTTCGCTATATCGCAAATATGACTGTTCGTTTTAAAGAATCGCAGACTCGGGCACTTCTTCGTAATTCCGGGGCGGCAATTGCGGAAACTGTGAGTAAGCCTGTTCTGATTATTCCCATAGAAAAAAGAGCAGGGTCAAATTTGCTATGGGAAGATCGAAACCAATGGCGGACAGCTTGGGGTGGTGTTGGGACCAGTAATGGTCTGGTTCCCTTGACTATGCCGTTAGGTGATTTGGATGATCTTTCTCTTGTGGATGCCAAGGGCGCACTTGCGGGTAATGAAGGCTTGTGGAAGTTGGCAAGGAAGTACGGCAGCAGTGATGTTTTTCTGTCTGTTGCAGAAGTAAATAACGAAGGGGCATCTGCAACGATGTCAGCCGTTCGCGTTGGCCGTTTTGGCGAAGGCCGACGTTATCAGTTGAATGTGACCAAGGCTGAAGGGGAAACGACCCAAAAGATGTTACGCCGGGCAGCAAGATCGTTGGATAGCTCGCTTCAGCAAGATTGGAAACAGGCTAATTTGTTACAATTTGGTGTAGAGCGCTGGATACAGGTAGAGGTTCCCATCGCAGGATTGCAAGACTGGGTGCTCGTCAACAACCGATTACAGGGTGTTCCGGCGATCAATAAAGTTAAAACGCGTTCAATGAATCGGGCACAGGTGAATCTGGACGTTTATTTTGCCGGAGATGAAAGGCAATTATCATTGGCCTTGGCGCAAAAAGATCTGGCATTGGTCTTGAACGAACGGAGTATTTGGGAATTACAGATTTTGAACAGACCAACAGCTCAACAGGGGCTTAGTTTGCCTTCGCAAAGTAACCCGGATCTTGTCCCAGAAGAAACTGTGGTTGATGAAGTTGTTGTTCCTGAGCAAGAGATTAATCTGAACCCCGGAGACGAGGTTAGTGAATAACGGCCAGGTTCTTAGATAAAGTTTACCGGGTTTTGTGGTCAATACTAGAAGTTTGAGGGGGATACAATGACGGCCGAGCGTCAAATCAGATTCTGGCTTATTGGGCTGGTTGTATTTTTGCTGTCAGTCTTTGTTTTAAGATCTGTTCTGCTGCCTTTTGTTGCTGGAATGGCGATCGCTTATTTCCTTGACCCTGTATGTGACAAACTGGAAGACGTTGGTTTGTCCCGTATGCTGGCGACGACGGTTGTCACAATTGCATTCCTGTTAATTCTTATTATTGCGCTTGTCCTGCTTGTCCCGGCCTTGATTGGACAGATCGCAGATTTGATTGAAAGCCTTCCGAAGCTGGTAGAGGCTGTTCGGGGCCAGATGAGTAAGTTGCTTTTGATGATTGAAGATCGTGTTGATCCGACAAGTGTTGCCAGTCTTAAAGATGCATTTGGCGATAGTCTCAAATCGGTAACGGCATGGCTTTCACGTTTTGCAGGTAGCCTGATCGACGGAGGTGTGGCCTTTGCCAATCTGGTTTCTTTGTTGGTTATTACACCTGTCGTCACATTCTATTTACTAAGAGACTGGGATCGAATTGTCGCTAAGGTAGATAGCTGGCTGCCCAGACCACAGCTGGAAACAATCCGTCGGTTGGCAAAAGAAGTTGATGAAACCCTTGCAGGATTTATCCGGGGGCAGGGGACAGTCTGCCTTGTTCTTGGTGGTTTTTACGCTGTCGGTCTCAGCTTGTCAGGTCTGAATTTTGGTCTTGTTCTGGGGATGGTTGCTGGGCTGCTTTCTTTTATTCCTTTTGTCGGGTCCATCATTGGCTTGATCCTGTCTGTTGGGCTTGCCTTTTTCCAGTTTGATAGCTGGGGACCGATTGCACTGGTGGCCGGGGTCTTTTTTGCCGGGCAGATTCTCGAAGGCAATATTTTAACGCCAAAACTGGTTGGTGAAAAAATTGGCTTGCATCCCGTGTGGGTTATTTTTGGTTTGCTGGCTGGTGGTGCCTTGTTTGGCTTTGTCGGTATGCTTTTGGCCTTACCCGTTGCAGCTGTTATTGGTGTTGGTGTTCGTTTTGCGTTGAGCGAATATATGGACAGTCGTTATTATTATGGTATCAATCATCCTAGGGAATTTTCCGACGAAGATTCTCAAGAAAAACTACCTGAATAACGAAGTAAATAAACGGCTTACATCATACATGGATAGTTCACAGCTACCGCTAGATCTTGGGCATCGTCCTGCTCTTGGACGCGAAGATTTCCTCATTGCTCCTTGCAATGAGGTTGCGGTTGCGTGGGTGGATCAATGGCCTGATTGGCCTGGGCATGCATTGGCTTTTTATGGACCATCCGGTTGTGGAAAAACACATCTTGCTCACGTTTGGCGCACCGAAAGTACGGCTGTTTTTGTCTCTGCCAAGGATCTGCTTGAATCTGACCCGACCGAACTATTGGGAAAAAAGGGCGGGTGTATTCTTGATGATATTCAAGATCAGCTAACAAAAGATACAGAATTGCAGCGCAAGCTTTTCCATCTTTATAACTATGCCAGAGAAGAGACCGGGTATCTCCTTTTTACCGGGCGAGAAGCGCCAGCAAGGTGGGATGTTTCGCTGCCTGATTTATCTTCACGGTTGTCTGCGATCCCATCGTTCGAGATGGGGGCGCCGGATGAATTCCTGTTTGAAGCGCTGTTGGTAAAGCTTTTCTATGATCGTCAACTGACAATCTCTAAAGAGGTTTTGAGGTTTCTGGTCTTGCGGCTGGATAGGTCTTTTCAGGCTGCACGCGATATCGTCTCGGTTCTTGATCAACAGTCCCTTGCATCACAACGCGAGATTACCATCCCATTTATAAAATCGGTTCTGGAAGCTTAAATCCGCTTTTTATCTCTTCTCTATTCCTCGGGATAATAAATCCTTTCCAGTTCGGTGTTTGATTTTGTCAGTTCCACCCAATTTTCAATATTACTATTGAGGATACCAAAACCAGCCGGGGGTAGGCCTCCATAGATCCTTTGAAGCGCTGTACGGTCAGAATTTGGACCACTTATATCAAATAGGAACTGACTAAGTCCCGGGTTGTGTCCGATCAAGAGAATAGTGTCATGGGTGTCTGTTAGTTCGGCCAATTGCCTCAGTATGATCTGGGGTGATGCCAGATAAAGCTCGGGAATGAGGTTCAGTTCAATCTCGGTACCGAGTGTCTTCTGAATAATTTCGGAAGTTTCTCTCGCTCTTACCGCCGATGAACTTACAATAATTGATGGGGGAACCTCTTTGATTTTCTGTCCCAGCCAGCAAGCTTCTTCTCTGCCTTTTGTTGTAAGGGGCCGATCCCTGTCCTGTTGTTCTTTCTTGGCATGATGGGTCGTTGCGTGACGCGCGAGATAAATTCTTTTCATATGACAACTCAAGTATATTACGAGCTAGTTTTCTATGGACTATTGACTATACTACATTGATAGCCAGATATATTTTTTACAATTATTTTACCGTGTTTACGTAAAATCATTTCACCCACAATCTAGGAGACATTTATGACCGCCAAGGCAGCTCAGGAAGAAAAAAGAGCTAAAAACTCTGGAAAAGAGGGTGAAGTACTGTCTATTGCGGCTGATTCTCCGAGCAGATTTATCAACAGAGAACTTTCCTGGATCGCGTTTAATGAACGCGTTCTGGAAGAAGCAGACAACCCTTCGCATCCACTGCTAGAACGTCTGCGGTTTCTGTCGATTTCTTCCGGTAACCTTGATGAATTTTATATGGTACGTGTCGCTGGTCTGATGGGACAGGTCAAAGCAGGGGTGACCTCGCGCAGTCAGGACGGTTTAAGCCCCGATCGCCAGTTAAAAGCCATTGATGCGCAGGCTGCAAAGCTGATGCATCGTCAGCAGCTAATCTGGTCCTCTATCAGGCAAGAGCTACGGCAGGCTGATTTTGATCTTCTCAGCCTTGACGAGTTGACTGATCAGGATCGGGTCTGGCTGGAAGAATATTTTCAGGATCAGGTTTTCCCGATCCTGACGCCAATTGCTATTGATCCGGCTCATCCCTTTCCCTTTGTACCAAATCACGGGTTTTGTATGGTTCTGGAGCTGGAAGATGTACAGGAAGATAAGTACATCAATGGCCTGATTGCGATGCCGCACCAGCTGAACCGGTTTATTCGGATGCCAGGGGAACACCATCGCTTTATTCGTTTGGAACAGGTTATTCGTCTTCATCTATCGCAACTCTTCCCCGGCTTTGACGTGATCAGCGTGGGGCACTTCAGATTGCTGCGTGATAGTGATATCGAGATAGAGGAAGAAGCCGAAGATCTTGTCCGTGTTTTTGAGAGTGCCCTAAAACGCCGGAGAAGAGGGAGCTGTATCCGTCTTTCTATTGATGCGAACATGTCCAAGAACCTGCGTGCCTTTGTCACGCGAGAGTTGGACGTTGATCCTGACAGAATGTTTGTCCTCGAAGGACTTCTTGGACTTGTGGATACAAAGCGGCTGATTGTCAAAGATCGTCCGGATCTTGTTTTCCCACCCTATACACCACGTTTTCCGGAACGTATTCGGGAATTTGGCGGCGATTGTTTTGCCGCAATCCGGGAAAAAGATCTGCTGGTGCATCATCCTTATGAAAGTTTTGATGTTGTTGTTCAGTTTGTGCGACAGGCGGCAAAAGACCCGGCCGTGGTTTCAATTAAACAAACGCTATATCGGACCAGCGAAGATTCACCGATTGTGAAGGCCCTGATCGAAGCAGCAGAACGTGGAAAGACCGTGACAGCCTTGGTTGAGCTAAAGGCACGTTTTGATGAAGAGCGTAACATCCGCTGGGCCAGAAATATGGAACGGGCGGGGGTTCAGGTTATTTACGGATTTATCCAACTGAAAACTCATGCGAAGCTGTCGCTTGTTGTCCGTCGCGAAGGCAAGAAGCTGAAATCCTACGTCCACTACGGGACGGGGAACTATCACCCGATTACGGCCAAGGTCTATACAGACCTGTCGTTCTTTAGTTCGGATCAGGCCATCTGCCGGGATACAGCAAAGCTCTTTAACTATATTACGGGCTATGCCAAGCCACTGCCCATGGAAAAAATTGACTATGCGCCGCTGACTTTCCGGGAAAGGTTGTTGCAGCATATTCAAAGAGAAACAGAATTGGCACAGGAAGGCAAACCCGCCACAATCTGGGCCAAGATGAACGCACTTGTTGATCGACAGGTTATTGATCAGCTCTATAAGGCCTCGCAGGCCGGAGTGTCTATCGAACTGGTCATTCGCGGTATCTGTTGCCTGCGTCCGGGTGTGCCCGGCTTGTCGGAAAATATCCGCGTGAAGTCAATGGTTGGCCGTTATCTGGAACACGGACGTATCGTTGTTTTTGGGGATGGCCACACAATTCCATCCCGGAAAAATAAGGTCTTTATTTCATCCGCGGACTGGATGCCAAGGAACCTGGACCGGCGTGTCGAGAGTTTTGTGCCGATTGAAAATCCGACTGTCCACCAACAGGTGTTGGAACAGGTTATGATTGCCACCCTGAATGATACGGCTCAATCCTGGGATCTTCAGGCAGATGGTAGCTATATTCGTAAAGAAAGATGCGAGGACAGTTTCTCGGCACATAATTACTTTATGAACAATCCTTCCCTGTCAGGGCGGGGTACCTCACTGAAGGATAAGAGATCTACGCCTCGATTGAAGCGGCTTTTGTAGCAGACAATGTTTCTTCAATTTGTGCGTCTTTAACCAGATCCCAATAGATCAACCACATGTTAGTTTGGTGATGTGAAGGGATCTTTAGGTGATTCAATTTCCATTGAACGATCAATATTGATGATCGTTTCCGGGCTATGCTTGTTTTTCAGGCGCCGGAGCTTGTAATTTACGTGATATGTACCCGCGGGCAGGGGGAGGCTTCTGCTGTAGAAAAAGCCTCTCAACCCCTGCACAGAACTTTTATCTATTTCGTCACTTCGCTGGTATACATCCCCGTCGGGTAGCAATATTTTAAGCTCTTCCATATCACCTTGGCGAATACCCCATAGACTGACCCAAAAATAGAACTCTTTGCTTTCTGGCGGGAAGTTGTTGATTTCGACTTTCTGTGTGTCCAGCTCTTCATAGTTGGGGAAGTGATCGGAAAAACCTGTTCGGAAAACACCCGCATCTTTGTAGCCTAGCTTGGCATTGGCCTCGGCCGACCAAAAGGAGCGTCCTGTTGCAGCCTGTGCACAGCCTTCACTTCCTGTCATGCCGGTGAAGGGGTCGATGTTCTGACCTCGGTAAGAAAGGTGAAAGTGCAGGTGAGGAAAGCTGGTTGAACCGGAAAGGCCGACAAGGCCGAGAAGTGATCCTTGAGAAACTTCTTGCCCTGGTTTCACGATGACGCTGCCTTGGCGCAAGTGTCCGTAATGTGTTCGCCAGCCATCACCATGATTAATGACGACAGAATTACTGGGTTTGGGGGCAAGGCCCCGGGAAGATTTGATTTCCTGTTGGTTGAGGGCGCGGTCGGGTATTCCGTCCTTGATGATTTCTATTCTGCCTTTTGCGGCAGCTAGAACAGGAAAGCCACTTTCTTTCCATTCAGGTGAACTTACTCTGATGTCAATGCCCTGATGCCCATTATAAGTCAGGATGCCACAGGTATGATCAAGGGCTTCCGGGCCGGGCGCATAGTCAAAATAATGCTGGATAAAACAATCGCTGTCGGTGTCACAGGCAACAGGAAAGGCGAGCAATGGTGCTGGCGGTTTGGGTGGGGCTGAATGGGACTGGGAAGGCGCAAAAAAAGCTGTGCTGGTATAAAAAATACCTGCACATACGGCAATACTACAGCGCATGCCGACAGAAACAAACCTGTTGCAGAGATGGAAGATAGATCTCTGCCGTTTAGTCGAGATCCTCCACGACAAGCTTGCCATCCTTGATGCTAAGAGCAATAAGACCTTTTTTGAGCCGCAGGGCTTTGTCACCGAATACTTCCCGCCGCCAGCCGGAAAGAGCGCGGACATTGGCGTTATCATCTGCTGCAATCTTTTCCAGATCACTGCTGTTGGCGATGAGTTTTTGGGCGACATCGAATTCATCGCAGCACTGTTTG
Source organism: Kiloniella litopenaei (assembly GCF_000982415.1). Lineage (GTDB taxonomy): Bacteria > Pseudomonadota > Alphaproteobacteria > Kiloniellales > Kiloniellaceae > Kiloniella > Kiloniella litopenaei. The sequence continues at coordinate 151,454 of NZ_LANI01000018.1, forward strand.
AGCAGTACTCTCAACAGGTCAATGATTGCGGCAAGTCCATTATTTGGAATGTGACGCTCCTTGGGCTTGGGGCAGGCATCTTTGGGAAGATCGATTGCCACCTTAACCGCGGCCAGGATTTCCTTGCCAAGGCGCCCATCAGCCATATCAACCGAAACTCCGCGGGTCTTGGAAAGTTCCTTGGCATTTGTCGGGCGATTAGAGGCAATATCATACAGCTGTTCGTCTTTTACCACTCTGCTACGAGGGGTGTTGCGTCGCTGGGCTTCGCGCTCTCGCCATGCGCCAAGCTCTTTCAAAATCGCCAGATAACGTCGATCATTGGATCTGGTTTTTAATCTGAGCCAGGCCGTATCGGGATCCTGGCGATATGTTTCAGGATCTTCCAGAATGGCCATCTCTTCGGCAAGCCAGTGTTCGCGCCCGCTCTTGTCGATTTGCGACCGCAGCTTGGCATAGATGTCGCGCAGGTGCGTCACATCGGAAATGGCATAGGATATTTGCTTTGGCGTCAGGGGGCGCTTGGACCAGTCTGCGAAACGTGCGGATTTGTCAATTTCCACATTCAGCAATTTGCGGGCGAGATTGTCGTATCCAATCGAATCGCCAAAACCACAAACCATGGCTGCCAGCTGTGTATCAAACAGCGGGGCGGGGACTTCGTCCATGAGAAGACAAAAAATTTCCAAATCCTGACGTGCGGAATGAAACACCTTTAGAACGTCAGGGTTTTTCATCAAGTCAAACAGGGGCGTCAGGTCAATATCAGGGGCCAACACATCAATCGCTGCAAAGTTGTTGGCATCCGCGAGCTGTACAAGACAGAGCTTGGGCCAATAGGTCTGGTCCCGAAGAAACTCTGTATCAACGGTTACGACATCAGATTTTGCCAATTCCAGGCAAAGATCTGATAGTTCTTTATTGGATGTAATCAATGTCATGACGCGACTATACGTGCCTGACCCCTGCTTAGAAAGGTGAATATGGTTAATAAGTAAAATCCGCGTTTCAAGAGGTAGATATCAGCATAATTTGCGGCTTGTTGAAATTATTTACCCTGTTTCTCTAAAGTTGAGGCGCAAAACCTTGACAAATTGCCAATCTGATGCCTTTTTCCAACGGAATAATTTATGATTTTGGCAGTGGGTCAGGATTCAATTTTTACTGAACTTGAAAGTTCTCGGTTTTAAATTGTTCTGCACACAGAGATGCTAGATCGAGACAGCTATAATACCAAAGGAAATACCGATGCATCCTTATCGTTCCCATAATTGTGCTGAACTGCGCCTTTCTGACGAAGGTCAGCAGGTTCGCCTCTCTGGTTGGGTCCACCGTAAACGTGACCATGGTCAGCTTCTTTTTGTCGATCTGCGTGACAGCTTTGGTATTACTCAGTGCGTGGTGGATGTTTCCAGTCCGCTTTTTGAAAAGCTGGAAAATACGCGCGTTGAATCCGTTATTACTGTAACTGGCGAAGTTATTAAACGTACGCCTGAAACAGTGAACGACACGCTGCCTACGGGTGAAATCGAAGTTCGTGTACGTGAACTTGATATTCAGTCCCGTGCAGAAGTGCTTCCACTTCAGGTGAACTCTGATGAAGATGCTGGTGAAGATACTCGTCTTCGTTATCGCTATCTTGACCTGCGTCGTGAGAAGATGGTCAAGAAGCTCAAGCTTCGTTCTGGTGTTATTTCTTCCCTGCGCCGCCGCATGATCGAACAGGATTTCATGGAAATCCAGACACCTATTCTGACAGCTTCCAGCCCGGAAGGTGCGCGTGACTTCCTGGTTCCAAGCCGTATTCACCCAGGTAAATTCTATGCATTGCCACAGGCCCCACAGATGTTCAAACAGCTGTTGATGGTTGGTGGTGTTGATCGTTACTTCCAGATTGCGCCTTGTTTCCGTGATGAAGACAGCCGTGCTGACCGTTCCCCTGGCGAGTTCTATCAGCTCGATTTTGAAATGAGCTATGTGACTCAGGACGATGTCTTCAACGCAATCGAGCCTGTGCTTCACGGTGTGTTTGAAGAATTTGCCGAAGGTCGCGAAGTCTCTCCTTACCCATTCGTACGTATCCCATATGCTGAAGCTATGGCTAAATACGGATCTGATAAACCGGATCTGCGTAACCCAATCGAGATCAGCGACGTTACGGAAGCTTTCCGCGGCTCCAGTTTTGGCATTTTTGCCCGTGCTATCGAGGGCGGTAATGTTGTTCGTGCTATTCCGGCACCGGGTACAGCTGGAAACCCACGAAGTTTCTTTGACAAGTTCAATGACTGGGCGCGCAAAGAAGGCGCCGCGGGTCTTGGTTACATCATCTACGACAACGAAGGTGTGCCTAAGGGACCGATTGCAAAGAACCTTGATGAAGAGCGTCTGGCTCAGATTAAAGAAACTGCAGGCCTTAAAAATGGCGATGCTGTCTTCTTTGCTTGTGATAAAGAACTCGCTGCTGCGAAATTCGCGGGTCACGTTCGTAACAAGCTGGGTGTAGATCTTGAGCTTCTTGATAAGAACGTCTTCAAGTTCTGCTGGATCGTTGACTTCCCAATGTTCGAATTGGACGAAGACACTGGTAAGATCGATTTCAGTCACAACCCCTTCTCTATGCCACAGGGCGGGATGGAAGCGTTGGAGAACGAAGATCCACTTACTATTAACGCTTACCAGTACGATATTGTGTGTAACGGTATTGAGCTGTCTTCCGGGGCGATACGTAACCACCGTCCTGACATCATGTATAAAGCTTTTGAAGTTGCTGGCTACAGTAATAAAGATGTGGAAGAGAGCTTTGGTGGTATGTTGTCTGCGTTTAAATTTGGTGCACCTCCACATGGTGGTTCAGCGCCGGGTGTTGATCGCATGGTAATGATGTTGGCTGATGAACCGAATATTCGTGAAGTTATTGCTTTCCCAATGAACGGCAAGGCCGAAGATCCGCTTATGCAGGCGCCTGCCGAAGTTGATGAAGATCGTTTGCGTGAGTTGCACATCAAGCTTGATCTGCCATTGGAAGATACAGAAGAGAGCTAAATTTCTATCATAAATCCTGATCTTATCCGGGATTTATCGAACGATTATCGAATCGCCCTGCCTCATGAAGCAGGGCGATTTTGACTCGCGGTGGTTGTGAATGAGAGATAATGACCTCAGCCTGAAGTCGAAAAAGCGTCGTAAATTAGATAAAATTTGATGTTTTTTGATATTTCGCTTGCGCTGGGAATCGAAATGACTCATGATTCTCAAAAGCTTACCGTTATTCCTGGGGGGAATATCATGCGGAAAATTATAGTTGCTTCGACGCTTGCGCTGGCATTGAGCGGATGTGCGTTGCCGCCTGCTATTGGTGTTGCGTCTTTAGCTGTTGATGTCGCAAGCTACTTCTTTAGTGGAAAAACGCTGACTGATCATGGAATATCTGCGGTTGCACAGCAGGATTGCGCCCTGATCCGCTTAATGGAAGGCGATCTGTGTGACGAGTATGTTGAATTTGAAGTCGCCGAAGCTACGCTAGCGCCGCTTTCACCTGTTGATGAAATAGAGATCGCTGCAGTGGCGGATTTGGAAACTTCGATCAGTTACTTTGCCGAAGATGCTCAACTAGGGGCTACAGATCCTATGGAGGTTTCTGCTTATTCTGAAGAGATAGCAGTAATTGCTGTGCAGACGGATCATCTGAAAGTGCACAATACTGTTAACCATGAAGAAGTTGCAGAGATTTTTGATAGTGCCGATTACTTGGCAGATGATTTGCTGCCTGTAGAATTTGATGGTTAAGGCCGTTGATATTTGGCCAAAAGTAACCGTGAGTACATCATAAAAAATGCCCTGAGTTTTCAGGGCATTTTTTATTTTGGAAGATCAAATTTTTAGGTAATTTCTCGCGAAAAATCAGAGTGTTCTTTTTTCAATATATTTGGTGCCAAGATGACAAGCTATCTGGTTACCTTTGTTGAGGTACATTGATTTATCAGCAAGGTGAAGTAGCTGATTGGGGTTTGTGCCCGCTGTGTAGTTTTCATGACCAACGCTGACAGAAACAGGAATCTCATGTTGCCCCCAACGGACAATAAGTGAGTTTAAAATTTTGCTTAGCTTGCCCATGATTGCTTCGACCCTGTCCGGAGCTGTGTGGGGCATTAAGATTGCGAATTCGTCCCCGCTTAACCGTGCAATGTAATCACTTTTTCGACAGTGTTTTACTAATGTTTTTGCTACTTCTTTCAGAACACAGTCACCGGCCATATGGCCATAACTATCATTTATTGATTTGAAATGATTCATATCGCATATCACCAGTACACCTTTGTCGCCCGTCCGTGTTGCGCGATTTAGGGTTCGATCCAGCTCCAGTTGGAAGCCGCGGCGATTAAGCAGGCTGGTCAATTCATCTGTGATCGAGAGGTTTTCCAGATAGCGAATTCGTTCATGCTGTTCTGAAAGTGTCTGTTCGGCCAGGGCGGCAGCTTCCAATAATTCGATAATCTGTTTATCAGTTATTGGTTTATTTTTACAGGGCTGGGAATAGGCTATCCGGCGCAATCGAAACATCAAATTATCCCGATCAGCTGACGACTTAATATCATCGTTTTTGCCAAAAGCCGCGGGATATAGAGAGTCAGATCCGTTAAAAGCATCCGTATATGTCACACTCGCCACCATTTTTTGTTTAGATAACGAAATGGAATAAGCAATTTGTATGCCAGTGAGGTTTTATTTGTTAACTATCTGTTTTAACAGGTACGTATGTTTTCTGGGTGGTTTTATTATTGTGATTGGTACGCAATTATTGCCATTAAATTTACAAGATAGGTAATCGCTGGGTAAAATATGACCAGTAAATAGAGTATGACCAGTTCAATGGCGGCATTCCGTAATCTTATCTTACTTATTAATTGAATTCACTATGGGTGCCTCAATCTTGCCTGAAATAATAAGTACCTAGAATATGGTGATACTTAACAGGCTTTTGGTTTTATAGAAATGGATCTCTTTATGCGTAAATGGCAGAAAAAAGTATTTGGCTTGTCGGCTTCTGCTGCGGTGATGTTGTTTGTTCAAACCGGGCTGGCAGAACAAAACACTGACGATTTGCTTTTGCATAAGGCAATCTATGATCTGCGGTTGAATAGTTCGCACCAAGGGGCCATCAACAGTATGGGGGGGCAGATAACATATGATCTGACAAGCGATTGTCGTGGCTGGCTAATGGCAAATGATCTGGAGATGAGTGTTATTTACAGTACGGGTCAACGTATGGACATGGATCTCAAAATAAATACTTGGGAATCCTTGGATGGTGAGAAGTATCGCTTTACCGTAAAACAAGATGGTAATTTGTCTGGCCAAAGCGGTTATATCGGAAAGTCTTCTCGTTCAAATGACGATAATTCTGTTTTGGCAAAAATCACGGAACCAGAAAAGCAAAGTATTGTCATGCAAGACGTAATCTATCCCACTGCTTTTCTTAAGGAAATTATTCAAGCGGCTAAAAATGGTGAAACAGCTTTGAACAAGGTTGTTTTTGATGGCACGGCAGAGCTGGATGCCTTTCAAGCGTCTGCGATTGTTTTACCCAACGAAGACAAGAATATCCCTTCTGCATTGAGGGGTAAGGCTTCGTGGAAAGTTTTTTTGGCATTTTATGAAGTCGGTGCCAAAAATACACTGCCGATACAAGAACAGAAGCTTACGCTATTTGAGAATGGTGTCGTGACTTCTATTGACTTGGACTTTGGAGATTTCTCAGTAAAAGGCAGTCTTGTCGATTTTGAAGTTCATAGTGCTCCGCAATGTGAATAGCTGTCACAAAACAGTATTGATCTATGTATTCTGGAAGTATGACGTATCGACGGATGATTTTTTATTGGTTCTTTTTAGGGGCTTTTTGATAAGAACGTCCTTTTTGAATACTGTCTTTCCCCAGTTTATCTCGAACTTTGTCCAGCGCTGTTTCAATCTTTTTACGTTTTTCTTTTTCTGGATCCAGCAGATCATGGGGATCGGCATGTTCTGGTGAGACCAGGTCGCTTCCGCCAACGCCAAGCAACCGAAAACGCTGTCCGTTACACTGCTCTTTTAACAGTGGCAGTGTCGTTTGATAAATCTCTTCGGCGAGCTGTGTGGGGGCGAAAGTTTTTCGGCTGCGAGAGATAAGGCGGAAATCACAGGTTTTAAGTTTAAGGTTTATGGTTCTTGCGGCGTATTTCTTTTTCTTAAGGTTGCTGGAAACATTTTCACAAAGCCGCCATAGCACAACAGAGAGTTCGTCAAAGTCTTTTATATCATCATTAAAGGTTGTTTCATTGGAGATGCTTTTTGTTGGTGACTTCGGGTTGACTGTTCTGCCATCTTCCCCACGGATAAAATGGAACATTCGTTGCCCCATCTGCCCGTATTTTTTGATTAACTCCTCTTCTGAGTAGGGGAGGAGATCTTTTATAAGCCTAAGGCCGTCTTGATGCAGTTGTCTCTCGAGGCTTTTTCCAACCCCCCAAATCATTCTAACTGGTTGTTCTTTTAGAAAGTCCTGCGTGTTGCCAAGTCCAAGGACAGAGAAGCCCCGTGGTTTATCCAGATCGGACGCAATTTTGGCCATGGATTTGTTGTAACTTAAACCTACAGAAGCCGTTATACCGATTTCTTCCTCTATGCTTTTTATAAGCTTAACGAGGGTAATCGCAGGACAGTGGCCATGTAGCTTTTCTGTCCCTGATAAATCCAAAAATGCCTCATCAATCGAGAGGGGTTCAACCAAGGGGGTCAAAGCCTGCATCATGCTTCGAATTTTAAGGCCTTCTTCTCTATATTTGTACATGTTTGGTTTTACAACAATAGCAGAGGGGCAGGCCTTGAGCGCCTTGAACATGGGCATGGCCGACTTAACACCATAAAGCCGTGCCAGATAACATGCTGTAGAGACCACACCTCTTTTGCCCCCGCCTATTATCACGGGTTTATCTTGTAACTCTGGTCGGTCTCTTTTTTCTACGCTTGCGTAGAATGCATCACAATCAATGTGCGCCATCGTAAGGGTGCTGAGTTCAGGGTGATTGATTAATCTGGGTGAATGGCATCTTTCACAGCGATTGGGCTTGTCTTGTGAAACTGGTGGTGTTTCACGCCAATGAAAACAGTCTCTGCATAGGTCCGGCATGGAAATTCACGTTTATTTATTGTTCTTATTTTATACTCTTTATGTTCTGATTTTAGCAAGATGTTACCTGATGGAATTACAATGAATTTAGGCGTGTAAGAGCTTGTGTCAATACAACTTGAGAGTTAAAGTTTTTGGGATTTTAGGGGGTTAGAGGCAAAAAAATGCTTTTATTGTTAATTTTAACAATATTTCCGTTACCTTATGTTAACTAAAGTTGAGTAGTGTGGCATTCAAGGGTATTGTTTCGGTGAACATGGTTAATCACCTGAGACATTTAATGAAGCGCATTGGGCTCTCCATGTGTTTTTAGGAGGCATCGGCAGGAAACATCTATGCAGACTAACAAAGAAAAAACTGTTCTTGTTGTCGAAGATAACGAACTGAATATGAAGCTTTTCCACGATTTACTGGAAGCTCAAGGCTATAATATCCTCCAGTCCAAAGATGGTATGGAGGCGCTCTCAATAGCACGAACCCATAAACCCGACCTGATCCTGATGGATATCCAGTTGCCTGAAGTCTCCGGGCTGGAAGTAACAAAATGGCTTAAGGAAGATGATAATCTTCGTGCTATTCCCGTGATTGCTGTAACGGCTTTTGCCATGAAGGGGGACGAAGAAAAAATCAGAGAAGGTGGTTGTGAAGCTTATATTCCTAAACCCATCTCTGTTACGAAGTTTTTAGAAACCGTCGAAAGATTCCTGAACTAAAGAATTTTCTCGTCAGTTTTATTTTATAATATTGAAAGAGTGCAGCATTTATGGCGGCAAGGATTCTGGTCGTAGACGATATACCTGCTAATGTCAGGCTTTTAGAAGCAAAGCTGATGGCAGAGTATTTCGAGGTGATAACTGCTTCTGATGGGCAATCCGCACTAGAAATCGCTGCAAAAGAAATGCCGGATATCATTCTGTTGGATGTAATGATGCCTGGCATGGACGGGTACGAAGTTTGTAGCCGCTTAAAAAGCGACCCTAAGATGCGTCACATACCTGTTGTAATGGTTACCGCCCTTAGTGAGGTCAGTGACAGGGTTCGTGGTCTTGAGGTTGGCGCGGACGATTTTCTGACAAAACCACTTAATGATGTCGCCCTTTTTGCGCGTGTTCGTTCGCTGGTTCGGCTCAAAATGATGACCGACGAATTACGTGTTCGACAAGAAGCTTCTTCACGATTTGAATCCATTGGTTCAGGCGTATCAGATGAAGATGAAGCTATCTCAAATGCTAATATATTGTTGGCTGAAACTAATGATTTAGCTGCAAGCAAAATTATTAACTTCCTTACTGAATTGGAACACAACGTCGACCATTGCCGAAATCCACGAGAGGTTATTGAGCTTGGTCAGGAAAAGTCTTACGACCTTTTTATTGTTGCACTTGATCTTGGGGGTGAAGATGGGTTGAGACTATGTTCTCAACTACGCGCCCATGAAGAAACGCGCCACGTTCCAATCCTTTTGGTACTGGAAGAGGAAAATCTGTCGCAGTTGGCAAAAGGTCTTGATATCGGTGTTACTGATTATCTGGTTAAGCCAATTGATCCAAACGAATTGCGGGCGCGTTGTAAGACTCAAATTAAACGCCGGCGCTATCATGACCGATTGACTGACATGCTTAAGAAAAGTGTGGCAATGGCGTATACAGACCCTCTCACAGGGGTGTTTAACCGACGTTACATGAACGCACACTTGGATCGTGCTATCATGGAGATTGCAGAAACAGCAAAGCCAGTATCAACCCTTATGTTTGATATTGATCACTTTAAAAAAGTGAATGATACCTATGGGCATGCCAGCGGAGATGAAGTTCTCAAAGTCCTTGCGAAGCGTGTTGCTGATGCAATTCGTGATTTTGATATGCTTGCCCGATATGGCGGAGAAGAATTTGTAGTGATTATGCCGAGTGCTTCCTCGGAACAGGCCTTTACGGTTGCTGAACGCTTGAGAAGGCGAGTAGGGGATAAACCTATTGAGGTGCCGGGTTCAGAAGATCCATTGACAATCACAATCTCTGTCGGGGTTGCGACAACTTCTGATCCAATGGAAATGGCTGATAGCCTTCTGGCACGCGCTGATACGGCTTTATACGATGCAAAATCAATGGGACGTAATTGTGTGTGTATTGAACATTCCAGTAAAAATCCAGCGGGTGGTCATACTGTCACGGTCTGAGAAATGAAAGATCGTTACTGTTTGTAACAGACACAAAAAAGGCCGCATCAAGCGGCCTTTTTACTTTAAGCTTCAAAAGCTTATTTCATTTTCGCTTCTTTGAAAATAACGTGCTTGCGCGCAACGGGATCGTATTTGCGTAGCTCGAGTTTTTCAGTAAGTGTGCGCGGGTTTTTCTTTGCTACATAAAAGTAGCCAGTGTCCGCGGTGCTTACCATGCGAATTAGTTGAGTAGCTGGCTTAGCCATAGCGAAATCCTCATCGCGCTAAAATTACAAATATAACAGGGGCGAAACATAACGTTTTATGCCTTGAAGTCAAGCCTTGTTCTTACATTTTCTTCGTTGTGAACAGTTTCGTAGCAAAATACAAAAAATTACTGCGTTTTAGGGCTCAATTTATAAGCTCAGACGTTGTTGAGTTTGTATTGTTTTTAGCCATATTAAACAGCTTTGATGAATTTATCAGGGATTTCGCAACTTCTAAATCGATTTCCATCATCTCTGTTGTTTGTGGGCACGAGGCTCTTATTTGTTCCAGGTCTTCATTATCGGATGCTTTATTGTGTAGGGGATAGGTCATTTCCAATGTGCCGGATTGTAGTCGATCCATCATGTCATCTGCTGAACGGTAATTTCCATTTGTGGTACAGACATTGGGTATGATGCCCCGGTCATGAATCGCGTAGCCTGATGGTGCCAAGAACTTTGCCCAGGTAACTCTAAATTCCCCACCATTGGGTAGTTCATTAATGCTTTGAACAGTCCCTTTACCATAGGAATTACTACCGACAATCAGAGCTCTTCCGGAATCCTGTAGGCCAGCGGCAAGAATTTCTGAAGAAGATGCTGAGTTTGCGTTGATTAACACAATGATTGGTTGGCCTTTGGCAACATCCCTGCTTTTCGCTATGCTCAAATCATGGCTTTTAGGGTTTCGCCCTTGTACCGAAGAAATTGTCCCGCTGGATATAAAAAGATCAGCAGAGGTGACCGAAGCTGCTTTTATACCACCGCCGTTATCTCTTAGGTCCAAGATATACCCCAAAAGATCATCCCCGATTTCCTTTTGAGCTGTTCTTACTTTTGTTAACAGGTTTTGCGGTGTTTGTTTGTTAAAGCTGGATATTTGTATATACGCAATATTTCCCATCCGCTTATAGAACACAGTTTGAACGACGATTTTTTTACGGGTTATTTTGTAGATGAGGGGGGAAGCAACATTGGCACGATTAATTGCTAATTCGACAGATGTATTTTTAGGCCCCTTCATCAATTTTGTGATCTCTGTTTCAGGAAGCTGGCTAATGTCTGTTCCATCAACCTCGATAATTATATCGCCTTCTTTAAGGCCAACGGCCAAGGCTGGTGTGTTTTCCATAACAGATACGATTCGAGCGCCAGTCTTGTCTTTTACATAACGAATACCAATACCCGAGAATCCATTTCTATTATCTCTATATGCCAGCGCTTTGTCTGGGTTAGAATAGCGTGAAAATTTATCCAACTCGCCTGCGACACCATCAAAAATAGCTTGATGAATTTGTTCCCCGGTTGCACGTCTCAGAGCAGGTGAAAAGGTTGAAGCTTCTGAGACTACAGACGCTGTCAATCGGGCCCAAGCTTGATGATCTATGGTCGAAGGATAACTGTGTCGGGAAATTGCTTCGCCAGAATAGGTGAAAGTTAGTGAACTTCCTGCATCAATAATATCTATTTCAGGATCCAGAGTTGCGAGGTTATCCATCGCAGCAAGTGCAAGTCTAGAGGCGTCAATTTCTTCGATATAGTAATTAACAATGTGTTCAAAAGCATCGGCGTACAAAGCCGTTGCTGTTTTTTGTTCAAACTCTGCATTGTCAGGGTATTGGTGAGAGTAATTTCTATTTAGATTGGGCGTGCCGCACGCAGAGAGGAAGACCAACAGGAATACAGAAAGTATCCTTGATGCTCGATTCGTATTGAGAAGGTAAAGATGCGGCTGAAAAATTATAGGCATCCACCTAGTCTCCTCTTTCATAATTACAAAACACGGGCTTATTGCTCATGACATACATTAAGAGCATATTTTTAATTATATCAAGGTGTAAGGAATGAAATCTGCTCTGTCGTTACTTTGATTAACTATCTTCGTCTGTTTTTTCCGGGCGATCTTTTTGATCTGGTACCGATTTTATTTCGTTTTCGATCATTCTTTTTATTGGTTTTCGCTTTGAATGAGGATGTTTCTTCATCACCGTCACCTTCTACAATGCGCAACGCAATACCGCCAGTAATAGGATTGGATTCAAAGATTCGCACCATAACACTATCACCAAGGTGATATTCGCGTCCCCAACGGCGTCCGGTCAGGCTGTGATTTTTTTCATCATGAATGTAATAGTCGTCCGGGAGGTAGGACATGGGGACCAGCCCATCTGCCCCGGTTTCATCCAAGGTGATGAAAAGACCGGCACGGTGCACACCATTGATCTTTCCGGGATAGATGGTACCAATTTTTTTGGAAAAGAATGATGCTGTGAAACGGTTGATCGTATCACGTTCCGCCGCTGCAGAGCGACGTTCTGTTGCCGAGATATGTTCCGCAATATCGTTGAACTTTGTGGTTTCAGCACTTGTCAGGCCATCGTCGCCAAGTTTCAGGCCTTTGATCAGGGCGCGATGAACCATAAGATCGGAATAGCGTCGTATCGGCGATGTAAAGTGCGCATATCTTGTCAGGGCAAGGCCAAAATGGCCCAGATTGGTGGCGTCGTATCTGGCCTGACTTTGCGCTCTGAGAATGAGTTCGTTGATTAATTTTGCCTCTGGTAAGTCCGAAGCACGTTCCAAAACCTGTGTCAGAACTTTGGGGCGAATAACCTGTCCCTTGGCGAATTTAATCCCCATGCCGTGTAAACTGTCGGCGAGACCTTCGATCTTAACAGGATCAGGTGCTTCGTGAACCCGGTACATGCATGGAAGTTGCTTGCTTTCAAGCTCTATCGCTGCGGCAACATTTGCCATGATCATAAACTCTTCGATTAGTTTATGACTGTCGAGCCTTTGGCGTTTTACAATATCTGTGACCTCACCTGATTCGTCCATGACAACTTGAAATTCAGGTATTTCCAGCTCCAGTGTTCCCCGTTTATGACGGGCTTTGAGCATGGTGTCATAAGCACCTTTTAACGGCTTTAACACAGGATCAAGCAGATCAGCTGTTTTGTCGCTTGGGTAACCGTTAAGCGCTTCCTGGACTTCTTCGTAGGTCAATCGGGCTTGAGAGCGAATGAGCGCCCGGACAAATTTGTGCTTTCTGAGTTCGCCATCTGCATCAATCCACATATGGACTGCCATTGAAGGGCGGTCTTCATTGGGCTTTAACGAGCACCATCCGTTGGACAGGGCCTCTGGAAGCATGGGGACAACCCGATCAGCAAAGTAGGTCGAATTGCCGCGTGTTTGGGCTTCGTCATCCAGCGGACTTCCTGATCTTACGTAGTGGGCAACATCGGCAATGGCCACGATGATGTGCCAGCCACCTTCATTATCAGGATCTGGTTCAGCCCACACTGCATCGTCAAAGTCACGGGCATCAGCGCCGTCAATTGTCACCAGTGCAAGGTCACGGAGATCGGTTCTTGTGCCCAATGTGGTTTGTTTTGCTGCGGCAGCTTCTTCCAGGACCTCTTCAGGGAACTGGTTGGGAATATTGCGTTCGTGAATAGCCACCAGGCTAAGTGCACGGGGGCTGTCTATTCCACCAAGAACCTCGACGACCTTTACTTCTTTGAGGCCTTTGCGAGAGCGCCCTTTGCGAATTTCACACAGAACAAGCTCGCCGTGTTTTGCGGTTTTGGCATAATCCGGATTTAGAATAAAATCCTTCTTTGCTTTTTTATCAACGGGCCGAACGAAACCGCCTTCTTCTGTTATCTGATAGATGCCGAGTATTTTGAGAGGGGCAGCTTCAAGCTTTCGGATCGGAATACCCTGATAGCTTTTGTTATCAAGCCTTTTGAGCTTGGCAAGGATACGGTCCCCCACCACCAAATCAAATTTGCTTTTGCGATCAGGCAAAACATAAATCATAGGTGCCGGGTGATCTTCTTCCCATGCGGCGGGAACGGCAATAAGTTCTCCGTCGCTGTCGATCCGTGTCAGTTCGATAACCTGAACAGGGGGCAACCGACCATCGATATTATTCTTACGCTGTTTCGCGCCACGCCCAAAATGACCCTCGTCCTTTAGCTCTTTTAAAAGCTGTTTCAGGGGGATTTTGTCATTGCCACGTAAATTAAAAGCGCGCGCAATCTCACGCTTTCCAACCGCAGTTGGAGATTGCTCGATAAAGTCTAAAACCGCTTCCTTTGTGGGAAAGGGCGGGGATTTTCGATCAGAGGCCACGCCCTTTTCCTAACATCTATTCTTCAGTTTTTGTTGTTTTTTTCGCGGGTGCCTTTTTTGCCGCAGGTTTCTTTGCGGCTGTTGTTTTCTTTGTTGTCGTCTTTTTAGCTGTCGCTTTTTTAGCGGTTGTTTTCTTGGCTGGGGCTTTCTTCTTTGCAGGCGTTTTTTTCTTCGCGCCTTTCTTTTCCAGTTGCTTTGTTAAAAGCTCGACAGCTTCATCCAGTGTAATAGTGTCGACTTCTTTGTCTTTGGGTAACGAAGCGTTCACTTTGTTCCATTTCACATAGGGACCGTATCTGCCGGAATGAACCGTAATATCAACGCTATCTTCCGGATGCGCACCGATTGTTCTCAGCGCTGCGGCCGGGCCACGCTTAGGTGCCTCGGCAATCAGAGCAACAGCGCGGTTCAGGCCGACAACAAGAACATCATCATCCTTGGTTAGTGATTTAAAGGTTGATCCATGCTTTACGTAAGGACCAAAGCGCCCAATGCCGGCAATAATCATGGCACCGTCATCCGGGTGAGGGCCAATATCACGCGGTAGCGAGAGCAATCCTTGCGCAAGTTCAAAGGTTACATCGCTGATCGGTGTTCCCTTGGGAATGGAGACGCGCTTAGGTTTGGTTTTCTCAATGGCTTCGCCCAACTGAACGTAAACGCCATAGGGGCCTTTGCGGAGTGTTACGGCAAGTTCCGTTGCCGGGTCTATACCAAGTTCTTTTGGTTGACTGAGATCGTTTTCCCCGCCTTCGCCATCAGGTAAAGAAAGCTGGCGTGTATAACGACACTCGGGATAGTTCGAACAACCAATGAAGCCACCGGTTTTACCCAGTTTGATACCCAGACGTCCATCGTCACAGGTTGGGCACTCTCTCGGATGTTTAGCATTGGCGTCTTCTGGTGTTGGGAAGAAGTGGTCGCTGAGATCTTCGTCCAAGGCTTCAATAACCTCTGTGATCGTCAAGCCTTTGGTTTCATCTACGGCAGAGTGGAATGCTTCCCAGAAACCTCTGAGAACCTTTTTCCAGTCAACAGAGCCAGCAGAAATATCATCAAGTTGTGTTTCAAGATCAGCGGTAAAGTTGAACTCGACGTATTTAGAGAAGAAGTTGCGCAAGAAGGTGACAACGATGCGCCCGCGGTCTTCGGGTTTGAAGCGTTTCTTTTCCAGAACAACGTAATCACGGTCTTGTAGAACCTGAATGATAGACGCATAGGTCGATGGGCGGCCTATGCCCAGTTCTTCCATTTTCTTAACGAGGCTGGCTTCTGAATAACGCGGCGGAGGCTGTGTGAAGTGCTGTTCTTTTTCGATCTCTTCACGGTTGGCAACATCGCCTTCTGTCAACTTAGGAAGGCGGCGGTCATCATCCTGTCCGTCTTTTTCATCATCTTTGTCTTCCTGGTAAAGCTTCAGGAAGCCATCAAATCTTAAAACAGAACCATTGGCACGAAGAACGGCTTGTCCTTGGGCAACGTCGATGTCCACAGCAACCTGATCCAGAATCGCACTTTCCATCTGACTGGCGACGGTTCTGTTCCAGATCAGTTCATAGAGTTTACGTCCTTCGTCATCAAGGTGCGAAACGACATCCCGTGGGAGTAAATTGAGGTTTGTGGGGCGGATCGCTTCGTGGGCTTCCTGTGCGTTCTTTGCCTTGCTCTTATAAACCCGTGGGTTGGCAGGCAGATAGTCTTTGCCATATTGCTTGGCAATAAGGTCGCGACCAGAAGCTATGGCATCAGCTGAAAGGGTGACGCCATCTGTACGCATATAGGTAATCAGACCGACAGTTTCTCCGCCGAGGTCAATACCCTCATAAAGCTTTTGGGCAATACGCATGGTGCGGGATGCGCCAAAGCCCAGTTTACGAGACGCTTCCTGTTGTAGTGTAGAAGTTGTAAAGGGCGGTTGCGGGTTTCTACGAGATTGCTTTTTCTCTACCGTTTTAATGGTGAAGCTGGTGGCATCTTCCAGTAGATCTACAGCGTCTTGAGCCAACGTAGCATTGGCAAGATCGAATTTATCGAGTTTGTTACCTCTAAGGTGCGTTAGACGCGCGCCATACTTTTGTCCATCTGCCGTCGAAAGCTTGGCATCAACGGTCCAGTATTCCTGTGGTTTGAAAATCTCAATCTCGGATTCTCTGTCACAAATCAGGCGAAGGGCCACTGATTGAACGCGGCCAGCTGAACGACTTCCCGGTAACTTGCGCCATAGAACAGGTGATAGTGTAAAGCCAAACAGATAATCAAGAGCACGACGGGCGAGGTAGGCCTCGACCAGTTCCATGTTAAGCTCTCTGGGTTCAGAGAAGGCTTGCTGGATCGCCGTTTTGGTTACTTCGTTAAAAACAACCCGGGAAACTTTTTTACCCTTGAGCTTTTTCCGTCTTTCAAGTTCTTCAGCCAGATGCCAGGAAATCGCTTCTCCCTCTCTGTCGGGGTCAGTCGCGAGGATCAGTTGATCGGCATCTTTTAGTGCAGCGATAATATCTTTCAGACGTTTTTCAGATCCGCTGTCCACCTGCCATGACATTGCAAAGTCTTCTTCGGGGTCGACAGATCCATCCTTTGGGGGAAGGTCGCGCACGTGCCCGTAACTGGCGAGGACATGATAATCTTCGCCCAGATATTTGTTGATTGTTTTGGCTTTCGCCGGTGATTCAACAACGACAATGTTCATAGCTTCGGGTACTACCTACGTCTAAAATTTTCGCTTACAAACAGAAATATGTTCTGTTACTTAATACTCTGGTACCAATATTATAATATCTGGGTTTATGCCCGATATCTTAATTTTTCGACAAGAGGTTCCACAATCGATCCCTCAAGTGATCAAGGCGACGCGGTTTCCCGGTTGCCATTCGATCTGTCCTGCCAATTCAAATTCCAGCAAAATACCATTTAATTCTGTTGGTGATAGCTGGCTCTGTCGGAGCAGGTCATCTACATATACTGGGCTAGGACCTAACAACTCTTTTACAGAAAGTCGAGCATCAACCGCATCAACAGGTATTTTTTTCTCAATTACGGTGTCTAGAAGTGGTGTGGATAGTTCGGTCGTAACCTTTTTTTGGGGCTCCTTTTTTATTGGCGGATCAAAGGGGCGTTCTAATGCTTCGGCAATATCCTGGGCTGTTTCAACCAAGATTGCACCTTGTTTGATCAAGGCGTTTCCACCCTTGCTTCTGGGGTCAAGGGGGCTACCCGGTATTGCCATGGTCTCTCGCCCTTGTTCCTGTGCCAGTCTGGCGGTAATCATCGATCCGGATTTAAGAGATGCTTCTATAACCACAACACCCCGGCTCAGACCGGAAACCAGACGATTACGGCGCGGGAAGTGTTTGGCTTGCGGCTCGCTTCCCAAAGGCATTTCAGAGATAAGAGCCCCGTGCTCGATAATTGCTTCATAGAGCGATCTATTTTCTGGGGGATAAATTATATCCAATCCGCCGGCCACAGCGGCAATTGTTCCATTCTCTATTGCCCCTTGATGAGCTGCGGTATCAATACCTCTGGCAAGGCCTGATGCAATGAGGAAGCCGAACTTTCCGAGGTCCTGTGCCAGCTCCTTTGCTAAATTGATCCCGTTTGCGGACGCATTTCTGGCGCCGACAATTGCGATCGTTTTTTTCTTGAGAAACTTTGTATTCCCAATCACCTGAAGCAAGGGGGGAGCATCGGGAATTTGTGCAAGTAAAGGCGGGTAATTCTCTTCACCACAAGCAATGAGTTGTGCCCCAAATTTTTCAATTCTTGCTAGTTCAAGATCTATATTTAATCGACTTGCGACAGGATCTTTTTGATTATTCTTTATGGCTTTTGCGCTTAGGGCTTTCAAAGCCTCATGCGCTGATCCGAAACGTTCCAGTAGCTTGTAAAAAGTTATTGGTCCGATAGATCTGGATCGGATTAATTGAAGCCAATCAAGTTTTTCTTGCAGATCTTTGGGGGGCTTTATGGTGTTCAACATACCTTTATTTGGGGTGTTGTCGAGGGATGAGTCAACCCCGGAGTGTTATGTTGAAAAAGACATTCTTATTGAAATGATCATTTCTTTTGTCCGATTTTAGGCTCTTCACCTTTGATCAGACGCTTGATGTTTTCATGGTGACGCACCCAAACCAGAATAGCTAACAGTGCTGTTAATTCAACCATTTGAAGGTCATGATGAATAAACCAGACCGCAATGGGTGTCGCCAGCATTGCCATCAACGCAGACAGGGATGACATGCGTAGGGTTAGAGCCGTGAGTAGCCAAGTCAGGCAGGCAACAAGGCCAACCATCCAAGAAAGGGAGATGACGACCCCCAGGGTTGTCGCGACACCTTTTCCACCCTTGAATTTAAGCCAAACAGGGAAAAGGTGCCCCAGTACGGAGCCAAGGGCCGCGATCAGTGCGAGATCCGGTCCCCAAAGACCCGCGATCAGAACGGCAGCTGCGCCTTTGCCGCTATCGCAGATCAGAGTGAGAAAGGCGAGACCTTTGCGGCCTGTGCGGAGTACATTAGTGGCCCCTATGTTTCCTGATCCGATTTGACGAATATCACCCAAACCAAAGAGACGGGTAATGACTAGCCCGAAAGGAACAGACCCCAACAGATAGCTGCCTGCAAATGCTAACAGATAAAAGGGAGCCACGTGGCTCCATGATATGGGGTCTGGCATATAATATAGGTCCTTGTTTAGCGGGATTTAACGGGCGTGATTTATCATCTAAGAATTTTGACGGTCATAGATTGTACGCCCATCAACCACGGTTCGTAAAACCTTTCCTTGAGCAGGAAAACCTGTGAAGGGAGAGTTCTTGGATTTACTTCTGAATTTCTCCGGGTCAATGAAGTAAGGACTGTCCGGATTAAAAAGGACGAGGTCAGCCGCAGAACCTTTGGCAAGTTTTCCTACAGGAAGCCCCAATATCTCAGCTGGTTTACAGGTCACAAGCGAGAGACAATCCAAAAGCGAGAGCGCCTTTTTATGATAGAGCTGAAGTGCAAGTGGAAAAAGAGTTTCCAGTCCGACAATACCAAACTCTGCCTGCGCAAACGGCAGACGTTTTGAATCCTGATCATGAGGGCTGTGGTCACTGGCGATTGCATCAATTGTACCGTCTGCCAAGCCTTGAAAAATAGCTTCGCGATCTTCTTCTGAACGAAGAGGGGGGGATACTTTGGCGAAAGTTCTGTAATCAAGAACAGAATTTTCGTTCAGACAGAAATAATGAGGTGCGGTATCACAGGTAACGGGCAAACCACGGGCCTTGGCCTGACGAATTATATCAACGGCCCCAGCAGTTGAAAGGTGTGCCGCGTGATAACGACCACCGGTCATTTCGACCAATCGTATGTCCCGTTCAACCATAATGATCTCTGCATAGGTAGAGACTCCGGATAGTCCCATACGGGTAGAGATCTCGCCACCATTCATGACACCACCGGCAAGAGATGGTTCTTCCGGGTGCTGGACGACAAGGGCATTAAAGGTTTTGGCATAGCTCAGCGCACGGCGCATGGTTTGTGCATTGGCGACAGCCTTGGTGCTATCTGTAAAGGCGACTGCCCCAAACTCTGTCAGTAGTCCAAATTCTGTCAGTTCTTTTCCTTCGAGGCGTTTTGTTAAGGCGCCGTAGGGAAAGATTTTAACCATTTTTGCTTCACGGGCACGACGGGCAACATACTCAACGCCGGAAACATCATCCAGAACAGGTGTAGAATCGGGCAGGGCAGCGATAGAAGTAATACCACCAGCCGCAGCGGCCTGACCTGCGGTGAGAATTGTTTCCTTGTGCTCATCGCCGGGCTCGCGAAGATGAACACGGATATCAACAAGACCTGGCGCCAGATAATGCCCCTGACAATCAATTATCTCAATGCCTTCTGGTACACCGTCTTTGAATAGATCCGGGCCGAAGTCAGCAATATGAATGCCTTCGGTTAGTAGAGCGCCTTTCGTATCAAGGCCACTGGCCGGATCAATCAGGTGTGCGTTTATATAGGCGCGTTTTGTTTTGTCATGGAGTTGGCTCATGGTTTTGCTCCGTCTGACAAAGTTCCCTGAGTTAGGGCGTGTAAACAGGCCATACGTACAGCGACACCCATTTCTACCTGTGTTCTGATCAATGATCGATCCAGATCATCGGCCAGTTCACTATCAATTTCGACACCACGGTTCATGGGACCGGGGTGCATCACAAGGGCGTCCGGCTTTGCCATAGCCAATTTTTCCTGATCCAGACCGAAGTAACGGAAATATTCGCGGATGGAAGGGACAAATGATCCCTGCATACGTTCAAGCTGAAGCCTGAGCATCATGACAATGTCACAGCCTTCCAGACCTTCTTTCATATTGTGAAAGGTTTCTACGCCCATACGGTCAACAGAAGAAGGCAAAAGAGTTGGCGGTGCAATCAAGCGGACTTCTGCGCCCATTGTATTCAGCAGATGGATATTTGACCGGGCAACCCGGCTATGGGCGACATCGCCACAGATCGCTACGCGCAGTCCATACAGATCGCCTTTGCGGCGACGGATCGTCAAGGCATCAAGCAGTGCCTGTGTCGGGTGTTCATGGCTTCCATCACCGGCGTTGATCACCGAGCCATTTACCTTTTCAGACAGAAGTTTCACAGCGCCTGAGTCTGAATGCCGAACCACCATGACATCGGGGTGCATTGCATTGAGTGTCATGGCTGTATCAACCAGGGTTTCGCCTTTTTTGATAGAGCTAGAAGCAACGGTCATGTTGATAACATCGGCACCAAGGCGTTTGGCTGCCAATTCAAAAGAAGTACGTGTTCTGGTGGAGTTCTCGAAAAAGAGATTAATCACCGTGCGACCTTCTAATAGATCGATGGTCTTTTTCACGGCGCGATTCTGGTCAACATAGCCATCGGCTAGGTCAAGCAAGTTGGAAATCTGATCAGCTCTCAGGCCCTCTATTCCTAGCAGGTGCCCGTGGCCAGTTTGGCCAGCAGCGATCGTTTCAGCATATGTCGTCATTAAAACCGCAATATGTCATCGATGATGCGTGGATGCAAACATGGAAAGAGGATTCTTTTAAAATTCCCAAAAGCTTTATCTATTGGTCAAAATTTAAATGATTCCGTCTTCTTTTAGGGTGTGCAAAATTGTTTCATCGAGACCTAACACCTTCTCCAAAACTTCTTGTGTATCCTGTCCCATACTTGGCGGGGCTTTGCGGTAGTCAACGGGGGTTTGGGAAAACTTCATCGGGCTACCAATTAAGTCAACAGACCCTTGGGCGGCAGTTGGATGAGGCATGGAAATTTTCATTTCCCTTGCCTGGGTTTGCGGGTGGGCAAAAACGCCTTTCATATCATTTACTGGTCCGCAGGGAACGCCAAGGGGAGGTAATTTCTCTATCCAGTATTCTGAAGGATGTTTTGATGTGATTTCACCAATCAGAGGATAAAGGTCATCCCGGTTTCTAATTCGGTTTTGATTGGTGTGAAAACGTTCATCGTTAAACAGGTTCATGCAATCTGCAAAGTGGCAAAACTTCTTGTATTGTCCGTCATTACCAATGGCGAGAATGAAATGCCCATTACTGGAAGGAACAACGTTGTAAGGGACGATATTGGGGTGCCCGTTCCCAAGGCGTGGCGGGAGTTCGCCGGACGTCAGATAATAAAGGCCCTGATTGGCGAGCCAGGCAATCTGTGTGTCTAAAAGCGAAACATCGATATATTGCCCTTCGCCCGTTTGATTTCTGTGATGAAGGGCGGCAAGTATCGCGTTACTTGCGTACATACCACACATCAGGTCAACAATGGCGACGCCGACTTTCATCGGTTGTCCATCCGGTTCACCTGTCAGGCTCATGATGCCGCCCATGCCCTGGATGAGGAAATCATATCCGGCCTGTGGCGCGTAAGGGCCTGTTTGCCCGAAACCAGTAATTGAGCAGTATATCAGATTGGGGAATTCATCTTTCAAATCGTCATAGGACAGGCCGTATTTGGCAAGCCCCCCGACTTTGAAATTTTCAACAAGGATATCACTTTTGGCTATAAGCTGTTTGGCCAGCTTTTGCCCATCAGGTTGGGAAATATCCAAACTGACAGAGCGTTTATTTCTATTGGCAGACAGATAATAAGCGCTTTCGTCAGTGTCGTTGCCTTCTTTGTCCTTGAGGAAAGGAGGACCCCATTTACGTGTATCGTCCCCTTGGCCCGGACGTTCAATTTTTATGACATCGGCACCCATGTCACCCAGCATTTGCGTACAGCTTGGGCCTGCCATAATGCGTGAAAGATCAAAAACACGTAACCCTGATAGAGGCCCCGTCGGCTTCGTCATAAGAAAACCCTTAAATCTTACGTTTGAATTGTCACTGGTTTTGCCGCGCAAAATAGAAGCGCAGAATAAATTGTAAGGCGGAAGTCTAAAAAGAGGGGCGCACAGATGCAACGTTCAAAGTTCTGATCACCAATATTTGTTCTGGTGAAATAAGAAAAAAGCGTGCTTTTAAAATTCGCACGCTTTTGTCGCAATCAAACTTTTTGAATATGGTGTTATTTTCAGAATAACGGGTGAGTGTGCTTTTAGGTTATTTCGGGCCCATTAAGAACCAGAGAATAAGACCGATCACTGGTAAAAGAAGAATGAGCACGATCCAGAGTACTTTAGACCCGGTTGTTGCCCCGCTTTGAAAAATTTTTACTATTGCCCAGATATTTGCAACTAGAAGAATAAGCCCCAGGATACCGGTGTATTCGAAACCAAACATTTTTATGCCTTTCTATGTAAAGCACTGTTATCTCTTATCGGAAAAATAAACCTTATCTTACAGCAATGATATTCGTATGATTACGAATATGTATAGTGTCATTAATGGAAATGAAGACTGTTTTGAGCTGAGTTTTCTCTACGAGGGCCTATAAAGTACCACAAGGCGCAGCCAATGGCAGGCAAGATAAAAATTGTGATTGTCCAAAGGACCTTTACAGCTGATTTTTCATTACTCTGAAAAATTTTTGTTACGACCCATAAACTGATGAGTAAAACAGGTATAACAATCATGCTGCCGGTTTCCAGGCTAAACATTTAACTTTCCTTCTTTCACAAGTTTATACGGGTTTGCACAAGTTTATTCAGGTTACCAATTCAAACTTTTTGTGTATGTGATGTTGGTGAATTTACGCGTTATGAGAGAATGTAAACATTCGTATAAATACGGATGACTCGCCTGAATGCAAGGTTTTGCAAGGTAAAACCAGTTTGGGTCTAGGAAAGATTATAATGAAAAGTATTTTTCATTAAGAATGGAAAAGATGAGCGATTTATTATGTTGTATTTTGCTGATTAAAGGCACTTTCATTGCTTTTTATGCATTTCATACATAGCAGGAATGAAGGTGATATTTTTTTTAGGCTGTCGAACTTGGCAAAAGAGCGCTTATGGAAAAGGTATTTTGCGTTGAATTGCATCCAGTGCCCCTTGAAGAATGTAGGCTGCAGCTGCTTTATCGATAACCTTTGCTCGATTTTTCCGTGTCATATCAGCTTCCCCAATTAAAAATCGCTCTACAGCCGAGGTTGACATCCTTTCATCCCAAAAAACGATGGGTATTTCAAAACCAGCAATTCTTTTGAGATTGTCTGCAAGAGTTCTGACAGACTGACATCTAGGACCTTCCGATCCATCCATATTAACCGGTAATCCCATAACGATGCCGCCAATATTTTTATCTGCACAAATTTCTTTAAGCTCTTGGGCATCATTTTTGAATTTCGTGCGTTTTATTGTTTTTACGGGTGAGGCAACTTTGAAATCACGATCAGAAACGGCGACCCCAATGGTTTTTGTACCGGGATCAAGGCCAAGCAAACGTTTGTTTTTGTTTACGAGATCCGGAAGATCGTAAATATCTATCTCTTGCAATTTGACCTACCTTATCGTTTCCCGGCCTAATCGTTTTTCTGGTTATCTGAATGATATTCAGATTATTATGGAGTATTAGTTTCCTCATGCCGATTTTTCAATTTTCGGCATAAAAATGACAATCCAAGTGTTGTACTCACCTCTATGTTACGCGCGACAGCGTGTCCTATGGTACAGGGACATGTGGTTTGTCATAAGTGTCTTGTACTTACCTTAGTTGATGTGAAACGGAAAGCATATGTTTGGTGGATTTGGAGGACTGCTTGGTTCTTTTATTGTTTTTTTGTTGTTACATTCAATTCCGCCGATGCGTGGGGTGAAGCAATCCCTTATTAATCACTTGGGGAAAGTGGGGTATTATACCCTCTATTCTCTTGTTTCTACGGCCGTTTTGATCTGGCTTATTCATGAAGTCTGGGCAGCGCCTTATGTTGAACTGTGGCCTTTTGAACCATGGGCTGCGAGAGCAACGACGCATATCATGCCTTTTTCTATCCTGTTTTTTGTTATGGGTTTTGTTCGACCAAATCCGCTTTCAATTGGCCCGGGTAAAGGGTTCGACAAAGAACGTATGGGGATCGTAGGGGGTGTTCGACACCCTATATTATGGGGCTTTGCTCTGTGGGCGGGTGCACATCTTTTTGCAAATGGTGGTTTGGCTGAAGTTCTGTTTTTTGCTGGTCTGCTTCTTCTTTCTGTTGGTGGCATGTTTATTGTTGATCGGCGGAAAAGGCGTTTGATGGGGGATGAAAAATGGTTTGAATTATCTAGCGGAACATCAAATATTCCGTTTGTAGGGCTGATAAAGGGTGGGAATTGCCGCCCAACTTTAAAAGATGCTTTCGGGGTTGTTCTGGCTGTTCTGAGTTTCGGACTTGTTTTGTGGCTACATCCTGTTTTGTTTAATGTTTCGCCTTTATCGGGTTTTCTTTGAGCTTGGGGGGGACTTGTCTGGTATTCAAAGGATTGTGCTTGGTATCTGTGATACCTAAATCATGATAAAAGAACTTTTAATCATCGTCCTCTATGCTAACTGTTCGGTTGTTAAGCAATATTGTTTCTCTGCATCACCTCAAGTGATGAATGTAAATCCAAGGATCTCTGCCTATTTATGACGAATCCTCATTTTCTAGAAAATACTAAGAAAAAGAAAACAGGTATTCGACGTGTATGCTTGATGTGTATCGGCTGGATATGTGTTGGGCTTGGTTTGATCGGCATCATTTTGCCCCTGCTACCGACGACACCATTTTTGCTTGTTGCCCTGTGGGCCTTTTCTCATTCTTCGGAACGGTTTCATAACTGGCTCTATCAGCATCATCTTTTGGGGCCGATGGTGCGGGATTGGGATTGTTATCGGGTGATCCCTGTAAAAGCCAAGGCTTTGGCGATTACGATGATGAGCGCCAGTTTAGCCTATGTTGCTTATAAGGACGTTGTGCCACTATGGGGGCTTGGTCTTATTGGTTTTTGTTTGCTTTGTGTGGCTATTTTTATTCTCAGATGCCCAAGTCGGCCACCAGCCAGGCTTTCAAATCCATCAGCAGAATAAGGTTTCCTACGTTAGTCTGTGGTCTGGTTTTTTTTGGTGATTATTCGCCTAGGGCAAAGCAATTAAGTTTCCTGTTATTGAGCCGTATAATCTAGCTTATTTCAGATCCCGATTTCGGAACTATTTAAACAGCAGTTGCGATTGAATAATAGAAAAGCAATTTTACTTGATAAAAAGCACTCTACAGGCGTTGCAGCTTGAGCGGGTGAGTGCTATTTTCCGCTCGAATTTAATACGTGATACTTTCGATATCCATAGAAGATTGGAACCGAGTATGTCTGTCGACAAAAATACGGTAGCGAAAATTGCCAGACTGGCGCGCATCCGGGTTGATGAAAAGCAGCAGGAAGAGCTGACCGGAGAATTGAACCAAATCCTTGGCTGGATTGAGCAACTCTCTGAACTGGACACAGATGGTGTTGAGCCAATGACATCTGTTGTCGAAATGACCCAACCTCTGCGTGAGGACGTGGTCAATGACGGGCACTATGTTGAGCGGGTGACAAAAAATGCGCCTGAGTCTGCCCATGGTTTCTATGCTGTTCCCAAGGTGGTCGAATAATGAGTAACCTTAATAAGCTGACAATTTCTGATGCCCTTGATGGCATGGAAAAAGGGGATTTTTCTGCGCGTGAACTGACCGAAGCCCATATCAGTGCGATGGAAGAAACCCGCGAACTTAACGCCTATATCGTTGAGACCCCAGAAATCGCCCTCGAAATGGCTGATGCATCTGACAAGAAGCGCGCCGCTGGCGATGCCGGTTTGATGGAGGGGATTCCGATTGCGATGAAGGATCTCTTCTGTACAGAAGGGACACAGACAACGGCTGCGTCGCGTATTCTGGATGGTTTTGTTCCAACCTATGAATCAACTGTATCCGGCAATCTATGGAATGCCGGTGCTGTGATGTTGGGTAAATCCAACCTTGACCAGTTTGCGATGGGCTCTGCGAACATTACATCATACTACGGTAATGTGATTAATCCATGGCAACGCAAAGATAGTGATGCACAGCTGACCCCTGGCGGTTCATCCGGCGGTTCTGCGGCCTCGGTTGCGGCGCGTTCGGCAATGGCGGCAACAGGGACTGATACTGGTGGTTCTATTCGTCAGCCCGCAGCTTTTTCCGGTATCGTTGGGCTAAAGCCAACCTATGGTCGTTGTTCGCGCTGGGGCGTTGTTGCCTTTGCCTCATCTCTTGATCAGGCTGGCCCAATGACGCGTTCTGTCCGTGATGCGGCAATCATGCTGGAAGCAATGGCCGGTTATGACGCAAAAGATTCCACATCTGTTAATGTTGCTGTGCCGAGCTATCAAAAAGCTCTGACAGGCGATATTCGCGGCTTGAGAGTTGGTATTCCAAAAGAATATCGCATGGATGGCACACCAAAGGAAATTGACGATGCCTGGGAACAGGGCATCGAGTGGCTTAAATCTGCAGGAGCCGAACCTGTAGAGATCAGTCTGCCACATACCAAATACGCTCTACCTGCCTATTATATTATCGCACCAGCGGAATGTTCATCCAATCTGGCGCGTTATGACGGTGTTCGTTATGGGTTGCGTGTGGATGGAGAAAGCCTGGACGACATGTACGAACGTACACGTGGCGAAGGCTTTGGTGACGAAGTCAAACGTCGTATTCTGATTGGAACCTATGTTCTGTCAGCCGGCTATTACGATGCCTATTACAACAAGGCGCGTCGTGTTCGTACCCTGATCGCGAATGATTTCAAAAAAGCCTATGAAAGCGTCGATGTCATCCTGACACCAACTGCACCAAGCCCCGCCTTTGGTATTGGTGAAAAGATGGATGATCCGATTGCCATGTATTTGAACGATGTCTTTACCGTTCCTGCCAGCTTGGCCGGATTGCCGGGTATATCCGTTCCAACAGGGCTTTCCAGTGAAGGAACGCCGCTTGGTCTGCAACTGCTGGGTAAAGCTTTTGATGAAGAGACCGTCTTGAAGGTCGCAGGCGTAGTCGAAGAAGCTGCCGGTTTCTCTGCCTTGCCGCAGCTAATGGCGGGAGGTAAGTAACATGAGCTATCGTATCAAAGGAAATACAGGCGAGTGGGAAGTTGTCATTGGTCTTGAGGTTCATGCTCAGGTCATTTCAAAATCCAAGCTCTTCTCTGGTGCTGCAACAGCCTTTGGCGCTGACCCGAACCATCATGTATCGCTGGTGGATGCTGCGATGCCGGGTATGTTGCCTGTGTTAAACAAAGAAGTTGTTGAGCAGGGCATCCGTACCGGTCTGGGGCTTCGTGCAAAAATCAACATGAAATCTGTGTTTGAGCGTAAAAACTATTTTTATGCTGATCTGCCACAGGGATATCAGATTTCTCAGTTTCTGGAACCGATTGTTGGTGAAGGAACAATCACACTTGATCTCGAAGGTGGTGACGTTCGTGAAGTCGGTGTTGAGCGGATGCATCTGGAACAGGATGCAGGTAAATCCGTTCATGATCAGCACCCGACACAGTCCTATATTGACCTGAACCGTTCCGGTGTGGCCTTGATGGAGATCGTTTCCAAGCCGGATCTCCGTTCGCCTGAAGAAGCTGGTGCTTACCTGCGCAAACTGCGTTCGATCCTGCGCTATCTCGGCACGTGTGATGGTAACATGGACGAAGGGTCCATGCGCGCTGATGTTAACGTATCTGTACGTAAACCGGGTGATGAGTTCGGAACCCGGACAGAAACGAAGAACGTTAACTCTATCCGTTATGTCCAGCAAGCTATTGAGCATGAAGCCAAGCGCCAGGTTAAAATTCTGGAAGAGGGCGGCCAGATCGTTCAGGAAACGCGTCTGTTTGATGCAAGCAAAGGCACAACCCGGTCCATGAGAAGCAAGGAAGAAGCGCACGATTATCGTTACTTCCCTGACCCGGATTTGTTGCCGTTGGTTCTTGATCCTGCATGGGTTGAGGAAATCAAAGCGACAATTCCTGAGCTTCCGGACGAAAAGAAAGATCGCTTTATCAATGACTTTGGCCTGTCTGCTTACGATGCGGGTATTCTGGTTGCTGATCGTGAAAAGGCGATGTTCTACGAGGAAGTTGCCGAAGGTCGTGACCCGAAACTGGCTGCGAACTGGGTCATGGGTGATTTCTTTGGTGCGCTGAACAAAAGTGGCCTTGCTTTGGATCAGTCTCCGGTTTCAGCCAAACAGCTCGGTGGTCTGATCGGTTTGATCAAGGACAACACAATTTCCGGACGTATCGCCAAGGAAGTTTTCGAGGTGATGTGGGAAACCAGCAAGGATGCTGATACCATCGTTGAGGAAAAAGGCCTTAAACAGATCACAGATACAGGACCGATTGAAGCCGCGATTGATGAAATCATGGCTGCAAATCCTGATCAGGTTGAAGCCTTCCGTGGTGGTAATGAAAAACTGATTGGCTGGTTTGTTGGTCAAACAATGAAAGCGACGGGTGGTAAAGCCAACCCCGGTATGGTTAATCAGTTGCTTAAGAAGAAGCTAGCGGGATAAAACTGGTTTTATCACGATTAAAAAAGGAAGCTAGAGCTTTCCTGTAGAATAAAGCGGTACGGACATCATTTACAATGTTCGTACCGCTTTTTTATTGGGTCGGTTTTATTGTAGCGGGCCTTTGTGATCCAGGATCGTTATTGTGCCGATGATGAAGGTCGGATTTTCCTGATCATCAAGAAGGGGACAGTCAAGAGATTCAAATTTGACATCTTTCTTTTTCAAAAAAGAAAGAACCCCTTCGTTTCGGAAACACAGGGATTGATCTAATATTTCCACATAATATTCTGCCAACTCAACATCTTGACGTTCTCTATCGTTCGTTTGTGGGCCTTGGGTACTGATGATTTTGCCTATATATTCATCAAAGATGTTATTTGCACTTTCACCATGAACACGAAATTCAAAATCAGTTTGATTAAGCCTTTTAACGAGGAAAATATCGGGGACCAGATCAATATGGTCCAGAATATCAAATTCGCTTTTGAATGGTGTCCTTGGAGCAAAGGAAAGCCACCATTCCATAAGGGCGCGATTGCTTGAACCAACGAGTTCGTTCGTTGATGTAACTGGATAATACTTGATTACTTCGTATCTATTTTCCGTCACGCTAACCACTCTCTATGGTCGTTTCATTGAAATTATAGGTAAGGGCCGTAATCAAATCCTTAATTTTGACGTAAAACTTTACCTTTTCCTGTTTTGAGTAATATAAACTAGGGAATATCTATTATTAAGCGCCCTATTGCTAAATCCTATGAGTTTATTTCCGATAAGGCTCTTGGTATGATTGGGCAACAATTTAGTGAGGTTGGGACTAGATGTCATTTTTCTCAAAGATTTTTGGCCTTTCTTCAATGGACAAAGAAAAGGCGAAGCCTAAAGACGAACCCGTTATGTACGAAGGCTATGCCATTGTGCCATCACCCGATAAAGCCGAGAGCGGTCAGTGGCGTTTGAGTGGTTATATAAAAAAGTTAGGTGAAAACCCGGACGATCCAGAAATGGAACGCTTTTTTCTGAGGGCTGATACCTTTCCATCTCGTGAAGAAGCTGTCGAATTTACTGTTCGTAAAGGGCGTCAGATTATTGATGAGCAAGGTAAGCGTTTATTTGTAGATGGGGAGCCGACAGGGCGAGCCTGATCCTGATCTCGTTCTCGATTATACTTGCTGCTCCTGGCTACAGCTTACTGATCGCTATGGCTTTTGGCCGTCTTTAATTGTCCTCTACGATTGATGGTTTGACGAGTATATGAAGATTTCGTGCTCCATAAACTTCACCAACCTGATTTTTGAAGAAGTTAGATATCAGCGGCAAATTGCTCAACAGAGGTAGCTGGCTGTTATCATCAGTGACAGCTTTGGCCTGGTTCGACGCTATGCGATAGCTGTGATCTCCATTTAGAAGATCTATTCGTTCACTTGAATAACGTGTTGTACCAAGGTTTAGTTGAAGATTTTGACCTATTTGCGGAATCTGTTGATCTAACCGTGAAATTTCCTGGTCAAGATCTATATCCAGATTTGCGTCGGTTACAGTCTGCGGTCTGTTGGAAACAAGATCCAGGATAAGTGAATTATTATAGGTGTAAGCAAGACCTAGCTTTTTTTGAGGCGAAAAATCATCGCTGTTGTATGTATCTTCAAACAGGCTGCCGAAAAGTGGTACTGATTTGGGAACGGAAAGCCTGTTTTCATTTCTACGTGTTATGCTATTGAGGCTCAAGATCTTCAGGAAATAAACAGCAAATGCGGTAACGAATATGATGTTGTTAATTTGAATAAGTGTTGAAAGAGTTTCAAGGCGTATAAAACCGGGGTTTTGCCACGTTTCAGTCTGATCTTTTCGATCTTTGTCAGAATGAGAATCAGATTTTTTATTGCTGGCAATGGATTGCGTCAGTGGCTGTGATGCGACAAGCGTAGTCAGGCCAGTAATAAATTTTCGTCGGGAAAACGTCATTTGTGTCTCCGGTGTGTTTCCGGGTGGTTCCGGTTATTATAAGGGGACCGCACATATTCATTCTCTTATTGCACCGACTATAACACAATCCGGCCTGGATTGGTGAAAAAGAAGTCGTCGGTCGAGCGGTGGATTAGTTTATTTTTCTTAGTTAGTGGTTTTGAATAAATTATTGAGAAGATCTGAAAGTAAGAGTTTTCATTCCCTGTGGTTCCGCCTATTGTTTGGCTGAATTAATGAGGGAGCAAGCTATGGGCAAGAACAAGGGTAAGGCCGAAACACTTTTGGCACAGGCCGGGCATTATCTGGATAAAGAGAGTGGGTCAGTTGTTCCGCCGATCCAGCCATCAACCACCTTTGCCCGAAATGAACAGGGTGAGCTGTATGATAGCAATCGTATTTACGCGCGCGATCAAAGTGTAAATGCGGAAATGGCCGAAGCCATCCTTTGTGAACTCGAGGCTGGATCTTCCTGTAAACTATTCGCTTCGGGAATGGCCGCGGCAACGGCACTGGTGCAAACACTTCGCCCTGGTGACCGAATTGTTGCACCAACCGTTATGTATTGGTCCCTGCGTGCCTGGCTTATCTCTTTTTGTGCTGATTGGCATATCGATCTTGCATTTTATGATCCGCAAAATGAAGCGGATATGGTTGATGTTGTTAAAGCAGCCCGGACGGAAATTTTATGGATTGAAACCCCCGCGAACCCAACATGGGAAGTTGTTGATATCAAAAAAGCAGCTGACTTGGCGCACTCGGTGGGGGCACAATTAGTCGCTGATTCCACCGTTTCAACACCACTGATAACCAAGCCAATAGAATATGGTGCCGATTTTGTCTTCCACTCAGCGACAAAATATATAAACGGTCACAGTGATGTGGTTGCTGGGGCTTTAATCGCGGCCAAAGAAGATGCCCGATGGGAAAGGTTGTGTAAAATCCGTGCCCAACAAGGTGGAATCTTGGGACCCTTTGAAAGTTGGCTTTTACTACGCGGAATGCGGACAATGCATGTTCGTGTTGAGCGTGCATGTGAGAATGCAATGAAGCTGGCACAACATTTTGTTGGGTTTCCCGGTGTAAAGGAAGTGATTTACCCAGGACTAGCGTCTCATAAAAACCACGATGTAGCTGCAAAGCAAATGACGAATGGTTTCGGGGGAATGCTTTCAATCCGCTTCGAAGGTGGAAGAGAAAAAACTGCAACTATCATGGGACGCATGAAACATTTTGTCAGGGCGACATCCCTTGGGGGTGTAGAGAGCCTTGTCGAGCATAGGGCGTTGGTTGAGGGAGAGGGGACACCTGTGCCTGATGATTTGTTACGATTTTCTATTGGTATCGAAAATGTTGAAGACCTGATACAGGATCTGGAGCAAGCTATCATCGGATAGATTGTTCCAGATTGCTGTTTATTGTGCTTTATAGATAATCAGAAAAGTTGGGGTACATGATCACACTGTAGATTAGTGTGATCGGTACAATCAGCCATGTGATGATTTTCTCAGCTGTCTCCTGATGTGTTGTGAATTTCCGAATTATCAAATAGATAATCAGGCTGGATGCCATGCAAATTAAAAAAGTTGTAAGGCCATTATTGTGCCAAGAATCTTGAACCAGGTCCCAATAGTTCGAACGATAATCATTTCCTTGTGCTGCTGCCCAGCGGATAAACCCTGCTGTCACGGCCATTTGTGTGACGGCTCCAAGGATAAGAGCTGAAAGAAAGCATTTGATTATAACGCCGTAATGTCGATGCATGATGATCCTTACGAGAATATAATTTTGGGTAAATAGTGATAGGAGTTTGAGGGTATAGGTGGATAGGTTGAATATTTTTTACTTGTTGTTAGTTAACGTGGTTTCTAATTTCTGGGGCCTAAGATTGTTCGGATAACCCGATGGAAAATTCTTGTGCCCGTTTCTATTAGTTCATCTGGGAAATCAAAATCTGGGTTATGGAGTTGTGGCTGATTCAAACCAGATCCCAAGGTAAACATTGCGCTCTTACTGATTTTGCCGAATTGCCCAAAATCTTCAGACCAGCGCATGGGGGATGGCATTTCCTTGCATAAAATATTTTCGTCCTCAAAAGCTGATTTCAGTATATCTGTGGCCTTGGAATCGTTTGTTGAAGCCGCGAATATATCTTCGTATCCGAAGTCAGTTTTCAAGCCGTATTTTTCAGCAACACCCTTGATTAAGGTTTCTGACCTTTCTTGTAACAATGCCATAATGCGATCTGTTTCACTACGAAGTGTAACCATAACCTTGGCGAACCCCGGGGTAATGCCAAAGGCTTCGTCCCCGAGATGTGCATGGACGACTGTGACAAGGGCAAAGTCGTTTGCAAATTCCGTCTTGGCAGGTAGCTGTGTAAACGCGGTTACGAGTTCACACATTGCTGTTGCAGGGCTGATACCATCTTCGGGGTGCGATGCGTGTGATGTCTTGCCTTCCAGTGTTATCCAAAGGCCTTGGGATGCGCAGTTAAACGAGCCCTCTTTGATCCCAACGTTGTGTAGGGCTTCACCTGGTAGATTATGAAGCGAGAAAGCATAATCTGGTGAGATACGTGCAAAGCCAGGATCACGAATGACTGCTTTGGCCCCAGCCCCTGTTTCTTCGGCTGGCTGGAATAAAAGTACGACGCGGCCTTTCTCTGGGCGTGTTCTGTGCAATAAGGTAGCAACCCCAAGGACCATAGCCATGTGCCCATCGTGTCCACATAGATGCGCCGTACCCGAATAGTTTGATTTATAAGGTAAGTTACCTGTTTCTGTTATGGGTAAGGCATCAAGTTCGCAACGTATTAAAACGGTGGGACCTGTTTGTATTCCATTGTAAATCGCGGCTACTCCGTAGCCACCCAGATTGCGAATTATTTCGTCAGGCTCATACTGGGTAATGAAATCAGTAACACGAGTGCTGGTTTCTTGTTCTTGGCTTGAAACCTCAGGATAGCGATGTAATTCGTGTCGAAAAGTTATGAGCTTATCGAGGGTTTCTTGATCAAAAAGCATTTTTGTCCCTAATACCTGAGCGTGGCTATGGAGTTTTAAATATAAACGTTGTGGATTGTGTGTGTATGCGCTGGAAAATGAAAAGCGCCAATAAGCGGTTCATTCTCTAATATGATTATAAGAAGCTTAGGTAGAATTTTGGGAAGAATTTCTGCCGCAAACTCTTCACCCGTTACTTGCATTCTGTTTTCAAGCTTTTCTAATTTAGGAATGGCCGTGATAAAGGATTCTGGCTTTTTTATATTTGCTATCGCATTAATTTCCTGACGTGTTAGTCCAGAGAGAGAACCATTATTTTTTACCAACTTGGCATGTGCTTTTTGAAGCAGTGTAATGTCTTTAATGCTGTGAAGAGCTATAATTTCGTCATTGGTTAATTCTTCGGCAAAAATTGTCGCTATTTTATTTATCAGACTTGCTCTGTTCTTAATCATTTCTTCTGTAATGAGAGCATTTATCTCTTCAAGCGCTTTATTAGGTATACGCATAGCTGCGACTTCGTTCTTCGCTTTGTATTCAAGAAATGATTCCAATACAGATTCTTTGATAAATTCATCTGTAAAAATCATTTCGACAAATTCAACAGATCGATCGTGTTTGTTGAGTGACGTTACTGGCTTTGTCTGTGCACAGGCGGATAAACCAGTAATAAGAATGATGGCTATAAATAGGCGCAATATCATTTGTCTTCCTGTTTTCACGGACGGCTGAATAAACGACGTCGTTAGTGTTGGCATTGATGGGGCAAAAGAATTTGTTACTGCCAATAAATACAGCTTAACGTGATATGTCTGCCCAGGGATAGAAAAATATTTTTCCATTTGTAACCAGGTAAAGGTGGGGGAGGGATGACCTTTTTTTCTACATTCGCAGCATATTTTCGGATACTGATTTAATATAGTTTTAATTATTTGTTCTTATTTTGTTCCTGTTGATTTATGGAGAAAGTAATGACAAAACCCTTTAAAATGACACTATACGGTCCAGACGGTGTGCTTGTTTTATCTCGAGAATTGCCCTGGATTAAGTCTATTTCAATTGCACTTGATGTCTCTCAAAAGCTTTTGCTTCAGTATAGGGAGCAAGGTCATAAATCAGGTATGGTGGAGCTACAGGCGCAGGGTGTTTCTCATTGTCTGATATAGATCATTTGGTGTGTTTTGCCTTTTGACATGCCAATGACACAGTGCAAATTAAATTATTCTATATTTTCTTTTTAGTTATTGCCCTTACCAAGCAGATACGTCCAGAGCGGGCAGTTATATTGCGTTGTTCTTCTTTTCGACTCAGGTCTTCCTGCTCATTATCAAAAGGGTCATGAGCCCTATTTTTATTGACAGAAACGGTGACCCATTTTTGTGGTTTTGGGGCGTCACGCCGAATCAGAATGCATCGTCTACCCAGAATTTATCCACAACACTGAACCTGACAAAATTAATCTGGATAATCGGCAGATCATTCAGCCTAGTGTCATTCTGGACATTTCACAGAATTAGCAAAATAATTATTCTGTGACGATCACGGCCTGACAAAGCTGGGGCATTTCACGAAATAGTTCCTTTGCTGATGTCATTTCCCCCACTGCAAACTTGATTGCTGTATGGTTTGGTTTTTTCAAACTCGGGACAACGTATCGTACTGTCTTGGGAAAATCATCATCTGTTATTGACGAGATACTGTTCTTAACTGCTGGGGAGTGAGGGTGTTCGAATGCAAAAAGTAAGAATAATACAGGCCGTAACAAGGAAAATATCGGAAATAGAGGCAACACTTTCCGATCAAGGTGTAACTATTGAGATGTGCGAAGATTTTCAAAAACTGGAAAAAATTTGCAACTCAATAGAAGGGCGTAAAAAACTTTCAGAACCCTTTAGCGCAAAATATTTCGATATCCTGCCACGTGATGGGTTTTGGATTAACGGGGTGAACGAAGAAGGGAAAACGATCAGTACTCAGGTCATGCGACTTTCCGAGTTGGGTGATACGAACTTGGCCACGTTGTGGCAACAACAGCTAAAGCGACTGCATGGCGGAAGGTTAATGCAAACATCAAGTCCTGGCGCTCAACGTATAAGTGGCAAGGTTGTTTACCACGGGGACGTTTGGGTTGATCCTGTACAGGTTTCTGCCCAGTTCTGCCCAAAGACCTGGGCTGTCACTGATGTATTTCCGGCATGAATAAGCGGGGGGATACGATCTT
Organism: Kiloniella litopenaei; assembly: GCF_000982415.1. GTDB lineage: Bacteria > Pseudomonadota > Alphaproteobacteria > Kiloniellales > Kiloniellaceae > Kiloniella > Kiloniella litopenaei. Next base: position 187,333 of record NZ_LANI01000018.1, read on the forward strand.
CCCGTTGGATAACGGATATCTGCAAGTTTTCCAATATGCGCGTGGTTGCTTGATCGCGGCCAATAATGCCACCGGAATTTTCCCACCACTCCAGCCCTTGCGTTAACAGGATATCGGCTTGATCCGATGGCAAGGCTATGGGCGCTAATGTGATAACATCTTTTGTCATCAAAACTTTACACAGCAAGAAACACACTACGAGCGAAAAGAAACAATGCCATTAATAGGCGTATTCGGCAAAGAAATAACGTAGTTATGTGTGCTGAAAATTCCTAGTGGTAATATTGGTAATATCAGCTTTGAGGCAATTATATTTAATGAACTATCTCTTAAGGTCGCATTAATGCCATATGTATAGTTTATGTCTATCATTTAGATATTTTTTGATTTTATGTTCACGTTCCTCAATTATGTGTTTACTATTTCCCGTCATATACTGGCTATGAAATTCTATAAACATAAAGTCAATTTTATCGAGAAGCTCTTCTTTTATTAACTTTTCGAGAACATCATATTCACTGGACTCAATATCCATTTTTACAACTATTTGATCATAATGGGTTTGTTCTCTAAGCAATCTGGCAAAGTCGATAGTTTTGACTTTTGTCGCTTTGGAGGAATCAGAACTATAAAGAGCGCTATTATGGTTCTCAATAATTGAGGCTCCATCAGATTGTGATCCTCTATTGTCCTCGACTAAACCGAATAGATTCATATCACCATCCGCAGTCCATACTGCGGCTTCGACTATTTTGAGATTCTTAATGTGATTATATTTTTCTTTAAGAACCGAGACACAATTTGGATTTGGTTCTAGCAAAATATAATCATAAAATTGATTGGGGAAATATTTTCGAAAAAATGAAAAACCCTGCCCAAGATTAGATCCGCAATCAATAAAGAGACGTTTTTTATTGTTTTGCATTAGAAAAAGGCGAATTTTATGAAGATTAAAGATCCATCTTTTTCTTGCGCGAGCTATCCAAGAAATTTTCATGTAAGATAAAAGCCTGCTAAAGTGTTAAATTTCCGACGATGCATGAAGTAATTTGTAATCACTCAGATATAGGCTTGTATCTAAAAAGAGAAGATTTGCAAAGAATCCTTTATAAATAATACATGAGAGATGTCGTTGATTTTTTACAGTAAATTTATTGGCAAGGTTTAAGGGGAACTTAAAATTATTTTCTATGATGGTTAGTCAAAATAATGATCAGATGGACTAATATGGGGGATGTGCTTTTAACTTCAAAAAGGTCTGATTTTTGACCGTTTTTGGTAATACTGTCCAAAAATTAAGCTTGATATGAAATTTGATGATTTAGTAACACATGGAAGTGTAATGAGAAAAAATGGTGCCGTGAGGTAGAATTGAACTACCGACCCCGTCATTACCAATGACGTGCTCTACCACTGAGCTACCACGGCTTTGTTTGGACGGGCGTTATATGCCTCTGCTCGCATTTTAATGCAAGTCTTATTTTTATCTTTTTGCAAAATTTTGTCATCCCTTTAAATAGGTAACTGATAGCTGATGGAATACTCGTTGGCAGTTTTGGTCGGTTTGAGGCTTGACCTTGGGGGCAAGACTTTGCAATCTGCGGCCATGACAGATCAAGACAAGACCGAAAGTTCGGCAGGCGAGAGCCTTACAGATAATAATCAGCGTAGCCAGAAGTCCATAAATGCTGAAAAGGAAATGGCGCAACGAACCAAAATCAGACTGGAGCGTGAGGCAAAGGCGTTGAGAGATAACCTCAAAAAAAGAAAAGGCCAGTTGCGAGAGCGAAAATAATTAGCTTGGGCACATTTTGTGCTGACCAAGTTTCAGGGGTGATCGCTCTGAATTTGTTTATACATCTTTGAGTAATTATCGTGGATAAATCTGCTGTTCTTCTGATCTTCAATCTTGAGCTTTGGGGCGGAAGACAGTAGAAGGCTTATGGCCTTGCGCTGCATGAACGCGCAAGAAAATGGAATCGGTGAACATTGGGAGGATATGCCGTGGGAATTATGCCGGATACTTGGATTCGAGAACAGGCCGAAAACCATGGCATGATTGAGCCTTATGTCGAGGCACAAAGACGTGAGGGTGTTATTTCTTACGGCGTCAGTTCCTATGGATATGACGCGCGGGTTTCCAATGAATTCAAAATCTTTACCAACGTGCACAATGCGATTGTTGATCCCAAAGAATTTTCTGATCAGAGCTTTGTGGAAAAAGAGGACGATGTCTGCATTATCCCGCCGAACTCTTTTGCCTTGGCACGGACTGTTGAATATTTCCGTATTCCACGCGATGTTCTGGTTATCTGCCTTGGTAAATCCACCTATGCTCGTTGCGGTATCATCGTAAATGTGACGCCGTTGGAGCCAGAGTGGGAAGGCCATGTGACACTGGAATTTTCAAACACAACACCGCTGCCTGCTAAAATCTATGCCAACGAAGGGGTCTGCCAGTTTCTCTTCTTGAAAGGCGAAGGTGATTGCGATGTTTCCTATGCTGATCGTGCAGGTAAATATATGAAACAGCGCGGTGTGACCCTTCCTCGTCTGTAGTGGGCCACGTCTGAAATGGACCACGTTTGTGATGGATCTCACCTTTGGGGGCAGATTTAAGAGGCGGTAAATCTAACTTAGGCTTTTTTCCGCCTGAACAGAGAGATGTAATAAGGCGATTTATTTTGGGAATTGAGATCCTTTAAACAAATCGACGCCACGATTTGAACAAAGCCTTTGGATAGTCCTGTCTGACAGTTGATAACCAGGCAGAAACGGTAAAGTACGATGGATAAGATTAAAATTCGCGGGGGTAACCCGCTTAAAGGCAAAATATGGATCTCTGGGGCTAAAAACGCGGCCTTGCCGTTGATGACGGCTTCTTTGCTGACTGATGAAGTTCTGACACTCAGGAACCTTCCTCACCTGGCTGATATTACAACCCTTGCAAATCTGTTGGCGCAGCACGGTGTTGAACTGCACATGAACGGTTCAGCAGGTAGCGAGGGGTGTGCTGGCCGGGTTCTTGAAATGCATGCCAAGACGATTGAGACCACGAAAGCACCGTATGAACTGGTGCGGAAAATGCGGGCTTCTATCCTCGTTCTCGGCCCTCTACTGGCCCGTGAAGGGCATGCGGAAGTGTCCCTGCCTGGAGGTTGTGCAATTGGTTCTCGTCCGGTTGATCTGCATTTGCAAGGTATGGAGCAGCTGGGGGCAGAAATCGAACTTAAAGAAGGGTACGTACATGCCAAGGCGCCAAAGGGCCTGATTGGCGGTGAAGTTATGTTCCCCAAGGTTTCCGTTGGTGCTACTGAAAACATTATGATGGCCGCGGTGCTGGCAAAGGGGACAACGCGGATGATTAATGCGGCGCGTGAGCCAGAAGTGGTTGATCTTGCCGAGTGTTTGATGGGAATGGGGGCTAACATTCAGGGCGCCGGAACGGATACCATTACGATTGAAGGTGTTGATCGCCTGCATGGATATACCCACACTGTTGTTCCGGACCGTATTGAGACAGGAACCTATGCCATGGCCGCGGCTATGACAGGCGGGGAACTGGAGCTGGTGGGGGCGAGACCAGAACATCTTCGTTCCATGATCGATCAGCTTGCTCAGGCTGGTGTTAGCATTGAAGAGCTTGAAAACGGCATGATTGCACGTTGTTCAGGAGAACGGGTGATGGGGACCGATATTATGACAGAGCCTTATCCGGGGTATCCGACAGATTTACAGGCGCAGACAATGGCCCTGATGTCCACGGCTGATGGGGCATCAATGATCACTGAAACAATTTTTGAAAATCGGTTTATGCATGTACCAGAATTATGCAGAATGGGTGCAAATATTACGGTGCATGGTTCTTCTGCATTGGTGAGAGGGCAAGCGAAACTGACCGGAGCCGAGGTAATGGCCACTGATCTGAGAGCAAGTTTCTCGCTTATTATGGCGGGGCTGGTTGCTGATGGTGAAACTGTGTTAAACCGTGTCTACCACCTTGATAGAGGTTATGAGCGCGTTGAAGACAAGCTTGCTGCCTGTGGTGCCGATATCGAACGTATCAAGGGTGAATAGGGCCTGATAGGAACAGTTGGGAATTTGAAGATATGACTGAGGGAAAAAGACTGAAGATCAGAGCGCGCGACGCCGAAGACATTCGTACACTCTCTGGCCTGCTTCAGGATTCCCTAGCCCCTGTTTGTGATGTGGCTTATTTACGCGAAGAGAAACGCTTTGTACTGGTCGTAAATCGTTTTTGCTGGGAAATGCTGCCACAAGAACTTCGTGAGCGTGCCTTGTCGGCACCTGATACACCCGAAGGGCAAGCCGAGCAGGATGATGTTTCCTTTGAAGATGTTGATGATTTGCCAACTTTTCATCGAGTTAACACCGGACTGTGTTTTGACAAGGTAAAATCTGTTCAAACCAAAGGTGTGGACCTCAAAAACAAAGATGAAATTCTCAACTTGCTGACAGTTGCAGCAATACCCGGTTACATTACGTTACATTTTTCGGGTGGAGCCGCTATTCGCTTGGTGGTGTCACAAATACGCTGCCACATGGATGATATCAGTGAGCCATGGCCTACGCTATACCAACCTCGCCATAGCCTTGATGATGCTGACAAAGAACAGGGTCAAAATACAGCTGCAGATGCTGGTCATGAAGATAAGAGTGACCATCCAAAGGGCGAGCATTCAGAGGGTACACGCTCCCCGGAAGAAGCGTGATAGAGAACAAATAAGATTATACAGGCTATAGAGAGGCTGTGTCCTCTGGCCTTAAAAAAGAAAACGGATAAATATTATGCCCAAGATCGAACCGATGGTCCTGGCTGTCCCGAAGGGACGTATTCTTAAAGAACTGTTGCCCTTGATGAAAAGTGCGGGAATTGTTCCCGAAGACTCATTTTTTGACGACAAGTGTCGTCAATTACGTTTTGCAACCAATGTTGATTATCTGGAGCTTATCAGAGTTCGCAGCTTTGATGTGCCGACCTTTGTCGCGTTTGGTGCTGCACATCTGGGTGTTGCAGGTAGCGATGTTATTATGGAATTTGACTATCCGGAAATATACGCACCTGTCGATCTTGATATTGGACACTGTCGTATATCAGTGGCTGCGCCATCGACGTTATTGGAAAACGAAGACCCGTCACAGTGGAGCCACATTCGTGTTGCAACGAAGTACCCCAATATCACCAAAAAATATTTTTCTGCGCGTGGTGTTCAGGCGGAATGTATTAAGTTGAATGGTGCTATGGAACTGGCACCAAACCTTGGCTTGTGTCGCCGTATTGTTGATCTGGTCTCTTCTGGGGCTACGCTTAAAGCGAATGGCTTGGCCGAAATTGAGCAAATCTCAGATGTTTCATCCCGCTTTATTGTAAACCGTGCGGCACTTAAAACCCGACCAGATGCAATCAATCACTGGGTACGCAGCTTTCAGGAGGCGGTAAATGCCAAGTGAACTTAAGACTGGTTCTGCCAATTTTGAAAGTCAGTTTGTTGATCTGCTTTCTTCGAAACGTGAAGTGTCTTCTGATGTAAATGATGCTGTTGCCGAAATTTTAGCTGATGTGAAGCGTCGGGGCGATAAGGCTCTGTTTGATTACACAAAACGGTTTGATCGCCTGGAACTGGATACATCTTCAATGCGTGTTTCTGCCGCTGAAGTTGAAGAAGCTGTTGCGTCATGTGATTCTGAATCGATCAAAGCGCTTGAGCTTGCGGGGCGACGGATCTCAGATTATCACGCCCGCCAGAAACCGGAAGATTTACAGTACACGGACGAGGTCGGTGTGCAGCTTGGTCATCGATGGACTGCTGTTCAGGCTGCGGGGCTTTATGTACCCGGCGGATTGGCAAGCTATCCATCCTCTGTGCTAATGAATGCTTTGCCTGCCAAAGTAGCTGGCGTTGAACGATTGGTCATGGTTGTTCCATCGCCGGATGGTGTTTTAAACCCGCTGGTTCTTGCGGCCGCTTCTATCGCCGGTGTTGATGAAATCTATCGTATAGGTGGGGCGCAGGCAGTGGGTGCTTTGGCCTATGGTACAGATACAATCAAGCCTGTGGATATTATTGTCGGCCCGGGGAATGCTTATGTCGCGGCGGCTAAGAAGCAAGTGTTTGGTACTGTTGGTATCGATATGATCGCTGGCCCATCAGAAATTCTGATCATTGCGGATGGACAAAATGATCCCCGCTGGATTGCCGCAGATCTTCTTGCGCAGGCCGAACATGATACCGCGGCGCAATCCATTCTGATTACAGATGATGCACGCTTTGCTGAAACGGTAAAGCAGGCCGTTGATATTCATTTACAGGCGCTTTCCAGAAGTGAAATTGCAAGTAAAAGCTGGCAGGATCACGGGGCAATAATCCTTGTTGATAATCTGGAAGAGGCAGTTGCCTTGACGGACAGAATAGCCCCTGAACACCTTGAAATTGCTGTTGATGAACCGCAAGCTCTTGCGGGTAAAATCAGAAATGCGGGTGCCATGTTCCTTGGCCGACATACAGCCGAGGTGATTGGCGATTATGTGGCTGGGCCTAATCATGTATTGCCGACTGCAAGGTCGGCACGCTTCTCTTCTGGATTGTCCGTGCTTGATTTCATGAAGCGAACATCCTTGATTTCCTGTGATGCACAAAGCTTGAAAGCTATTGGTCCTGCGGCTGTCACCCTTGCGAAGGAAGAAGGGCTGACAGCGCATGCTTTGTCTGTATCTTTGCGTCTTCAAGGCTAATTTTGTCATATTTTTAAAAGTCCTGACCCGATTTACACGCAAGGAATAAGGTGTAAATCGGGTTAATTCCTTTTCGATCCGGGCTTTACCTTTTTGTTGTTCCGCTGGCATAGTGATTGGATCACTGCTGTTGATAGTGGTGTCATACGAACGATGGTGTTTGGGGGACTGAAAATGGAACAGGATAGACAGAAAGCTTGTCACTATCTTTCCCATATCAGTTTAGATGAGGAATCTTTGGCACGCAGTACGCCCGATGTGGAAAAAGAGCGTGCGATTGCCATTTATGACATTCTGGAACAGAATCATTTTGTGCCTTTTGGTTCTGATGCCGGGCCTTATATTCTGGATTTGGCAATCGTTGAAAATCGGCTTAGATTCAGAGTTGATAAAGAAGGGGGCACATTTCTGTGTGAACACATTCTTTCTTTGACGCCATTACGCCGTGTTATCAAAGACTATTTTGCTGTATGTCAGACATATTTTGAAGCCATTAAAATGGCCAGCCCCATGAAGATCGAAGCAATCGATATGGGGCGTCGCGGGTTACATAACGAGGGATCTGAAATTCTGCAGCAGAGGCTGGAGGGCAAAATTGAAATGGATTTCAATACTGCTCGGCGTCTCTTTACCCTGATTTGTGCTTTGCATCATGTTAGGGGGCGCTGAGTTGAGCGATCTACCTGACGCCGTTCTTATTGCCTGTACACATAATGCTGTCAGATCTCCGATGGCCGAAGGCATTTTAAAGCATTTGCTTGGTCACAAGATCTTTGTGGATTCTGTTGGTGTGCGATCCCAAGAGATTGATGGTTTTGTCATCGAAGTCATGGATGAAATTGGTATTGATATTTCAAAGCATCGTGCGAAAAACTTCACAGATCTTGAAGATAGCTCATTTGATCTAATTATTAGCCTTTCGCCCGAAGCTCAACACTCTGCGGTAGAGATGACAAGGACAATGGCGTGTGATGTAGAATTTTGGCACACTTTTGATCCGACCCTTATCGAAGGTAGCCGGGAAACGAGACTGGAATCCTACAGACAGGTGAGGGATTTCCTGAAAAAGAAGATTGAAGAACGATTTACCCTGGATCTAAAACCGAATTTATAATGCTAGTTGGTAAGTTTAACATTGTAGGACGTTGGGTAGAGATTGTGTTTTGCAAACAAGGCTTCGAGCGTGCCATCAGCTTTTATTAGTTTATAACCTTTGCTCAGGCGTTCCGATACTATCTCTGCATCGGCTCTTTTTTTGCTAATGGCTGGATGGATGTCTTCTAAAAAAAGTGTTTCCAGATAGATGATGTTGTCAGCGTCATCCAGATTTTGAGTCTGTATGATATAATTCCCCAAAATGTTGCCGGTAAAAAGTATATCAAACCGCTTCTCGATAAGCATCTTCATGCCGTTAATTTCTTTGGGGTAGGGGACAAGCTTGATGTTATCATCAATTAATCCCTGTAAAACATTGGTATATGCTCCGCCTTTGAGGGCACCAAAGGTGTATTTTTTCAAATTTTTAAGCTGGGTGAGCTTAATTTCGCTATCATTCCGAACAAATAATCCGACTTCTGTAACCCAGAAAGCTTGTTCCGTATAGGTTACCCAGTCTTGATTTTCAGCGATAAATGTAGAGCAGGATATACCATCAATTTCACCACTTTTAGTCAGAGCAACAAGCCTGTTCCAAGGCAGTATCTGATGCTCAACATCGTAACCGACACGTTGTCCGGCAGTCTTTAAAATATCAACAAATAAGCCGTGATTTTTCTGTTGGCTGTCGACCAATGGTTTCCATTCGTTACAGGCGAGAACAAGTTTCTCTGCTTTTGCAGGAAAGCAAAGGAAAAGCATGGCGCACAGAATTGATGCGAAGCGCGACTTCATGCTTATTGTTTCTCCCTCACTAGAACAACAGATAGTAACCAAAACAGAAATTATACATAAAAGCTTAACAATTCCCTTTGATCAGTAAAGGTTTTTTACTGGTTTGTTTTTGGTGTCAGTCGTTAGGTGAAGGACATTGTTTGGGAATAGGAATTTTGTTATCTAGCCTAGATGTTATTAAAAAAGTATCCTTGCCCACATGTCTCGTCCAATAAGGTTTGAGGATTACGGGGCGGAAATTGTCCTGAACCTTAAAGTAAGAATTGTAGTATATATGAAACTCATTACTCGCCAGTCTTCTGCAACATTTGTATTGGCATCGGGTTCTCCGCGTAGAAAAGCTTTGCTGGAACAGTTGGGATTAGAGCCGGATGTCATCGATCCGGCTAATATAGATGAATCCCCGAAAAATAGAGAACTTCCTCTGGATTATGCCAAGAGAATTTCTTTGGAAAAAGGTACGCTGATAGCTGAGCGTCACGCAGGTGCATTTGTCCTTGCGGCGGATACGGTGGTTTCTGTCGGGCGTCGCATTTTACCCAAAGCAGAGGATGAATGTGATGCACGAGACTGTTTATCGTTGCTTTCTGGACGCCGTCACCGGGTCATAACTGGCCATGTTCTTGTTTTACCAAACGGCAAGGTGATAAAAAAGATTGTGACGACCGCAGTGAAATTTAAATGCCTGCACCCGAATGAAATAGATGCCTATATTGCTTCTAACGATTGGAAGGGCAAGGCAGGCGGCTATGCTATTCAAGGTGGGGCCGCGGTATTTATTCCTTGGATTAGTGGTTCTTATACAAATGTGGTCGGGTTATCGCTGCCCGAAGTTACAAATATGCTGGTTGGAAATGGTTTTTAATGCCGAATGACAAATGAAATCTATATAGATTATCTGCCTGGGTTAATTCGTGCAGCACGTTTGGTGAACGAAAAAATAGAAGATTTTCTGGTTCTGCGAGATGATAAGCCGCAAGTCGCAGGCAATCAGTATATTGGCCGAATTGCCGGAATAGACAAAGGGCTGGGCGCTGCTTTTGTTGATATTGGTCTAGGGCAATCCGGTTTTTTACCTCTTCAAAATATTCCAAAGTCGCTTGGAGGGCACAACGTAAGCGAAGGAACATATTTATGTGTTGAGGTCGTGAGAGAAGCCTTTGACGGTAAAGGCGTTCGGTTGAAAGCTCTCGTAAAAGAGAATATCCCTAATAAAATTCATGTCGTGAAGAGCTTCGACAGGCTGGGGGCATGGTTGCAGAGACAAAAAGGGCATATTGATCTTATTGAGGTCACAGATGCCGCCCTTGCTGGGCAGGTTAAGAAATCTCTTGATGCACTGTCTGTTGAGGGATCTATCCTCAAGCATTCAGCAAAACGACCTGATCTTTTTGAAGTTGTCGGTATTGAAGAGCAAATAGAATTATTGCTTCAGACCGAGATTCTTCTGCCATCTGGTGGAAATCTTTTACTTGAACAAGGAAGAACTCTCACCGCCATTGATGTCAATAAAGGAGCTATGCAGCACAATGGTGGGGTCGAAATGCTCCATTATCACCTGAACCTTGAGGCGGCAGCTGAAATTGCGCGGCAATTGAGGCTCAGAAACATAGCTGGGAGAGTTATTATTGATTTTCCCTATATGAAATTGGCCGAATATAAAAAGAAACTACAAGCCGCTTTAAAGGCATGTCTCAGTAATGACTCTGTCGGGCATAAATTGTTGCCGTTATATATGACTGGTTTGCAAGAGCTGACAAGAAAGAGGTCAGGATTGAGTTTACAGGATCTGTTACTAAGGCCTGTTGGTATAGGTGGGTTAGGGCAAGAAAAGGATCCAACTATAGTCGGATATGAGGCCTTGAGGCGGCTGTGGTCTGAAAATATACGAAATAGCCATGTCCAGGCATCTCATGTCCAGGCATCTATTGCTGCTTCTTATATGGTTATACAGTCGTTGAAAGATTGTGCCGCTTTACCGTATGTTGAGGAAAAAATAGGAAAAAAAATCACTTTGTCTGTGGAACCTGAAGCCGATGTTAGTGATTATGCTGTGTTTGAATAGAAGCATGTGTGCAAAATAATGTCAGAAAAAAAACTAAGTAAACTTATCTGTCCTGTATGTCGTGGAGAAGGGGTCGAAAAATACAAGCCTTTTTGTTCAAAACGCTGTGCGGATGTCGATTTGAATCGTTGGCTTGATGGTGGTTATCGGATTCCTACCGAAGAACGACCAGGAGGGAATGTTGATGATGACGAAATTTTGTGATTAAGAGCTTGAAAATATAAGAAAAAACTCTTTTTTTACATTTTCTTTGTAATAGGGCTAGACAGAGCCTGAATCATTTTCTATAAGCCCTTCATCGGCGGCCAACGAGTTTGGCAAGCCCACGGTGCCCAGATAGCTCAGTTGGTAGAGCAGCGGACTGAAAATCCGCGTGTCGGTGGTTCAAATCCACCTCTGGGCACCATTTTAATTTTCCCCGAATAATTCCAAATATAACTCAAAACTTTGATATGTGATTTCCTGTTTTGTTAGGGATCTTTATGCTCGTTTGGCTTGTCTTAATTGCCAAGAGGGTTTTTGAAGTGAACTGCTCATTGCTAAGAGCTAACATTATTATGGTTAATGTTGACAGCTTCGTCGGATTTGTTTTCTCCTCGAACTGCTTTTGATTGGGGGCATTTATTCATCGGTGAGGTGTCTTACGTTTAAGAAACACGCCCGGTAGGGGATTTGAGTTCAGGGTAAAACACCAATAGGGTGTAAAAAATAATGGAAATCCACAATTGAAACTTGAAGGTATTTGGTTTTTGTTATAGGTTCTGCCCAGAACAACAGATCTTATCTATAATGTATCTGGCAGGTGTAAGTATAATGTATGCTGCTAGAGTGTAGTGGATAAAATCGATTGTGGCTTTTTTGCAACAGGCATGTCTAAATGGCCTGAGTGTCTATTGGATTCTTGACATTGGAGACCAGTGGATTGTAAAAGAACCACAGTATTCTATTTGTTGGTTATGAATTAGTCATTTTATTTGCCTGTGATTCGTAGTGAACACGGGGAAGCATCGGGGGAAAAATACCAATGCGCCAGTTGGGTAAAACATTGGCAGTTAGCTTTAAAACCGTACTCCTAGCAAGTGCGTTTGCTGTGCCAGCTATGTCTTCTGCTCAGGCAGTAACTCTGCAAGAGGCAATTACACAAGCTCTTGCAACAAACCCGGATATTGGGGTTGTTGCTCATAATCGTGAGGCTGTTGACGAAGAACTTCGTCAGGCACGCGGCCTATACCTTCCGCAGATTGATCTTTCTGCAGGTGCTGGAATTGAAAGCAACGATGACTCAACGTCTCGTGCTGGTGGTGGTACTGGTAAGCACGATGTGATTAATCCCACTGATGCTTCTATCACTCTGCAACAGCGTATCTTCGATGGCTTCGAAGCTGGTGCAACAGTTGAACGTGAAAAGGCCAGAGTAGAATCTGCTGCTAATCGCGTACAGGAAAATGCTGAATTTCTCGCTCTTGATGCAATTGGCGCGTATCTAGAAGTTTTGAGACAGCGTGAGCTGCTTGACTTGGCTAAAAACAACCTACAGATCCACATCGATATTGTTGCTAACCTGCAAGAACGTCTTGCTGGTGGTGGCGGAAGTCGTGCCGATGTTTCTCAGGCTGAAGCCCGTGCGGCACGTGCCAGAAACACACTAACCACGACTTACAACGATCTTCGTGATGCGGAAGCTAACTATACACGTATCGTCGGTCACTTCCCAGAAGATCTGGATACGCCAGAAGCATTCTCTGCTGAACTGCCTGGTGGTTTGGATGAAGCTGTCGATCTTGCTGTAAACAGTAACCCTACAATTCGTATTTTCGAAGCAGATGTTCGTACTGCTGAAGCAGAAGTTGAGCTTTCTGAAGTTCCTTTCTACCCATCAGTAAACTTGGAAGCATCAACAGAGCATCGTGATGAATTTGATGCGACACCAGGTTCTTATGAGCAAAACAACTCTGTAATGCTTCGCTTGCGTTGGAACTTGTTCCGTGGTGGGATTGATCGTGCTGCTAGACAGGAAGCTTTGGCTCGTTTGTCTGAAAGCAAAAACCAGCGTTATAGCTCCGTTGTTGATGCTCAGCGTGAAATGCGTCAGTCTTGGTTTGCTCTGGAAGCAAACCGTCAGTCTGTAACTGACTTGGCATCTTCCGTTCAGTACAACACAGAAACACGTGACTCATATCGTGATCAGTTCGATGTAGCACAACGTACATTGCTTGACGTGCTTGATGCTGAAAATGAGCTTTTCACTTCACGTGGACAGTTGATTTCTGCAATGACAAATGAACAGCTTGCTTCATATCGTATTCTTGCTCTTAGCGGTCAGTTGATGGCTAATCTGGGTGTGCAAGCACCAGAGCAGGCACGTGTTGATCACAAATCTTGGGCTGATGGCCTGATTGAATAATCTCTTAAATGGGATATTTAAATCAAAGGGCGCCTTATAAGGCGCCCTTATACATTGAGAGGCAGAAAGATTTGC
>NZ_LANI01000019.1 GCF_000982415.1 Kiloniella litopenaei
CCCGTTCCTTCCTGGATCAGAACAGTTTCATTGAAAACGCAATAGTGACATTTTCAACTACCTACTAAATTTTAAAAACAGGGTATTAAAATTTAGTTAATCAAACGCAAGCGCGTCTTTCTAGAGAAGCCGTGGATACCGAAATACCCACGGCTTTCGACTATTTATGCGAGTTTACTGAAGAACTCTCAATAGTGTTTGCGGTATCTGATTGGCCTGCGACAAGGCAGAAACTGCCGCCTGGGTCAAAACATTCGCCGTCACCAGTTTACTTTGCTCAGCTGCCAGATCCACATCTTTAAGCTTGGAGTTTGCAGCTTCAATATTTTCGATAGAAGTTGCAACCTGTTGACCACGGGTTTCAAATCGTGAAATCAACGCACCAACAGTCGCACGACCAGTCGCAATCGTATTAATACGAGCGGTAACGTTCGTAAATGCAGTTGCCGCAGTACCAGACGTTGAAACATCACCACCAACCGCAGCAACGTTCACAGTGGTTAAATCAGCCGTGATATTATTCACAACACCGGCAGCACCAAGACCAACGAAGAAGTTTTCATTGAAAGTACCATCAATCAAGGCATCGCCATTAAAGGTAGTTGTTGTTTCAATCCCAAGAATCTCAGCATCCAGTGCTGTAAATTCAGCATTAATATAAGCACGTTCAGTATCTGTAACGGAACCGGACAAAGACTGCGAAGCCAGTGCTTTCATACGTTGAAGCACATCACTCACACGCGCCAGACCACCATCAGCAACCTGAAGGATCGAAGCCGCCTGAGAAGCGTTTGTAGCCGCCTGCTTAAGAGCAGTAACATCACCAGTTAGCTTCGTACTGATCGCAAGACCTGCCGCATCATCAGATGCACGCACGATTCTGGAACCAGACGCAAGCTTTGAGACTGATGTTGAAGCTGCTGTTGAGTTATTGTTGAGAAAACGAATTGCAGAGTTTGCTGCAGTATTTGTACCAACTACGGGCATAATATAATTCCTTCTACTTGAAGTATGCTTAGCTAAACCCCTCCTGGGTAAAGCCACTTTAAAGGCCGCCTTCTTGGCAACCCACTATTTCACTCCTTCCTGGATCGAAATAGTTTTGCTGAAAATATTACCAAATAGATTTCCAGCTACGTATCAAATACTGTCGCAAGGATATTAAAATTTCGTTAACAAACGCAAGTGCCATTAATGAATATGATCCAAAACTTGACTTACCAGTTTGTTTTTAAAAAATAATATTTAAAAAATCACAAAGAACGAATCCCATTAGCAACTAACGAAATCTCTCTTTCTGTCAAACTGGTGCTGAATGGTAGAGCAACAACACCACCATAAAACTTGTCAGCGACAAGGAAAGAACGAGTTGCATTCAAAACATTGAATAATTGATTTCGATGCAAGTGATCTTCCCACCAGATTGAAGCGCCAATTCCCTTCTCTCTCAAAGCCTCCACAACAGCAATAGCCTTCTTGTCACCAAAAATCACATTAACCGTCGAGCTTATTTTGGTATCTTCATCAGGCAAAAAAGTAATATTTTCGCAGGCTGCAAGATGCGTAAAATATTCATTTCGTACCTGAGAATAGCGTTGCTTCACTTTTTCAAGACGATCAAATTGCGCCAAACCAACAGCAGCATGATATTCGCTTAACTTATAATTTCCACCATATGATAAAGCTAACCGGCCGCCAGCAAAACCGAACTGACTAAACTGTCGCACTTTTTGGATAACATTCTGATTCTCGGAAAGAATCACTCCCCCTTCACCAATTCCAAAGGCTTTTGTGGCATGAAGGCTCACAACAGCAGGACACCGACCTGCTTCCAGAGAATAAAAAGAGGCAGCGGCATCTATAACGACTGGAATTCCGGCTTGTGCAGAAAGAACATCCCAGTCAGAAACCTTTACATCGCCACCAAAAGGCACGACAGGCATGATGATATCAGGTTTAATATTTAAGGGTTCAGCCAAATACTCTGAAACAATTCTTGGGGTTAAAGCCCCAGTAACAGGATCAACATCGCAAAAGACAATATCCATTCCTGCCTCAATAACTGCCTGAGCAGACGCCACAAATGTCCAGGCAGGCAGCAAACAGGTACGACGTTTGCGTGTAGGGGAAATTTCTAAATCAGCGGCAATAACCTTCAGAGTAATAGTCAGGCCTGCTGTCGCGCTTGAAACTGTCGTGACATTTTCATTTTTGACATCAAAATGATCTGCCAAACGCCCCTCAAAAGAGCATAATCTTTGGCCAAAATTCGTATACCATTTATCCCTATCAATCATCTCCAGATAAGGCACCAAATCTTTTGCAGACGGCATATCTGGAGTTAACAACGGTATCAAGCTAGCCTCAACAAATTCAATAAATTTATAATCTTATATATACCTAACACACCAATGAGTGCAAAATCTCAAAAAAATTAATCCCTAAACCCTGAATCTGTTTAAAAATCAAAACACAGAACAATCCACTAACACATATTTGGGCGCCCATCCTGGGCGCCCAAAAGAGCTATGTGAAAGTTGATAAGTTTATAATTACTGTAACAACGACAACAGTGTTTGAGGCAATTGGTTCGCCTGAGAGAGCGCAGAAACAGAAGCCTGAACAAGCACCTGTGAAGACACAAGACGAGACTGTTCTGCGGCCAGATCAACATCCATCACAGATGAAAGCGCAGCATCAATATTTTCTTTTGAGGTCGCAACTTGCTGTTGTCTGAACTCAAACCTGGAAACAATCGAACCAATATTGGCGCGTGCCTCAGAGACCTCATTGATGGCCAAATCAACTGAAGCCATAGCCGTAGCCGCTGCCGCAGAGGTTGTCACCGATGTCGACCCAAGAGCAGTACCACCTGTGGCTAGAGCTCCAGAAGTAAAATTATTCGCAGTAGCACTCAAAGTCGAAATGTTAACAGCAATAATATCAGCCGTTGTAACACCGACAAAAAAGTTAACTGCGCCGGCACCAAACTGGGTACCAGTACCATCTAAAAGCGATTCACCATTAAACCGTGTACTAGCTGCAATCCCGTTAATCTCCTCAAGCAACTGAGCATACTCAGCATTAATAAATCCTCGTTCAGTGTTTGTCGGCACACCAGAAAGAGAAGCTGCTGCCAAAGATTTTAATCGCTGCAACACATCTGATATACGGGCAAGACCACCGTCTCCCACCTGCATTACTGATGCACCCTGAGCAGAGTTAATAGAGGCCTGTTGCAAAACATTACTATCTGCACGAAGCCGCGTACCAATCGCGAGGCCAGCAGCGTCATCCGATGCATTAACAATACGCGAGCCAGAAGCCAGCTTGGAAATAGAGCTTCCGGACTTTGTAGAGTTCAAATTCAAAAACCGCAGCGCCGAATTAGCTGCTGTATTCGTTGTTACTGTAGGCATGTTCTTTCCTTTCACATTTAGCTCAACGGAAGGCTTCTTGCCATTCCACCGCCCAAGACGGCACGTGTTGAATTCACAACTAATAAGCAAAGGCCATGCCAATTATTTTTTTCATTTTATTTCAGATACTTAAAGTAATATTGCTTTAAAAAATAGTACCCTCGAAAGTCAGAACTTCCTAGTACTCGGTCTTTTTCTGCCCAATAAAATGGAAAACAATTCCTAGTAAAAGAGAAACAGGAAAACTATGCCTGTAACCAACCTCAACGGAAAATATGATTGATATATCTACTGACAATAAGACAATATAATAAAACAGATAAGGTAGTGCTTATTAAATAGGGAGCCCATCAATTGATCAAAAAAGCAATTGTGCTTGCAGGGGGAACAGGAACAAGATTACGCCCTCTAACAGATGTTGTTTGCAAACAACTCCTCCCAATATACGACAAACCAATGCTTCATTATCCCCTAGCAACTTTGATGCTACTCGGAATAAAAGACATCCTGATCATTACAACACCCAAAGATCTGTCAGCGATCCAAGATAATCTTGGAGATGGCTCTGAATTAGGCATAAACATTCAGTACAAAACGCAAAATGCCCCCAGAGGCTTGCCTGAAGCTTTTATTATTGGTGAAGATTTCATCAACAACGAACCCGTTTGTTTGATTTTAGGGGACAATATACTTTACTGGGGCCAACTCAACCTTTTGTGGAATGAATGCCTGTCAGTACAAAACGGCGCCTATATTGTCGGGACCCACACAAAGGAACCAGAAAGGTTTGGCATCATAGAATGTGATAGAAATAACAAGGTACTTTCACTAACGGAAAAACCAACAAACCCAAAATCAAACATTGCCGCAATTGGCTTGTATTTTTATGACCACCAGGTCGTGGACTTTGCAAAACAATTAAAACCGAGCCAAAGAGGCGAACTGGAAATTACAGATCTTAATAATATCTACCTCAACAAAGGAACGTTGAAGGCCAAGTTTCTCTCACGAGGCACAACATGGCTAGATGCAGGAACCGTAAACTCTTTAATGGATGCCTCAAATTTTTTTAAAATTATTGAAGACCGTCAAGGTTTGAAAATTTGCTGTATAGAAGAAGTCTCATATAACATGGGATACATTTCCAGAAATCAACTTCTTAAACTTGCCCAAAAGTTCTCTGGTAGCAACTATGGTAAATACCTAGAACAACGCGCCAAAAACAACGATACAGAGTAGGCCTGAACAACCCCATACTCCAAAAACAGATTACCCGGCACCTTTTGTCATTTACCCTTATTTTATACCCGGCATTCTTTTCCCCCCGCCTCTTTCAAGAAGTATTTTTCTTTTAAAATCAATACACAATAGACCAAACACAAATTGGCCCGCGCCTTGCATTAGATATCCTGAGTTTTTGTAATTCAAGATAGATTGGACACAAAATGCATTGGCAAGCGAACACAACAGCAACATCACTGGACTCTTTGGATACGTCTCCAGGAGAAGTTCTGATGCTTATTAATCAAGCGATTAATGCGTTGGGTGAAGCAAAGGATGCTGTGACCACTCTTGAAATTGAAAAGCGCTTCAATGCAACCATGAAAGCTTCAGCCTTACTGGACGCTATAGAAGAAGAAATGAAGGCAGATATTTCCGAAAATGTCCGCAGCGCCTTTATGCAAACACACTTAAGTCTGGTAGCAAACATCACACGTACCAACGTCAAGAATGATCTTGAATCAGCAAAAGAGTCTATCGCGCTCATAATGAGCTTTCGTCAGATCTGGATAACTCTCCACCCCTCTTTAGAAGAAGAGTGTTTTACCTGGCCCTTGTCATCCACCGAGAACCATCGCCGCTCCGGGCTCTATCTGGCTTAATGAGTAGAGATTCAGGGATAGAATGATGAATAATTACAATATTGATATTAACAGAGCTGTTTCCCAGCAATCTCAGACAAAGGGTAAACAAGCGCCAAATGCCAGCCAAGTATTTGCTGAATACTTGAACTCTGTTAGTGCATCGCGAAAATCAGTTGCAGCTAATCCCTCACTGACGCGAGATAATTCAATACTTGGCAATATCTTTAACAAGACACCTTGGCCTGCCGAACGCGATATCAGCTTCAGCCCCTCGAAAACTAATTTCGACGACAAGCAAGATAATTATGACGACACCCAAACGGGTTCGACAGAATATTCGGCAGACGCACGGGAAAAGACTGCCCAGCATTCGCCAGACGATAATGAAAATACCGATCAAGCCCTTCATAGTGACGATAAGCGCGCAGACAGATCTGAAAATGATGCCGCAAACACTGCCATCGAAAACAATGAAACTGGTTCAAGCGAAATCGCATCAACTGAAAACAATGATGTTGCAGTTGTTGTAGAACCAACAACGCAGCAAACCGTAACTCACTCGAAACATTTGCCGAGTAGCGGATCGCCCAACCAAGGCCCTGTTACACCCAATGCATCTCAGCAAAATGTGAAAGTTGAGAATGCCAATCAAGGGGCAAGCAACGCAAGTGTCGCTAACGTTAAGGTCACTGAAGCGGACGTAACCTCCAGACCTCTAAATAGTCTGACGGGATCTACCTCTGTCAGCGCACAAAGTAGTCAAGATATGAATACTGCTGCTGCGAATGCCAGTGCCCAGGATAAATCCAAAGGCTTGGCAACAGCAACTACTGCACAAACGGTTAATGGTAAAACAGCAACACCCGGCCAGGTCGCACAAGCTGTTCTGGCCAATACGCCTGGGCAAAACGGAAATAATGCTAACGGACAGTTCCAGAATAATAATGGGATGATCAAAGCTGATCTTGGACAGGCAACAAACACTAAAACCCAGGTACAAACGGGTAGTTTGAATTTTGCAGACGCTCTGGCGTCAACAAATCGCACTTCAAAGCCCGCACCAACAGCCCCCTTACAAAGCACTCTTCGGTCAATGAATGTTACACCGGCCGATCAGTTGTCGATACATATTCGAAAGGCCGTTGGCGCGAACAAAGACAGTATTTCAATAAAACTACACCCATCGGAACTTGGGCGCGTTGATGTTAAGTTGGAAATTGTCGACGGCAGCACCATGAAAGCCATGATCACAGCTGAACGTCCAGACACATTGGATATGTTGCAAAGAGATTCCCGGATGCTTGAAAAGGCATTGCAAGATGCTGGCCTAAAAACCGATGGGCAAAGCCTGAGCTTTAATCTCAAGCAAGATGGCAGCGAACAAAACTCTACCCACGCTAAAGGATCAGAAATAGCGGATCCAGAAACCGTCGCAGCAGCTGATGAAGAGGCATCTGAAGCGATTGAGGTCATTAAGCAATCGTCCCATGATGGCGATTTGGATATCAACGTTTAACCCGGAGGGCAGGACAGTAAGATGGATACTCAAGCAGCACAAACGCCAGCCCCGGTTAACGGCGTAACATATAAAGACACTAGTGGATCAGGGTCACTAACAGGTGGGCAATCACTCAATGATACATTTGATATGTTCTTGAAACTGTTAACCACCCAGCTAAAAAACCAGGACCCTCTGGAGCCGACTGATAACACTGAGTTTGTTAATCAATTAACACAATTCACACAGACGGAAGCAGGGCTAAACACCAACAAAAAGCTTGATAGCCTGATTGCCCTACAAAGTAACACACAGTTAACCTCAGCACTTGATTATGTGGGCAAAGAGGTCAAGGCAGACAGCATTATTCTCAGCTTGGGAGATAGTGGCGCGGATGCCATCTATGGCTTAACAGCCAACTCCGCAACAACAGAGATCAAAATACTGGACTCCACTGGTAAGACGGTTAGAACTCTTCAGGGTCAAACCTCTGCAGGACAACATGAAATCCATTGGGACGGTAAAGACGACAATGGCAATCAAATGGCAAATGGCATTTATGCATTTAGCGTTGTCGCAAAAGATTCTGACGAGAAAATAATTCAAACGGCGCAAGGCATTCAAGGAACAGTCACCGGCGTTCAGATGAGCAATGGTAGCGTAATCTTGAATATCGGTGAGATCGAAGCTCCATTGGATAGTGTCCAAGCCGTCGTTCAGAAAAATTCCATCACAGGAGAAAGTTCTTAAGATGAAAATGAGTACTTACATAGATTTGTTTTATCGAACAAAGAGCTTGCTCTGTCTCATTGCAACTTTTACCACTAGGGAGATTGGATCATGAGTATTTATGGCGCCCTTTATTCTGGCGTGTCCGGGCTCTCGGCTCAAAGTAATGCGATGGGCATGATTTCGGACAACATTGCCAATGTGAACACAACTGGCTACAAAGGCGTGAGCGCACGTTTTTCAACGCTGGTTGCACAATCTGCAAGCGAAACACTTTATGCACCAGGCGGTGTTCGCTCTGCACCTTTGAGAAATATTGATAAACAAGGTCAGTTGCAAGGAACTGCATCTGCAACTGATTTAGCGGTCGCTGGAAAAGGCTTCTTTGTTGTCGCTGATCGCCCTGGTGGTGTCACAGGCACTCAATACCTATTTACTCGGGCAGGTTCTTTTAGGCCGAACGCCGCGGGTGATCTGGTCAACGCCGGAGGATATTATCTGCAAGGCTGGCCGATAACCCCGGGCAGTACAACGCCGACAAGTGGCAGTACATTCACAGGCCTTGAAACAATTAATGTTGCTAATCTAAATGGAACTGCACGCGCAACGACAAACCTGGAGTTGGCACTCAACTTACCATCAACAGTTCTGCCATCCGAGCAGACTAGTGATGTGGCTATGGAGGTTAACCTCAACAGTGCAGCTGTAGCAGGTACAACCCATGACGTAGTAACAACTGTGAACGACCCAACAGGTGTTGCTCAAACAGTGACCTATCGCTGGACAAAGCTTGCAGCGGCAAATCAATGGACCTTTGAAGCTTTGGCCCCTGCTGGCGGTTCAGTTAACAATGGCGGTCCAACAACAGTCGTTTTTGATCCGGCAACGGGACGCCCAACATCCGGGTTCCCACCACCCGATCCCCTCTATTCATGGAACAACGGCTCAACAAGTACTATTGATGTCGGCAGCTATGGTAACGCGATCACAGAAACAGCCGCCGCGTCTGCATCTACGGCTACACAGTACAACGATCAGTATCTGGCGACCGTCCAAGTGTATGATGATTTGGGTAACACTCACGATATGCAACTGGCATTCACCAAAACGGCACCGAACGACTGGTCCATGACGGTTCTCAACCCGACCCTGAACGGTGCAACCAGTGGTATTGTTGCAAACTTACCCAGAACGATACAGTTCTCTGGCGGTGTGCCAAGCTTGATTAATATGCCACCCATTACAATAGATTGGTCTGTTGGTTCTACTGGTGCCACGAACAGCACAATTGCACTTGATGCTGGTACGGTTGGCTCTCCCGATGGGATTATCCAGTTTTCTGGGAACTTCATTTTGAACTCCGCCGAACAAGACGGGGTAACATTTGGTAATTTCCGTGGTGTTTCCGTTAGCGAAGAGGGTGTCGTCACTGCACTGTTTGACAACGGCGAACAACTGGACATTGCCCAAATTCCGCTCGGCATGTTCCCCAACCCCAACGGGCTTGAGGGAAGAACAGGAAATGCGTATAGCGCAACGGCAGAATCAGGAAACTTCCTGCTCAATCGCCCTAAAATTGGTGGCGCAGGCCTGATTGCATCATCTTCTCTAGAGGCTTCTAACGTTGACCTTGCCGAAGAATTCACAAAGATGATCGTGACCCAACAGGCTTACTCTGCAAGCTCGAAAATCATCACAACTGCAGATGAAATGCTTGACGAGCTTATCAGAATCGCTCGATAAAAAATATTAAGTAAAACAAAAAATTATTTTTCAGCCATCCAGATTTGGATGGCTGTTTTTTTGTGACTAAAAGTCTGTTTCCAAAGGCAATTTAAATAATACATAAAATTTAAGATAAATTGTCTAAATTATTGATATTAATAGTTTTTCAATAACCTCCATCTATAAAAGCAGTTCTTATTCGAATTGCTGGAGTAGAAACAATGCCGTCGCGCAATTTAGGTCAGCAGGCGAGTGATGCGGATATCAATACACATCCTCTTTCTCTTGATGATCTGCCACCGCCCGAGACAAAAAGGTGGGTCATACGACGCAAAGCACAAGTCGTCGCCGGCGTCAGAAACGGCGTCATAAGTCTGGACGATGCCTGCAAGCGATACAAACTGTCGTTAGAAGAATTCCTTTCTTGGCAGCGTTTGATTGATAATCATGGATTACGCGGACTGAGGACAACCCACCTACAAAAATACCGCGTAGAAACCGAACATAAAGAAACACCGAAACATTAACCAAGTTACTTATTTTTTTGTCTTCAGACTTAATATTCTCATAAAAAATAAAATAGTTTTTTTAGAGCTTATTGTTTTATTCGCAATAAGCTCTTGACTTATATAGATAAAATTTGATTCAATTCACTGGGCAATTTTTTCCCATTACTAGGCAATTTTTTCCTTTGTTAACGTCCTATTTACCGAATAGCTATAGGTTGGTGTTAGCAGATTTGTATGTGTCTGTAAGTGAATAGCAATAATTCGGATCGTGCGGTAGTGAATACATTCGTTGATACATTGAAGAACCTGGGACCTGTTCGCCTTGGCATTATGGCCGGCGTAGCAGCGGCTATTATTGCCTTTTTCATATACCTGACCGGCCGCGTAGCCACCCCGGAAATGGCGTTGCTGTATGCTGATCTTGATACACAGGATGGTGGACAGATTGTCAGTGAACTTGAACAGCTTCAAGTACCTTACAAGCTCTCACCTGCTGGCGATGCTGTCTATGTGCCCAGTAACAAGGTGGGGGCAATGCGTGTCGCCATGGCTGAAAAGGGTCTGCCATCAGGGGGGTCAATCGGATATGAAATTTTTGATCAATCCGAAGCATTAGGCACAACAAGCTTTGTACAAAACATAAATCACCTGCGCGCCTTGGAAGGTGAGCTTTCACGAACAGTCAAATCTATTAACCGTGTCAAACAAGCACGGGTGCATCTTGTCTTACCTCAACGAGAACTCTTTAGCAGAGACAAACAATCACCGTCGGCGTCCGTTGTTGTTACAACCCAAGGCAACAATACACTTGATCGCCAACAGATCCTTTCCATACAGCATCTGATCTCAGCCGCTGTACCCGGCATGAAACCGCTGAATGTTTCCATCATTGATGACAAAGGAAACCTTTTGGCGCGTGGTGGCGAAGAAGGGGATTTAGACCAACTTACCAGTACCGCTGACGAACGCCGTGTGGCCTATGAAACTCGGTTAATGCGAACAGTCGAAGAGTTACTTGAACGGTATGTAGGCCGTGGGAATGCCCAGGTTCAAATTTCAGCCGAGATGGATTTTGACCGAGTAACAGAAAATTCAGAAACTTTTGACCCGGATGGCCAAGTCGTTCTTTCTACCCAGACGGTTGAGGAAAGCGCGAACGAAGCTGACAATGCTGGCAACGAAGGCATAACAGTTGGCAACAATCTTCCCGATGCCAATCTCGGACAGCTAGGCGGCGCATCAGGCAGTCAAAGCAACAGTTCGCGACTGGAGGAAACGGTCAACTTCGAAAACTCTAAAATCATTAAAACACGTATCCGCGAAACTGGTGCAGTAAGACGCTTGTCAGTCGCCGTCATCATCAACGACATAACCGAGGTTAATGAAGAAGGTGTAAGAACCTTTACAAGCCGAAGCGAAGAAGATCTTGCTCAACTTGGTGCCATTGTCAGATCTGCTGTGGGCTTTGATGAAAGCCGCGGTGACACAGTCGAGGTTGCTAATTTCCGATTTGCAGAACTAGATCCACTTCTTCTGCCTGAAGAAGGTGTTCTTGGCATGGATAAAGAAGATATGATGCGTTTTGCAGAACTCTTTATCCTGGGTGTTGTTGCCATTCTTATCCTTCTTTTGGTTGTTCGTCCCCTTGTAACACGTGTCATAGATGGCGATTTCGCCCCTGTCGGTGATGGCGATGGTGGCGGCACCATTACAGTTCCCGGCCCTGATGGACGGCCTATGGTCATGGCTGTCCCCGCTGGTGGCGCAGGGGCTCCGGGTGCAACGATGATACCTGGCATGCCAGCGCAGATCGGTGCCGATGGCACACCTTTGCTTACCTCTACTGCAGGTGGAACCGACGAGGCCGGTCTTCCGACAGAAGCAGGTGGCGTTAACAATGAAATCGAACAAATGATCGACATGAACAAGGTCGAAGGACGTGTCCGTGCTTCTTCCCTAAACAAGATCGGTGAAATCGTTGAAAAGCATCCTGAAGAAGCCGTACAAATTTTGCGCGGATGGCTATATCAGGAAGGCAAGTAATACCTTAACAATCCGAAATGATCACAGGTAAGAGTAACAAGTATGCGTGACGATTATAGAACAATGACAGGCCCCGAGAAGGCAGCCCTTCTGGTAATGGCACTGGGCGAAGCGCAGACAGCTCAACTTTTCGCGCTCATGGAAGATGATGAAATCCGTGAGCTATCCCAGATCATGGCAACCCTCGGTACTGTCAGCGCCCAATTGATTGAACGTTTACTTGTCGAATTTGCTGATCAAATTTCGACCACAGGTACTATTGTTGGTAGTTACGACAGTACAGAACGTCTGTTGATGAAGGTCTTGGACAAAGACCGTGTCGACACCATCATGGAAGAGATCCGCGGTCCCGCTGGCCGTACCATGTGGGAAAAGCTTGCCAATGTTAATGAAAATGTTCTTGCGAATTATCTAAAAAATGAATACCCGCAGACTGTTGCAGTTATTCTCTCCAAAGTGAAACCTGAACACGCTTCACGGGTTCTTGGGCTTCTTCCGGAACCTTTCGCTATGGAAGTTGTTATGCGTATGTTGCGGATGGAAGCCGTTCAAAAAGACGTTCTGGACGATGTTGAAAGAACACTCCGCAATGAATTCATGTCTAACCTGGCCCGAACCAACAGGCGTGATTCGCATGAAATGATGGCTGACATCTTCAACTTTCTGGACCGGAATGTTGAAAGTCGCTTTATGAATGCCTTGGAAGAACGAAACAAAGATTCTGCCGAACGGATCAAGGCATTGATGTTTACCTTTGAAGATCTCGGAAATTTAGATCCTGGTGGCGTTCAAACATTGTTGAGTGCAGCCGAAAAAGACAAATTGGCGATTGCTCTGAAAGGATCTTCGGAATCGCTAAGAGACCTATTCTTCACAAACATGTCTGAGCGTGCCGCAAAGATTATGAAAGAAGACATGCAGGCAATGGGACCAATTCGTCTTAAAGATGTCGACGAAGCTCAAATGTATATGGTCACCATCGCGAAAGACCTTGCTGAAAAAGGTGAAATCGTCATGGCCGACTCAAAAGGCGAAGACGAGTTGGTGTATTAGGAGCAGTAGGTGGTGGCGAGTTCGACGCAAAAATTCCTTTTTGACACCTCGTTTGAAGGTCGAGACGATCCGGCTAAAAACAAGGCACAGCAAAGTTCTGCCAACAGCTTTTCTGATTTTATGGGCAATTCAGCGCCCCCTCCCCCTGATGTGGAAGAAACAATAGAACCAGAAGAAGCCCCGTTACCAGAAGGTGCTATTTCTGCAGAAAATCTGGAATTGGAAAAACAGACAGCCTATGCCGAAGGTTTTGCCGCGGGTCAAATAGATGCTCAAAATCATGCCGATGAAACAGCCAACGCCCAGATCGCACAATCAATTAATCAAATAACGCAACAATTACAGGCCCTTCAAACAGCTCAACAATCTCAAGTACAAGACCTTCAAAGCGTATCGATGGAGGTCGTGCTCACGGCAATCAAGAAACTTTTCCCAAGCTTGGTGGACAATACCTCTCTTGACGAAATCATTCTTGTTTTCCGTGAATGCCTTGACCGTTTACCACAAGAACCAAGACTGGTTATCCGTGTTTCCGATACAACACTGGATGACGTACAGGAAAAACTGGAACAGGTTGCCAAACAAAGTGGTTTTAATGGCCATCTGGTATTCTTGTCAGAGCCAGGCATGATGGCAGGCGATGTTCGTGTCGAATGGGCCGAGGGTGGCGCAGAACGGACAGCAACAGAATTATTAGAAGAAATAGAAACTATTATTAATCGAGCAATAACCAATTTCTCACTGCCCGGGGCTGCCGGGAAAACCAGTACATCGCCAAATACTGATAGTTTGGCAGATGTACCAACCAATGAGATGACACAATGAACGAAGAAGACGACACACCAAATGCAGCGGATGACGCGTTTCCGTCTATGCCTGATATGCCAGAGATGGAAGACGATTCAGCGATGCCGGAACCAGGTGGACGCCCACCAACCAATGCCAAAGAACTGGAAGCTGTTTACGATATTCCTGTACAGGTTTCTGCCATTCTGGGAAAAGCCAACATGCAGGTCAGCCAGCTTCTTAAATTAGGACGTGGTGCTGTTATTGAACTCGACCGCAAAGTTGGCGAAGCCATTGATATCTATGTGAATAACAGATTGGTTGCGCGTGGTGAGGTTGTTGTTGTTGAAAATCGCCTTGGTGTGACAATGACAGAGATCATCAAAATGGACCGTAACTAGAGCTACTTGGGATACGAGCTGAAACATGGCAAATACATCTCAAACGCGCGCAACAGAAGGAACACAAGTTCCCAGTCGCCCGCAGTCCAATGCAACGGTTGACTATGCAACACTTTGCGGTGTTGCAGGTGCGTTTTTGATCATCATTACAGCAATGATTTTGGGGGGCTCCCCTGGATCATTCTTTAATTTGCCGGCAATTCTTATTGTGATCGGTGGTACGTTTCTGGTGACAACGATCTCCTTCACCTTTGATGAAGTAAGCAGGTCACAAAGAACAATGCTACGAGCCGCATTGTATCAGGCGGAAACACCCGGGAACGCAGCTCTTCAAGTTCTCTTCCTTGCGGATCAAGCGCGCCGGAACAGTATACTGTCACTACAAAAGCACCTGAAAGATATTCAAAACAGCGGCTTTTTACACCGAGCAACAGAAATGTTGGTTGATGGCATTGCACCGGAACAACTAGAAGCGGTTTTGGAACAACAACTTATTGCGACACAAAACCGTCACCAACGTTCCGCCAACATCCTAAGACGCGCTGGTGAAGTCGCCCCGGCCATGGGTCTCATCGGAACCCTTGTTGGTTTGGTACAGATGCTGAGTAACTTAGAAGACCCGAGCACCATCGGCCCCAGTATGGCTGTGGCTCTTCTCACGACCTTCTATGGTGCCATTCTTTCAAACATGGTTTTCCATCCACTGGCAGCAAAACTGGAAAGAATTTCGCAAACGGAAGCGATCGTAAACCAAATCTATACCATTGGAATTTGTTCCGTTTGCAAGCACGAAAATCCGAGACGTTTAGAGATTATGTTGAACACTATTCTCTCTCCGGACCAGAGAGTGAATTATTTTGATTAAGACGGTTTCAAACATAACCGTCGACCAGGAGAGTAAGTTATGCGACTACTAATTGTTGGTTCGCTAGAAGGACATATGATCACTGCCGGCAAAATTGCCTTTGAAAAAGGCGCCAAAGTGGCAACCGTTGATGACGTTGATCAGGCTATGGCCTCTTTACGTACAGGTAATGGTGCTGATTTGCTAATGGTCGATATCGGATTGGATATTGATAAGCTATGTAAGCATCTCGATGCTGAACGCTTTTCTGTACCCGTGATTGCCTGTGGCATTGGCACACAGCCATCAAAGGCTGGTGATGCAATTAGATCAGGTGCAAAAGAGTATATTCCTCTCCCCCCTGATGCAGAACTGATCGCGGCAGTTTTAGCCGCAGTTACAGAAGAAACCACATCTCTGATCTATAAAGATCCTGCAACTGCAGCAGTCCTAAAGCTGGCTGAACAGATCGCTCCATCAGATGCTTCGGTTTTAGTCACAGGCGAAAGCGGTACAGGTAAAGAAGTGATGTCCCGGTACCTGCATTCAAAATCGAAGCGCGCAAAGAAAAATTTTATTTCAGTAAACTGTGCCGCTATTCCGGAAAATCTCTTGGAATCAGAACTTTTCGGACATGAAAAAGGTGCTTTTACTGGCGCAATATCCCGTCGGATTGGGAAGTTTGAAGAGGCAAATGGTGGGACCCTCTTGCTTGACGAAATTTCTGAAATGCATCCTCGTCTACAGGCAAAACTACTAAGAGCAGTACAAGAGCGTGAGATTGACCGTGTCGGAGGCAATCAACCGATTAAAGTTGATATCAGATTGCTCGCAACATCAAACAGAGACCTGGAAGAAGAAGTCAAAAAGGGCAACTTCCGGGAAGATCTTTATTTCCGATTGAATGTGGTCACCATAGAAATGCCATCACTACGGGACCGCCCATTAGACATTGAAATTCTGGCCGGTCATTTCCTTGGAAAATATGCGGAATCCAACGGGGTCGCAAAGCCCGCGATAACACCCGAAGCCATGGCTCAACTTATGCAGCACCACTGGCGGGGCAATGTACGGGAATTGGAAAACACAATGCACAGGGCCGTGCTTTTATCCCGAGACAATCTTGTTGGCCCCGAAGCCATTATGCTGACCGGATCCAGCTTTGCCCCAGCGGCGGCAGCCCAAACAGTTGTTACACAAGCGCCCACGAGCACAGCAGCGGCCCAGGCTTATGGCGGCGGAGCATCGCAAACACCTTCCCAGCCTGTTTCGCCAAGTGTCGGTGATTCAAATAATACACAGACCGATGAGAAACTTGTCGGTAGAACTGTCGCAGATGTTGAGAAAGATCTGATTCTGAATACTCTGGAACATTGTTTGGGGAACAGAACACATGCAGCCAATATTCTGGGTATTTCCATCAGAACACTTCGAAACAAGCTAAAGCTTTACAGCGAAGACGGAACTGAAATCACCAGTCCGGGCAATATCAGTGAACACTTGAGCCCTTCGGTTTGAGTTATATAGACAGTATCAGAGTACAGTATGTCTGACAGTAGCCCACAACAAGACGGCAATAAGCTAGGCCTGCCCCCTTCTGTCACTTCAGCTATTGAAGCGATGAAGCGCGGTGACATTGCCCTGGCGCTTGGTGTTATCGCAATTTTGATTGTTTTAATTTTGCCGATGCCGAGCTGGTTGTTGGATATTTCACTGGCGCTCTCTATCACGCTTTCAGTCTTGATCCTCATGACGGCCCTTTTTATTCAAGGGCCATTGGAATTTGGGTCATTTCCAACCGTGTTGCTGATTGCCACGATGTTAAGGTTGTCCCTTAACCTGGCATCAACAAGATTAATCCTGGCCGATGGTCACCAGGGCACCGCAGCTGCCGGACAGGTTATTCAATCCTTTGGTAACTTTGTCATGGGGGGCAATTTTGTCATCGGAATTATTGTTTTTGGCATTCTGGTTATTGTGAACTTTATTGTCATCACCAAAGGTGCCGGCCGTATCGCTGAGGTTTCGGCACGTTTTAGTTTGGATGCTATGCCTGGCAAGCAGATGGCAATTGATGCCGATCTATCAAGTGGTCTTATCGATGAGGGCGAAGCCAGAGAGCGTCGTAAAACCTTGGAAGATGAAAGTAACTTCTTTGGGGCCATGGATGGTGCTTCCAAGTTTGTTCGCGGCGATGCTATTGCCGGTCTTCTCATTACCTTCATCAATGTTGTAGGCGGAATTATCATCGGGGTCGCTCAGCGTGATATGGCTGTTGGCGATGCGGCAACCTCGTACACCCTATTAACAGTTGGTGATGGCCTTGTTTCCCAGATCCCCGCGATTGTTGTGTCAACCGCAGCTGGTATCCTTGTTTCCAAAACCACGACAACAGGCTCTGCTGACAAAGCAATCTTTGCACAACTTGGTGGCTACCCCCGTGCTCTTGGACTTTCATCGGCACTTATGGTTGCTTTGGCTATTGTTCCTGGCACACCTTCTTTTCCCTTTCTCCTCCTCGCTGCGGCAACTGGTGGACTTGCCTTCTTTAGCGATAGAAAAGATACACAAAAAACGGAACTCGCAGACCAGCAAGCACTGGAGGCTGCAGAACCAGCGCCCGTAGCCGAAGAGCCAATCTCGGCATCCTTACAAATTGATAACCTTCGGCTGGAACTGGGCTATGCACTGCTTCCGATGATCAATGGTCAGGGTGGCGAAAGGCTGACAGACCAAATCAAAGGACTGCGCAGACAACTTGCTCAGGAACTCGGCTTTGTTCTCCCGTCTGTACGGATTCAGGATAACCTCCAGCTCGGTGCAAACAGCTATGTTATTCGCGTTAAAGAAATAGCCGCTGGCGAGGGAGAACTGCGCCCGAACATGTTCCTGATCATGGATCCACGCGGAGACAAGATACAGCTTGTTGGGGAAGAGACTGTTGAGCCAACCTTTGGCTTGCCTGCCATGTGGGTTGATGAAAGTCAGAAAGAAGAAGCCCTCTTCCGGGGCTATACAGTTGTTGATGCCTCAACAGTTATCACAACCCACATTACAGAGGTTGTAAAAGACAATATTTCCGAACTGCTTTCCTATGCAGAAACGCAGAAACTTCTTGATGAACTGGGCGAAGAGCATCAGAAACTCATTGGCGATCTTATTCCCAACCAGATTTCTGTGGGCGCCTTGCAGCGCGTACTGCAAAACCTTCTTGGAGAACGCATTTCCATACGCGATCTGCCAACTATTCTCGAAGGTATTTCAGAGGCCTGTGCCTATACGCGAAACGCAACCTTTATTACGGAACATGTTCGCTCACGCCTTGCCAGACAGATTTCCAACGACAATCAGAATGAACAGGGCTTTATTCCAATGATCACGCTGTCACCACAGTGGGAGCAGGCTTTCTCTCAAGCTTTGGTAGGAGAAGGCGAAGAAAAACAGTTGTCCATGCCCCCCACCCAGCTTCAGGAATTTATTACCGCTGTTCGTCAGACATTTGAACGCCACGCCATGATGGGTGAAGCACCTGTCATGCTGAGCAGTCCGGTTATTCGCCCCTATGTACGTTCTATTGTTGAACGCTTCCGTCCAACAACCGTCGTGATGTCACAAAATGAAGTGCATCCAAAAGCAAAAATTAAGACTTTGGGGGTTATTTAGCTCCTATGATCTTTATAAAAACACATCGTCAATTTAATCAGGCAGGAGCAGTCGTAGCATGCGATTAAAGCATTATATCGCTGAAAATTTGCCTGATGCCATGAATCAGGTCCGACTTGACCTAGGCGAAGACGCCATCATCCTCTCTACGGATGAACTGGGGCCTGGCCAAGGCGTAAGAGTTACAGCAGGCTTGGATGATGAACCTGTAAACGATTTTTCGATTAGTGATCCTCAGGACGACGTTGATATCGTCGATGAAATAACCGAAGTCCTCGATTTCCATCGCCTTCCCAGTGAAATGATTGATATGCTCGTGGGGCACGCTATGGGAATTCCAGCGTCCGAATGGCATATATCCCTCGCGGGGGCGCTGGATAATAATTTTCACTTTGGCCAGATCCCGAGCCGGGCACTCACAAAACCATTGATGCTCGTTGGCTCACCCGGTGACGGAAAAACCTCGACCATTGCAAAGCTTTGCGCAAAGGCCAGATTGTCAGATATTCCCACGACGGTGATAACAATCGATGCAGAAAAAACAGGTGGCGTAGAACAGATTGCCACCTTTTGCCATCGTCTTCAGATCAATCTGGATATCGCTGAGACACCAGAAAAACTGGCCGAGTGTGTCAATCAGGCGGCATCTAGCCATCTGTTATTGATCGATACAATGGGCGTAAACCCATTTGATGATGATGCGTTGAATTATCTGGCAGAATTTGCCCAGTCTTCAAATGCGGTCTCAACGCTGATTATACCCGCAGGGGGCGATGTTTATGAAACAGCGGACAAAGCTGCCGCATTCAAATCCTTGAACACCAAATATATCATTCCAACCAAGCTGGATATGACACGCCGTTTTGGTGGCTTGCTTACAGCTGCGCATAGCGCAGACCTTACATTTATGGCGGCTGGTATTTCACCCCATATCGCAGACGGGTTATCCCCCATAAATCCAGTATCTCTGGCACGGCTATTGCTTCCAACCAGACTAGAATCCCAACAGCACTCTCTTGCAACAGGCACACGCTGATGAACCAAGCTAAAAACCATAATGTTCAATCTTTGCACAACAGATTACTCTGCAAGAACATGATTGCCATAGCATCGGGCAAGGGTGGTGTCGGGAAAACATGGCTGTCCATCACCCTGTCGCACGCTCTCTCCAGCTTGGGATGTCGAACTCTATTGTTTGATGGTGACCTGGGACTTGCGAATGTTGATATTCAATTGGGTTTGGCCCCCAACAAAGACATGGGCGGTGTCTTAAACGGACGCTACTCGCTGGAAGAAGCTGCCGTGCGCTATCCGGATGGTGGCTTTGATGTCGTTGCAGGTAGATCAGGGTCGGGAAATTTAGCAAATCTTCCTGCGCCTCGCCTGAACAGCCTGACGACAGATTTAGCAAACCTGTCCCAATCCTATGACCGGATAATTTTGGATTTGGGTGCGGGAATTGATAGAACTGTGCGTCAATTGGCGTCACAGGCACAGGTTTGTCTGGTCATCACAACAGATGAACCCACTTCTCTTACTGATGCTTATGCCTTTATTAAGCTGACAAAAATGCAGCGCCCGGATGCTGATTTACGTGTTATAGTCAACATGGCGGAAACAGAACACGATGGTCACAAGACTTACAACACCATCCGAAAAGCCTGTGAATCTTTCTTGAAGATAACACCGCCGCTTGCTGGTATTATTGTTCGAGACAACAAGGTAAAGGAAGCAATTCGCAATCAAACACCTCTGCTTGTAAGATATCCGACATCCACCGCGGCAGAGCGCGTAGAACAGATTGCAAGGAATTTGCTAAAAGGGCATGAATAAGGTCCGGTTGCCGCTTGCGACGACACCCACAACACCATCCGGCACTACCCAAACGGCACAAGCCAGTACGCTTGCAAACTATCCGCCGACGCTGACGCACCAGAAGGTGCAAGAAAACTTAAGCGGTACGGTCAAGGGGCAAACACCTCAAGGACAATTAGTTGTCCAAACTCTGTTGGGTGAACTGACAGTTAATACCAGTGTCAAACTTCCTGCTGGCACAGAAGTTCTTGTTCAATTCAGAACACAACGTCCGCCCTTTGAAGTTCTCATCCTTCCCCAAGGCGATAAAACAAAGGGCCAATCGGGGCCAATCCAACAAAACCCAACAGACAAACTCAGCCTAAGCCATCAGGTTCAGGCAACGCTTGTCAGTAAACCCAAAGATGGCATTTCGGTCCCTCTTCCTAAAACACTGCAAAACCTACAGACTGCCGCACAGTTTTCCGTAAAAATGGAAGTTTTGGGCCCTCCCCCTAAAAGTGCCGCGCCACAAGTCACCCCCGGTTTCATGCCTGCGCCATCACAGCAGACGGGTTCAACTGTGCCACCATCAGGTACACCAGCACCATCTCAACAGGCTACATCACAAGAGGCCACCATCTTAAAAGCCACTGTGACCGGAAATACACAGGGCAATCCTGTGGTTCAAACTGCCATCGGTACGATGCAACTCGCGATCAAAGCTTCTCTACCAGTAGGCACACAGATATCTCTCACCCTTCTCTCTTTAGACGATCCAGAGGGCATAAAACCTGGCGACACCTCTCGCTTATCGACGACACCGTCCCAGTCAGGACAGGATTTACGACAAGTACTGCAAAGTGCCCTTACCACTTTGGGACAACAGGGCCAGTTTAATGCTCTGGCAAGCCATCTCCCTCAAAAAGGCCCTGCCTTGACATCAGGCATTCTATTATTTCTCAATGCTCTAAAATCCGGCACTCCCAGAGGTTGGGCCGGTGAGGACACGCTCTCACTGCTACGTGCTGCAGGACGCCCTGAACTGGCACAACAGCTAGGCAATGAGAGTACCCTCATTACAAGACCCGTAGAAACGGGACAGGGCGAATGGCGTATGACGCAGCTTCCTATTCTTCACGATAGTCAGCTACACCAGGCAAACCTTTTTGTCAGAGACAGAGAACATGACAAAAAAGGACGCGACAATTTGGACCGAGAAGAGGTGACACGTTTCAAACTGGAAGTCGAAATGAGTCGCGATGGCGAAATGCAGTTTGATGGCCTCGTCAAAAAAGGACGTTTTGACCTTGTGATCAGAAGCAGAAACAGTCTTCCCAAAACAATGGAAATCAAAATATCTGATCTATTCTACGGTGCAAATGAAGCCACTGGCTTTGCCGGAAAACTGACTTTTGAAGCTTCAGAAGATTGGGAAAAACTAAGCCAAAGCTCGCAAAAATTAATAGCGGGTTCACACAACAGCACGATGGCCTAAACACACCAGATAGCCCTAGATAATTTTATATAAGCTCAGGTAAATAAGGCTCGGGCATGAAAGAGTGAACATCTCACTTCATGCCCGAGTGCCTGAACTTGGTGCTGTAAGTTATTCTACATCGCGAAGCTTTTTATTTTTCGGATCATAGAGTGGCTCACTAGAAACAACGGCAGGATAACGTTCTCCCAGAATACTGACTTCAAGTTCAGTCCCTTCTACAGCCAAATCAGTACGGATAAAGCTCAAGGCAATATTCTTTTCGATTATATGGCCATATCCGCCAGATGAAGATATCCCAACGATTTCATCATCTTTGAAAATTGGTGAACAGTAAGGGGCCTCAGCAATTGTCGTATCAATAATCAAAGGAACAAACCTTTCCTTGATACCACCTTCAAGATGCTGTTTTAGAGCTTCACGCCCCAAAAACGGACCTTTATCCAAATCAACAAATCGGTCTAGCGACAATTCAAAAGGCGTATATTCGTGAATGATATCAACCTTCCAGGACCGGTAACATTTTTCAAGCCGTAATGAATCCATGGCATAAAGGCCAAAATCGGCAACGCCGTACTCTTCCCCTGCCGCCATAACATCATCATATACCTGCCCCAGGAACTCCATGGGGACATGCAATTCCCAACCGAGTTCACCAACATAGTTAACCCGCATGGCCAGAATATCTGGGCAATACCCGATTTCCATGCCCTGGGTTGTAAGCCAGGGGAAGGCCTTGTTGGAAAGATCAGATTTGGTAACTTTACCAAGCAGATCCCTGGAGCGCGGCCCCGCCACAACCAATGTTCCATAGCGATCGGTGAGGTTTTCAAACTCGACGGACCCATCGCCCGGCATGTTTGAGAGAAGCCAGTCTTCGTCATGCCACTCACCCGCACCGGCAGAAATCAACCAATAATGATCTTCGGCCAGTCTTGTGATGGTCATTTCCGTCATCACGTGACCTTTACGGGACAGGAAGTATGACAGGGACATACCACCAACCCGGGGCATTTTCCCCGCAATCATATAATCAAGCCATGCGGTTGCCCCCGGACCGGTAACTTCATATTTGGTGAAACCACCAAGATCCAGAACACCGACACGTTCGCGCACAGCCTTGCATTCAAACTTGACGGCATCGTTCCAGTTCCGGCGCTCATCCAAAAATGAAACCGTTTGTACCTCCGGACGATCTGAGAGGCAATCTGTTTGTGGGAACCAGACAGCACGTTCCCAGCCTCCCCTTGCCCCAAAGAAAGCTCCCTTTTGCTTCAGTTTTTCGTAAACAGGGGTCATTTTTGCGGGACGCCCGGCAGGACGCTCTTCATGCGGGAAAGGAATGGCATACTCGTTCTGGTAAACTTCAATCGCCTTTTCAACCACATACTTTTGTGTGGCGTAATCCGTATATCGGCGCGGGTCCAGCATCCACATATCCCATTCGGACTCACCTTCCAGAACCTGTTCTGCGATAATTTTGCCCGCACCACCCGATTGGGTAATACCAAAGCTAAAGCCACAGCAATGATAGAAGTTATCCAGTCCGTAAGCCGGGCCAATATAGGGCAAACCATCCGGCGTGTAAGGAATTGGTCCGTTAATAACCCGGGAAACACCGCCTTTTTCAAGAATAGGAACACGTGCCATGGCCTGACCGATGTACCATTCAATCCGGTCAAGATCGTCGCTCCACAGCTGTGACGCAAAATTTTCCGGTAACCCATCCAGCCAATAGGGGGTTGCTTTCCACTCATAGGGACCAAGGATAAGCCCCGCGCGCTCCTGACGAAGATAATAGCTGTCATCAGGATCTCTGAAGAGTGGCAGTTTTTTATCCAGTGCTTCCAGTTCAGGTATTGCATCCGTGACAAGGAACTGGTGCGAGAGTGTCACAATGGGAATATACTGCCCGACCATGGCCGCAATTTCACCACCTCGATAACCGCCTGCGTTAATGACCTTTTCGCAAGTCACAGATCCCTTTTCACAATCAACACGCCACTCTCCATTCAGGGTTTGTGTAATAGCCGTTACCCGATTAAAGCGCTGGATTTGTACCCCCAGATCACGCGCCCCTTTTGCATAGGCCTGTGTTAGCTGACTAGGGTCAATATCTCCATCCCGTGGGTCCCACAATCCCCCGACACAATCATGCGTTTCCAAATAGGGGTAGTAATCTTTCATTTCGCTTGGGGTTAGAATTTCATAATCCAGCCCCTGCGCCTTTGCCATGGACTGAACATGTTTGAACTCAAACATCCGCTCATCACTTTGCGCCAAACGAATGGATCCTGTCCGGGTATAGTTCATGGGATAGTCGACTTCGTCGGCAAGCCGATGATACAATTCAACGCCATAGGTTTGCATCTTCATGATATTAACGCTGCTGGAATAGGTCGGGCAATTTCCCGCGGCATGCCAGGTCGACCCAGACGTCAATTCATCCATTTCAAGAAGCACAACATCTTTACATCCCATTTTTGCGAGATGATAAGCCGCACTACAGCCGACAGCTCCTCCACCAATGATGACAACTCTTGCATGGCTTTTCATAATTCACGTCCTGTTCTTCTTATCATTTATCTTTGATCATACTTTATTATTGTCTTAATCCGGTTTTCTAAAACCAGACCTCAAATCTTTACTTTGCAGTCATCAGATCCCGGGGCAGTTTGATATCGTACTCACCCCTGATTTTCTGATCCATTTCATCGCTGATATGACGTGGGAAATGGCTGTTCATTGTGCCCTCTACGATAGCCGTCGCCTTGGACAGAGATGTTGGCCGCTCTTTTTCGTCCCACTCATTTGGACTACTTCGATCCGATGTTTCAGGATAAAAATATTCTGTTTCCATCACAGAAAGCGTTTGTTCCGAGCCAAGATAATGCCCCGGCCCCTCTTCACAAACCTGACGGATAGCTTCAAGCGAAAGGGTGTCTTCGTTGACATCAATACCCCGAACCGTACGTAAAACAGACCCAATTGTATCATTATCAAGGACCAGGCTTTCCATACACATACCCAAAAGGCTGGCATGCATACCGGCCGCTTCATAAACCAGATTGGTTCCTGAATTTCCTGTCACCGCATGATTATACCCCTTCTCGGCCCCGGCCTGATAATCGGGGATTTTGGAATCGCACATTCCGCTGGGGACCCCGGTCGGTAAATCATAGAAACGGCCCATTTGGGCGCAGGCCGCAACCAACAGGGCCTGTTCTCCACTCCCCCCGCTCATGGCCCCTGTTCTCAAATCCGAAACAAATGGCCAGGTTCCAAAAACTGCAGGAGCCCCGGGCTGGATCGCGTTTACATAGACCAAACCTGCGAGAACTTCGGCAACTTCCTGAACGACAGATCCCGCCAACGAAGCTGGCGATGTTGCTCCGGCCTGTCCCGCAGACAATAAAAGCACCGGCATTCCGCCACGAACAGCGACCTCAAGACATCGACAAGCATCTTCAGCAAACTTGAGCGGTGGCACAACAAAGCAATTCGACATACTGACAAAGGGACGTTCCCGCCACTGCTTTTCTCCGCCAGCAATCATATGAAGCATTTCCAGGGATTTCTCTACATGGCTTGGTTCAACCCAGCTTGATCCAACATGTTTGGTTGTTCCGGAAATGGCCGCATAGCAAGTGTTGAAATCCATATCGAAGGGATCAGCAAGATCACGACAAACCACGGAGCGCTGAAAAAAGTGAATATTATCCAGCTTATCAACCATACGTGCGATATCATATAGGTCCCGGGTGGTTGATTCACGATAGTCCCCCGTACGGGCATCTACCATATGGACCGCGGCACCCGCTGTACCAAAATAGATCTTGCTGCCAGATAGATCCATATCGTGCTTTGGTTCCTGCCCATGCAGAACCACATTGCGGTTAACCTTCACCAACATGTCTTCGACAAGCGCACGCGGAAAAGTCAAACGACCATTGTCCTTAAGCACGCCCCCCGCAGCCGTAATAACGTCAATACAGCTGGGGATGGCATCGGCAAGTCCAATATTTTCCAGCACATCCAATACCGCAGTATGAATACGTTTGATTTGCAAATCATTGAGAACTTTATAATTTCCACTTTCCAAACCGGGTTGGATCGCGCGTTTGTCTTCTGCTAGCGGTGCAGCTCGCAAAGCTTGACGGGCTTGACGCCCTCCACGGCGGCGGGATGATACAGCAACGTCACTCATAGGAATCTCCGGAAAAGATATTTGTTCCCATTGTTAGTCTCTGTTTAAAATCGGACAAATGATCCTTTTTCACTAAATGGTCACTTTTACTCATCATTTGAAATTGACTTTGCGTCATAATCATAAAGAATTTGAATAGTTATCGATATTTCAACGACGCCATACTTGAGGGTTTTGATTTTGCTGAAGAAAAGACATTTGCCGAATTTAAACGCTCTTCGTGCCTTTGAAGCTGCTGCTAGGCATCTGAATTTCCGCCTCGCCTCCGAAGAACTTAATATCACTCACTCGGCTATCAGCCATCATATCAAAAATCTTGAGGATCAATTGGGCGTAAACCTTTTTGCCCGCGCCGGACGAAATGTGGTTCTAACCGAGGCTGGTAAACTCTATTTGCCCATTCTTGAAGATAGCTTTGATAGAATTGCGGATGGGGCACGTATGGTGCAATCCCTTGAACGCCCCAAAACTTTACTGGTTCAGGTTTATATAACTGTCGCCATGTTTTGGTTACTTCCCCGAATTCACGAATTTTACAAAATCAGTAAGGGGATCCAGGCACAGCTAAATACATCTTACCTGGATTGGACATTTGACCGTACAGGCACAGATGTAGGTATTATCTGGGCGGCGCAGAAAGAGCCAGATCTTGTCTATTATCATCTGGCAGAAGCACGTCTATCCCCCATGTGCCACAAAGATTTGTTAGCAGGTAAACATCCCATCCAAGAACCCAAAGACCTACTAAAGCACGATATTTTACAGCTATTTAATCATAATCATGATTGGGTAATGTGGTTTAAAGAGGAAGGCATCTCAGATTGGGCACCGGATCAGGCCATTACCTTTGACAACTATCTACTTGCCCTAGAAGCAGCAAACAAAGGCCGCGGCATTGCCATGACAAACAGTCCCTTTGCAACACCCCGAGACATTAATTCACCCCTGGTTAAACCCTTTGGCGAAACAAGCTGTCATAGTGGTGACTGGTATCTTGTCTGCAAACCGGAACTGGCCGAAAGCAACAAGGTTAAAACCTTCCACAAATGGTTGGTAAAAGAGCTAAAGAATAACGCATAACAAACGAAACATCACACAGCTGTACTGAAGATCAATTATTTTCAGATGCTTTACGACGCCTGTATTGCTGCATTCCCATTTCATCAAATGCAGCCTGTTCTTTTTTCTTCAGAACATCCTTTTGTCGTTTGATGTCATTTGCCTGGGCTTCTTCGTATTTCTTCAGATCCTGATAGATTTCATGTAGCTCTTGTTGTGCAATCGCTTTCAGCGTCATGACTTCTTCAATAGATGTTTCCAGCCTTTTGCGACGCTCACGTGCTGCCTCGGCATAAGCAGGATAGGTTTGCGCCATATCAGGATGTTGCGCAGCGAAATCCTGCTCTTTCAGAACCTCAGCATCCAATTTTTCAATATCCTGTTCTAGCTTGATCGCCAAGCTTTCAAGATCAGCCAGTTTTTGCTGAGCTTCGTCCAACTTCCAGCTATGAACCCGAACAATACTGTCAATTGGGGTCTTCATGTTTTAATCCCCGTTCCATCAATATTCTGTGGTTCTGTCCCAGGCATTTGTCCAGATAGATCCGTTTCCGGATTAAACTCGACAGCCGGATCCCCTCCTTGTCCCCAGGGAAGTCCGACCGCAGCAGCAAGCTGTTCATATCCGGCTTCCAGATTACTTTCTTCGTATTTCCCTTGGGTCAAAAAAGCTTCCAATGCGCCATTATGAGCAATAGCTTCGTCGATCACAGGGTCTGACCCTTCGGTATAGGCACCAATGCGAATAAGTTCTGCCATATTGTCATAGGTTGAAAGCAGTTGCCGTCCCCGTGTTACCAGCTCATTCTCTGCGTCAGAATTACACCCGGGCATTGTACGCGAAACACTCCTGAGCAAATTAATGGCCGGGAACCTGTTTCGTTCTGCAATCGCCCGATCAAGAATGATGTGGCCATCCAGAATACCCCGAACAGCATCCGCAATTGGCTCGTTATGATCATCACCTTCAACCAGAACGGTAAAGAGCCCGGTAATAGAGCCTTTTGATTTTACTCCCGGCCCGGCACGCTCTAGCAATTGAGGTAGTTCAGCAAAGACAGAGGGAGTATAACCTTTACTTGCAGGGGGTTCCCCGGCAGAAAGACCAATTTCGCGCATGGACATGGCAAAACGAGTCACTGAGTCCATCAGACACAAAACATCCCGGCCATTGTCCCTAAAGTATTCCGATAGCGCCATTGTCATATAAGCTGCTTGACGCCGCATCAATGGCGGTTCGTCCGAAGTCGCGACCACAACAACAGAACGGGCAAGACCTTCTGGTCCCAGATCGTCTTCGAGCCATTCCTGAACTTCTCTTCCACGCTCACCAATCAAGCCAATCACGTTAACATCCAAAGACGTATAACGGGCCAGCATAGACAACAATACAGACTTTCCGACACCTGACCCGGCGAAGATCCCCATCCGCTGCCCCTGGCAACAGGAAAGAAAAGTATTAATGGCCCGAACACCCAGATCAATTTTACCGCCAACACGTTGGCGGCCATGGGCCGGAGGGGGCGAACTTCTAACTTTATAGGGATCAGGCCCCATTGGCAGCGGGCCTTTGCCGTCAATTGGCTCGCCCAAAGCATTAACAACGCGCCCAAGCCAGGCTTCGGACGGATGGATAGAAGGCTCGCTAGAGGCTAGAATTGCTTTACATCCCAAGCCAATACCATCAAGTGAACCGAAAGGTAATAGAAGGGCATGCCCCTGACGGAAGCCAATGACTTCACAGGGAACGCGCCTTTCGTCTTTTGCAATTAAGATACAACGCGAACCAATCACTAACAGACGATCAAGACCTGATAGCTCTACCAGCATTCCCAGAACCCCGGAAACGCGTCCATATACCTGATAATCCGAGAGGTCTGATATCTCTCTGGCTAAACTTTTGAGAGGCATTCCGAATTCTATACCCTGTAACAAACATTAATTATCCAGCAACCGGGTATCCTTTTCTGAATAACCGAAGCCGAATTTTATAAATCGACACTATTTTTACACATTTGTTTTAATAGCAGCTTAACCAGAAATTCTTTCCAAAAAATCAATTTTGGCGGAAAAATAGCCATATTGTGTAAAATTTATTCTAAATTCCCAGGTATTTTTTAACTTTTTGAGATCCTTGGTAAGATTTTGTTAATATTCGTTACCGAAAATGGTTAACAACATTCATATTGGTTTAACGAACATTAACAACCGGAATTTAAACATGCGAGTCTTGTTAGTAGAAGATGATGCCCCAACAGCCCAAGGTATCGAAATGATGCTCAAGTCAGAAGGCTATGTCTGCGACACAACAGACATGGGTGAAGACGGGTTGGAAATCGGGAAAATTTACGATTACGATATTATTATACTGGATCTGATGTTGCCAGACATGGATGGCTACGAAGTCATTCGACGTCTCCGTGCTTCCAGAGTAGAAACCCCTATCCTAATCCTATCTGGTCTGAACGGTCTTGACGACAAGATCAAAGGCCTTGGATTTGGCGCAGATGACTATCTGACGAAGCCATTTGATAAACGAGAACTGATTGCCCGAATACAAGCAATCGTACGCCGCTCAAAAGGACACGCAGCCTCGGTTATTAACACAGGTAAGCTCAAGGTAAATCTGGATACAAGAACAGTAGAAGTTGAGAACAAGCTCCTTCACCTTACTGGCAAAGAATACGGTATTTTGGAACTCCTTTCTTTACGTAAAGGCACAACACTTACAAAAGAAATGTTCCTCAACCATCTCTACGGCGGTATGGATGAGCCAGAGTTGAAAATCATTGACGTTTTTGTCTGCAAACTACGTAAAAAACTATCCAATGCAACAGGCGGTGAAAACTACATCGAAACGGTTTGGGGGCGCGGGTATGTTCTCCGCGATCCTGTAGAAGGCAGTGCCGATACCGCACAACTTGCTTCAGCTTAATTGGATCATAACCAAGGGAAGTGAACATTTCCTCGTTTGGATAATCTTTTCACTAAGTAGAACGAGAAAAAGACACAATATAAAAGGCCTCTGAGATTTAATTCAGAGGCCTTTTATATTGTGTCTAGTTTTGTTTAACGAGCTTAAACAGCAGCCTTATTCACAAGCTCACCATTGCGAACCAGGCCATATATTCCTCTTTTCCCTGGTATAAGTTGGAATTCATCAGAAATACCGAGAACGGTTTCGGCACCACCCAAGTATAAGAAGCCATCATCTGGCATCTGCTTCGCAATATTTTTCAATACAGCAGATTTTGTAGGCTGATCAAAATAGATAAGCACGTTACGGCAAAAGACGATATCAAACTTCCCGAGCATTGCCGGACTTTCAAGCAGGTTAAAGGGCTTGAATGTCACCATGTTTCGGATTGAACTGTCGATCTGCCAACGATCCCCATTTTGCTGGAAGTACTTTACAAGAAGATTGATAGGCAACCCTCTTTGTACTTCGAACTGGGTGTAAACACCTTCTTTTGCTTTATTTAGAATTTCATTGGACAAATCCGTCGCAATAATTTCTATCTTCCATCCAGCAAGAGCAGGGCCTGCTTCTTTTAACAACATAGCCAGAGTATAAGGCTCTTGCCCACTAGAACAGGCCGCAGACCAAATTCTGATGGTTTTGCTGG
This sequence comes from Kiloniella litopenaei, assembly GCF_000982415.1. Taxonomy (GTDB): domain Bacteria; phylum Pseudomonadota; class Alphaproteobacteria; order Kiloniellales; family Kiloniellaceae; genus Kiloniella; species Kiloniella litopenaei. The sequence continues at coordinate 30,720 of NZ_LANI01000019.1, forward strand.
ATGCTCTTTTTTCCAGCATATGTGGAAGCACAAGATCTTTAAACTGGTCAAAGGGTTTTTGATCACGAAAGAAAAACGACTCATTCGTCGTCATTGCTTCCGTAATGTCATTAAGAATACGTTCGTCATTTGTCGCACGAACCTTTTGAACCAGCTCGTCAAAACCACTTAGGCTCCATTTACGAGCAACAGGGTTCAAGCGACTTTCCAACAGATAGGCTTTATCCTGGCTCAGGACCAAACCGGAACGTTTCTTTAAAAACTGCGAAATAAAATCAAAATCACTCACGTTCATGCCGCCGACCTCATAACAAGTTGTCGTACATTGGACGCCATCTCCTTGATTGGAAGAACCGCGGAACAAAGCCCTGCAGTTGCTACCGCCCCTGGCATCCCCCACACCACACTTGTTTGTTCGTCCTGAGCAATAACGGAACCACCGGCAGCCGTTACTACTTCTGAACCTCGTAAACCATCACTTCCCATCCCGGTTAGGATTAAAACCAAAAGACGAGAGCCATAAATCTTTGATAAACTTCTCAGCATTGGATCAACCGCAGGCCGACAGAAATTTTCGGGTGGTTCTTGATTTAAGCGAATTACAGTATTCACCCCTTGTTTTTCAAAAACCATATGATAACCGCCTGGCGCAAGATAGATATGTCCACCTTTTAGAACTTCTCCATCTTCACCTTCTTTACTTGGCATACTTGATACTCTGGCAATGTGTTCTGCCAACAAAGCAGTGAACGTGGCTGGCATGTGCTGCGTTATAACCACAGGCTGTGTAATCGTTCCCAGATTTCCAAGCACATCAAACAATGCCTGAGGTCCCCCGGTAGAACTACCAATCGCAAGAATATCAGGCTTCGTTATTGTATCCTTCCGAAGCGTTATCGACTTGCTCGGATATAAACTCGATGATACCGCAGCTTCTGTTTTTGGCTTTACAGCTGATCCCGATGTGGTCGCCTGTTCACCCTTCGTAGCAGAAGGTAAGGGTGCTTTTTGTCCCGTTCTTGCAACCTGTCCCAGTGCTTTTACTTTTTCAACAAGCTCATATTTAAAGTCACTTGCCTTCGTCAATTCACCGGAACTAGTTGGCTTTGGAATATAATCCGCAGCCCCCAGACGCATCGCTTTCAGACTGATCTCGGCATTTTTCCGTGTTAGGGTCGATGCCATAATAATCTGTACATCAGGTTTCACCTGAAGAAGCTTTGGTAACGCCGTCAATCCATCCATGACGGGCATCTCAATATCAAGAACAACCACATCAATATTGTGATTTTCCAAACGCTTTACCGCTATCTCGCCATTGGAAACAGATTCAACGACACAAACATGCGGATCACTTTCTAGAATTCTGGTAAGAAGCCCACGAATAACCGCAGAATCATCGACTACCATAATCCGATAGGCATTTTCGGATTTACCACTATTTTGAGTAGAGGATGTATTCATCGACAAGGGCATCAAATAAGGCCCACCTGTATAAATTTAGACTCAATAATATCGCTATCAAAAGGCTTCATAATATACTCATTGGCCCCTGCAGCGATTGCCTGTTGAATGTGTTGCATATCATTTTCTGTCGTACAGAAAACAACAATTGGCTGTTCAACATTGGGAAGAGCTCTTAGATCTTTAAGAAATTCCAACCCGTCTTTAACCGGCATGTTCCAATCGAGTAAAACAGCATCTGGCATAGATGCATTACACGCATCCAAAGCTTTCTGCCCATCTTCAGCTTCCTCGATATTAAAATTTAATCCCTCAAGAATTTTTCGCGCAACCATCCGCACGACCTTGGAGTCATCGACAACCAGACAGGTCTTCATATTTTTGCTCCAACTTGTTTTTGAATACACAACTTACTGAACTCTTCTGAACTAGAATACCGTTTATGCTGCATCCGCATTTCGGCCATAATCAAGGAACCTGTTCACATCCAGAATAACAAGAAGCTTGCCATCCAGTCGATAAATCCCCTGAGAATAATCTCTGAATCGTTGATCAAGCGTTGGTGGATTACGCTCAAAAGAACTCTCATCAACGCCAAGAACTTCGCCGACGCTGTCCACCATCAAGCTATAAAGATCATTACCATTTTCAACAACGATACTCATGGACTCTTTTTCTTCACGCGCAGGAAGACCCAACCGCTTTCGTACATCAATTGCGGTAACGATACGACCACGTAAATTCAAAGATCCCGCAATCTCTGGCGGCGCCAAAGGAATAGGTGTAATACGCTGTGGATTAATAATATCCTGTACACTCAAAACCGGAACACCAAAAAGCTGGCCAGCGATATAGAAAGTAACAAAATCTTCGTTTTCCAAATAAGTATCACTCACAGTTTCACTCTTTCTATCGTTTAATCTCACGCAGCGCCTTTAAGTTCTGCAATCGTATCCTGTAGGGTTAACAGCAAAGCTTCTCGATCAGTTTTAGAAACATAATCTTTGAAGCCCGCGGCCCGGCCACGCATTAGATCTGCTGGCGATGCAAAAGCGGATAGTGCAACCATCGGCGTTTTTGCCCAACGATGATCCTCTCGTACGGCTTCCGCAAATTCGAAACCGTTCATTCCTGGCATTTCAATGTCAGAAACAATGACATCAAAAACTTCGCCATCCTCACACAAGGACAGTGCTTCACCAGCTGATTCAACCGCTTTAACATCATATCCGGCGACTGATAACATTGGCATCAACAAGTTACGGAAAAACGGGCTGTCATCGACCAGCAGGATCTTTGACCGATCACTTTCAAAGTTCTCTTTACCGGCCTCGGATCCAAACCAATCAGGATAGGCCTGTGTCAGGAAGTATCCCGCATCAACAACATCAGTTGCTTTTTCAGCAATGATCGCACTACCGATGTAGCCTTCTTTTTCCGCACTCAATTCAACATTCATTCGATCTTCTACAATGTCGATGATTTCATCAACAACGAGACCCATTGATCGTTCCCTGTCAGAGAACACAAGAACTGGTTGACGTCCCTCTTTTGCAAGCTCCATATCCGCTTGCATCGGGATAAGCGGCATTAGCTGCCCCCGATATTGAACGACATGTTGACCACCAGAGCTTTCAACTTTTGATAAATCAATCTCTTCAAGTCGAGCAATCAATGCCAGCGGCACAGCTTTCGGCGCATCGTCTCCAGCACGGAAAACGAGCATTGCAACTTTTTCGTCATTCCCTGTGAGATGACGATCTTCGTGCGCCCCCAAATCTGCATCTGCAACGGCAATCTCACCTGTCGCAGCTGCAATACCATTTGGATCAAGGATCATGACAACCGCACCATCCCCAAGAATGGTATTTCCAGAGAAGAGTTGAATATCGCGCAGAATTGGTGCGACGGGTTTAACCACGATTTCCTCGGTATCAAAGACACGATCAACAATGATGCCAAAGGTGTAGGTACCAACCTGAGAAACAACAATAAAATTGTCTTCTCTAATCTCTTTTTCGTCACCCTCAGGCTCATCATCATCAGTTAGCTTGAGCAGGTCACGCAACGTAACCAACGGTAAAAGACGATTTCTCAATCGTAAGACAGGCGTTTCATTGATGTGTTCAATTGTGTGTTCGGAGTGCGCAGATGTCCTTACCAGCTCCACAACAGACAGCTGTGGGATAGCAAAACGTTCTTTACAACATTCAACAATCAAAGCCGAAACAATTGCAAGTGTCAGCGGAATTTTAATGGTAAAGATTGTTCCCTTACCTTCCGTTGAGCTCAACTCAATTGTACCACCAATTTTTTCAATATTGGTACGCACAACATCCATGCCCACACCACGACCAGATACCGCCGTAACTTCGGCAGCCGTCGAGAAGCCCGGTTTGAAGATGAATTGTTGGATCTGTTGATCATTCATACCGTCCAGTTCAGCTTCGGACGCTAGACCATTTTCAATACATTTCTCTTTAATACGATCTGTATTGAGCCCCTTACCATCATCAGAAATCTGAATGATAATATGTCCGCCTTCATGGAAAGCGTTCAAAATGACTTGCCCTGTTTCTGGCTTACCAGCGGCAACTCGATCATTTGGCATTTCCAGACCATGATCCGCAGAGTTTCGAACCATATGTGTCAGCGGATCTTTAATTAGCTCTAGAACTTGTCGATCAAGTTCTGTTTCCGCGCCCTTCATCACCAGATCAATTTTCTTATCCAGTTCATGCGAAAGATCGCGAATAATACGAGGTAACTTAGCCCATGCATTCCCAATTGGTTGCATACGGGTTTTCATAACACCTTCTTGCAGGTCAGATACCACATGGTTCAAACGTTGCAGCGGTGTTGCAAAATCACTTTCCTTGTGAGCCCGCAAAATTTGCAGTGTCTGATTTCGTGTCAAAACCAGTTCTGAAACCATTGTCATCAAGTTTTCAAGAACTTCCACACTGACACGAATAGACTGATTAGCAACCGAAGATCCACCATCACCAGCTGGCGCGGCAGGTGGTGGTGCTGGCTTCTTGGCTGCAGGTTTCGGAGCTGGTGCTGGTGCAGGCGCAGCAGCAGGAGGCGTTGCCTCTGCATTTAGCTCAACGACTTCAGCAGCGGGTGGTATATCCGATGTTGCGGCAGCCTCTGCAGCTGCTTGTGCAGCAAGTTCTTCTGGGCCAAGCGCTTCTCGGAAAGCACGCTCAAGCTCATCTTCTTCGTCGTCGATATCATCATCTGCGACAGCCTCTACCGGTGCAGCTGGTGCAGCTTCTGCCGGAGCAGGAGCCACTTCGCCAGCATCACCGCCTTCAGCATGAGCATTTAATCGGCTGATCAGATCAGAATCATCACCCTCAGGTTCTTGCTCTGTGGCTTCCAAGGTTGCCAATATCTCACGAATTTGGTCCAAACACTCAAGAATAAGGGAGACACCATTTGCAGAAACAGAGAGCTCTCCGTCTCTGAATTTACCCATGATATTTTCACCCGCATGAGCGACAGATTCAAGCCTGGGTAAGCCTAGAAATCCACAGGTACCCTTGATTGTATGCATTAACCTAAAAATGCTACTCAGCAGCTCTGCGTCGTTTGGGTTCTGTTCGAGTTTGACAAGTTCCATATCGAGTGTCGTGAGACCTTCGTTTGTCTCAGTCAGAAACTCACTCAAAAGATCATCCATAACCGCGCTTCCATTCCATCTCTGATCAACCAAATCGGACGCATCAAACGTGCAATCCGCTATTAATTCAGTGACAAGCTTGGCAAAGGAAGATTAATAACCTCTTACCCAACCCCCATCCTTTATTAACTTTAATTGGAAAGAGCCCTATTTTAGCATTTTTTTTGGCTTAAAGGCCTCATTTAATTATAACAAATCCTTGATAAACCCTAGTCGCAGGGCCTTTGCCATGCTAGCAGATGGGAGTCGGAAAAATTTTACGACAATGATAAGTTTGACGGATTCGAGATTATGGCTCCAAACCCGATAGCAGCTGAATCGAAAGCTTCATCCCTGCGCTTTAAGAATAAATTTCGTTTTATGACATGGTTGTCCCTGTTTATCGCAGCAGTATTCACCCTGCCTATTTTTAACGTGATCGGATCAGCCTTAACCACAGACAGCGAGATTTGGAATCATCTCGTTGAAACAGTTCTAACTGATTATCTCGTCAATACACTCTTACTTGCCATCGGCGTTGCCGTCTTCGTATCTGTAATTGGAACGGGTACAGCATGGCTTGTGACCATGTGTCGTTTTCCCGGTCATAAAATTTTTGAATGGGCATTGATATTACCCTTGGCGGTTCCCGCTTATGTTATGGCCTACACCTACACAGATTTCTTGCAAGTCAGTGGCCCGCTTCAGGGCATGATCCGTGATATTTTCGATGTCCAATATCGTGAATATTGGTTCCCGGAGATAAGGTCATTACCCGGCGCAATTATTATGTTGTCACTCGTGCTATACCCTTATGTCTATATGCTTTCCCGTGCGGCTTTTCTGGAGCAATCCATTTGTGCACTGGAAGTCAGCCGTACACTTGGATGTGGTCCCTGGGCCAGCTTTTTTCGCGTTGCCCTACCCCTCGCTCGACCAGCCATTATCGCTGGCACATCCCTCGCTTTGATGGAAACTCTCGCAGATTTTGGAACAGTTTCTTTCTTTGGGGTTCAAACCTTTACAACTGGCATAATGAACGCCTGGACCAATATGGGGGATTTACCTGCGGCACGCCAATTGTCCACCTATCTGCTGGTTTTCATTCTAATCGTGTTCATTTTAGAAAAAATCAGCCGGGGCAATGCGCGCTATCATCATTCAACAAATCGCTATCAGAACCTGCCAGGATATCAGTTAAAGGGTCTTCGTAAATTTTTTGCGACCTTGGCCTGTATAACGCCACTATTTCTGGGATTCATTCTACCAGGGATACTATTGCTCGATATGTCCATCACACTTGGTGATCAGCAATTTGGTCCCAAGTTTGTAAAACTTGCATTCAATAGCTTTACCATATCATTCATCACGGCCGCCATTGCTGTATTAATTGCAATTTTTTTGGCCTACACCAATCGATTGCAGCCAAATATTCTGTCAAAAACAGCAACCCGCATTGCCTCAATGGGCTATGCTGTTCCTGGAACTGTTGTGGCGATCGGAACACTCTTTCCACTCGCAACCCTCGATAACACAGTTGATGCCTGGATGCGCGAAACCTTTGACATTTCGACAGGGCTTTTACTAACAGGATCAATCACTGCCCTCGTATTTGCCTATCTCGTCCGCTTTCTTGCCGTTTCTCTTAACGCCGTAGAGACGGGACTAGGGAAAATACGCCCCAGTATGGAAGACGCATCACGTACGCTTGGGCATGGCCCTTTAAGAACACTGAAACACGTTCACATACCCATTATGAGGGGTAGTATAATGACAGCAGGGTTAGTCGTTTTTGTGGATGTGATGAAAGAATTACCCGCAACTCTTGTGATGCGCCCATTCAATTTTGATACACTGGCAACTCAAGCCTATAACCTTGCATCAGATGAACGTCTTTCTGAATCCTCTACGGCATCGCTGACAATTGTCCTGGTAGGTATATTACCCTTAATCATGTTGACTCGCGCCATATCAAAAAGCCGTGCTGGTTCTTCAGCGCAAGAGTTGTGAACTATTAAAATCCGGAATTGCTTGGTTAGAGAATAAAGTCACTCGGTCAATTTTTCCAGATTTGATCCATGTAAACAAAAAGCCCTGCAACTATTACATGTTGCAGGGCTTTTAAATATTCAGAACTCAGTGGTTCAAGCTTTATTTCCAACCAACCCGGTCAAAAATCTTCTGAGCAGTGACTTGGTTTTTACCATAGACTGAAACATTAACTGTATCGACTTTGAAGTCACCCAGGCCTTTTACAGCTGAATTTGGAGCAACCCCAGAAACCACTGGGAATTCGTTGTTACCATCAGCGAAGTAACTTTGTGCCTGTTCGCTTGTCAAATACTCAAGAAACTTTACTGCAGCTTCTTTGTTCGGAGCAGACTTCACAACACCAGCACCAGAAATATTCACATGTGTGCCTCGATCAGACTGGTTTGGGAATACATAACCAAGTTTATCTGCAAGACCTTTGTCTTTATCACTTGGTTTAGTTAGCAAACGAACGAAGTAATAGGAATTGGCAACCGCAATCTCACATTCGCCGGAACCAATACCACGCAGCTGGTTTGTATCGCCTTTGACTGGTTGGCGTGCAAAGTTGGCAACAACATCAGATGCCCATTTTTCAGCGGCCTCTTCACCCTTTGCTTCTATGATAGAAGCCAGTAAAGATTGGTTGTAAATGTTAGAGCTTTTGCGAATACAAACTTTACCCTTCCACTTTGGATCTGCCAGGTCTTCGTAGCTCGTGATTTCACCATCTTTGATTTTAGCTTTATCAAAGAAAATCATCCGGGCACGTGTCGATAAACCATACCATTTCTGATCTGGATGGCGTAGATTTTCTGGGATATTTGCATCTAATTTTTCTGAAGAAACAGATTGGAAAACATCTTTCTGTTCAGCACGCCACAGGTTACCAGCATCAACAGTAATCAGAACATCCGCCGGGCTGTTTGCACCTTCGCTTTTAATACGCTCAATAAGCGCAGCACCTTTACCCTCGATCAGGTTGACCTTGATTCCTGTTTCTTTGGTAAAGTTATCATATAGTGCTTCATCTGTTTGATAATGACGGGATGTATAAACATTGACGACATCTTCAGCATAAGATGCTGTGCTACCAATCGCAGCAGCAGTAAGCATTGCAGTTGTAGCTAACCAAGCAGCCTTCATTGTGACTGTCTCCTATTTTTATCGTGCCATATTTGTATGGCCGACATGAGGACTAATTGAGAGAAAAATCTCTCTGTGAAACCTCTAGGAATATTGCAAATCATTCTCAATTTATCAATAAAATTTTGCGAATAATTCGCATTATCTAATTTAAATTACCTATAGAAAAAGCAGCTCCCCTCTCAGGAAGCTGCTTTCCAAAAACTAAAACTAACCTCTCGTTAGCTTAATTATGGTGTTTTCTAGTGCAATCAAGCCAACTTGAAGCGCTTTTTAGAATGATACGATAAGCTGAACATGTCCCTCGACAGAACTATTGATCAACAAATCTGTGCCACTTTGTCGCGCCAGAAAACGGGTGAAATATGCATGGACATTGCGCGGTGTAAGCTCTTCAGTATCAATTTCATCCGTCAAAGCTTCTTTCACCTCTTCTCGAATCGAAACTGACTCCCCTGTCACCGTTACCGCAACAAAGGTTCCAGTATCCGCATTCCCACTCAGCGCAGTTATGTCACCTCCTCTTGGTAACATTTCGACACCAAGCGCAATAAGGTTGAGCAAAACCTTGCCTCCATTATCCGGCAAACCTTCTGGCGCTGACAGATCCGGCCACTTAAAGTTAACTTTGGTATGAGCCAGATAGTTAACTGCCAATTGGTTTAATGTCGCATAGTCACTTCCCATTCGGCTACCCGCAAGTCCATAGGCCAACCTATAAAACTGTAAGGTCGCCGCCGCTTGAGAAGCAGAAGCGGATGCCAACTTCAGGGCGTCATCAGCCATACCAAAGGAATCATCTGCCATTAACTCAAGACCATTGTTAACAGCCCCAACAGGACCAACAAGATCGTGACACAGACGCGAGGAAAGTAGCTCCAGGACACGGAAATCAATTTGACTATTCATTTGTTTACAAAAATCTCTTTTATCGATTCAACTAACGACTTGACGATCCCGAAAGATCCTATTTGTTGCATATAAAATAACCGCAGGCAGTTAACCATAGATAAACAAAATTAATAAAGCTGATAGTCTCGATTACGATTAACCATTAACGAATACTCAGCCAAGACCATTCGTTGATAAGAATACCCTATTAAAGCATAGGACTTTGCGAATGTCCGCTGACTACCCTTCCTTGGTAAAGAGCTGTAAAATGTAACAGAAAGCTTCGGGAATACGACAGAATCGTAGTGCGATCATAGGCTACAAGACATCGTTACCAAGTAAACGTTACCCTAAAAGCAAAAGTGACCGGGAAAAACCGGAACAACATGCCCCTCATAAGGGCAGATTGTCGTGGAGAAGCATGAATAATGTCAGATAGCAGCGTCTTGGATGCCCCTTCTAAGAAGGACAGTCCGCCAGTTAAACGCCAAATCCACCCTGGATCCGGTCGTCGCAAGCCACCTGTATTTGCCAAAGGTCGCCAGCTTGAAACAGAGGCTCACGAAGAAATCGTTGCTCTTCTTGGTAATAAATCGCGCCAAAGAGATCTTCTGATCGAACACTTGCATCTTATTCAGGACAAGTACGGCAGTCTATCAGCCGGTCACTTGCAGGCCTTGGCTGATGAAATGAAGCTTCCCATGGCCGAAGTTTACGAAGTTGCATCCTTTTACGCACACTTTGATATCGTACTTGACGGCGAAGAGGCCCCGGCAGAAATAACCGTCCGCGTATGCGAAAGCCTGAGCTGTGAAATGGCTGGCGCAAAAGATCTGCTAGAGAACCTTCCCGCTTCAGTTGCCAAAAACGTTCGTGTTGTCCCTGCCCCTTGTATGGGACGCTGCGACTGTGCACCAGTTGCAGAAGTCGGCCACAATCATGTTGACAGGGCAACAGTAGAGAACATCACCGCAGCGACAGAGAACAAAGACATTCATCCCGCAGCTGTGGATTACAGAGACTACGATGCCTATGTCGCTGATGGCGGCTACAAAGTGCTACGCGAATGTTACGAAGGCAAATATGATCGCGACGAAATCGTCGAGCTACTCAAAAACACAGGGTTAAGAGGACTTGGCGGCGCTGGTTTCCCGACTGGTCTGAAATGGAGCATCATTCGTCAACAGCCAAAGCCTCGATTAATGGCCATCAATGGCGATGAAGGGGAGCCCGGTACATTCAAGGATCGTCACTATCTGGAAACGGATCCGCATCGCTTCCTCGAAGGTATGCTGATTGGTGCCTGGGTCGGCGAAGTAGAAGCAAGCTACATCTATATTCGTGATGAATACCCCGCTGTTATCAAGCTTCTAAAAAAAGAAGTTGAGCGTGTTTACGCCGAGGGTCTCAACAACGGCATTAAAATTGATCTTCGCCGTGGCGCAGGTGCATATATCTGCGGTGAAGAGTCAGCCATGATTGAATCTATCGAAGGAAAAAAAGGCTATCCACGTCATAAACCGCCTTTCCCCTCACAGGTTGGCTTGTTCGGTCTACCAACACTTACAAACAATGTAGAAACAGTCTACTGGGTACGTGATCTTATCGAAAAAGGCCCAGAGTGGTTCACAAGCCATGGCCGGAACGGTCGCAAAGGCTTGCGGTCTTTCTCTGTTTCCGGACGTGTAAAAAATCCAGGTGTCAAATTTGCACCGGCTGGCATTACAATCAAAGAGCTTATCGCTGAATACTGCGATGGCATGGCCGATGGACATGAATTCAAGGCTTATCTGCCGGGCGGTGCTTCTGGTGGTATTCTGCCTGCAAGCCTTGGCGATGTACCACTGGATTTCGACACATTGCACGAGCATGGCTGTTTTATCGGTTCTGCTGCGGTCATCGTTCTTTCCGATCAGGATAATATGCGCGATGTTGCCATGAACCTGATGCGCTTCTTCGAAGACGAAAGCTGTGGTCAGTGTACACCGTGTCGTACAGGAACGGAAAAAGCTGTTAGCCTTATGGAACAGGACACATGGGACCAAGACCTTCTCAAAGAGCTGTCCACAGTGATGATGGATGCCTCGATATGCGGTTTGGGTCAGGCGGCGCCTAATCCTTTACTCACAGTGATGAAACATTTCCCGGAGGAACTGTAATGTCTGTTACTGCAAACACAAAACCGGTCAGCTTTACACTTAACGGAAATGAAGTCACAGCACAGCCCGGTGAATCTATCTGGCAGGTTGCTGATCGTCTCGGCACAGAGATTCCTCATCTGTGCTACCAGCCTGAACCCGGCTACAGAGCCGATGGCAATTGCCGTGCCTGCATGGTTGAAATTGAAGGCGAGCGAACGCTAGCCGCATCCTGCATACGTCAACCAGCCGAAGGCATGGTTGTTAACACAGCCACTGAACGCGCGAAAAAAGCACGGGAAATGGTGTTTGAATTGCTTGTGGCTGACCAACCAGCCCGTGAAGAAGCACACGAGCCAGATTCAAAATTCTGGAACTGGGCATCAGATATCGGCGTCACATCCAGCCGCTTCCCCGCACACGAACGTCCTGTTGCCGATCTCAGCCATACGGCAATCGCCGTAAACCTGGATGCTTGTATTAACTGTAATCTCTGTGTCCGGGCTTGCCGCGAAGTACAGGTCAACGACGTTATTGGCATGGCGTTCCGCGGGTCAAAATCAAGCGTCGTGTTCGATTTTAATGCTGACATGGGTGACAGTACCTGTGTTGCCTGTGGCGAATGTGTTCAGGCCTGCCCAACAGGCGCGCTCATGGAAAGCTCTCTTCTTAATGACGCCGGTGTCAGAGAAGATTACGCCGATGAAATCGTAAACTCGGTTTGTCCGTTCTGCGGTGTTGGTTGCCAGACCGAAGTCCATGTCAAAGATGATAAAATCATCAAGATTGACGGTGCAGAAGGTCCTGCCAATGAAAAACGTCTTTGTGTGAAAGGTCGCTTTGGATTTGACTATATCCACAATCCAAACCGCCTGAAAAAACCGCTTATCCGCCGCGATGATGCCCCGCGTGGCTGGGATATTGGCGTCCCTGACAACGATTTCTCTGCTTACTTCCGCGAAGCGACATGGGAAGAAGCCCTTGAACGTGCTGCATCCGGCCTCAACAAAATACGCGATGAAAAAGGCCCCAAAGCTCTTGCCGGTTTTGGCTCTGCAAAGGGCTCGAACGAAGAAGCCTATCTGTTCCAAAAACTGGTCAGAACAGGTTTTGGCAGTAACAATGTTGATCACTGCACACGTCTTTGCCATGCCTCATCCGTTGCAGCCCTAATGGAAGGTGTAGGTTCCGGTGCTGTATCCGCGCCATTCACGTCAGTTGCTGATGCTGAATGCATCATCATCATTGGCTGTCGCCCCGGCTGGAACCATCCGGTTGCAGCAACCTACATCAAACAGGCGGCAAAAGATCCAAACAAACACCTGATTGTCATGGATCCGCGCGGCCAAAACCTTGTGCGCTATGCTGATAATCACCTGCAGTTCAAACCAGGTCGCGATGTCGCCATGCTCAATGCGATGATTTACACAATCATCGAAGAAAAACTCTATGATCTTCAGTACGTTCAGGCCAATACCGAAGGCTTTGAAGAACTCAAAGAGAATATCAAGGATTTTGCGCCTGAAGATATGGCCGAAATCTGTGGCATTGATGCGCAAACCCTGCGTGAAACAGCCCGTCTTTATGCGACTTCCGAAGCATCCCTGATCCTGTGGGGAATGGGTGTGTCCCAGCATACACACGGTACCGACAACGTGCGTAGCCTGATTGCCATGTCATTGATCACAGGCCAAATTGGCCGCCCAGGCACAGGTCTTCACCCTCTGCGTGGTCAGAACAATGTACAGGGCGCATCAGACGCTGGCCTTATCCCAATGCTCTACCCGGATTACCAATCGGTCGAAAACGAAGAAATTCGGAGCCGCATGGAAGATTTCTGGGGCATGGAACTCGACAAGAAAAAAGGCCTGACAGTTGTTGAAATCATGGACGCTATCCATGATGGCAGTATCACCGGTATGTTCATACAGGGTGAAAACCCTGCGATGTCTGACCCTGACCAGCAACATGCACGTGAAGCTCTGTCAAAGCTGGATCATCTGGTGGTTCAAGATATCTTCATGACAGAAACAGCGTGGCATGCTGATGTCATCTTGCCGTCTTCTGCTCATGCGGAAAAAGATGGTACCTTTACCAATACCAACCGTCAGGTACAGATGGGGCGCGCGGCCGTATCACCGCCAGGTGATGCACGGCAGGACTGGGAACTGATTCAAGAAATTGCCAAGCGCATGGGACTTGATTGGAGCTACACACACCCCCGGGATGTTTTCAATGAAATGGCACAGGTTATGCCATCACTGAACAACATCACGTGGGAAAGACTGTCCCGCGAAAATGTGGTCACTTATCCTTGTTCAAGCGAAGATGGTCCCGGCACAGAAATCCTCTTTGCTCAAGGTTTCCCGACGACTTCAGGGCGCGGTAAACTTGTGTCCACAGCTCTTATTGATCCTGCTGAGCTTCCGGACAAGGAATTCCCGCTTGTTCTGACCACCGGACGCCTTCTGGAGCATTGGCATACAGGTGCCATGACACGCCGCTCGGAAGTTCTGGACAATCTGGAACCAGAAGCCGTTGTTTTCATTAACCGTCTGGATATGAAAAAACTGGGCTTGGAAGCTGGTGACTGGGTATCCGTTTCAACAAGGCGCGGTACTGTTAGCCTGAAGGTCCGTCAGGATCGTGAAGTTCCGGAAGGCATGATATTCATGCCATTCTGCTTCTCTGAAGCGGCCGCGAACATGCTGACAAACCCGCAGCTTGATCCCTTCGGAAAAATTCCGGAATTCAAGTACAGTGCAGCAAAAATTGAGCCTCTTGCTGTTGCAGCGGAATAGTCCAGATACCTAAAACGTTCTGTGTAAATCTGATTAGGGTCGCATTTTATGCGGCCCTTTTCTTATGGAACCGCCTTTATTCAAGCACTTGATCTCACTTGATCGTGAAGAGGCTTTACTCCCACTTTTCAGCGGGAATGTTATCTAGAAAGGAGAACAAAAAAACACCGAAACGCTGATAAGGCAATAATGCGGTGTCCGTCAGGATAATTGGAGATACCCTAATGAAGATCACGTTCAGTTCATCGATTAAAAGCTTTCTTCTCTCAACCCTGTTTGTACCAACACTATTTATGGTACCCGCAACAGTGAATGCCGAAGACATCACCCCTGAGAAAGCGGCGGAACACTACGAGTCTCTCTCGCCAAAGATGAGAGCTGGATACGCAAAATCAGGCCACCCTGCTTCCACTGAATACTTCAACTGGGACCGTTTTACAAAAGCTCCTCACAAGTCCAGTACACATGGCGGGCGGTTGGTTCACAACTACGCAAACGATCTGGCAAAAGCCTATGGAAAATACGAAGATATCGGCACACTGCCTGTAGGTGCCATTGTCGCCAAGGACAGCTTTAAGGTTGGAAAGAAAGGCGTAAAACCCGGCCCTCTCTTCTTAATGGAAAAAATGGAAGCTGGTTTTGCGCCTGAAAACGGTGACTGGAAATATACGCTTGTAACCCCAAGCGGCAAGATTTTTGGCGAAACAAATGGCCATAACTCCAAGAAAGTGAAGTTCTGTGCTGATTGCCACAATGCAGTTGGTGAAGATCAAGACTACATGTTTTTCCCTGAAGAAGACTATCGAGTTGTAAACTGATAGTCTGTAAAGTTCATTAACCTTCAAGGCTGAGTGGTGGGCACTCAGCCTTTTTCTTCGCCATACGAGGGGCTGAGCGGTGGGCACTCAGCCTTTTTCTTCGCTATACGAGGGGCTGAGCGGTGGGCACTCAGCCTTTTTCTTCGCTATACGAGGGGCTGAGCGGTGAGCACTCAGCCTTTTCTTTCTCTAATGACACTGAAATCACTTTAAGCCGTTAGCTTTCTTACGGAGGTCTTAGACTCTAATCCGTCAAGAGCCGTTTCTTTTGTGACCACACGATCAACCGGGAAGGTCAAGACAACGGAAGTCCCATGCCCGAGTTCACTTTCAATTGAGAGCTCACCGCCGTGCAGATGCATAAGCGACCTGGCAAGAGACAATCCCAATCCTGTGCCCTCAATGGTTTTTGTATAGCTGGATTCACACTGTTCAAAAGGTTTGATAACCCGCGCGATATCATCTTTTGGTATCCCGATCCCCGTATCAGAAATAACAATAGCGATACCGCTATCCCCATCAACACGGCGCACTTCAGCTTTAATAGCCCCACCATCTGGTGTGAATTTTACAGCATTTGTCGCCAGGTTGATAATAATCTGTTTCACCAGACGTTCGTCAGCAAAAAGATAGGGCAAATCATCGCTTAAATTTGCATCCAGCGTAATGTTTTTTACCTTTGCCTGACGCTTGACAAAACGATAGGCGGATAAAATAGATTGGCGGACACACACGACACTCTCGTTAAGCTGAATCTCACCCGCTTCTATACGCGATAGATCCAGGATATCGTTCACAATAGTTAGAAGATGTTTACCACTATCCAGTATATCACCAATATACTCCCGATATTTTGGATGGGCGATTGGCCCCAGATGCTCTTCGGTAATGAATTCAGAAAACCCGATAATTGCGTTTAATGGCGTTCGAAGCTCATGGCTCATATTGGCAAGAAACGATGACTTCATCTGACTGGCAATTTCTGCCATGTCTTTCGCTTCTCGCAGCTGATTTTGAACTTTAATACGCTCAGACACATCCCTGACCACAGCCGCAAAGGTTTGTTGTTCCCCTTCACCGATCTTTATAATCGTTGCTTCAGCGGGGAATACCTCGCCATTTTGACGTAAACCGGAAATAGCGCCGCGTGTTCCCATACCCCGGGTATCAATGGCCCCCGCATCAAAATCGGCCATATAGGTACTATGATCGCCGCGGTGTTCTTCGGGTATTAAAATATCAAGGTGTTCGCCCAGAATATCGTCAGCACGGTAGCCAAAAGTATCTTCGGCCCCTCGATTAAAAAGTGTCAGATACCCCTTTTGATCCGTTGCAATAATTGCATCCCCAACGCCAGCGACAATACTTCCCATTAACTGCTGCGAAGATGCCAGCTCGCGGCTGATTGAAACACGGGTACTGATATCCCGGACAAGAAAAGTAAACTGACGCTCAGCTGTCGTTTCTGTTACAAAAGATCTTAGCTGAACATCAATTTCATCTCCGGATCTTGACTTGATAACACCGGGAAGAACAATCTCAGCATCAGGTAAGCTTTCTTTACCGCAAGTTTTCAAAAGCTTATTCTGATCATCGTCGCTGACGGTAAAGACATCAAAAATAGATTGTGAATAAAGATCGTCTAGCCCATAGCCAAAGTTACTACTGACGGCAGGGTTCGTGTATAGGATCGTCCCCTTAATATCAGTGACAAGAACAGCCTCGAAGCTATTTTCGAGTAATATATTGCTCACATTACTTCGTGCTTCCGAAGTAAGAGCATGCTCGTTACGATAATGCTCGCTGGTCATACACACAGCCCATTTCAACTTGAATTACCGGGCTTCCGTGTTCTCAAAACCATACCTAAAGCGCCGTCTCAGACATGAGAAAGCAAATAGAACATAAAAGATCAATTTAAATTTGATCGTTAACCATAATAATTTTGTAATATTCTAAAAAAAAGAATATTTCCCTAAACATCAGCATCAATAAGGTGCATTTAATTACCGACTGTACACGCCAGAGTTATTTTGTTTTTTATCTTAAAACCCCCAAATTACTCTGGGAAAGCTTTAGCTCAGTTTCCTATCATTCCAAATACAAAAAAGGGAAGGCCCGGCGCGACCTTCCCTTTCGTACTGCCTTTGAATAAATTTTTATTCTGCGGCAGCTATCTCTTCAACGTTTAGTCCCAATGCCTTGGCAACACCTGCGCCATAGGCCGGATCAGCTTTATAACAGTTCCGGATGTGACGATGTTGAATATCCAGTCTTGCGCCACCTACGGCCCGTGCTGTGTTTTCAAACAACACTTGCTGTTGTTCAGCCGTCATAAGCTGGAATAGAGCACGTGGTTGAGAGTAATAATCGTCATCCTCTCTGTGGTTCCAGTGATCTGCGGCCCCTTCGATTGACAAAGGTGGTTCAGCAAAATCGGGCTGCTCGTTCCACTCGTCCTTTGTATTAGGTTCATAACCAATACGACTGCCACCGTTACCATCAACACGCATTGCACCGTCACGATGGTAAGAATGAAACGGACAACGCGGCGCATTAACAGGGATCTGGCTATGATTGACACCTAGACGATAACGCTGGGTATCACCGTAGGAGAACAAACGTCCCTGAAGCATCTTATCCGGTGAGAAGCTGATACCTGGAACAACGTTCCCAGGGTTAAAGGCAGACTGCTCAACTTCGGCAAAATAGTTTTCAGGGTTGCGGTTCAATTCAAATTCACCAACTTCAATCAGCGGGTAATCTGCCTTTGGCCAAACCTTAGTCAAATCAAATGGATTGACATGATAAGATCCCGCTTCTTTTTCAGGCATCACCTGAACAAAAAGTGTCCATTTCGGGAAATCACCATTTTCAATTGAATCAAACAGATCTTTCTGATGACTTTCACGATCCTGACCAACCAGCTCAGCGGCTTCCTGATCTGTAAGGTTCTTAATCCCTTGTTGAGTTTTAAAGTGGAATTTCACCCAATAACGCTCGTTATCCGCACTGATAAAGCTAAAAGTATGACTGCCAAAGCCATCCATGTGGCGATAGGTCGCCGGAATACCACGGTCACTCATAACAATGGTTACCTGATGCAGAGCTTCCGGTAGGCTCGTCCAGAAATCCCAGTTATTATCAGCACTGCGCATGTTTGTTTTTGGATCGCGTTTTACCGCATGATTAAGATCCGGGAACTTCATAGGGTCCCGAAGAAAAAATACAGGAGTGTTATTTCCGACAAGATCCCAATTCCCTTCTTCTGTATAAAACTTCATCGCAAAACCACGAATATCCCGTTCGGCATCCGCGGCGCCACGCTCACCTGCTACTGTCGAGAATCGCAGGAACATTTCTGTCTTTTTGCCGATTTCGGAAAAAATCTTGGCCTTGGTATATTTTGTAATATCATGCGTAACTGTGAATGTACCGTAAGCAGCAGACCCCTTGGCATGCATACGTCTTTCAGGAATGACCTCTCTGTCGAAGTGGGCCATTTTTTCCAGGAACCAAACATCCTGTAATAGTGCCGGACCGCGCGGACCTGCGGTCTGAATGTTCTGGTTATCTACAACGGGGGCACCGAATGCGGTTGTTAGTTTGTTTTTCATTCTGCTTACCTTCTCTCCTTATCCAGCCTTGGAAATGAAAGCTGGGAGTTATTCAAAATTGCTTCATCCGGCCTGTTGTGAAGTTTGAAGTTGTTTTTACTTATCGTTTGAATTGCGCCGGCCGATGAATAAACAATACGCGCTTGATTAAAATCGATCCAACAAGTTATTATGATCACAATAATTGGAAAAATCGATTAATATGCATATACCCACGCTCAAACAGCTAAAATATCTTGTCGAACTTGAACGCCACGGCCATTTTGGACGGGCAGCCGAAGCCTGTTTTGTAACCCAATCAACCCTGAGTGCTGGTATTCAAGAGCTTGAGAATTTACTGGGCTGTAAACTGGTTGAACGAACCAAACGCCGAGTTCTCTTTACCGAACTAGGAAATGATATTGTTGAACGATCCCTTGAACTGTTGCGGGGGGCAGAAGACATTGCGACAATGGCGCGACACAGTACAGAGACACTTAGCGGCGATCTAAAACTGGGGGCGATCCCCACAATTGCACCCTACCTGTTGCCGCAAACCCTGCCCCGATTAAGAAAAGAGTATCGCGATCTGAAACTCTATCTCGTTGAAGACGAGACATCCCGTCTTATTGATCGCTTACAGGCGGGAACAATTGATGCCGCCCTGATGGCTTTTCCTTATAACGATACAAGCCTTGAGTGGATTGAACTCGCCGAAGACCCTTTTCTGCTTGCCCACCCCGTTGATCATCCGATTGCCACAATGGATGCCGCTCAACGGAACCACTTACTACAAAGCCAGGCCTTGCAAAGTCAGTTGATCTTGCTCGAAGAAGGACATTGTTTACGAGACCATGCCTTGGCTGTTTGCCATATGACAACCTTAAAACCTGGACAGACATTGCAAGCATCCAGCCTTCTCACACTCGTCCATATGGTCGCAAATGGTCTGGGCGTTACGCTTTTACCTGCGCTTTCCTGCCAGTCATCGCTCCTCTCGGGCACAAATGTCGCCCTGACCCCTCTGGAAGGAAACACTGGCCATAGAAAACTCGGTTTGGCATGGCGGAAAAGTTCCGTGAGAAAAAAGGATCTCAAACTACTTGCCGATCAACTTGCCCAAACTGCACAAAAGCAAATCAGCTCATTTCTATCCAAAATGCTATCGACCAAATAAGCCTGATAGGTTTAAGCTAACATCGTCTTTGTCTGTCCCTCTCCTATCATTTCTGTCCGGGTTTAAAATGCCAGTTAACATTGCAAACGAACTAATCAATGCCACAGCCTGCGAAATAAAAGATCGTCTTGTTCGCAAGGACATCAAACCAACAGACCTGCTGGATGCACTTGAAGACCGAATTCAAGCTGTGGATGGCCCCGTTAATGCCTTGCCAACACTATGTTTTGAGCGTGCTCGTGAGTTTGCAAGAAAGCTTGAAAATAAACCAATAGAAGAACGTGGATTGTTGGCTGGCATTCCCGTTCCAGTAAAAGATTTAACCGCCGTAAAAGGCGTAAGGACAACATCGGGCAGCCCTATTTTTGCAGAACGGATACCCGAGTGGTCCGATGCTTTGGTTGAGACGATGGAAACAAATGGTGCCATTGTCTATGCCAAATCAAATACGCCGGAATTTGGCGCCGGGGCACATACCTTCAACCCCGTTCTGGGAACAACAAGAAATCCGTGGGATCTGTCTAAATCAGCCGCGGGATCTTCGGGTGGTGCCGCAGCAGCACTCGCCACTGGCTGCGCATGGCTAGCCCATGGATCTGATATGGGCGGATCGCTTCGTAACCCGGCAAGTTTTTGCGGAGTGGTAGGATTACGCCCATCTATGCACCGACTTTCTGATGGGCCAGGAACATCACCATTCCAAACCCTATCCATGCAAGGTCCAATGGCCCGAAATGTTGCAGACACAGCCTTATTACTGGATGCGATGGTTGGCTTTAAAAACATGAACCCATTGGCCCAACCAAGTCCGGAAGACAGCTTCCTGTCAGCAGCCAACAAAAAAATAAAGCCGCTCAAGGTCGCTTACAGCCCGGATCTGGGAGTAAGTCCGGTTGATCCAGAGGTTGCAGAAATATGTAGAAAGGCAGCACTACAATTTGAAAATGCAGATGTTATTGTCCAGGAAAAGACACCAAATCTATGCGATGCCCCCGAAGTCTTTAAACGCTTGCGTGGTTTAGACTTTGTTGTCGGCCTGGGGCCATTGTTAGATCAGCATCATGACAAGTTGAAAGAAGACATTATCTGGAACATTGAATACGGGCGCTCTTTGAGTGCCGAAGACATTGCATGGGCAGAGAGAAAAAGAGGCGAAATCTATTACACCATGCAAGAATTTTTCACTGAATATGATTTACTGATTTGTCCGACAACCATTGTACCGCCGTTCCCTGTCGAGCAAAGATACGTGGATGAATGTGCGGGCACAAAGCTGGAAACATATATCGACTGGTTGGCGATCGTATCAACGATAACGCTCACCGCATCACCAGCCATTTCAATTCCCTGTGGCTTGACAAAACCCGGGTTACCCGTAGGGCTGCAACTTGTTGGTAAACCACAGGGTGAAGGGCCTTTACTATCTGCAGCAAATCTATTGGAAGAAATACTGCCTAAGATACAAACGCCTATAGATCCTAAATCCTAAGTTAATTATACATCCCAATTACAAAAAAGGTCCCGCCTTCACGGGACCTTTTCATAGGTATTAAGTACCTATTCTTCGATAAAGTGACATGCGGCTTCCCTGCCTCCTGCAAAGGATTTTAAGGCGGGAACTTCCGCGGCACATATATCCTTGGCAAAAGGACAACGCGTTCTGAAAACACAGCCAGATGGCGGGTTTAAAGGGCTAGGCAAGTCACCTTTCAGGGCCACATGCTCTTTATTGCGCTCAATCTCCGGGTCCGGGATTGGCACGGCAGAAATCAAAGCTTTGGTATAGGGATGCAAAGGCTTCGCATAGATAGCATCCCTGTCCGCAACCTCCATCATCCGGCCAAGATACAAGACCATGATGCGATGACTGATATGACGGACAATACTCAGGTTGTGCGAAATAAAGATCAGACTAAGCCCGAACTCTTTTTGCAACCCCATCAGCAGATTAACAATCTGGGCCTGAATAGAAACATCCAACGCACTGACAGCTTCGTCACAGACAATAAGTTTCGGTTCAAGAATCATCGCCCGTGCAATACCAATACGCTGGCACTGACCACCGGAAAACTCGTGCGGATAGCGATTAACCTGTTCAGGCAGAAGGCCAACTTTGGCCATCATTGCCTTAACCTTCTCTTTTACCTCGGCCTTTGACAGCTTGGGATAATGGGTAATCAAAGGTTCCCCGATAATCTGGCCAATCGTCATACGCGGATCAAGAGAGGCCAAAGGATCTTGAAAAATAACCTGAAGATCAGAACGCACGTTCCGTAGTTCTTCGGGTTTCATGCCACCCATTTCCTGCCCGAACCAGGCAACCTGCCCGTCCGTTGGCTTTAAAAGGCGTAAAACAGCGCGCCCAAGTGTGGACTTACCACAACCGGACTCACCAACGACCCCCAGTGTTTCACCTGCTTTTACCTGGAATGAAACACCATCAACGGCTTTCAGTAATCCCGGCTTTTTGAAAAGCTTGCCACTCGGGATGGAAAAATGAACTTTAAGGTCCTTTACATCAAGAAGGACTTCCTGTGACATACTCATGCGACCTCCTCCTCTCTATAACAGGCACTATGACTTCCGCTCGGCGTTTCAAACAAAGGCGGACGCTCACAAAGGCACCGATCCTTCACATGGGCACACCGCGGCGCAAAGGCACAACCTTGCGGCAAACGCTGTAGGTTTGGTGGCTGCCCGGGAATAGTGACCAGTTCATTGTCATGCGTTTTTTCATCCAGCCTTGGTGTTGAAGCCAAAAGCCCCTGACTATAGGGATGACGCGGGGCAGAGAAGACTTCATCAACGGAAGATCGTTCAACGATGCGCCCGGCATACATAACGTTTAACGTGTCACACAATCCGGCAACAACACCCAAGTCATGGGTGATCATGACAATCGCCGTGTTAAACTCACTCTTCAGCTTTCGCATCAAATCAAGAATCTGTGCCTGAATAGTCACATCCAATGCGGTCGTAGGTTCATCCGCGATCAGCAAGGCTGGTTCACACAAAAGTGCCATGGCGATCATGACGCGCTGCCGCATGCCACCAGAAAATTCATGTGGATACATATCAAAGCGTTTTTTCGCTTCGGGAATCCCCACCTTTTCCAACATGCTAAGCGCCTCTGCCCTCGCAGCCTGTTCGCCCATGCCTTTGTGTAGAACCAACACCTCTGTCAGCTGTTTTGACACCTTCAGATAAGGGTTCAGCGATGTCATGGGATCCTGAAAGATCATCGACATTGACTGCCCACGGATCTTGTTCAGTTCATCAGCACTGAGGCCAATCAGCTCACGACCCAAAAGTTTGGCACTCCCGGTTGTTTTCCCGTTCGAGGCCAACAATCCCATTATGGCGAGAAAAGTCTGACTTTTCCCGGATCCGGATTCACCAACAACACCCAAAGCTTCGCCCGCTTTAATCGTGAAATTCATGTTGTTCACAGCATTAACGGGACCTTCCGGTGTCGAGAAGGTTACAGAAAGGTCTTTCACCTCGAGAATAATATCACTCATTTTTCAGACCTCCCTAGCGATCACGCGGATCAAGCGCATCGCGCAGACCATCGCCAATAAAGTTAAAGCAGAACAAGATGATTGCCAGCGCACTCGCCGGGAACAAAAGTGTCCAGGGTGCAGATTCCATCTGCTGGGCACCTTCTGAAATAAGCACACCCAGACTAGTCATGGGTTCCTGTACACCAAGCCCCAGGAAAGACAGGAAGCTTTCGATCAAAATCACCTGTGGGATTGTCAGTGTTACATAAACAATCACAGGCCCCAGTGCGTTGGGTATAATGTGTCGACGGATAATGTTGAAGTTGCTGACACCCGAGGCACGCGCAGCTTCGACAAACTCTCTGTTTTTGATTGAAAGCGCCTGACCGCGAACAATACGTGCCATGGTCAACCACTCAACGGCGCCCAAAGCCGCAAAAATCAGGAAGATATTTCGGCCAAAGATTACCATCAACAAAATCACGAAGAACATGAAGGGCATGGAATACATAATATCCACAAAGCGCATCATGATGTGATCGGTACGCCCCCCGATGTATCCGGAAATCGCCCCGTAGGTAACACCGATAATCAGCGATACCCCGGTTGCAACCAAGCCAACAAGCATGGAGACACGAATGCCATACAACGTCCGGACAAAAAGATCGCGACCATTGGTATCGGTACCAAAGTAGAAACCGGCCTCCATATCCGGCGCGGCCTGAATGTAATCCCAGTAAACTTCATCAAAGGGATGCGGATGCACCCAAGGTCCGGCCACAGCAATAACAACAATGCTCAACAGAATAATACAACTAACAACGGAAGCTTTGTTTGTCAGCAAACGTCTGAAAGCATCCTGCCAAAGACTGCGGCCCTGGATTTCTTTTTCAGCAGAACCCGCGCTATTCATTTCCATATCAACAGCCATTATCCCATCCTCACTTTTGGATCGAGGAAACCATAGATAATATCAACGATCAGATTGAACGAAATAATCAACGTCCCGTAAAAAATCACGACGCCCATCACAAGGGTGTAATCCCGGTTTAGGGCCCCTTGTACAAAGTAGCGCCCAATACCCGGAATACCGAAGATCTGCTCAATAACAACAGACCCGGTAATCACCGCAGCAGACGCAGGCCCCAAATAGGAAACAACTGGCAACATCGCAGCCTTTAAAGCATGACGACTGAGCATCAAACGCTCTGGCAGACCTTTGGCCCGTGCAGTTCGCACAAAGTTTGATCGAAGCACCTCAATCATGGATCCACGAGTCAAACGTGCGATATAGGCAATTTGCGGCAACGCCAAAGCGATAATAGGAAGGATGGCCTGAGACATGCCATCCCCCCAGCCTCCAACAGGAAGCATGTGCAAATAAACTCCGAACACCAGGGTCAAGAGTGGCGCCATAACAAAGTTTGGAATGGTAATTCCCGTCATTGCCGTCGCCATTACAGCGTAATCAATCGCAGAATTTTGTTTCAATGCCGCAAGTGCGCCCATTGTCATACCAATTGTTATAGCAAGAAAAATCGCGGACAAACCAATAGTTAAAGATACTGGAAAGCCAGCACCTATCAGTTCGGTAACAGAGAAATCACGGTACTGGAAAGAAGGCCCAAAATCCCCCTGAAGAATGTTACCAAGATAATAAAGGTATTGTTGCCACATAGGCTCATCTAAGTGATAAACAGCATTTAAATTTGCTTCGACTTCTGCTGGCACAGAACGCTCTTTATCAAACGGACCACCGGGAGCAGCACGAATTAAAAAAAACGCAAGGGTAATGATAATGAGTAGCGTCGGAATCGCCCCGGCCAGACGCTTTAAGATAAACGACCACATTTTATTATGTCCTGACATAAAAGTTCGGCGCACCACCGATACGACAGCGCGCCGAAACATTATTGGGAAACCGGGAGTTTCCTATTGCTCAATGGTAATGTACTGAGAACGGATGTGATCCATCACGTTATTTTCCCAGCCTTTAACATAAGGCTTCACCATACGCTTTGTAACGTAGTGATAGATCGGAGCAACTGCATTAGCCTCAAGGAATATTGTCTCAGCTTGCATTAGCAGCTTTTTGCGTTTGTCAGCATCTTGCTCAAGTTTGGCCTGATTCATAAGGCTATCAAATTCTGGACTATCAAAACCAGTATCATTAAGACCGGAATCTGACAACCAAAGCTCGAGGAAAGTATTTGGATCATTATAATCGCCAATCCATCCAGCTCTGAAAGCTTGCGTTGCTTCTTTAAGTTTACGAGTTTCCAAGTAAACTTTCCACTCTTCGTTAACTAGATTAACTTTTGCCCCCAAAGTTTTCTTCCACATGTTTTGGACAGCAATAGCAATCTTCTTGTGGTTATCACTAGTGTTATAACGAAGCTCGATTTCAATCGGGTTATCTTTGGAATAACCAGCTTCTTCATACAACTTTAAAGCTTCAGCATTACGCGCAGCCTGATCTTTTGCTTTAAAGTCTGCATATACCGGATCATAAGCAGTCACACCAGGAACAACAAAAGCGTATGCAGGAACTTCACCAGCACCAACAATTTTCGACGTTAAGATCTCGCGATCAATAGCCAACGAGAAAGCTTTACGAAGCTTAGGATCGTTGAACGGAGGCTTCGTCATGTTAAAGCCATAATAATAAGTACCAAGATAGTTAGATACATGAAACTCATCAGGTAAGTTTTCTTTGATCCACTTTATCTGGTCATTTGGAACTTCATAAGTCCAGTCCAACTCGCCAGCACGATAACGCTTCAGTGCAGTAGTTTGACTTTCAGTAGGATAGTAAACAACCTTATCTAATTTAACCGTATCTTTATTCCAGTAAGTGTCTGATTTAACAGCAACAATACGAGACTGCGGTGTCCATTCTTGAAGTTTAAAGGCGCCGTTAGAAACCATGTTATCAGGACGAGTCCAGTTTGCACCATGAGCTTCAACAGTAGCTTTATGAACCGGATAGGCTACTGAGTGCGTGATCATGCCCAAGAAATAAGGGGCAGGGCCCGAAAGCTTCACTTCCAAGGTTCTATCATCAGTAGCTTTTACCCCCAATTTAGAGAGGTCTTTTTCTTCACCGCTAGAAATAGCTTGTGCATTTTCAAGAGGGTATAGCAAGAAAGAGTATGCAGTACCTGTTGCCGGAGCGACAGCGCGCTGCCACGCATAAACAAAATCATGCGCAGTTACAGGATCGCCATTGCTCCATTTAGCATTTTCGCGGATTTTGAAAACGAAGGTTTTTCCATCCTCACTGATAGTCCAGCTCTCAGCTTGCCCTGGGATAATAGAACCATCGGTATGTTCAGCCGTAAGCCCCTCAAATAGATCACGAAGAATATGTGCCGATGGCACGCCTTCAGAAATCTGCGGATCCAATGTTCCCGGTTCCGAACCATTACCACGGTTAAAGACCATTTCGGCAGATGCCACTGAAGGTGCAACCAATGCAGTTGTGCCAGCTAAAAGAGAAACGCCAAGTGCCACAGCACGTGTTGTTTTTACAAATGTTCCGTCAGTTAGGAACCGTTTGATGCCTGATTTGAACTCCATAACTCTTTCCCTGTTGTTATCGTTCGTTGTGCGCGCCAGATAAACTTATATCCCTGCGTGCAATTCACACAGGGTGACCTTCTTTTCGCTCAATGACAAGAGGAGGTCCTTGTTTTAAGTCAACTCGGCAAGAAACGTAGCAAAACAGCTATTTTTCTTTATTAATTGATCAAAACTGGCGAGCATTTAGGCATTATACTTTATACAAAGATGAGAATCCAGCCTAAGTCGCTTAGGTCATAAAAAAAGCTGCCCGATCCAGTCAATCGAGCAGCTCAAAAGCGACTATATAACTTGAATATACGACTATTTTGCAGCCGTAATAATAATTTCAACACTGAGTTCTGCACGTGCAAGTTTAGCTTCCCCACAAGCACGCGCCGGCGCATGCCCTTCCGGAACCCAGGCATTCCAAACTTCGTTTAATTCTGCGAAGTATTTCATATCACTTAACCAAATCACGGCCTGAAGAATCTTGCTTTTGTCACTCCCAACAGACTCAAGGCATGTGTCAATTTTGTTTAAAATTTCTTTTGTCTGTTCGGTGACGGATTCTCCCGCCGTTCCCACTTGACCTGACAGATAAACTGTATTGCCGTGCTCAACAATTTTACTAGACCGTGCCGTCGTATCGTGACGGATAATTTCACTCATTTATATCACTCCCTTTTAAAGAAACACACCCCTGCCAGATTTCTCTGTGGGTTGAGAAAGCCTATATGCCTGTAAAGCACCCCATAGGTCCAGATCTGACGATGATATAAACCAGACAATTCAAAAATAACTTTCCCTCTTGCCTATTTTTAAAAGCACCGCATAATTCAGGAAATCTCGTCGGGGTGCTCGACCATGCAATATGCTGATTGAGCTGAGAGGCTAACGCTAACCCGCAGAACCTGATCCGGTTAATACCGGCGGAGGAAACTGAGATGCTGGGATTGGCAAAAGCCAATAATCCACCTTCCCCAAAAGGAACAGCATGAACGGCTTCCTCTGAATATAAAACGGAGGAAAGCATGTCTGCACCAATAGCCCTTACAATCGCCGGATCTGACAGCAGTGGTGGCGCGGGTATTCAGGCTGATATAAAAGCAATGTCCGCTCTGGGTGTTTATGCTGCATCGGTCATCACGGCCCTAACCGCGCAAAACACCTGTAAAGTGCATTCAATCTTTCCGGTATCAACAGACTTCATACAGGATCAGTTATATACAGTCTTCGAGGATTTGAACGTCAAGGCCATCAAAATCGGCATGCTGGGAACCCCGGATATTATCAGCTCTGTTGCAGATGTTCTGAAACACTACCCGCAAATTCCGGTCGTTCTTGACCCTGTGATGGTAGCAAAAAGTGGTGACAAACTCTTACAAGATGACGCCGTTGCAAGCCTCAAAGAAAACCTGCTCCCCCTTGCAGAAATTATCACTCCCAATCTACCGGAGGCAGCTGTCTTAACAGGAAAAAAAGAACCCACGTCTATTCAAGAGATGAAAGACATGTTGGCAGCGCTTCAAGTCATCAGTCCGAAAGCCATTCTTTTGAAAGGCGGACACCTGGACGGAGACAAAAGCGATGACCTGCTCTTTGACGGACAAAATGAAATCTGTCTGAGCTCAGAGCGCATAAATACCAAGAACAGCCATGGAACAGGTTGTACCCTTTCCGCGGCAATTGCATCTGGAATTGCCAAGGGGTTCTCGCTTTTAGAAGCCGTTAATGCTGCCAAAGAGTATCTAACCGAAGCTCTTCGCCATGCCGATCACCTGGAAATAGGTAAAGGACACGGCCCTGTTCACCATTTCCACGCAAACTGGAAAGTTTAAACACAACAAGGTTTCCAACAAGATAAATAAGTTGCGTTTAATAATGCCCAGCCCGGAAAATAGCGTTCATATTCAAGACCTCAGCCTTTCTTATCAAGAGAAGCAAGTTTTCAAAAACTTTTCTCACTGCTTGAAAGGCGGGAAGTGGAACGTGTTACTGGGACGTAGCGGCGTTGGAAAATCGTCTCTTCTCAAGGCCATCGCAGGCCTCCTTTCTCCATCTTCCTATCAAGGGACAATAAAAGCCGACGACGGCTCTATCCTATCAGGACAAGTAAGCTGGATGACCCAGGATGCCCTGTTACTGCCCTGGCTCAGCGTTTTACAAAATGTTTTGATTGGCAACAAGCTGAGGCAGCTTTCCGGGACAAGCGCAATCAGCGAAACAAAGGCAAAATCGCTATTGTCAGATCTTGGTCTCGTATCATATCTGGATATGAAGCCCGACAACCTGTCCGGTGGCATGCGTCAAAGAACAGCCTTGGCAAGAACGCTTTTGGAAGACCGCCCCATTGTCCTTCTGGACGAACCCTTCTCTGCACTGGATGCCATGACGCGTTCAGAAATGCACGATCTCACTTCCCACTACCTGACAAACAAAACGGTTGTCATGATCACCCACGATCCTCTCGAAGCCCTGAAGCTCGCAGATATCGTTTATATTTTAAAGGGACCGACGATTACCAGGGCAGAAGTATTCATACCTTCGTCCTGTCCACCACGAGATACCAAGAACCAATCTCTGTTGGAAGAACACGACATTCTGATGGGGCAACTATCTGATTGCAAAGCACCCTCATGACCAACTTCATTCGCCCGCTCGTCATCATCATCGGACTTCTTATCGCTTGGCAGGCCATTGTTTATATCACGGCAGCTCCCCCCTATATTCTGCCTGATCCTCTTGCCGTGTTTGGAACGCTCTACAGGCGATTTGACACATTGATCAATCACGCCGGGATAACCTTGCTAGAAATTATTCTTGGCTTTCTTTTCGGCAGCCTGTTGGGGTGTTGTTCAGCCCTGATCCTCGCCACTGTTAAATCAGTTCGCGACTGGCTGACACCTGTACTTGTCATTACCCAGTCACTGCCCGTTTTTGCCCTCGCGCCCATTCTTGTCTTGTGGCTGGGCTATGGACTGCCATCCAAAATTGCCATGGCGGTTTTGATTATCTACTTCCCGGTAACCGCAGCCTTTTATGACGGCTTAAGGCGCACCCCGAAAGACTGGCAGGCACTGGCCCGGGTAATGAATGCCAAGCCGCTGGCTTTTCTTATCCATGTTCGCATTCCTCTGGCGCTGCCAGCCTTATCATCAGGCCTACGCGTTGCCATGGCCACAGCCCCGATTGGTGCCATCGTTGGCGAGTGGGTCGGATCATCAGCCGGCTTGGGTTATCTAATGCTTCATGCAAATGGCCGCATGCAAATCGATCTTATGTTCGCGGCCCTACTCCTCCTCTCCGTTATGGCCGTTACCCTCTATCTCACGACGGATTACTTACTACACAGCCTTCTTCGACATCTTTCACTTGATGATCACAAAACACGATAATTCCCCTTACTTAAGGATCTTATGATGTTACGAAAACTTACTGTTACGCTATGTGCTTTGGCTGGCTTGTTAAGCCTTTCAACACAGGCAATTGCCAACGAAAAACTCACTGTTTTGCTCGACTGGTTTGTGAACCCGGATCACGCCACACTTGTGGTAGCCAAGGAAAAGGGGTTCTTTGCTGAACAAGGACTGGATGTAGATCTGATTGCTCCGGCAGACCCCAACGATCCCCCGAAACTGGTCGCGGCAGGAAAGGCAGAGCTTGCCGTTTCCTACCAGCCACAACTTCATTTGCAAGTCGCCGAAGGCCTCCCACTAACACGTGTTGGGACACTGGTCGCAACGCCCTTGAATTCCCTTGTTGTTCTGAAAGACAGTCCCATCAAGTCCATTGCAGACCTGAAAGGCCGTAAAGTCGGGTATTCCGTTGGTGGCTTTGAAGATGTCATTCTGGACGCAATGCTGGAAAAGCATGGTCTGGATGTAAAGGATGTTGAGTTGATCAATGTTAACTTCACACTGTCGCCATCACTTATCTCGGGTCAGGTTGATGCTGTGATCGGAGCTTTTCGGAACTTTGAACTGAACCAGATGGATATCGTCGAAAAACCGGGACGCGCTTTTTATGTAGAAGAAGAAGGCGTTCCCTCTTATGACGAACTTATTCTTGTCGCGAACAAACAAAATGTCGACGACCCGCGCTTCCCCCGTTTCCTCAAAGCTTTGGAACAAGCCACGACCTATCTGATCAATCATCCACAAGAAAGCTGGGAGCTATTTATCAAAGCCTATCCGGATCTTGACGACGAGTTAAATCGCAGAGCTTGGAAAGATACCCTTCCACGTTTTGCCCTACGCCCCGCTGCTTTGGATGAAAAACGTTACAGCGATTTTGCTGATTTTCTAAAAGCCAAAGACCTGATCAAGGAAACTGGTGACGTATCGGAATATGCCGTAACCATCAGATAAAAATATCCAGAATAAAACCGATAAGGGCTGCCCAACCTATGGCAGCCCTTATTCTTATTCTACATCATTTAAATGGGTTCTGCTTTTCCCTGGCAAAAAGGACTAGGATTGCAGCAACAACCAGCCAAACGATCATTGGAATAAACCCGGCTTCAAACGCAGGGACATCATAGACACGTTGCCCAGCTTCTGTTGCGCCACTCCAGTTCAGATCAATAAGAACACCTGTTAGGGGTTGCAAGACCATAGGCCCAATCATGACCCCGGTATTACACCACCCGAGCGACGTGCCTTGTAAACGGGCAGGAACAGCTTCTTTGGCCCAAGATAGCCCCACAATCATTACACAGCTTCCTGTTGCAGCAATAAATAACCCCAAACCAAGAACAACTAGGGGAAGATCGGATATCTGTGTGACCACAAACCATCCAGATGCTGCGGTAAGGGCAAGAATTGCAAAGGGTAATTTTCGTTTACCAGACGCATCGGACCAATGCCCCAGCAAGACGCCACTCCCGGCCCAAACAAGTAAGGTCACAGTGGTTATGAGCGCAGCTTCGGAAGTCGTAAAACCATAAGCCACCTTAAGAAAAGGGACGCCCCAAAGCCCGCCAAAGGTCAACATTGACCCCGCAGATGCCCCACAGGCCAGCGTCAAAAGGAAAACCGTGCGATAAGTAATTGCTTCTTTTAAGTCAGCCAGTATAGATTGCTTCGGTTGACTATCATCGTGTTCATGACCATAGCTTTTATACCCAAGATCCGAGGGATCATCCCGTAACCAGATCCCTGTAGCCAATGCCAGCACCCCGGTAATACCGGCAAAGCCGAGCATGACATAACGCCAGCCAATCAGCTCAATCATTTGTTGTAATGGCGCCCCGGCAACAACAGCACCCAGATTACCGGATAAAAGTCCCAGACCAACCAACAATGCAAAACGTTTAAGGTCAAACCAATGCAGGGCGATCTTCATCATCGTGACAAAGGCCACGGCAACAGAACCACCGATCAACAAACGACCAAAGCTGATAATCCAGTAATTGGGCGCAAGCGCAAAAATCGCCGTCCCGATTGCCGCAATCACAGCCCCTGTGGTTAAGAGTTTCCGCGGGCCGAAACGGTCTGCCATAACCCCGACAGGTACCTGCATGACGACATAGCTATAATAGTAGAAACTCGCCAAGGTCCCCAAAGTAGTTGCCGTCAATCCAAACTCTATAGTCAAAGGTTCCGCCATAACGCCAAAGGCAATACGGTGAAAGAACCCGATCAAAAAGAGCATCGCACCTAACAACCACATCAACCAAGACAACCTGACAGGAGGCTTTTGCAACAGCAAAGATTTATCGGACATAACGGTAGAATGCGACAAAGAAATTTTCCCTATAACTAAGGAGACAAGAGGTAAAGAAAGAGTAGCTCTGTAGCAAATATTTTAACAGCTATCCACAGCCGGGGTAATTTTGCAGTAACCAATCAGTAACTGATATCAATGGGTCAGACAAAAGAATCATATCAGAGCGTGAAAGCACTAGATAACCGCTGCCATCACACCCTGATATAATGACTGGCAAGCGTTTAATAAGCACGAGACCAGAAAGATTGGCAAAGCCTATTGTTACAGATTCACTTTCGCAAAAATGCTACCCATGCCTCAAGCCTTAAGGAAACCTTCTACACGCGACAAATCATCTGGCTTATTGGCGTTATAAAAGGGATCAATAGCTTCATCCCCAATGACAACATCGTCAAAAGTAACATGGCAAATCCCATGACGCTCTGTCCAACGATCAACCTTACGCATTTTTTCTTGTACAATCGCTTGCCGTAAATCAGTCCGCAGCGCCACGGACCATAAACCAACAACAGGATGGGTTCGACCATGTGACATAGCACAAGCCAAGGGCACGTCCTGTTTAATGACTTCAAATACCATTCTTTCCACAAGGTCATCAGGGATAAACGGGGCATCACAAGGAACGGTAACGACCCATTCTGTTTCGGGTGAATGTTCAGCCACCCATTCCAACCCCGTCAAGACACCAGCCAAGGGCCCCGGATTATCACCAACCACATCAGCTGCAACGGGCAACGAAAATTCCTTGAAACGCTGGCTATCACCATTGGCATTTAGGACTAACGGCCCGACCTGAGGTTGAATGCGCTTAATAATTCGCGCAAGCATACTTTCGCCAGCCAAGGGTTTGAGCCCCTTGTCACCACCGCCCATCCGGCGGGCCAGACCACCCGCTAAAATCACACCAGCAACATCAGTCATTTAATTTGACCCTCTTTATGCCCGGTTCCTTCAACCTGGGCAATCTGGGCTTTATGCCCGGTTCCTTCAACTTGGGCAATCTGGGTCCCGGTTCCTCTGGTCTCCGTCCCTCTGGTCTCGGTCCCTCTGGTCTCGGTCCCTCTGGCCGCAGCTCTTTGATGACGCGGATCTTCATCTTCCAAATCTGACGCCTGATGGTCAAAAACAATCCGGTCCTGACCAGCAAGGGCAGTGAAACGTTTTCCTTTGGCCCGACCTATTAGTGTCAGGCCCGCTTGTTTGGCCAGATCGACACCCCAGGCTGTAAAGCCGGAACGGGAAACCAATACAGGAATACCCATCTGCACCGTTTTAATTACCATCTCTGATGTCAGTCGGCCCGTTGTATAGAAAATTTTGTCCGAGGCAGTGACATTGTTCAAAAACATATAGCCTGCAATTTTATCAACGGCATTATGGCGTCCAACGTCTTCGATATAAATCAAAGGCTGATCACCCTGACACAAAACGCATCCGTGGATCGCTCCTGCTTCCAGATACAGACTGGGCACCATATTGATCTTACGACTGAGGGCATAGATCCAGGATGTGTGAATCTTAGCATCGGCGGGAAGCTTGATATCTTCAAACTTTTCCATCAAGTCCCCGAAAACCGTTCCCTGGGCGCAGCCAGATGTCCGTGTTTTCTTTTTGAGCTTCTCTTCATAATTTGTTTCGCGTTCAGTACGAACAACAACCAGATCAAGTTCTTCATCCACATCAATTGCCGTGATCACATCATCACGGCGCAACATGTTTTGATTAAGAAGATAACCAACGGCCAGATAATCAGGATAGTCCCCAATGGTCATCATGGTAACAATTTCCTGACCATTCAGAAAAAGCGTCAGGGGTTTTTCGACCACGACCGGAATTTCAATGACATTGCCATCCTGATCGGTCCCCGCCACAGCCTCGGTTAAACCTTCTTTAGCGGGATTTGGTCTCAGAATAAATTCTGCCAGTGTTTCTTCGTCCGCTTTCGCCACTCGGCGGCGCGTCTTTTTTTCCTGATTGGTATCGTTCATTCAAGGGTCCATAACAATCTTTATCAGCCTTGGTATCTTCGACGATAGACACCTTCCCTGATATATCCATTACATCGAATGACACTATGTCGATTTTTCCTTGCAGGAACAAGCAACACCCTGATCGTGAATAGCTATCTGGTATTAGGCTGTCACACCAATGTTTCCGTTTTGACATTTATTTACAGTTGAAATTCGACCAAAGAAACATCAGCCCTTCTCAACATATCCTCTTGCTTTCATGGCAATGAAGAGGATTAATACACAACAACAAATTTGGGCAGACTCCTGATACGTTATCCATATGCGGTTACGAGGCCGGTCTGAACCATTCAAATGAATATATAATTGCTATCTCGGAGGCACATCATGATTTCCAAGAATTTGGGATCCAAAATTTTTGCAGCAACAGTAGCACTCGGTCTATCTTTCCCTTTTGCTGCACAGGCAGAAGACGTTGTTGTTGCCACTACTGCTATTGTAGAACACCCAGCTCTTGACGCTGTGCGGGACGGTGTACGTGACGAACTTAAAGCCCAAGGCTTTGAAGAAGGCAAAAACCTGACCTTTCTTTATAAAAGTGCACAAGGAAACCCAGCAACAGCGGCCCAGATTGCCCGTGAATACATCGGGAATGGTCCGAATGTAATCGTACCAATTGCGACCCCTTCTGCTCAGGCAGTTGTTGCGGCAACAAAAGATATCCCTGTTGTTTTCTCTGCCGTAACTGACCCTGTTGCAGCCAAACTGGTTTCCAGCGAGGGGCCATCAGGTACAAACGTAACAGGAGTCAGCGATCTTTCCCCAATTGATCAACACATCGCCCTGATCAAGGAACTGACACCAAACGCAAAAAGTATCGGTGTTCCCTATAACCCCGGTGAAGCAAACTCTGTTGTTCTTCTGGACCTTGTCAAAAAGCACGGTGCAGCCCAGGGCTTTGAAGTTATTGCGTCCCCTGCGACTAAAACAGGTGAAGTTCTAACCGCAGCTCAAAATCTGGTCGGTAAAGCCGACGTTATTTACGTAGCCACAGACAATACAATCATCTCAGCCTTCGAAGCTGTGGTGAAAGTCGGTATTGATAACCAAATTCCCGTTTACGCTGGCGATACAGATTCTGTAAAACGCGGTGCATTGGCAGCTCTTGGCTTTGATTACTACGATGTAGGGCGTCAGACAGGTAAAGTTGTTGTTGATATCCTCAAAGGTAAAGCAGCAGGGGATATTGCCTTTCAGGGCGTGAAGAAAACCAATCTCTTCGTTAATCCAGGCATGGCAGAAAAGATGGGCGTAACTCTCCCCCCAGAAGTCATCGCCCGCGCAACAGAAGTGATCAAATAGGATCCTCTATTCTGTTCCAGTCATAAGAACTATTCTGTTCCAGTCATAAGAACTGAGACAGAAAAGCGTTTAAAGAAGACGAAATTCGTTTTGCGGATTTCGTCTTCTTGCGTTATGGAACTATCCAAGCAGCGTTACCCACGCAAAAATACAACAGTTAGAGAGCCGCAAGGCTTCGGATAAATGAACCTTATTTCTTTTATGGGTGCCATCGAATTAGGCTTGATCTATGGTCTAATTGCTTTAGCCGTCTTCTTGTCGTTCAGAATTCTTGATTTTCCAGACCTTACCATTGACGGATCTTTCCCTTTGGGGGCTGCTGTCTGTGCAACAATGATTGTGTCTGGCTACAATCCTTTGTTAGCCACGGTTATTGCTTTTTTAGCTGGCGGGATGTCTGGGGTCGTCACAGCCTTTTTGAACTTACGCTTCAAGATCCTCAATCTTCTCGCCTCTATTCTGACCATGATTGCGCTCTACTCTATCAACTTGCGTATTATGGGCCGCCCGAACGTGGCAATCATTACGGAAGAGACAATTCTTACGCCTTTTGAAGGGCAAGGCTTGCCCGGGTATTATCTAAAACCGATCATTGCTGCTGTTATCGTCTTTGTCGTTGCCCTCATCGTGGCGCGTTTCCTCAATTCCGACTATGGGCTTGCTATGCGCTCGACCGGTGCGAACCAGAAGATGGCACGTGCGCAAGGCATTGATACCAACAAGACAACCTATATCGGTATGGCACTTTCAAATGCCCTTGTAGGGCTGGCCGGGGCTTTGTTCGCACAAATGAACGGTTTTGCAGATATCACCATCGGGACTGGTACAATTGTCATTGGTCTTGCTGCCCTTATTGCAGGTGAAGCAATCTTCTCAACACGCGGAATGTTAATGGCGGTGCTTGCCTGCATCTTTGGCTCTATTGTCTATCGTATTGCCATTGGACTGGCCCTCAATGCCGATAGTATCGGGCTGGAGCCTTCGGATCTCAACCTTGTTACCGCCTTATTGGTTACAATTGCCTTAGTATTGCCCGGGGCCAAAAATCCCCTTAAAAAACTGATGAAGCGGGGTAACTAAAAATGATCAACGTTCAAGATCTCCGCATTACTTTTGGCAAAGGCACGCCAAACGAAAACAAAGCACTCCAAGGTGTAAACCTGTCTGTTGCCGAAGGAGAATTCGTTACTGTCATCGGATCAAACGGCGCAGGTAAATCCACTTTTATGAACTGTTTGACGGGCGAGCTGATCGCGGATAGTGGCACCATTACAATTGATGGCAAAGATGTCAGTCGTTGGAAAGCAGCCCGGCGCAGCAGTTTGGTCTCTCGCGTTTTCCAGGACCCTCTTGCGGGAACCTGCGAAGCTTTAACCATCGAAGAGAACCTGTCCCTCGCACACTCAAGAGGGCAAAAACGCGGCTTTGGGCTGGCAATCAATAACAACAAACGCGACCTTTTCAGAGAACGTTTGTCTCGCCTGCGATTAGGGCTTGAAGACCGTTTGGCAGACAAAATGGGCCTCCTCAGTGGCGGTCAGCGTCAAGCCGTCAGCCTGATTATGGCAACGTTACAGCCAACAAAATGCCTGCTGCTTGATGAACACACAGCCGCCCTTGACCCAAGAATGCAAGCTTTTGTCCTTGAGCTTACCAATGACATTGTCAAAGAAACCGGCATCACAACCTTGATGATTACCCACTCAATGGGGCAGGCTCTTCAGTTTGGAACGAGAACTGTGATGTTGCACGAAGGACAAGTGGTACTGGATGTTTCCGGTGAAGAGCGCAGTTCCATGACAATTCACGATCTCGTCGAGATGTTTGGCAAAGTTAGAGGTGAAGAGCTCGACAGTGATAGCCTTTTGCTTGGGTAGGTCACAGGGCTAGAACGACTTATCATACACAAGCCACGAGCAAGAGCGCTCAAAAGAAACAGGCACATTAAAACAGGAGGGCGACGTAAGAATATGAAACATCTTTCCCTTACGCCCCTCTCCTCCTTTTATTTCATCTGCGCTATATTTACCTGCTTTTCTTTATTTCACACGACAGAAAGCAGAGCGGATGAACGCAAAACTTGTTTTCAGCATGACAAGGTTTGTTACCTGACCAGCGAAGACAAAAAAGGCGCGCATATCAGTGCCCAGAACAGCTATCCTTTTCCGATGCGTGTATCCTTGCACCTGACAGGACATAATATTACGCCGTCCCAAAAAACAGTAAACGCACGACTTGGTCCTGGTGAAATAAAAAACATTATATCCATTCAGGCAAAAAGCCATGGTCAATGGCGGTACAACTGGACATCACAACTTCATCCCGATACAGGCGACGCCGCACACGATGACACTGTGCTCTATCAACTCCCTTTTCCCAAAACAAAGTCCTATCCGATATCCCAAGGCCCGAACGGCGCTTTTTCTCATAGGGGGCCAAACAGCTTCGCCATAGACTGGGCGATGCCTGTAGGATCAGAAATTTTGGCTGCGCGCGAAGGAACTGTTATCGCACTCAGAGAAGATTCATCCCGTGGCGGTGCTTCAAACCAGTATAAAAGTGAAGAAAATTACCTCTGGATCAGGCACCCAGACGGAACGATAGGGCAATACCTGCACCTCAAAAAAGACGGTGTTGTTGTCGAGGTTGGCGACAGGGTAAAAAAAGGTCAGCTTATCGCCTTTTCGGGCAACACGGGCTATTCTTCAGCGCCCCATCTGCATTTCCATGTATCAAGTTCTCAACAACATGGTGCAGCCTTTAAAAGCCACCCTGTTAATTTTGCTCCCCGCTGATTTCCAATCCGTTTTTTGCAAGCATTCATTCAATTCCATTTATCATTGGCTGATTTGTTTTTCAGGTAAAATCCGAAAATTGCGGGTATCATCAACCAGAAACCTGACACGGGTATCAGCATGATTCCCAACGCCGTCATCCCCACCAAGGTAAAGAGCAGAACTTCCTGAAAAGGTGGTATCTTTTTTCCTTTTTCATCCCGATCAATCAGGTGTCCGACGAGAAAAAGCGGCACACCAAAGAAAAAGAACCAAACTGTATTACTGATTTCATAGTTCGCGATCCCGGTATCAAAGAAACCATCCATAAAGATGAATGCAATCTGGCTCGGGAAAAGAACAAAGGTAAAAGCAACATGTGTTATGGCGACCCCCATTATCCAGCGCCCAACCCACCGCTGTTCAATGAAATATGCCTGTAGTTTTTTCCAGTAGCGTTTCAGGAACAGTTTCTCTTCGGATATCTTTTCATGAAACAGACCTTTCTCTCCCCTCATGGTTATGGGCATCATGACACTCCAATCCACTTGTTTCCGGTTTTGACTGTTGCGCCCAACTTGCTTAACAGCAAAATCATTCCGCGGTAAGTTCGATCAAAATACAGAAGGTTCCGATTAATCTCTTTCATAAAGGGGGTTATTTTTCGGGTGTCAGCCATCTTGATTTCAGGCCATTCCCGATTGGTAAAATCAAACTCTTCAGCCAAATAGGGTTCAATCATCCACTTTTGAATAACGTCCAGCTGAGGCTGTAAAACGGATCGGAATTCCTCATCCGTCATTTCATCCTTGCTCAGTTCCAGATCTTCATAAAAATCTCTCAGTTTTTCGTAGTCGGGCTTAACCGTGTGGTGATGAATGAGAAACCTGTAATAATCGGATATTGTGTTTGTAAAACAGCGATCCATTTTTCGCACACACCCAAAATCCAACAGCCCCAACTTTCCCTTTTCCATAAACAGAAAATTACCCGGATGAGGATCTGCATGGACAATCCCCAGTTCAAAAAAGCTATCAAAGAAAAAATCAAACAGCAGCTGTCCATAGGCATTTTTGTCTTCTTGCGAAGGCTTGGTTGCCAACCATTCATCCAAATGAGATCCTGTTAATAGTTCAGTCGTTAAAATATGTTCCGAACTGTAGTCATCATAAATTTCCGGTACGATAATGTGATCGTTTTTTATTTTATCTCTGAACCACTTCAAGCTCTCAGCTTCTTGAAAATAATCAACTTCGCGATGAAGTTGGATGGTAATTTCATCCAGAACGGTATCGATAATATTTTTATCCGGC
The DNA here is from genome assembly GCF_000982415.1 of Kiloniella litopenaei. Taxonomy (GTDB): domain Bacteria; phylum Pseudomonadota; class Alphaproteobacteria; order Kiloniellales; family Kiloniellaceae; genus Kiloniella; species Kiloniella litopenaei. Next base: position 70,662 of record NZ_LANI01000019.1, read on the forward strand.
ATCAAGTCAGTCGAGGCTGAAAAGACCGTCAACAAACCACCAAGCATCTTCATATCGCTCTTAATGGATGCGGCAATCCCCGGATACTGAACCTTCACGGCAACATCCTGCCCTGAAGCCAGCTTCGCTTTATGAACCTGGCCTAAACTTGCCGCAGCGAATGCTTTTGGATCGAACGTTTCAAAAATTGTCCCTGGACTCTTTCCGAACTGATCACGAAAGACCTTATCAACCAGCGCCCGGTTTAAGGGTGTTGCCTTGTAGCAGGCTCTGGATAATTCTCGTCGAATGCCTTCGGGAAGAATATCAGCCTCCATGCTCAGAATTTGCGAGGCCTTTAAAGCAGTACCTTTAAGTTGATTCAACGCTTTAAAAAGTGTTTTCCCAATATCTTCTTCATGTTTGATACGTGCATCTTCTTGTTCATGAGATGAAGATTTTGGGGAGAGTTTTTTCTTCCCGACATGGCCTAGATGACGCAAACCCACCTTGGTCGCAGTTAACCCGATTGTTGCAGAACGGTGTAGTTTTCTGGTTGCAATTGATCCCTTAGCCCCCATGTTTCCAGCCCCCTTTTCTGGAAACAGAACCTGCCCCTTTACTGGCCATTACGCCGAGGCCCTTCATCAGACCCGTGAAGCCCTGACCATTTTCCAGAAACCGCATCATTTGGCTTTTGATCATGAAGCTTACCAGATCAATACCCTTGCCAAGAACACCGCTCTTTAACAATGTGGCGAAGAAACTTGTGGAAACCTCAACAAATTGAGTGGTTTGGGTGAATTCTTCACTATCATCCTGTAGCCAATAGAGAACTATTCCCAATAATGCATCGACCATCAAATGTGCAACGGCACCTTCAAAGGGAACATCTGGAATCTCTTCACTTTCTACTGACTGTTCAAGTATTTGTATGATTTTCTTTTTCAGGGCCTTGCTTGCCGGAAACTCCCGCTGCATTAAAAATGCCGGAGACTCACGTAAAATATCTATACTTTCAGCAACGAATTCACGATTTTCAATCAGGATATCTAGATAATTATAGATGAAGAACTGAAGTTTTTCTTCGAGGGTGAAGTCTGCAAAATCGTCAGCTTCCTCAACGAGTTGAAGAACATCGTTCAATACCGTCTCGTGATAAGCCAACAGAAATTTATCTTTATTGGGGAAATACTTATAGATCGTTGAATCGCCTATTTTTGCCGCTTTGGAAATTTGTTTCATCGAAACATTGTGAAAGCCATGCTCGGAAAATAAATCCACGGCAGTAGCAATCAGCTTCACTTTATTTGCTTCTTTTTGCTTGTTAGATATTTTCATATTGAGAATAGCTTTCTATAAAAATTAATTTTATACAAATTAATGTATAGTAATTATTCATAAAGACAATAGCTTTAACAAACATCCCCTATTCCAACCTCTCCAAAAAACCAGTTAATTAATAAATATCAATATGATAGAAAATATCTGCCAATTTGACGCACCCCAAGACTCCTAAACCTCGAAGAAAAACAGAGCCTGTTCCCCATAGGATAAAATTGCTAAACTTAAGCAAGACGCGGCCTAAACAATAAGCACGTGTTAATTTGAAAGGTAACTCTGCTTGCCTTTATAAAAATCAGGTTAGGAGGTGAAGGTTGGATTTTTTAATGATCCCAAGCCACGAAGAAATTACTCACTGGATGGAACAAATCACCACCTGGTTAGGGCAAAATCTTTTGAGTTGGCCGGTCATTTTCCAACTGGGTTTCCTTCTTATCCTTTTACCATTAAGTCGTTACCTCGGAAATAAACTGCGGCCGATGGCAAGTGAGTGGAAACAGTTTGCCAAAACACCCCAAACCTTGCGACTTATCCTGACCAATCTATTACCCATGATCCCATGGGTCGTATTTCTTTTGATGCTCTGGATCACACTTGGTGCCCTGATTCAGCTTGAGATGCCAGTCCGCACACGTTTCCTGATCAATACAGTCGCCAGTTTGACCCTGGCCTGGGTAGTGATAAACCTGACAACCAGCCTGATAAAGACACGCATACTCGCGCGACTTGTCTCTCTCTTTATCTGGTCTGTCGCCGCTCTTAATATTCTGGGACTGCTAGACTTTGCCGAAGAAATACTGGATGCTGCAGCTTTGGACGTGGGCGGTTTGCGCATTTCGGTCCTGATGGTCCTGAAAGGCGTTATTTCACTGGCTGTTTTACTTTGGGCTGCCATTGCTTTTAGCTCTCTACTGGAACGCCGCGTAAAGTCAGTCCCCGAATTAACACCTTCAGTTCAGGTTCTTCTGGGGAAATTACTCAAAGTCACCTTTATTGGCCTTGCCGTCATTGTTGGTCTCAAAACAGTCGGCATTGATCTTTCTGCCTTTGCCTTATTTGGTGGTGCTTTGGGTGTCGGTATCGGCTTTGGATTACAAAAAGTCATATCCAACTTAGTATCAGGCATCATTCTGCTAATGGATAGGTCCATTAAACCCGGTGATGTCATCGCCGTTAATGATACCTATGGCTGGGTCAAATCATTTGGTGCCCGCTATGCATCTGTCATTACAAGGGATGGCATCGAACATCTTATCCCGAATGAAGAGTTTATCACGCAACGCGTAGAAAACTGGTCTTACACAAATAGCTGGGTAAGGGTGAGAGTACCAATCGGCGTTTCCTACAACTCAGACCTTCACAAGGCCATTAACCTTTGCATTGAAGCAGCAAAAGAGAACAAACGAATTCTGGACAACCCTGCTGCAAACTGTCTGGTACGGAACTTTGGCGACAACTCTGTAAACCTGGAGGTTCGGGTATGGATAGCCGATCCGCAGAACGGAGTAGGTAATATAACCAGCGAACTATTGCTGGCTATTTGGGACAAATTCAAGGAAGAAAATGTCGAATTTCCTTTCCCACAACGCGACCTTCATATTAAAGCGCCTATTCAGATTGAAACCATACAGAACCAGACAGACCTTGCACGGGATTGAACAACATCACCAACATGTTTATCAAAGCGAGGCCATCAAATCCAGCAGGTCCAAAGGCTTGTCGATAAGATGTTGTACACCAGCGGTTTTTAATTCCGAGGCGGTGCCATACCCATAGGTAACACCTACGGATATCATCCCATTATGCTGAGCCCCCATTGCATCATGCTTTCGATCCCCAATCATCAACGATTTTGAAGGACAGCAACCTGTTTCCGAAAGCGCATATTCCAGTAACTCAGCTTTATTTGAACGTTTACCATCCAGTTCAGAACCAAAAATTCGTTCGAAAAACTTATCCAGCTTGAAGTGTTCAACGATTTGTATTGCATAGATTTCCGGCTTGCTGGTCGCGACATAAAGGGGAATATTTTTCTCACGAAGCTCTGTCAAAAGCAGCTCTATTTCTGGATAAACGGCATTCTCGTACAGCCCCTTTGCAGAAAACCGTCGACGATAAAGAGCAATTGCGTCATCGCTCAAAGACGGATTACCAAGCAGCTGATCAAAAGATTGCTTCAAGGGTGGTCCAATACACCACTCAAGGTCGTCACCTGACAACACCTCTCGGTCAAGTTCTCTCAAAGCGTACTGGATTGATTTGGTTATTCCTTCTTTCGGATCAGTTAAAGTACCATCCAAATCAAAGAAAATTGCCGTCATTTTGCCCTCCCAGGCGATAAAACTGGAACAAGAGTACTTTATTTACATACCAGACAGTGGCAAGCTTGTTATCAAATAGGACAGAGAGAGAAAGCCTGACCCTGACATGCACCAAACATTAGATCCTCGCCTTCACCCGATCAGAGAAGATCTTGCAGCTGAATATCTGCGAGACAAAGTCAAGGCATCTACTTTCAGCAAAGGTTATGCAGCCCAGATATCAGCCGGGATCGTACCTCTTAGGCGGCGCCCCGCTGATGAGGCAGGGCAGGATACCGAACTTCTTTTTGGCGAGAAAGTTACTGTCTATGAAGAAAAAAATGGCTGGGCCTGGGTCCAAAACGCCAAAGACAGTTATGTTGGATACATCAAAACGAACAGCCTGTCGCGGGAAGTTCGACACACAACACACAGGGTAAAGGCCCTGCGAACCTACGTATATCCACAACCTGACATGAAAATTCCCCCACTAGATATGCTATCTATGGAATCTACAGTTCTTCCCCTAAAAGAAGAAGGACGCTACAGCCAAATTCAAGGCGGGGGCTGGATCTTTACAGATCATATTTGCTCTCTCGAGACCAAAGCCATGAGCCACGTAGATGTTGCCTATCAATTCTTAGGCACGCCCTATTTTTGGGGCGGAAAATCTTCAGTTGGGATAGACTGCTCGGGCCTGGTCCAAGTATCCCTTAGCGCCAGCGGCATAAACACACACCGAGATACCTATGTACAGGAAACAAACGCAGGCTTCCCTGTAAATTCTGAACAGTGTAGCGAAGGTGATCTCATCTACTGGCCTGGGCATGTTGCCATTGCACTGGATAAAGAAAATGCTATTCATGCAACTGCCAATTCGATGGATGTTTTAATTGAACCCATTGCCCATATAACGGAACGAGTCAAAATCGAAACAGGCGGAACAGGCATAACCGCAATCAAGCGAGTTTCATCAACTTAACTGTGTAAATACGACAAAGTGACAAAGGCGTTTGATATATGACAAAGCACTGCCATTTTGTTTTTCATACAAAGAAGACATTTAATTGACTTGCAATTAATGCCCGATACGCCAAAGTGTAGGAAAGATTTTCAGGCATAATAAAACGGAACACCTGAAATCTCAGGAGATATAATTGATGATTAAATCGTCAACCACACAAAAGGGCCTCAATCAACCTGTGGCTTCGACAAACAAAGCGACAGGCAATATTCAGGATGGTCATCCCGGGATGATAGATCCCTTTGGGCGCATGGTTGATTATCTACGAATATCAGTCACTGACAGATGTGATTTTCGTTGCGTATATTGCATGTCCGAAGACATGAGCTTTTTGCCAAAAAAAGAATTACTGACCATTGAAGAACTGGAACGAGTTTCAGGAGCCTTCATTAATCTTGGTGTTAAAAAGTTACGCTTTACAGGTGGCGAGCCACTGGTACGAAAAAACATAATGAAGCTGTTTAATGGCCTGACACCTTATCTGGAATCAGGGCAACTGAGGGAAATGACCCTGACAACAAACGGCAGCCAGCTGGAAAAATACTCGCAACAGCTGGCAGATGCGGGTATGCGACGTATTAATGTTTCTCTCGACACACTCAACAAAGATAAATTTGCTGCCATTACGCGCTGGGGAAAACTGGATCAGGTTCTTGAAGGCCTACAGGCCGCAAAAAAAGCAGGACTAAAAATCAAAATCAACACAGTTGCCCTGCGTGGTGTCAATGATGATGAGCTACATACTTTGGTATCTTGGTGTGGGGACGAAGGCTTTGATATTACCTTTATCGAAGTCATGCCGATGGGTGATATAGGGAATGAAAATCGAGTTGATCAATACCTACCGCTAACAGAAGTACGTACAATTTTGGGCGAACACTGGACCCTGAACGAAAGTGATCACAAAACCGGCGGCCCAGCCCGCTATGTAGAGGTTAAGGAAACGGGTGGAAAAATTGGTTTTATAACCCCCATGACCCATAACTTCTGTGAGAGCTGCAACCGGGTTCGTATGACGTGCACAGGAACGCTCTACCTTTGCCTTGGACAGGATGATGCAATGGATTTACGGGCACCTTTGCGCAGTAGTGACGACAACGGCCCGTTGGAACAGGCAATCTTTAAAGCCATCGCCCGAAAGCCAAAAGGGCATGATTTTATCATTGATCGGGAAGCAGCCCCATCCGTTGCACGACACATGAGCGTCACAGGCGGATAAAAATTAAGGGAGCTTCAAATAAGCTCCCTCAGTTTGCTGATAAACCCCCTGTTTTTTCTGAGCAGGGGGATTTTTCTTAAAAAAAGAAGCTTTGATTCCGTTTTGTTCCCCTTTCGATTCAGGAACGTTCCGTGAATCTCCACCAACATTTTGAGCGTCGGACTTTGTCAGCAGTCTGAGGGAGCTTCAAATAAGCTCCCTTTTTCACATCGCAGGACTAAAAACTCATTTCCCTTTAAACATGGGAAAAAGATAATACCAGACGACACCCAGTGCCTGCGCAACAAGCAACATAATAATACCCGCCTGATACCCTTCGCCAGCGTAACCACCAGATGCTTGTGCGGGCCATAGTTCGATTACCGCGCCAACGGCCCACTGACCAATAAACGCAACCACAAACACAAAAGAGTTCAATGCAGTGTTAACTCGGCCAGCCAGATGACTTGGGAAAAATTGCGAAAACCCGGGATAGATAAGATAGCCCGCGGTACCCAACAGACCAAAAGCCATCCAAACAATGCTTACCAGAAAAAAGGAATTCATTTCGAACAACAAAAGAGCCTGCGGGATCATACAAAGTAACATACCATAAAACCCGATTGTAATCGGACTAACCTTATGACGGCGCACCCAGTCTGTCACGATACCACCAACCAGAAATCCCGTAAAAACAGCAATAGCAATCAGCGTCAAGCCCCACGCGACAATATCCCGTTCAAATCCGGCAACATCGCGCAACCAAGGGCCAGACCATAGTGCTTGTAAGGAAAAGAAGGCAGCTTGGGACATGACGGTAAAGGGCATTATGCGCCAGAAAAAAGGGCTTTTAAAAACCAGTCCATAATCTTTGATCTGCTTCGCAACACTTTCACTCGCCGGCACCTCGCCACGCCTTGGAATTACGATGTAGATCAATGCTGAAATAATCAAAGCCATTACCGCAAGAACAATAAAGACTCCTCTCCAGCCCATAAAGTCAGCAAGGAACTCTACAGGTGCTGTACCCGCAATAGCTCCCAGACCGCCAGCTGCGAGATGACAACCATTAATTAAGGCAAGTCGCTCTTTAGGAACCCAACTGACATAGGCCTTAAACGCAGCCATCATACAGGCTGAAACACCAAACCCAATTAACGCCCGCGCCAAAATAAGCAGAGGAAAACTTTCGGCCCAAGAAAATAAAAATGCACCGACAGCGGCTAGCACTAGGAAAATACTCTCGACCTTTCTCGGTCCGTAACGGTCAAGTAACACCCCCAAGGGAAGCTGCGTGAGCGCAAAGGCGATGAAGAAGGTACTTGTCAACAACCCAAGGTCGGCAGCTGACAAATCCAATTCCGAAATAAGATCAGGAGCAATTACAGCATTCACCACCCGCAATAAAAACGAGAGAAAATACCCAATGGCAAAGGGGAGAAAAATACGGACAATCATATGGATTATCTTTTACATTCAAAAAGAAAACTGGATCTTACTGAAGAATAATCTGGTGCGTAAAGTTACGACCATTAGTTATCGTAATCTGGGTAAACCCCATCATTGCAGCGAGATCGAAAAATGTAAAAACATCTTCGACACCCAGTTCCTGAAAAACCGGTAAGGTTCTGACCCCGGCTGTCATATTTGCAAAAATGGCACGTGCGCGATAAATCGTATCCATACGACCATCTTCCAAACCAACAACGATTAATTTTTGTGCATCTTCGCCCTTAGCAAATATTGCTGCAGTTGGGGCAAAATCCCTTTGCATATTCTGTTGCGTGATTGACGTCACAAAAGCAACGCGTGTTTTCCTGTTCGCGGTTGCTATTTGTTTCGCCCTAGCTTTGTAAACTTCCCGATAGACAGGGTCAGGATAATAATACCCAGCGTGACGGTCTGCGGCTTGAACGGTTACCGCCATAACACTGCCATAACTCAGAACGGCCAAAATGGCCAAAAAGAATGAACGGATCAAAATAAATTCCCCTTATAAGTATTTTATTTATTAATCAGTATCAGACATTTTGACAGCGCTGCAAGTGGCTGTCAGTCTATTGTTATTATTTGTGAAATACATACCAGTAATGTTTGTGATGTTTTACGGAAAAGGCCTACTGCCATGAGAAAAAAACGATGAGCAGAAAACGTTTTGCATTTGTTGCTTCTGAAACCGAACGAGCAACTAACGCGCTGGAGTGCCTAAAGAACAAATATCAAGCTGTGTCCCCTGACGAAGCAGATGTAATTGTTGCATTGGGCGGTGACGGTTTCATGCTGGAAACCTTGCACCAGTTTATTGGGCTAGACGTTCCTATCTATGGAATGAACCGGGGTACAATTGGCTTTTTGCTTAATGAATACAACGAAAGCCAACTGGATCAGCGCATTGAGAAAGCCTTAAAAATTACCCTGCACCCTCTACGCATGTGTGTTGAGACCGTTAGCGGACAAAAATTTGAGGCCCTGGCAATCAACGAAGTATCTCTCCACCGGGACAGCCGACAGGCAGCCAGCATAGGTATCGACATTGATGGCATCGAACGCATGCAAGAACTTGTCTGCGATGGGGTAATCTTGTCCACCCCAGCAGGAAGCACAGCCTATAATCTCTCGGCTCATGGACCAATCGTACCTATTGGTGCGTCTCTGCTAGCCATGACACCCATTAGCGCTTTTCGGCCTAGACGTTGGCGCGGCGCTCTGCTGCCCGCATCAGCAGAAGTCACCTTTAGAACCCTGGACACAGAAAAGCGACCTATATCAGCAACTGCTGATTTTACAGAAATTAAACATGTCAAACGGGTCAGCGTACGTCAGGATGACAGCGTTGATATGAATCTTCTTTTTGATGAAGAACACAATCTGGAAGAACGCATTATTCGCGAACAGTTTCTTCCTTAACAAACGTTGTTTTTATCAAAGGCCTGCACAAAAAAGCGACGATAAGATTAAAGCAAAATAGAGAAAACTTCAAAAGCCCGTCAACAGCTGTCGGCAAGCTATTAACGGGCTTTGTAAAGTTCCAACAAAGGAAGTTACGCTAAACCTTCTTTTCAGAAGAACCCGATAGCGCGTCGGGGCAGGGTAATTTGTCTTAGCTAACCCAAAAAGGCTTACATGCTTCTTGGTAAGCAGCCTGAGCTGTAATTCCCATATCCTGCAACAGATGGGCATCAGCATCACGAAGGCTGGCACGTTCGCTCAAACGATCTTGCCACATAATCAACTTTTGGACGATGCTCGCAAATGGCGCCGTGAAAAAAGATACATCCTGCCTGTTCTTATGCAACTGACCAAAAGTATAGGTTTTGTGCATTGTTACATTTGCCATAACAGTTCTCCTTATCCAAAATAATGCGTCTCAATCGGCCGCGTGTCTCTGTCTTCTTTGATACAGCTAAAATATGACCGTTTGATTTCAATCTCAAACGATGTTATTTCATATATCGGATTAGATTTTTTAATGTGAAGCCATGCTAAGACCTCTGCCTCCTTTAAACGCGTTGCGTGCCTTTGAAGCCGCTGCTCGCCAGCTTTCCTTTACAAAAGCAGCACAAGAACTTTTTGTTACTCAAGCCGCGGTTAGCCATCAGATAAAATCACTCGAAGATCATTTGGGGATTCAGCTTTTCCGCAGAATGAACAGACGTCTTATCCTTACAGATGAAGCACAAATTTTATTGCCGGCGGTCAGCGAAGCCTTTGACATCATAAAATCAACCACCCAGAAGCTTTACGATGGCGGCGACCGTGGCACACTCAAAGTGTCTGTCATGCCATCCTTCGCAGCAAAATGGTTATTACCACGCTTGCCAAAATTCCGGCGAAAGCACCCTGAAATCGATATTCTGGTGTCAGCGACCATTACAAAAAGTAATTTTTCTCGCGATGATGTTGATCTTGCGATCCGGTTTGGTGCCGGCCAATACCCAGGCTGTCGTGTTGACAAGATGATGGAAGATGAAAGTCTTGTTGTCTGTAGCCCACACCTTCTCGATGGCGACCCGCCTCTGCGCACCCCGCATGATCTGAAATATCATACATTGCTTCATGATGATGTGGGCGAAGAACCCTTTGCTGTTAACTGGCGGCGATGGTTACATATCGCGGGGGTCACCGATATCGATCCAGACAAGGGTCCGGGATACAACGATTCAAGCCTTATCCTTCAGGCTGCGATAGAAGGACAAGGTGTCGCCTTGGGACGCACATCGTTAACTTACGACGATCTGAAAGCGGGACGATTGGTGTGCCCCTTTGGCCCCAAAACCCCCTCGACCTACCAATACTATGTCGTGACACCACAAAGCACATCAGAAATAACCAAAATCAAAGCGTTTAGGGAATGGTTACTGGATGAAGCCACAGCAGATGATTTTGTACCCAACGTGCAGGTTGATTTGGATAGAGCAAAAGAAAGAGGAGAAATTGGTCCTGTAACAATTAACACAGGTACAGCTAACACCAGTACAATCGAAACAGGAAACCATATTAAAAACGACGGGGATTAAAACAGTAAAAGCTAATCATAAATCCTAATTTAAGTTCTAAATCAACTCTTTGCTCTCGTTAAAAAATGTGTTCCTTGTATCGGAAGAAGTATCGGGAAAATTCAAAAAAAATTTAAAATTCCAAAAACGAATCATTGACATAAAGCTGCTTTCGGGCGAGAGATTTCCCCACAGAGTGTCCTAGACAACACGTGCGGACGTGGTGGAATTGGTAGACACGACGGACTTAAAAAATTGAGTGCCTTTGGGGAAACCCAGAGAGTAGAACTGCTCAAATTCGGGGAAAGCTTAGATCGCAAGATAATGCCAATCCCGAGCCAAGCCCAAAACTTGAAAAAGATTTGGGAAGGTGTAGAGACTAGACGGGCAGCACCTACGACAAGGATCAGTGAGTTAGACCTTGTTATGGTGAAGGGATAGTCCAGACCACAAACGCGCGGTGTTTACACCAAAGGCGTGGCAGCGAAAGCTGTAGTTGGTATGAAAATCCGTTGGCTTCGGCCGTGCGGGTTCAAGTCCCGCCGTCCGCACCACTCTTCTTTTAGGAAGAAGAGATCGTTGTCAGAACATAATCTTGCTCTCTTATGAAATTTTGCGTTTTCATTTTTATCCAAAGAGCTCTTGTTTCACGCAAACTCCCAGAACACCAACCCAGAACACCAGAATGCCCGAGCTGAAAAATGCATGATAACACCTTACCTCTTTTCTTCTTTGGGTCCTTGATGGATCAGGATGTCCTCGAAATTGTTCTGGGCCGTTCAGTTGAAATCCAGAATTTCAAACAAGGTATTCTGGTCGGGTATCAATGCGAACGCGAAGCTAAAGAAAGTTACCCTGTTCTCATCCCAAGCCCCGGACAACAGGCTAAAGTGCTCATTGCCGAGACCCTATCGACAACAGATATCGACCGTATTCTTTTTTACGAGACAGGTGAGTATGATTTTGCCCGATTCAATCCATTAGTCGATGGCAAAAAAATTACTGCGCTTGGCTTTGCAACTGGTGAAGACATTGCATCTTCAGGCGAACGGTGGCACCTGAATATCTGGCAAAAGAAAGACAAGGCAGCGTTTTTACCCCTAGCTGAACGCTTTATGGAAGCATATGGGAAAATGACCCTGGCCGAAGCCTTACGTTATTGGGATGATCTTGTGCTGGATTTCGAGCAAGACAAGAAAGCCACAAACCCTTCACTTGCCAGTTAAAAAAGCCCTTCGCAATACGAAGAGCTTTTATCACTGCCTCATTATCTGGGGACTGAATTTATAGATTAACTATGCAAAACCCGCATGTCATCACTATTAAGAAAGCCGGATAAACGTTCGGCTATTTTTTCTGGTGAATTTCTGAATTTCAATCCAACCTGAAGTCCATGACGCCACATTACCTCGCCACCAAAATGAACAGACCCCGGTAAAATAAGAGTAACTTCACTATTCAACGGAACAGTATCTGCTAGCTGTACCTTCACACCCGTAACAGAAACATCCACGACCTCACAGCTTGTAGATAGCTCAGGACCAAACTTTAGGCTTCCACTCAGGGCAGCCCCAACCCGCGCCTTTCCGCGACGCTCTTCTACATTTGCTTTTAGTGCATCTTGCATTTCTATCGATCCCCCGTCGATTTCATTGCATTTCCATAAAATCCCATATACTTCAAAATGAACCAAGAATGAAAAAAATACAAGAAAATAAACTGGTAAAAAGACAAATAATTCAACAATAATAACACCTAGACAGTGTCATTTATGGTTAATATTTTTAAGTATAACTCTTATGTTATGATTTTTATTCTTATTGATACTGCAAAAAAATAACGCCTTCCCCTTAACCAAAAGGATAAGCGTTATTTTATCATTTCCAGGTTACATATAGTTGTTAAGAACGACATCCACCGCTTTTTCGCACTGATCTAACACTCCTTCATCTGTAGATCGCATAACAATACGAACACCAGTACCGCCACGTCCCATAAATGGATAGCTGCCAATATCAACATCAGGATATTTTTTTTGTATATCACCAAGGTCCTTGGCGATATCACCTTCTTTGGCATTAGAGGTCAATGTCTTTGAAATCATGGGTTTTCCGCCCGTCAACCCCGGTGCCAACTTTGAAAACATTGACTGCATAATCTTCGGCACGCCAGCCAAAACAAAAACATTTTCAATCTGGTATCCTGGCGCAACAGATATATCGTTTTCAATCAGCTTAGCCCCTTGTGGCACATGGGCCATTCGCAATCGAGCTTCAGTTAACTGATCTTCCCCGTAAAAGGACAGCATTGCCCGGTGCGCATCAGGGTGCAGAATCAAAGGCACATCAAAAGCATCTGCAACACATTGTGATGTTATGTCATCATGGGTTGGGCCAATACCACCAGTTGTAAAAACATAATCAAAAGCACAGCGTACTTCATTTACTGTGTGCATTATCCGCTCTGGAATATCAGGTACGACCCTAGCCTCTTCCATTCTAATCCCGATTTCATTTAATTTCTCACCAAGAAAGGAAAGATTTGAATCCTGGGTTCGACCTGAAAGAATTTCGTTCCCGATAATGACCAAACATGCTGTATAGATGCGTTCCATAATACCTCTTCAAACTCCGCCTATAATTATCGACAAGGTATGCAATCAAAGTTCTCCATTGATTACATACCTCAGAACCTTGACAACTTCGTCAGGTGTGCGGGTAACAGCAAGTGCAGCTGCATCAACCTCTTTCAAAGCGTGCTGGTGGTCTGGCCCATGCATAATAATCAATGACTTTCCAAGTGCAGATGCATATCCCGCATCAAAAGCGGCGTTCCATTGTTTGTATTTCTCGCCAAAGCAAACAACAACGATATCTGATTTTTCAATGAGCGTACGAGTACGGATTGCATTTACCTTGGCGCCCTTATTATCGTGCCAGAATTTATCGTCCTCTGCGCCAAGTATAGAAACTCCGCAATCGTCAGAAGAGGCATGGTCCGTAACAGGTGCGTAGGTTTCAATCGGCAAATCCAAAGATTGTATCTGCTGTTCAATCTCTTCACGCCAATTTGTATGAATTTCACCAGATAAATAAATCTTCCAGTTCATAGCAATTTTATCCTTACAAAAAACAAAAGGGGTAATAGCCAGGATATAATGTGTATCCATCGCCTTGAATGAATTGCCCTGCAGGCTACAGAGAATGAACAGCAGGAACAACTAGCTTCTCTCGCTTTACAAGAAGTTTAGCATTGTCCTGTGCCCTGGATGTCGATTATAAACGATAATAGTAAAAGGATTATCCATGAACTGGCATTTAACAACAGCAGCAAAGCAACTAGTAAAGCTCGGGCTTTTACTACAGTTCCTTGCTGTTTCATTAATGCCGCAAGGCATGATGACCAGTTATGAAAACAATTCTTTTACTTTGGTTATTTGCACCCCTGACGGTATCAAAGAAATTTCTGTACCTGCAGACGGTGAAAAAAAGGCTGAAAGTGGATCTGGTTGTGTTTTCTCACTTCATGCAGATCAGCATTTCATTCCGCTTACCAAGTTTGCTGAACGCGCTGTTCCTCCTACAATCTCTACAAATAGAGTTCCTGACAGCCACTTAACAGAACTTCAAAGGCATCTAGCCTACGGATCACGGGCACCTCCTGTTTACTCCTAGTAACAATATCAATCACCCGTTGACGGTAGAAAACTACGCATAAGGATTTCTTCGTGTACAGCACGTCGGAAACTTTCGCGGCTTAACCTCTCTAGCGTCAACGCAAAGAATAATTGTCTCATATTAATGAGAATACTCAGGAGTTTTTCGTGTCAGATATGACAGCAAATAATCTATCCATGAATGATCATGGCGCAGAGAGCACATCCACAACAATTTCACAAAAATTCTATCGCGCCGCCTGGCGTTGGCATTTTTATGCGGGCCTTTATGTCATTCCATTTCTTCTGGTACTCGCGGTAACCGGGTTGATTATGGTTTATTTTAATTCCATTGAAACCCGCTTTGGTGAAAAGCTTTACGTGACCCCCCAAGCAGAAATGTTATTACCGACAGAGCAGTTAAAAGCTGTATCCACAGCTTTCCCAAACAGTGCCATTACCCAATACATGCCGCCCCCCGAAGCTGATCGTACCAGCCTTTTCACAATCAAGCTTGATGGCGTAAAAACAATTGTCTCCGTTGACCCTTACACCGCCAAAATTATTGGCACTGTCGAAAAAGATTCGACCTGGTTTTACTTTGCCAGCGATATTCATGGCAGTTTACTAATCGGTGACCTTGGGGATCGTTTAATAGAGATTGCAGCGGGCCTAACCATCGTCTTGATTGTAACAGGTCTATATTTATGGTGGCCTCGTGACGGCAAGGGATTAAAACGAGTTTTTGTCCCTAACCTCTCTGAAAAAGGACGCAGCTTCTGGAAAGAACTCCACGTATCAATTGGCTTTTATATATCCGTCATATTGTTCTTCTTCTTGATTTCCGGGCTATCGTGGGCAGGCGTTTGGGGTGGAAAATTTGTTCAACCCTGGAGCACCTTCCCCGCAGAAAAATGGGATAATGTTCCCCTTTCTGACGAAGTCCATGGCATGATGAATGATGGCGCCGTGAAAGAAGTTCCCTGGGGACTTGAACTGACAAAAATGCCTTTATCAGGCTCTGACGCAGGAACACTTGGCATTCCCGAAGGATATAAAATCAACCTGAATTCAATGGTTGTCCTCGCCCGTGGCATTGGTTTTGACAAACAATTCCGCATCAATCTGCCCGGGTCATCAACCGGGGTTTACACCATATCAGCAGACTCTATGGACGGTGATACTGATACACCAACGGGCGACAGAACCGTTCACGTTGACCAATACAGCGGCAAGGTACTCGGCAAAGTTGGATATGAAGATTACTCATTAATGGCAAAATCAATGGCTGTTGGTATTGCCCTTCACCAAGGCGACATGGGATGGTGGAACTCGATCCTTAACGCCCTGTTCTGCCTCGCAGTGATTTTTCTATGCATTAGCGGAGTTGTTATGTGGTGGATACGCCGTCCCAAAGGCGCGGGCCGTCTTGTTGCACCACCTCTCCCACAAAACCTGCCTCTATGGAAAGGAGCCGTATTTATTATGCTCCTTCTGTCGTTAGCATTTCCTCTAGTCGGGCTTACCCTTCTTGCTGTGCTTGCAATAGACCTGCTTGTACTTTCACAACTACCTTTCTTAAAACGTGCCTTTAATTAGGCTACAACAACAAAGGGAGGCTTCTAAGCCTCCCTTTTCTATATACTCAAATTAAGACAGCTTGCAGCCCCCTCGCCAAACAATCATCAATACAAGCGCCCTTTATTAACGTTGATAATATCCCTTTGTATTCATGCAACGATTAAAGTGAATAGCCTGTCGCTTTCTAACATCTTTTTTGTCAATATTCTGACGCAGCGTTAAAAGGGACGAAGTCCCTCCGCCATGACTATCTCCAAAACTGCCACCCCGATCATCTTCAATTCTTGCATCGTGTGCTACGAGACCTCTTGCATAATAATGGCAGGACGCTACATCATTTTCATAGTCAACTTCGGTCTTTGGCGTTTCAGCAGAATAAAGCTTTCCATCAGGTGCTCTGATAATCGGCTGCCCCTGTGCCGGGAGTTGATCCTGAGTTTGAGCAGGTGACGCAGACGGATCAGCAGAACCATAAGGATAGCTATTCGTCACGGGTTGATCACTGATACTTAAACCATCTGCTGTTTCGTTCACTGTACCTGTAACGTTCTGATTAATGACTTCATTTGAATTTCCACTCGAAACATGTCCACTGGATACATCCCCACTGGGGGGCACAGCCAAGGTTGAAGGTTCCGACGTGTAGGTTTTCGCGGGTTTCTCGGGAACCGCTTGTTCACTTTTGCCGCCAAATGCACACCCAGAAAGCAGGATAGCAAGAACAGAAGCAGTAAGAACATAACGGCAATTCATGGAAATTCTCCCGAGATTTAATGGGTAAATCAATGGACAAACACCTGTAACTCAACAGGACTGGCACAAATAAAAACAGCAAAGAATATCTTAGTAACACCTTGTACTGGCTTACAAGTCTTTGGCAAGTGATATAAATGGTACTTGGGCACCTTTTCAATTAACACCGCTTACCTTACACAACACATATGAGTTCTTTATTAATTTCCCTTGCTATAAAAAGTATGAAACGACTAAGGTCATTTAAAAGAGGATCTTATGAAATTTGACACTCCCCTTATCCCCGGAAAACTCATAAAAAGATATAAACGCTTCCTGGCTGACGTAGAGCTGACGGACGGTTCAATAGTAACTGCGCACACGACCAATACAGGCTCAATGCTTGGACTTATCGAAGCAAATTCACACGTCTGGCTTTCAGAATCAGACAACCCGAAACGCAAGCTGAAATACACCTGGGAAATCGGGGCGGCGGGGAAAGCACCTGTGGGGGTTAACACGGCTATTCCCAATAAACTCGTCTTCGAAGAAATATCCTCGGGCAATATCCCGCTACTGACAGGCTATACAACAATCAAACGGGAAGTGAAGTACGGCCAGAACTCTCGTATTGATGTCTTTCTGCAAGCCAAGGGAAAAGCTGATTGTTATGTCGAAATTAAATCCGTCACCCTAAGCAGAGAACCTGGAATCGCAGAGTTCCCGGACGCTGTTTCTGCCAGAGGCACAAAGCACCTTCAGGAGCTGGGGGACATGATAGAAGAAGGCCACAGAGCCGTCATGTTCTATCTTGCACAACGGAGTGATTGCACCCGTTTTGTTCCCGCCAAGGATATTGATCCTGTCTATGCTGACGCGCTGAAAGTCGCAATCACCCGTGGGGTTGAGGTTATCGCCTATGGCTGTAATGTCACGCCAGAGGGAATTCACTTGGATAAGCCGCTAGAGCTAGGTATATAGGCTTGAATGATCGTATTATAGATACAATACGTAAATAAACGACGTATTGATAAGACACGCAAGAAATGGAAGAAATAACGTGATCGACAATCTGACACGTGAAGAACGACAGTTTGTAACCTATACCGAAGAAGACTTTGCCGGCATGCGCAAAGCTGGGCGACTGGCTGCCGAAACTCTGGATTTTATTACACCTTATGTTCAACCAGGCGTTTCCACAGGCAAACTCAATGATCTCTGCCACGAGTTTATTACCTCGCATAACGCAGTTCCCGCACCGTTGAACTACAAGGGCTTTCCAAAATCAATCTGTACGTCCGTCAACCATGTTGTCTGTCATGGTATTCCCGGCGAAGACAAAATTTTGCGCGATGGCGATAGCCTTAACATTGATGTCACCGTGATCCTGGACGAATGGCATGGCGATACCAGTCGCATGTTTTTTGCTGGAAAACCAAATGTAAAAACCAAACGCCTTAGCGAAGTGACCTACGAATGTTTGTTACGTGGCATCGAAGTGGTTAAGCCCGGCGCAACACTTGGTGACATTGGCCACGCCATTCAAACCTATGCCGAAGCCAACCGCTTTTCAGTCGTCGAAGATTTTTGCGGTCATGGCATTGGCCGCAGCTTCCACACTCCTCCAAGCGTTCTGCACTATGGACAAGCCGGCAAAGGGGCACGCCTGTTAGAGGGCATGATCTTTACGATTGAGCCCATGATTAACGGAGGCAAATATGCAGTCAAGGTCCTCAACGACGGCTGGACAGCTGTTACCAAAGACAAATCTCTCTCGATGCAATACGAACACACTCTCGGCGTAACAGCAGATGGATGCGAGATTTTCACACTTTCCCCCAAAGGCTGGCATAAGCCACCTTATGATTAAAAGTTTTTAAATTGGGATACCTCCTCTTAAATCTGGACTGACTCAGGCATTGGTTTGAAAACAGAAAAACCCCATTATCATGGTCATCGCGATAGATTGCGTCAGCGCCTGCTGGAAAAGGGCGCTGAAAGCTTCGCTGATTATGAAGTGCTTGAGTTCCTTCTCTTCGGAGTTAATCCCCGTGGCGACACAAAACCTCTGGCTAAAAAGCTAATTGAAACATTCGGGTCGCTGGCCGAGGTTTTTGCCGCCTCACCCGATGAGTTAAAACAAGTGGCGGGCGTTGGCGATGCCGCAGCATCGCTTCTCAAGTTGATCCCCGAAGCAGCCCGGCGCCTGACCAAAGACGCTATTCTGGAACAACCAGTCATTGATAGCTGGGATCGGCTTGTTGAATACTGCACGATTGTCATGGCCCGGGAAAAGATAGAACAGTTTCGGCTTCTTTTCCTCGACCGGAAAAATCGGTTGATTGCTGATGAAATTCAGCAAAAAGGCACAATCGACCACACACCCGTTTACCCGCGTGAGGTTGTTAAACGTGCGTTAGAACTCAGTGCCTCTGCCCTGATTATGGTGCACAACCACCCCAGTGGTGACCCATCACCATCGCAAGCGGATATCGCCATGACCAAAGAAGTCAAAGAAATTTGTGGAAAGCTTGGTATTGAACTTCACGACCATTTGATCATCAGCAAAACAGGTAACAGCAGCTTTCGACAACTCGGGCATCTGTAACCAATAAAACCTACTTAAAACAACGATGACCCAGCCCGTAAAATTTCTCTGGCTAGGGCTGCGGACTTAAACAATACTGACCACGCACAAGCGTCTATAGTTTGTTAATGCCAGCAATCAGAGGAAAGCCTTCTATGAGCACAGCCGTTATTGTTATTGATATGCAACAAGGACTGGTTGCCCCTATGCCACAGCCTTATCAAATAGCCGAGGTTATCAAACACATTAATCAAGTCACAGAGGAAGCAAGACAAAAGAAGATCCCTGTTTTTTTTGTCCATCACGAATCTCCAGAATCAATTGTGGAATATGAAAGTTCAGGCTGGCAACTTGCTGAAGGTCTCAAACAGAGCAAAGATGACAAAATAATCCGCAAAACCACACCGGATTCCTTTCTTCACACCAGTTTGGAAGCAGAACTAAAGTCATTAGGTGCAACAAAGCTGGTTATAACCGGTTATGCCACTGAGTTTTGTGTTGATACAACAATCAGAAGGGCGGCAGGCTTGGGATATGATATAACTCTTGTTGCTGACGCTCATACAACCCACGACAAAGAACATGCCTCAGCCGAAAAAATCAGGGCGCATCACAATGCAACTCTGCCCAACATAACAAGTTTTGGCTCTCAAATTACGGCAGTTTCTTTATCCGAATTAACCCTCTGATACAGATAAATTACTCCACGAACATTAGAAGTTCTGCGGCATATTCCTGACAAATAAAAGGCAGAAAGGATAATTACAAACCTTTCTGCCTTTTATTGTATATCGTCCCTTTTAATAAGGGATTTTTCAAAAATCAGGCGATCAACTTATTGGGCCTTAACCTGACGCAAACGATACCAGAAAGAAAAGAGATAGAAGAACAGGAAACAAGCGACATAAAATTCGCTAAGCTCGTTCAAATCCATATCAAAGTACATATGCTCGTCTAACCGAGTCCATTTCTGGAACAGCTGCCGGAGTACGCGGCTGATAAGGCAATAAATGGTTACAGGCAAACCGACAACAGTCGGGAAAAGCCAATAGAGCGCACTTCCCATAGCTGGCTTTGCCATATATCCAAATTTGATAATTAACGGAATAACAATTGTTCCGATCGCCATTCCGATCATGATAATTGATTTTATTGTCGTATCATGACCGTTAAGCGTATTGTGGAAATTGGTCTCATTATGGTCGTTAATGGCAGCCAAGCCTTCTGGCGTTTCCCATTGGAACCAATGTTGCCCCCAGCTCGCTTCCTCACCCGCAGCAATGAACACTGCAATCGTACAAAGCATCAGCCAATGGCCAAGATATTTCGACGGTAGGTTGGCACGCATACGCCAAGCCAAAAAGCCAAAAACAACTGCTGGCACCAACAGAACAAAAGCAGCATTTTCAACAATACCGCGCCGTTCGCTCTCAATATAGTATTCGTACTCTGCCCAATCCGGGAAAATTGTACGCCCGATAACCATCACGACAACCATTAACAATGGCATCCACATCCAATAAAGCTTGGAAAAGTCAG
Organism: Kiloniella litopenaei; assembly: GCF_000982415.1. GTDB lineage: Bacteria > Pseudomonadota > Alphaproteobacteria > Kiloniellales > Kiloniellaceae > Kiloniella > Kiloniella litopenaei. The sequence continues at coordinate 91,097 of NZ_LANI01000019.1, forward strand.
TTAGGTTATCAGCATTATTTGCTGAATTTTGTGTCACATCCGCCTCAATGAATTTTTCATTAAATTTTTATGGTCAGGGGCTATAGCACAAGAAACGGGTTGTTAAAAGGCAGAGGTAAAAAGACATAAGGTTGCATGTATAGACCACAGTTCTCATCAAATCAGGCTAAGCTCGTAACGACAACAAATACTATAGTCAGGAAGAAAGAATAGGATAAATTCACTATAACGGTTGACAGAAGCTGACAACTTCGCTTGTTTCACCCTGAGATTGTTGGCAGTAAAAATTTGCCATGACTTTGTGCACTTTCCCAAAGGAACAAAAGCACCATGATCCCGCGTTATAGTCGCCCAGAAATGACTTCAATCTGGGAAGCAGAAAATAAATTCCGTATCTGGTTTGAAATTGAAGCTCATGCTTGTGACGCCCAGGCGTCTCTGGGTGTTATCCCAAAAGAAGCAGCCGCCGTTATTTGGGAAAAAGGTCAAAAGCCATATACCCCAGAACGCATCGCGCGGATTGATGAAATCGAGGTCGAGGTCAAACACGACGTAATCGCTTTCTTGACGGAACTTGCCGAAAACGTTGGTGAAGAATCCAGATTTGTACATCAGGGCATGACATCTTCGGATGTATTAGACACATGTTTGTCTGTGCAAATGTCACAGGCCGCAGATATTTTGCTTTCTGATATGGACCGCTTGCTTGCCGCCTTGGAAAAACGTGCCAAAGAAACCAAGCACATGGCTTGCATTGGTCGTTCCCACGGCATCCATGCTGAACCTGTGACCATGGGCCTTAAGTTTGCCCGTTTCTACGCCGAGATGGATCGAAATAAAAAACGTCTGCAACAGGCGCGTGATGAGATTGCAACCTGTGCTATTTCCGGTGCAGTCGGTACCTTTGCCAATGTTGACCCATCTGTTGAAGAGCATGTCGCCAATAAGATGGGTCTGACGCCTGAGCCAATTTCAACGCAGGTCATCCCTCGCGATCGCCATGCAAATTATTTTGCTGTTCTGGGTATCATCGCTTCTTCCGTAGAAAACATTGCCACTGAAATTCGCCATCTACAGCGCACAGAAGTCCGCGAAGCACAGGAATATTTCGCACCAGGCCAAAAAGGCTCTTCTGCGATGCCGCACAAACGCAACCCAATTCTGACCGAGAATCTGACCGGGTTGGCCCGTATCGTTCGTTCCGCGGTTACACCAGCGCTTGAAAATGTCGCGCTGTGGCACGAACGAGATATTTCGCACTCATCTGTCGAACGTATGATCGGTCCTGATGCCACTGTAACGCTGGATTTTGCTCTTAACCGTCTTGCTGGTACCATCGAAAAGCTTGTGGTTTACCCACAGAATATGCTGGATCACATGAATAACTTTGGCGGTATTCACGATGCCCAGCGTGTTCTTTTATATCTCACACAAAACGACGTCAGTCGCGAAGATGCCTATCGTATCGTTCAGCGCAATGCCATGCGCGTTTGGAAAAGCTATGGTATTGACCCCGACAATCCGGATTCACCAGCGGAACTGGACGCTGTAGAAAAAGAAGCGCAAGAGCACGATAATCGCTTCTTCTTCTTTATGTCCAAAGACGAAGGTCTGATGGAAATTTTGAGCGTGGAAAAACTCAGTAAACTTCTGGATGAGGATTCCATCAGCTATCACACCAAAAATGTAGATCGTATTTTCGAACGTATTTTTGGGAAGTAATAAAGTCATTGTACTGTACAAAAGAGCCCCTTTTGGGGCTCTTTTTTGTGTGAACCTTGTTTCTGAACAAGCTTATTCGTTTTTTACAGCCTCTATAGCCTGAAGCATAAAGTCCTGAATTTGTCTCTCTATACGATGTTCAGACTTATGCACACCATGACGATTAAAATCGTCGACAATCTTCACTTGTAAGCGATCACGCCCTGTATCCTTTATATGCAGTTCAACCAACTCTTCTGCATATTTCTCGGCATCACTCTTGGAAAGCTCCATTAAGTCGCCGGCCCAAAGCCCCACTAATCTATTACGACGTATTTTTGCTTTAAAGAGGATATTTTGCTCATGCTTAAACTTGTTTTCATGAGCTTCTTTCAATTCCTGTAATGCGTCCATATTTACATTTCCCTGAAAGATACTGAAATATACCTGTATCGTTCAGTATAGCTGCAACTTAATAACCAAAAGTTTATTACTCCAGCTTTTGGCTATCTATTCAGGAATTTTATAAAATAATACACTCAAAACCAAAAAGGAGCTATCAATAGAAAGCTCCTTTTACATAACCCTATAAACAAAATTTCGGGTGCTACTCGCTCATAAGCTGCTTTTTGGCTTCTTCCATTAACTCAGCCATTTGCCGCTCCAGCTGATGTACGGATTTATCAACATTACGGCTTTGAAAATCCTTGAGAACTTTTTGCTTCACGTCCTCGTCACCAGGCTCAATCAAATCTGCCTTGATAACAGTCTTTGCATATTCTTCAGCAGCATCCCCTGTGAGTCCCATCAGGTCAGCCGCCCAAAGCCCAAGCAGTTTATTACGGCGCGCTTCTGTTTTGAACCGCAACTCTTCATCGTGCTGGTATTTGTCTTCAAATGCCTTTTCGCGGTCACTAATGTTCGTCATAAAACAAAGACTCCTTGCCTGAACTGAATTGTTATTCTTGAATTTAAACCAAACGATTATTCTAATCCGCAATCAGCTTATTTAATAACTGAAAGCTATTCAACGAACCATCTGTTATATATTTTGTCACACCCCTTCACTTCTGCAAGGGAAACTCGTTAATTATATTAATATAATTACATTTTATAGCAGGAACCCATTTTATAGTAGGAACAATGTGTACCGTTACCCTCCTCTCTCGACCCGGTCATAAATGGCCCCTTTTATTTGCAGGCAATAGAGACGAAATGAATAATCGTCCCTGGCTTCCCCCCAGACGTCATTGGGATGACCGACCTGAGATTGTAGCTGGCTTAGATGAACTTGCCGGAGGTACCTGGCTGGGGGTAAATGATTATGGTCTTCTCTCATGTGTCTTAAACCGTAAGGGAAGCTTGGGCACACAAGACGACAAACGCAGCCGAGGTGAACTGGTTCTTGAAGCTTTGGATCACGCGGATTCTTACGATGCAGCAATGGCACTTGCTGATTTAAATACCGCAGCCTATAGAAGCTTTAATCTAATCGTTGCCGATTATAAAAAAGCTTTCTGGTTGCGCAATGACACAGAAAATGGCCCCGGCGCAGTCGAAGTTTTTCCCATCCCCAAAGGTGTTTTTATGATTACCGCTGGTGACGGGAATGACGACAGTCCTCGTATTGCAGCTCACAAACAAGATTTTGAAAATGCTATCCCTGATATAGATACAAATGACTGGTCTGGCTGGAAAGAAATTCTGGCACGCAAAAATAATGATCCAAAGACAGCAATGACCGTTGAAACCGAAACAGGATTTGAAACCAGTTCCTCTTCTCTTATCGCCCTTCCTGCTCCCGAGACCACGACAGATTCAGGGACTCCAGAAAAAATAAAATGGTGGTTTGCCAATGGGAAACCCAGCGATGTTTCCTTTGAAGAAGTGCAGATATAAAACCAACCAAGATAACTCAAGCAGAAAAATACCAGATAAATAAACACCCCTTCAATCAGAATGACATGCAATATTAAGCAGTTAATCCTGTTAAAACCCAAAGAGCTTGTTTTCAACAAATTCTATCTGATTGAGAAAGGCAAAGTGGGATTGTTTTCTATAGCATAGGCTGCTATATGGACCGCGAATGTATAGGAATGGAAACAAACCCCCATCCTTTGTTATCTCTTTCTGGGTAGAAGCCCAAAGGACTGAGCGAATGCCAGGCAAGCCACATTTCAAAGGCAAACCATTGGCCTCTTTAACAGGCGTATTATCTTATCGCCTGCCATCCTTGCCTGTCGGCTTTGGGCCGATCCAGTCGCGTCAAGTCCGATCGCATCAATTGATGCACAGTTTTTGCAAATCCTCAGTGACATTATCCAGCGGATTAAGACACACACTAATCCTGTCTGTCATGGCATGTCTTGGTATGTCATCGGGTAAGACTGTAAATGAAATCTGGGCCTAAAGGTCCATTGTAGCGGGGGCCTTTAAAAGGTCCCCAAGTTGTTTAAACGAAAGTAGCCTATCAGAAGCCAATAAAAGAAAACGGCTTCTGTTCGCAACTGAATAATGGAGAATACGGGTGAAAGCGCGCATCCATGTCACTCTGAAAAACGGAGTCCTAGATCCCCAAGGCAAAGCGATTGAACACACACTGGGCTCTTTGGGCTTTGATGGTGTTAACGAAGCACGTCAGGGAAAATTCATCGAACTTGATATTCAAGAGACTGATGAAGCAAAAGCACGCGAAACCGTTACAGCCATGTGCGAAAAGCTTTTGGCAAACACTGTGATCGAAAACTATTCCATCGATCTGGAACAGTAAGTTCGTGCTTTTGCGGAAACAAATTTCTGCAATCACGACCAAAGATCTGTAATGGCTTACTGTAATTTCAAACTACGAGGAACTAGCCAATGAAAGCGGCGGTTATCGTTTTCCCAGGATCCAACTGTGACCGAGACATTCAGGTCGCATTGCGTCAATCCATGGGATCTGAACCCCAGATGGTCTGGCATAAAGATGCCGACTTTGATGATGTTGATCTAATTTGCCTGCCTGGCGGATTTTCCTATGGCGACTATCTTCGCTGTGGTGCCATGTCAGCGAAATCACCCGTTATGAAAGAAGTTGTTGCCCGCGCCAACAAAGGCGTCCCTGTTCTTGGTATCTGTAATGGTTTTCAGATCCTGACAGAATGCGGCCTTGTTCCTGGCGCCCTTATGCGTAATAGCAACCTCAAATTCGTCTGCCGGGACGTTCATCTCAAAGTAGAGCGCAACGACACAGTCTTCACAAAACAATATCAGGCAGGACAAAACATCCGTATCCCTGTTGCCCACCACGATGGAAACTACTTCGTGGATGCAGACGGCTTAAAAGCCTTGGAAGACAACGGACAAGTCGCTTTCCGCTACAGCGCCGAAGATGGTAGCGTTAGCGATGCAAGCAACCCCAACGGCTCTCTCAATAATATTGCAGGCGTTTATAACAGCAAAGGCAATGTTCTTGGCATGATGCCCCACCCTGAACGCCTTTGCGAAGATGTTCTTGGTGGTACAGACGGGCGTCCCATGTTTGACAGCCTTGTTGCGGCCCTTTCATAAGGTGATAATAAAATGAGTGAAATTACCCCTGAAATCGTCGCCGAACACGGTATCAACGAAGAAGAATATGCCCTTGTTCTCGAAATTATGGGTCGCGAACCCAATCTTCTGGAACTCGGTATCTTCTCGGTCATGTGGTCCGAACACTGCTCGTACAAGTCATCCAAAAAGTGGTTAAAAACCCTTCCAACCGAAGGGCCACAGGTCATTATGGGCCCGGGTGAAAACGCTGGTGTCATTGACATTGGTGACGGTAATGCCGCCATTTTCAAAATGGAAAGCCACAACCACCCAAGTTTTATCGAACCTTATCAAGGTGCAGCCACTGGTGTCGGCGGTATCCTGCGTGATGTCTTCACCATGGGTGCACGCCCGATTGCCAATGTAAACGCCCTGCGTTTTGGTGAGCCTGACCATCCGAAAACACGTCACCTCGTATCTGGCGTTGTTGCTGGTGTTGGCGGCTATGGTAACTGCGTTGGCGTTCCAACAGTTGCTGGTGAAGTTGAGTTTGATCCTTCTTATAACGGTAATATCCTTGTAAACGCGATGACCGTCGGCTTGGCAAAGGCTGACCGTATCTTCACGGCCCAGGCATCTGGCGTAGGCAACCCGGTTGTTTATGTTGGTTCCAAAACCGGTCGCGACGGCATTCACGGTGCGACAATGGCGTCTGCTGAATTTGATGATGCCTCTGATGAAAAGCGTCCAACCGTACAGGTTGGGGACCCCTTCACTGAGAAGCTTCTTATCGAAGCCTGCCTCGAGCTAATGCAAACAGATGCCATCGTGGCCATTCAGGATATGGGAGCTGCCGGTCTGACTTCTTCATCCTTTGAAATGGCTTCTTCCGGGGACATGGGTGTTGAACTGGATCTCGATCAAGTTCCACAGCGCGAAGAAGGTATGACTCCATACGAGATGATGCTTTCCGAAAGCCAGGAACGCATGCTGATCATCCTCAAGCCCGGGAAAGAAGATCTTGCGCGTTCTATCATGGAAAAATGGGATCTTGATTTTGCCGTTATCGGAAAGCTGACTGACAGCAAACGTATGGTCCTGAAGTTCCATGGCGATGTCGTTGGAGATCTTCCGATCAAGCCATTGGCACACCATTCCCCGGAATATGATCGTCCGTGGGTACCGACACCAGATTCCAAAGACGTGTTGGCAAGTGATATCAGCGAAGCAGCCGACACAACCGATGCTTTGAAAACCTTGATGAGCTCCCCGAATATGTCCAGCCGCCGCTGGGTATGGGAACAGTACGATCACATGGTGATGGGTGATACAATTCAACGCCCGGGCGGTGATGCTGGTGTTGTTCGTGTTCACGGAACCAATCGTGCGCTTGCTGTGACATCTGACTGTACGCCACGCTATTGTAAAGCAAACCCTGTTCGCGGTGGTGCACAGGCTGTTGCCGAAACCTATCGTAATATTACAGCGGTTGGTGCTACACCTTTGGCGATTACCGATAACATGAACTTTGGTAACCCGGAACGTCCAGAAATTATGGGACAATTTGTAGGCTGTATCGAAGGTATGCGTGATGCTTGTCTTGCTCTGGATTATCCCGTCGTATCTGGTAACGTTTCTCTCTATAACGAAACCAACGGCAAAGGTATTCTACCAACCCCCGTTATCGGTGGCGTTGGCCTGATTAAAGATTCAGATAAAACAGCCACAGTTGCCTTTGGTTCAGAAAACGAAAGTCTGGTTCTGATCGGCGATTCAATCGGCCATGTTGGCATGTCTATCTATCTCGATGTGATCGAAGGACGCCGCGAAGGAAATGCGCCGATTGTTGATCTTGCTGCTGAACGCAAAAATGGTGAGTTTGTTAGATCACAGATCGAAGCTGGCTTTGTAGAAAGCTGTCACGATCTCTCTGACGGTGGTCTTGCCGCGGCGGTAGCCGATATGGTTATTGCATCAAACATGGGTGCCGAGGTCATCAAACCTGCCGACGTTGAAACACCGACAACGGCTTGGTTATTTGGTGAAGATCAGGGTCGTTATCTGATTTCCATCGGCGATGCAGAGAGCTTGCTCGAAGCAGCTGAAGAGGCTGGTGTTTCGGCTGTTGTTGTTGGACGTACAGGCGGCAATGACTTGACGCTACCGGGTGGAAGCACCATATCCGTTGCAGAGCTTCGCGAATGCAACGAAGCATGGATGCCAAACTATATGGCTGGATAGTTTGATATCTATCCTATGGAAAGAAATTTTGACGCAGGAGAGGATTAAACATACCTCTCCTGTAGATCTTTTCGAACAAGCTTTGTAGTGTGGTATCTGAAAAGGATTGAGAATCCAAAATAAGCTTCTCAGTCTAAACCGGAGAAATGAGAACAAGGACAGTATTTATGCCGATGAACCCTGCAGAGATCGAAGCACTGATTCGGGATGCACTGCCCGAAGCAGATGTAACCATTGAAGATCTTCGTGGTGATGGTGATCACTATGCAGCTTACGTCGTTTCGCCTGCCTTTGAAGGGAAGACCCGCGTGCAACAGCACCAGATGGTTTACCAAGCCCTTCAGGGACGCATGGGCAATGAGTTACACGCGCTGGCTTTACAGACCTCTGCCCCGCAGAGCTAAGCCACTCTATTAAATTAATACGATCAAGGAATAGACCTTATGGATAACGTTGTCGCTGAACGCATTCGTCAGGAAGTAAATGAAAACGACGTTGTACTTTTCATGAAAGGTACACCTGTATTTCCACAATGTGGGTTTTCCGCAACTGCGGCACAGATATTGACCCACCTTGGCGTTAAATTTACAGGTATTGACGTGCTGCAAGACCCAAGTATCAGACAGGGCATCAAGGATTTCAGCAACTGGCCAACAATTCCTCAGCTTTATGTGAAGGGTGAGTTTGTAGGTGGTTGCGATATTCTTCGTGAAATGTTCCAAACTGGTGAACTTCAGCAGTTCTTCAAAGACAAGGGATTAGAAGCGCAAGAGCAAGCTTCTTAAGACGCTTTGATAATCGAAAAAGGTCGCTTATGCGGCCTTTTTTTTACCCTAAAACTCACAATTAAATCGATTGAACGCCCAAGAGAATAAGGCATGACCAGATTCAAACTCCTTACGCAGCTGCTCACAGTTTCCGGCTTTCTCTTCTTGCCTATAAATAACATAGCCTTTGCCAACCCAATAAATCCCTATCCAGAGAAAATCAAAGAAGCCCTGGTCAAATATAATATCGACGAAAGTAAAATCACCTCACAAAAAACGATTAGAGATTTTCGTAACAAGCGCAGGATATTTGGATACGATACTTATATTTGGTTTGAAGATTGCAAAGGTTACTTACAAATTGTTCAACATCGTTTTGGGCGGGTTGATCAGATTTACACAATAGGCGAATGTAAATTCCCCGGTATAGAGAGCTTCTAAGTTTCTTCAAAATGCTGTGATTTAAGAACTGCGAAGACAGAATTTGACTAAAGAAACAAAAAAGGTTGCCAGTAAAACTGACAACCTTTTTTTGATAACCATTTGATGCCAGCGGAAACCACCAGCAGAGTTTTCGTCTCGAATTAACGAGAGTAAAACTCGATGATCAGGTTTGGTTCCATCTGAACTGGATATGGAATATCAGCAAGTTCAGGAACGCGAACGAAAGTAGCTTTCATCGCTTTTGGATCACAGTTTACATAATCTGGAACTTCACGCTCAACAGATTCAACCGCTTCCAGAACCATTGGGATCTGACGGCTTTTCTCTTTAACTTCGATCACATCACCTTCTTTAACAAGGTAAGAAGGAATGTTCACTTTTTTGCCGTTTACAGTTACGTGACCGTGGTTCACGAACTGACGTGCAGCAAATACAGTCGGTACGAATTTCGCACGGTAAACAACAGCGTCCAGACGGCTCTCAAGGATACCAACAAGGTTCTGACCTGTGTCACCTTTACGACGGTTAGCTTCTGCGAAGTAACGACGGAACTGTTTTTCACCGATGTTGCCGTAGTAACCTTTGAGCTTCTGTTTGGCCATAAGCTGTGTACCAAAGTCAGAAGTCTTACCTTTGCGGCGTTGGCCATGCTGACCAGGGCCGTAGTCACGACGGTTTAGGGGGCTTTTTGGGCGACCCCAAAGATTAACGCCAAGACGGCGATTAATTTTATATTTAGCAGCGATACGCTTGGACATTTCTGATATCCTATATATTAAGTTTAGTGTCCCGGTAGTTCCAATCAAGGACGGGGAACAGGCCCGTGGCCGCCCCACTTTCCCGGGAATGCAGGCGCGACTATACGGATACACATCCAAAAGTCAAACCTATTTCCTGCTGTACAGATTGCAAAGCCTGCGTAAGATGCCTCTCAACATCTTTCCTGCAGGTCGGCAGAACCATCCATTTTACGAGGTTAAACCAATGGCAATCCACTTTTCCGAAGAGGAACTGGCCCAACGCCGCCAAAAAACCATTGAAGAAATGATCAAGAGAAACTTGGACGGAATGCTGATTTTTCGCCAAGAATCAATGTTTTACCTAACCGGATACGATACCTTTGGATACGTTTTTTTTCAGTGCCTTTACCTCGGTTCCGATGGTACGATGACACTGCTGACCAGATCAGCAGACCTGCGACAGGCAAAACACACATCCATTATTGATGATGTAAGAGTATGGGTTGATGGACCCGACGCAACACCGGAACTGGAGCTTCGAAAGATTCTCGACGAGCATGGTGGCAAGGATAAAACCTTTGGAGTCGAACTGGAAGCTTATGGATTAACCGCCAGAAATGGCCGTCGTCTTTATGCTGCACTGGATTGCTTTTGCCGTCTCGAAGATGCTTCAGATCTGGTTAGTCAACTCAGGGTCATCAAAAGCCCCGCAGAGCTTGGCTATGTGCGCAAAGCAGCTGAGTTAGCCGATAATGCCCTGCGCGAAGCAAATGAACTTTGCGTCCCCGGCGCGTTCGAAGGGGATATCCTCGCCGCCATGCAGGGGGCTGTCTTTAAAGGCGGCGGGGACTATCCGGGAAATGAATTTATCATTGGTTCCGGACAGGACGCCCTGCTCTGTCGTTACTTCACGGGGCGTCGACATCTAGACGCAGAAGACCAGATCACACTGGAATGGGCTGGTGCTTACCGCCACTATCATGCCGCCATGATGCGTACCATCGTAATTGGCCCCCCCAGCGTCCGTCAGATTGAGATGCACAAGGTGGCAACAGATGCCATGGCTGCCTGTATGGAGACGCTTAAACCGGGCGCGGCTGTCGGTGATGTTTTTGATGCCTATGCGCGGGTTGTTGATGATGCAGGCATGCAGGAACACCGCCTTAATGCCACCGGATACAGTCTGGGGACCACTTTTGCCCCAAACTGGATGGACTGGCCCATGTTCTATCATGGCAATCCTGTAGAAGTGCAGGAAAAGATGGTCTTCTTCCTCCACATGATCCTGATGGATAGCGACAACAACACTGCGATGTGTCCTGGTCAAACTGTTGTCGTTACGAAGGATGGCTGTGAAAATCTCTCAAAGATGCCGCTGGATCTGATTGCAAACGGATAAGATAAAAAGAGCGCAAAGTCGTAGGTTCAACCACCTTTCTTTGCGCTCTTCTTTCCCTGCCCAAATTATTCTTTCGGTTTTTGGACCCGAGGACCAAGCTGTAATGTCTTCACCACACCATGCAGTGTATTGACTTCCTGATCCGTTAAATGAGCCCGTTGGAAGATATTTCGTAAATTCCGCACCATGTTCGGGCGTTTTTCCGGCGGCCAGAGGAAACCGGATTCATCCAATGCGGCTTCTAGACGTTTGTAAAAATTCAACAATTCATCTTTTGTCGCTAATGGGGAACTCCCCAGCAAAAGCTCTTCATCCGGTACATCTACCCCCTGTTGAAACCATTCATAGGCAATCAACAAGACGGCCTGCGCCAGATTCAAAGAGGAAAATTTGGGGTTCAGCGGCACCGAGATCACAGTGTCCGCCAAAACAACATCATCATTATGCAGGCCCGCTTTTTCCGGGCCGAAAAGAACACCCACCTTCTGACCAGAGCGATCAAAGGCGCGCATTTCTTTGGCAGCATAATGGGGAACCGCAACCGGTTTGGTCATGTCCCGTGTGCGGGCCGTCGTGGCATAAACTTTATGCAGATCGGCAATTGCCTCTTCTGTCGTTTCGAAAACTTTCGCTTTTTCCAATACTTCAATTGCGCCTGCCGCCGACGCTTCCGCCGCCGGGTTGGGCCATCCGTCCCGGGGTTTGACAAGGCGCAGTTCTGTCAGCCCGTTGTTCAACATGGCACGGGTTACCATCCCGATATTTTCACCGAGCTGAGGTTTTACCAGAATAATCGCCGGGCCACCTGTGTTTGAAGCTTGAGCCAAAGCTGGTTGTGTGGAATCAGTACCGGCCACTGTCTTCTCCGTTTTCGAAATCAAACGCCTGTTTAAATACTTTTTGCTTTTTCATGGAAAAGCTTCCATGTGATGCCATCGTTGATCGCATTATAGGACGCATCAATAATATTGGGCGAAACCCCAACGGTGGTCCATCTGCGCCCCGTACTATCACCCGATTCAATCATCACACGTGTCACCGCCCGCGTTCCGTCTTGTGGCGTCAGAATGCGCACTTTGTAATCGAGAAGTACCATATCCTCGAGTTCCGGATAGAAAGGCAACAGCGCTTTTCGCAGGGCGCAATCCAACGCATTCACCGGACCGTTCCCGGTTGAAACTTCCATTATTTCATTACCGCCAACATCCAGACGAACGGTGGCCTCGGACTCAGTCACCAGATTATGTTTTGCATCCCAACGTCGGTCGTCCATAACCCGAAAACGCGAAAGAGAGAAGTATTTCGGCACTTCGCCAAATGCCCGTCGCGCCAACAGCTCAAAACTCGCCTCGGCACCATCATAGGAATAACCCTCGTACTCCCGGTCTTTTACCCGCTGCAACAAGGTTGTCATCTTGCCGTTGTCCTGAACATCCAGATTGATATTCATATCCCGGAACATCGCCAAGACGTTTGAACGTCCGGCCTGATCCGACACAACAATATGACGTCTGTTGCCAACATCTTCGGGATTTATATGTTCATAAGTCTTGGGATCTTTTTCAACAGCCGAAACATGCAATCCCCCCTTGTGGGTAAAGGCAGATTGCCCGACATAGGCTGCGTTGCTGGATGACGCACGGTTCAGGCGCTCATCCAACATATGAGACACAGAGGTCAAGCGCTTGAGCTGCGCATCACTGACACCGATATCATAAGATGTTTTAAGCTTTAGCGATGGGATCAGCGAGACAAGATTTGCATTACCACATCGCTCGCCCAACCCGTTAAGAGTACCCTGAATTTGACGCGCACCAGCTTCAACCGCCGCCAGCGAGTTTGCAACAGCATTCTCGGTGTCATTATGACAATGTATACCAAGATGCGTGCCGGGAATTTTATTTGTCACTTCACTCACGATTTGACGAATTTCCTGTGGCAGAGTTCCGCCATTGGTATCGCAAAGAACGATCCAGCGCGCCCCGGCATCATAAGCAGATAACAGGCAGTCCATGGCAAATTGCGGATTTGCTTTATAACCATCAAAGAAATGTTCTGCGTCAAACATTGCTTCGCTCTTACGTGCTTTCAGAAAGGCGATGGACTCGCCAATCATGTCGATGTTTTCTGTTCTTGGAATATCCAGGGCAACATCCACGTGAAAGTCCCACGTCTTGCCCACAATACAAACGGCATCTGCAGCGGAATTAACCAGCGGCGCAAGCCCGGGATCATTTTCAGCAGATCGTCCGGGACGACGTGTCATCCCAAAAGCGACGAATTGCGCCACTTTAAGATCAGGGCGTTCATTAAAGAACTCGTTATCCGTCGGATTGGCCCCCGGCCATCCCCCCTCAACATAATCAACGCCAATCGTATCCAGCCCCATGGCAATGGCAATCTTATCAGCAACAGAGAAATCAACCCCCTGTGTTTGCTGCCCATCACGCAAAGTGGAATCAAATAGATAAACGCGGTTTTCGTTTAGGGTTCCTGACGACATTTTATTACAAGTTTCTTTGTGAAATTGATTTATACCTGCTTTTGACCATACAGATACGAAAAGGTCAATGTTGCAGCCATGGTTCAAGATATTCTGTCATGGAATCACATCTACAACTTCCCAAGACAACAAGGATCGGTTTACAATAAAAACGCAATAAAGCAGCCGCCAAACTCTCCTGTAAATCACTCCTTTATTTGTTCGTGATAGGACTAAGAAATTATTTCATGGAAAATCCTGTCATTAAGCAACCATTTATAACTTCAGGCCATCAGGTTTTTTCCTGGTTATGGTTCCTATTTTCACCAAAAGGGCGTATTTCAAGTTTCGACTATTGGTTTATATATTTTATGCCACTTATAGCGCTCTGTATCGTCTTTATCAGTGTTTATATACACATTGGAACCTATATCCCTGGAATTCTCAAAGATTTATTCCTCGGTATTTTTGCCCTCGGCACCCTCATTCCTTCGATATTAATCCATGTCAAACGTTGGCATGATCGAGACAAAAGTGGTTGGTGGACCCTTATCATTTTTGTTCCTATCATTGGTGCTTTTTGGGTTTTCATCGAGTGCAGCTTCTTGAGCGGCACAGCAGGACCTAACCGTTTTGGGCCTTCACGGTTCCCTGAAGAACAGAATATCAACGAAGTTTTTGAATAGAGCCTTGTGATTATCTTCTAAACATACAAAACAGTAGGATCACAACCATAATAATGTTATATAAGCAACCGACTTAAATCGTACTTAAGTTAGTTTCTATTTTATTTAATGAATCTGGGGGGATTTTTTTATGACAGATTCCGCAATGACACAGCCACCCATGGCTTCAGCCAGCCAGGAGTTTTCCTGGAAATGGTTCCTGCTTTCTCCAAAGGGGCGTATTTCACGTTCTGATTACTGGTTGAGGTACGCTCTACCATATTTCATCATCAACATCGTCCTCGTCGGCTTAGACATAATGATCGGCGCCTATAGTATTGAAGCAGGCGGCGGTCTCTTTAGCACTATATTTGCAATCGTTGGCATTTATCCAGCAATCGTCATTCTCATCAAGCGTTGGCACGATCGAGACAAAAGTGGTTGGTGGACCCTTATTATTTTTGTTCCAATCATCGGTGCTTTTTGGGTTCTCATTGAGTGCGGTTTCTTGCGAGGTACAGCAGGGCCAAACCGCTTTGGGCCTTCACGCTTCCCGGAAGAACAGAATATCAACGAAGTTTTTGAATAAAGCTTTTCATTGATCATAAAGCCCGTAGGATAAAACAAATCTTACGGGCTTTTTTTATGGGTCATACACATGCCACAGCTTCTTCCCGACTTGTCCTTACTTATCCCCTTTATCCTTGCAGGGATTGCGCTCAACCTAACGCCCGGCGTTGATATGGCTTATGTCCTTGCCAAGACAACACATCAGGGTAAGAAAGCCGGACTGCTAGCTGCTTTAGGTATTAGTTTGGGTTCTATGGTTCATGCCACAGCTTCCGCATTGGGCATATCCGCTCTGCTTGCAGCATCCGAAACCGCTTTTCTGACACTTAAAATTGCTGGTGCGATTTATCTTTTCTATATCGCCTATAAGATTTTGACAGCACCATCACAAAATCATCGAGAAAACAAAGAACACTCAATCTCTACAAAATCAAAAAACGGCCGTATTATCCTGGAAGGTGCCATGACCAATCTTCTAAACCCCAAGATCGGTCTTTTTATGCTTGCCTTTCTACCGCAGTTTATTGATGCAGCGCCACAGGACGTCGTCTGGCAAACACTCGCCTTAGGGCTTCTTTTCAATATCAACGGCTACATTGTTTTTGTTGTACTCATCACGTTAACTTCTTTAGCCGCGGCAAAGATCAAAGCAAGTAGAGTTACAAAGACATTATTGCGCTGGATCACAGCGACTATTCTAGGCGGGATGGCCATACGAATAGCCTTTACCAATAACTAGTTTCCAACAAAGAAACAGGGCCGAGAACCTCAGCCCTGTTTGCTTTTTACCAGCTATCCAAAACAAGATAAGTTTCTTTGGTGACACCGCTGGACTAGAAGTTTATACAAGGTGCTTGCGAAAGTGCGCGAGTGTTCGCTCCCAAGACAAATTAGCCATCGCTTCATCATAACGCGGCGTACTGTCGTTGTGAAAGCCATGGTTGGCACCCTCGTAGATATAAGCCTCAAATTCTTTACCATTAGCTTTAAGTGCAGCTTCATAATCAGGCCAGCCCGCATTCACCCGTTCGTCTAGTTCTCCGTAGTGCAGCAATAATGGTGCTTGAATTTTCGGCACATCTTCAGCGCTCGCTTGTCGGCCATAGTATGGGACAGATGCTTTCAGTTCAGGATAAGCGACCGCTGCCGCATTGGCTACGCCACCACCATAGCAGAACCCGGTTATACCGACATTTCCTGTAGAACCTTCGTGGGCCATCATGAATTCAATAGCTGCGAAAAAGTCGTTCATTAGTTTTTCGGCATTAACCGTGCGCTGCAGCTCACGCCCCTCAGCATCATTACCGGGATAGCCACCAACAGACGTAAGTCCATCAGGTGCAATTGCCATAAATCCAGCCTTTGCAAGTCGCCGGGCAACATCTTCAATGTATGGGTTAAGACCACGATTTTCATGCACCACGACAACGGCAGGCAGCTTGCCCTCAACACCTGAGGGACGCACCAGATAGCCCCGGACTTCACCATGTCCGTTGGGTGATGGGTACATGATGTATTCCGGTATGATGTCTGGATCGTTAAAAGAAACCTGTTCCGCCAAGGCGTAATTCGGTGACATCAAACCGAGAATAGTGGTTGCTGTCATACCAGCAACAGTAAACTTTGCTGCCCTTGTGAGAAACTCTCGTTTTGTGATCATACCGTGCGCATAAAAGTCGTAAAGTTCCAACAACTTTGGGTCAAAATCTTTAGCTGTTAGTCGGGTCATTATTAGTGCCTCCCTTTCAGATTGCTCCTCAATTCAACACAGACCACCAGTCAATACGGACCACTGGCCCTGAACTGTTGCAATACAATATGATTAACTATTTCCGATAACTATCACCAATGCTAAGGAGCCGCTTAACACTCCAAAGCACCATTTACCAACATCCGCCCTAGGGTATAGCTCTTTTATTTCCCAGGCCGACATACTTTAAACCTTGCGTAAATAACATGCCTAGAGCCCCAAATGTTATCGTGTGGATTTGTAATAAGCAACGCCTTGGCTATGAGCAAACCGTCATATCACGCAACTGTGTCCAATGTTTATCCTGCCCTCGAGGTTCTCTCCGTGAAAATAATTGAACAAAGTGTTATTATTCAGACTTGGATATTTCATAGTTTGAAAGAAGCCACATGACAGATACTCTAATCACTCGTCGTACCGTCATTAAATCAGTTGGCGCAGCTTTGATAGTTGGCGTATCTCCCCCCCTTTTACCAGTTCATGCACAAGGACTTTTACCGACACCAACAATGCGTGGCGGGTCCAACAACTACCTTCCCGGTGCAGCCATCGTAGATAAGATCGGTGGGGGTGGTTTTTGGATGACAGGAACCGTACGCCGTGCCGGAGACGGAAAACCTCTTGCGGGTCAACGTATACAAATATGGGCACATACGACCGAGGGACATGAACGCGACCCCCATAGCCATGGCGCTACTTTGACAAAGACAGACGGCACTTTCCGTCTTGAGATGCCACAGATTGTTCCCGCTTTCGGACAACCTCACGGTCACCTTGCCTATGATGGTGATGAATTTAAAACCGTATTTCTTCGTCCCGTCATGCAAAACGTCAACGATACAAGTCTTAATGTAGAATTCGTGCTTCAACCGGCCTGACCTAAAGTGAGTTTAAAAAAGAAGGCCTGGATTAATACAGGTTTAATTTGGTCAACCCTTGCCATAGTCATCATTGTTCCCATTGTTGCCGCCCTGCAAAGTCCCCTGCTCGCGTGGCGTGATCCAGTATATATTGTTGCCGGACTAGCTGGCATTATTGCGATGGTGCTCTTATTCGTTCAACCTTTACTCGCAGGTGGATATTTACGTGGGCTAAGCCGATTACTAAGTCGCCGGGTTCATCGCGTTATCGGGGGAATACTGGTCATGATGATCGTCATCCATGTCATTGGTTTATGGATAACAAGCCCCCCTGATGTAATCGACGCGCTCCTTTTTACTTCCCCTACGCCATTTTCCGCTTGGGATGTCATTGCGATGTGGGCCTTATTTGCCTCTGCCCTAACAGTTTTATTGCGCCGTCGCCTGCGCATTAATTCACACAAGTGGCGATTCATTCATACGGGCTTTGCGGTCGTGATTGTTTCGAGCAGCATTGTACATGCGCTTCTAATCATCGGCACAATGGAAGTAATATCAAAACGTATATTATGCGGGTTCATACTCGCTATTACTGCGAAAGTAATCGTTGATTGGTGGCGGTTGCCTAAACGATAAAGCCATCATTTCGAAAATTATGTACTCTACGAAGGCTATAGCTATTCGGCATCTTTTTCCCAGGAATTTATGCTGTTTTGGGAAGGAAATCCGATAGCCTTAATGGTTTGAAACAGATCAATAGCTTAGCATTATTGGCATAAAAAATGCTGCGTTATGCATACCTGTTCCTTGAGGAAAAAGCTTATGCATATAAACCTATTTCATCCTATAAACAGAGCCAGCGCTGATCTAAGAGTTCAGCCCAAACACTCGCCGCACGACCATCAGCGACCAGGTCAAACGACCTCTACACATCAACCAGAACCACAAGACAAGGTTACGCTCTCCCGAGAAGCTATAAAAGCATTAAAAATTGACTACCGTGCGCAAGCGAACACTCCATCACCAAAAGACAATGACAACAAGATCAACTCGCTGGAAAGGTGGGTTGAGAAGGCTGTCACAAAAACAGAAACGAATAACGGGAGAATCCCCTTTGGTATGGAATGGAAGCTGGAATATTTAAATAGCCGGATCACCAAGGCCCTTGATACGGATATTGGCCCCAATGGGCACATCCTGAACCTTACAGAACAGCAGCAAGAAAAGCTGAGCAGAATTAAGAATATAATTCGTGGGCTACTATCGCCACCTTCGAATGACGAAGATGTCGCGAAAACAAGAATTTTAGTTGGCGAAAGCTCTTAAGCTATCACACTGAAAAAAACTTCTTTAAGAACTCCCTTGAGCAAAAATAGCAAAGGGCCGAAACAATTCCGGCCCTTTAAGATCAATACGCGATATAAGAGGGTAATACAGATTAGATCCGAGATTACTTTCGACGCCAGGTCGTTCCTGTGGGGCTATCCAGCAACTCAATGCCTTGAGCCGCCAGTTCATCACGAATGGCGTCTGCACGGCCAAAGTCTTTAGATTTTTTGGCCTCGATACGTTCAGCGATCAATGCCTCAATATTTTGGCTATCGTCACCCTCGCCCTTAAACCAGACCTCCGGGTCTTGCTGAATAATACCTAACAACTTACCACCCGCCAAAAGCTGTCCTTTGAGCTGAGCAATAACCTTGCGGTTCTTTTTGCGGTCATCCGTGGTTTTGTTCAACTGCGTGGTAATGTCATGCAACACAGACAAGGCCAGTGGCGTATTCAAGTCGTCTTTCAGCGCGTCGAGTAAAGCCTCGGAAACTTCTTCGGTAGAGGCTTCAATCTTTTCAACGGCCTGTATAGCCCCATAAAAACGATCAAGTTGTGTTTTGAACTCAGTAACCTTTTCACGGGTGATATCCAGCGGCTGGCGATAGTGACCAGACAACAAAGTCAAACGTAATGCTTCGCCGTTCAGGCCTTCGTCCAGAAGCTGACGCACGGTAAAGAAATTGCCAAGAGATTTGGACATCTTCTCGCCGTTGACGACGACATAGCCATTATGCATCCAATAATTAACATACGGCTTTTCATTGCAGCATTTGGATTGCGCAATTTCATTTTCATGATGCGGAAAGGTAAGGTCCAGTCCACCACCGTGAATGTCAAAGGTCTCTCCCAAATGAACGCGTGACATGGCAGAACATTCAATGTGCCAGCCCGGACGGCCTTTGCCCCAGGGGCTTTCCCATCCCGGCTGTTCATCATTACTTGGCTTCCAAAGCACAAAATCAGCCGGATCTTTTTTATAGGGCGCAACCTCTACCCGGGCACCGGCAATCATATCTTCACGATTGCGCCGGGATAACTCGCCATAATCTGCCATGGACTTTACAGAAAACAGAACATGTCCTTCTGCTTCATAGGCATGCCCTTTTTCAATAAGCTTTGCGCTCATATCAATCATTTCCTGAATGTGATCTGTCGCACGCGGCTCTACGTCTGGTGGAAGCGCACCAAGTGCAGCCATATCATCATGATAAGCCTGCGTTGTACGCTTGGTAATACTTTCAATTGGTTCCCCCGACTTTAGGGAAGCTTCGATAATCTTGTCTTCAACATCTGTGATGTTGCGGACATAGGTCACATGCTCTGCGCCATAAACATACCGCAGCAAACGCGCAAAGGTATCAAAAACAACAACAGGCCGTGCATTCCCAACATGCGCGAGATCATAAACGGTCGGTCCACAGACATACATGCGCACATTTTTAGGATCGATTGGCTCGAAATCCTGCTTTTCACGCGCAAGAGTATTGTGGACTTTAATCGTCATCGTCTTTTCCCGAAATCTAGGGGTTGAATATAGTGATTGTATAAAAGAAAGAGATTTATATTAAACCTCTTTCTTGCAGATACACCAATAATTTTAAGTAGCCGCCATAGCGACAACTATTAGGGCAACCTTTATCAGGCTGTTTGCCCCTTGAGGCGTGCTTCAGCACGTTCCCGCCCAATAACAGGCAGAAGCTGTGCCAGCTCGGGACCATGTTGTTGGCCGGTCAAAGCTTTACGAAGCGGCATAAATAGCTGTTTACCCTTACGGCCCGTTTCGTTTTTCAGAACTGTGGTCAAAGCTTTCCACGTGCCCTGATCCCAATCACCTTCTGGCAGCTTTTCCGCCGCCAGTGTCAGAAATTCAGCATCTTCGTCTGCAATATCCGGCGTTACCGCGCCCCGACAGATATCAAACCAGGATTGCGTATCAGACAGCTTCTCCAGATTTGGGCGTACCACTTCCCACAGCGCTTCGTCAAAGCCGTCCTGCAAACGGGATTTAATAGATGCAAAGTCTGCATCATGCAGAACCTTGGCATTCAGGTGCCCCAGTTCAACCGGATCAAAACGCGGTGTCGCACGGCCAAAACGAGCAATATCAAACAACTCGGTCAATGCCTCTGGAGTCTGGCGAACTTCAATCGGATCAGGCGTACCAAGACGCGCCAGATAGCTATTCAGCGCCATTGGCTCCAGCCCCTCTTCTTCGCGAAGAGATTCCAGGCTCAAACTGCCAAGACGCTTGGAAAGACCAGAGCCATCCGCACCCACCATCAAGGAGATATGGGCGAACTCAGGTACTGAACCACCGAGAGCTTCGAAAAGCTGAACCTGAACCGCCGTGTTGGAAACGTGGTCTTCACCACGAAGAACATGGGTAACTTCAAGTTCAATATCATCAACACAGGATGTCAGGGTATAAAGCGGACGGCCGTCTTCTCTAATCAAGACAGGGTCAGTTAGGTGCTGACCTTCAAAGTGCGTTTCCCCTCGCACGAGATCAGTCCAATCGATATCTTCGTGGTTAAGCTTGAAACGCCAGTGAGGTTTGCGCCCCTCCGCTTCGTACTTAGCAATGTCTTCTTCAGTCAGCCTCAGGGCCTCACGATCATAAATCGGAGGGCGCCCCGCCTGCAGAGCAATCTTACGCTTGAGGCCAAGTTCGTCTGAAGTCTCGTAACAAGGATAAAGACGTCCATCGGCTTTCAGTTTTTCTGCCGCCAACTCATAACGATCCATACGGTGAGATTGCACAGCAAATTCATCCCACTCAAGGCCGAGCCACTTCAGATCTGTTTGAATGGATTGAGCGAATTCCTCAGTAGAACGCTCTGTATCCGTATCATCCATACGCAGCAGGAATGTGCCGCCAGCCTTCTTGGCCATAAGCCAGTTTAGAACAGCGATACGGGCATTTCCTGCGTGCAGGCGGCCAGTTGGGCTAGGAGCAAAACGTACTTTCATGAACTCGTCTTTATCTCTAATTTATCTGTTTGTAAGACCGCGAAACGCATTCGTGATCGGATAACGTCTGTCGCGGGCCAGGTCGCGGATTGTCACGCGAACACCCGGCGCTGATTGACGGCGTTTATATTCTGCAAGGTCTAACATACGCCAGACCCGACGAACAGTGCTCTCGTCATATCCCCGCGCAAGAATATCTACAAGGGGTAATTCTTCTTCAATCAAGCATTCCAGAATGCCATCCAGAACATCATATTCCGGCAAGCTATCCTGATCCGTTTGATCTGGTTTTAGTTCAGCTGAAGGCGGCTTGGTGATAATCCGTTCCGGCATCACGGCGCCATCCGGACCGAGAACATCGTTCGGCTTGTTTTCATTACGCCAACGCGACAGGGCAAACACCTTGGTTTTATAAACATCTTTCAAGGCATTATAACCACCACACATATCGCCATAGAGCGTTGCATATCCCACCGACATTTCTGATTTGTTACCAGTGGAGAGCACCATATACCCAAGCTTGTTGGAAATTGCCATCAGCGTCAGGCCACGGGACCGCGCCTGAATATTTTCTTCTGTGGTATCCGCTTCGGTCCCCGCCATAACCGGGGCCAGCATTTCTTCAAAGGCCTTCATCGCGGGGCCAATGGAAATAGAATCGTACTTTACACCCAATAGCTCAGTGGCAAGCTGTGCATCTTCCAGACTTTCACGCGATGTATAAGGCGACGGCATCATGACACAACGCACACGTTCCGGGCCAATCGCATCAACGGCAATCGCCGCTGAAAGCGCAGAATCAATTCCCCCGGACATACCTATCACAATACCTGGAAAACGGTTCTTGCCAATATAATCACGGACACCAACCACCAGAGCACGGTAAACAGCGGCAAGCTCTTCTTCCGGAGCAACCGTTTCTGCCGGCTGACATTCCCATTCCCCATCCGCATTTTTCAGCCATTCCGTTACCATGAAATGCTCATCAAACATGGGGGCCTGTGCTTTGAGGCTGCAATCCGCATTCAGAACAAAAGAGCCACCATCAAACACAATGTCATCCTGTCCGCCAACCATGTTCAAATAAGCGAGGGGCAACTCACATTCCTTGATCCGCTCTATAGCCAAGAGCTGACGCGTATCTGCCTTTCCTGCGTTAAACTGGGAACCATTGATGCCAATCAACATCTCGGCACCGGCTTCGGCAAGTGTTTCGCAGACATCGGCATCCCACATATCTTCACATATAAAGACACCAATACGTACACCACGAAATGAAAACGGCCCCGTCAAAGCACCTTGCTTGAAAACCCGTTTTTCATCAAAAACACTATAGTCACAGAGGAAATGCTTTCCCTTCCACCCGACAAGGCTGCCGCCATCCAGAAGCACAGCAGCATTATAGATCTCGGATCCGGCTGTCGTGAAGGCTTTCTTGAAGGGGTTTTCCTGTAACTTTACATCAGGCATTGGCGCCCCAACCAGTATCCCCGGACCGCCATCAGCAGTATCAGCCATCAAGCTACGCAGTTCAGCCTGTGCCTCGAGCAAGAGCTCCGGCTTTAAAACCAGATCTTCGGGAGGATAGCCCACCAGACTGAGTTCCGGCGTAACCAGCAGGTCTGCGCCAGCATCTGCAGCTTTCTTGCGGGCCGCACGAATAAGATCAGCGTTCCCACGGATATCGCCGACTGTCGGGTTCATTTGCGCAAAGGCAATGGTTAGTTTTTCGCTCATGTCAGCTTCTTACCCTTATACAGATTAGGCGGCAAGTCTCTGCGCACTCATTATTCTGATAAGATATCTTTTTCTCGGATTTATTAACAAAAAAGGCTACATATGCTCAGTACGAGTATATGAAGCCTTGATCAAATCTGCTTTCAAGGTACAGAGATAAAAAAGGGGTAAGGCAGCCTAATTCAAGCGAGACTCCAAACGCGCCAAAAGCCGATCAAGATCAACATGGTCTTCCTTTGACAGCTTGGGCCCCGGTGCACGCGTCAGCGCAGTTGAAATCGCACCTCTACGGCGCAATATCTCTTTGCGAACGGCCAAACCGTATCCCGGTTGCTGTTCATGGCGAACAACAGGCAGATAAAGATCAAAAAGGTCTTCAGCTGCGTCCACATCACCACTATGGAAAAGACTGCATACCTGAACAAGCATTTCCGGATAAGCAAAGCCAGTCATTGCACCATCTGCTCCACGGGCAAGTTCTTGCGGAAGATAAAGTCCACCATTACCGCAAAGAATACTAACTCGGCGACTACCATCATCTTGTTCTTTTTTCCGTATCTGGCTTAACTTTGGCAGCCCGGGCCAATCCTCGTGTTTAAGCATAACCAACTGCTCAAAATCACGCACCATACGCAAGAAGCAATCAACTGACATATTTACCCCTGTTGCCAACGGAAAGTCCTGATAGCAAAGCGGAACATCGGGCCCCAAAGCCAGACAAACACTTTCGTAATAGTTATAAAGTGCTGTTTCCGTTTTCTGAGCAGCAAAAGGAGCAACCATCACACCAGCAGCCCCAAGGTTCATGGCATTGTGGGATAGGGTTACCAGGTTTCCCATGCCAGGGTTACTAACCCCGACAATAACCGGAACGCGGCTATCTACTCGGCTCAATACCCGCTCCATAACAGCGGTTGATTCATCCGGGTTCAGCTTTTGTGCCTCACCCATCATGCCCAGAATAGTAATACCACTCACGCCCTTCTCAATATAGAATTCTACAAGGCGATCAATACTGTCAAAATCAATATCGCCGTTATCCTGAAAAGGCGTAGCCGCAATAATGAAGACACCTTTGGTTTTCTCTGAAATGTTATGCCCCATTATCTTTAAATCCTATAGTATCTTGGCGTTAAAATTTAACTGGCTATTCACTTCGGGCACCAGATTGCCAGAAGGTTTGGCAGCACTTGAACGCTCTCGCTTAAGATACACCCCCGTTCCCCGATCAACCTTGAGATCATTATCCTCAACGACAATCCGGCCACGACTGATAACTGTTTCGGGCCATCCAGTGATTTCCGTGCCTTCATAGGGGGTATAGTCCATGTTATCGTGCAGCATATCTATTGAAATTCGAACTTCTTTTTCTGGATCCCATACCGCCAAATCTGCGTCACACCCAACTTCAATCGTTCCCTTACGAGGATACAGCCCATAGATCTTGGCCGGATTTGTCGCCGTAACTTCGACGAAGCGGTGAAGATCCATTCTCTTCCCCAGAACACCTGCTGAAAAAAGCATTGGCATTCTTATTTCGAGCCCTGGCACTCCATTCGCGATCTGCTTGAAATTCGGGTTTGGTCCTGCTGCCAGTTTTCCTGTTTCATCAAAGCGGTATGGCGCATGATCCGAAGAAAATACCTGAAACGAGCCATCAATAAGACCTTCCCAGATTGCTTCTTGCGCCTTTTCATCCCGTGGCGGAGGGCTGCAGCAAAACTTAGCCCCGACCATCCCTTCTTTATCCAGATCCTTCGCCGTCAAAAAGAGATACTGAGGACAGGTTTCCGCCATTACCTTTAGGCCGCGCGATTGCGACCGTCTGATTTCATCAAGCGCCTCTTCGGATGAAACATGTACGATAAACAGAGGGGTATCAACCAACTCGGCAAGGGCAATTGCCCTGTGTGTTGCTTCGCTTTCGGCTATACGTGAATGACTGACCGCATGATATTTAGGATCGCCATTTCCCTGACTAAGTAACTTTTCAGACAGCCACCTAATGACATCGTGATTTTCAGCATGCACCATTACAAGTGCTTCTTCCTTACGAGCCGTCGATAGCACCTCTAGAATTTCATAGTCATCTAACTTTAATGCATCATAGGTCATATAGATTTTAAATGAAGAGATACCATCCGCTATCATTGCAGGAAGTTCCTGCCCCATTACCGCATCCGTCGGATCTGAAATGATCAAATGAAAGGCATAATCAATGACGGCCTTTGGTTTTGCACAAGCCATATAATCATCAACCACAGTACGCAGGCTTTGCCCCCTGTGTTGAGCAGCAAAAGGAATAATTGTTGTTGTCCCCCCAAAAGCCGCTGAAACAGACGCACTGTAAAAATCATCAGATGTCATAATTCCCGACGAAGACATTTGCTCCACATGACAATGAGCATCAATCCCCCCGGGTAAAATGAGCTTACCAGTAGCATCAATTTCTTTCCGGCCCACCCCCAATCCAGTGCCCAGAGCCACAATCTGACCATCCTTGATACCGACATCCTGACGGATTTTCTCGGTTGCGGTCACTGTTTCTCCATTACGGATCACCAGGTCAAAAGACACCATTATCAATACTCCTACACCCTGTATTTTAGATTATTATTGCAATTGGAATTCCACTGGTATACCAATTGCACACCGATTCTACAAACAGAGAAAACCTAACCAAAAGCAAAGCTTGGAAAGCCTGTTGATGACAAACCAGAAAGCGAGACAGATCGTGGTAGAAAGCTTGGCTGATCAAACCTATAGTCGCCTGACTGACATGCTACTTTCTGGTGAGCTTGCCGATGGTCATCCGGTCATGGAACGTCGTTTGGCAGAACAACTGAATGTATCAAGAACGCCTGTGCGAGAGGCAATCAACCGGCTCGAAACAGAAGGTATGCTAGAGCGCAAAGGCGGTCGCATGCTGGTTCGAAAGGTCGATCTAAAGGAATTCCTGGAAGTTTTACATATCAGAAAATTACTTGAATGTGATGCCGCCAAGAATGCAGTTGGCCGCATATCCATTCAGCTGATATCCGATCTGAAACAGGCAATGCACAACTTGTTAGACCAAAATTCAGTCAGCTCTACAGAACATCGGGCAACAGATGATCTTTTTCACAATTCCATCGCCCAATCCTGCGGGAACCGTCTAATGGCGAAAACAATTATAGATCTGCGCAGACGTACAGCAATGTTTGACCATGACCGTCTGCCCGCAAGATTAATACCGGGATGTCAGGAACACCTTGATATTTTAATCGCTTTGGAAAATGCCGATGGAGACGCAGCGGCCTTTGCCATGGGAAAACATATAGACAATGTGCGCCGAAGTATTTTGGAACACTGGGGCATCGGCGAATGAACAACAATAAAATCTCCCCCCAAAACACAGCCTATAGAATACAGGTGATTAATCCCAATTCTTCGCGTGAAGTTACAGATACCATTGAGCAAAGTATTCAAGATCTTTCATCAAAGATGAACTTGGAAATCAGGTGTTCGCAGCTAGACAAAGCCCCATCCGCAATTGAAACGAATGAGGATGTCGAAATTGCAGGGAAGTTAATTAACGCAGAGATTAAAGCATCCAATGCCGATGCTTTTGTTATCGCCTGTTTTAGTGACCCTGGTGTAAAACAATTAAGAGCAAAAGATCACAGAAACATTTATGGTATCGCAGAAACAGCTATGCTGATCGCAGCTCTTCACAAGGATAATTTTGGGATCATTTCGATACTTTCTGATTCCATTCCCCGTCACCAAAAACAAGCCCAGGACTTAGGCATTGATACACGACTTGCTGGTGACCTTGCATTGAATCTTGGTGTTTTGGAACTCGCCGACGAAGACAAGGCAAAACCCAGATTGCTGGAAGTTGGCTCGGAATTGAAAAACAATATGTACGCAGGATCAATTATTTTGGGTTGCGCAGGCATGGGTAAATACCAACATTGGCTTCAAGAGAAACTAGACATCCCCGTAATTGATCCGTGTCGGGCAGCTATAACAATGGCCGCTGCCAGCCTAATGACTATATCGAAATAACAACAAATCAAAACCCAAACCAAAGGGAGTAAGAAAATGGATTTCGGAATCGCAGGGCGCAAAGCCATAATCTGCGCATCATCCAAAGGCCTAGGTAAAGCCTGTGCCATAGAACTGGCCAACGAAGGCGTTGATGTCATCATCAATGGTCGCAACAATGAAACACTAGAAGAAACAGCCCAGGAAATTCGCAACGCCACTGGAGTTGATGTTACCGCCGTTGCATGTGATGTCACGTCAGAAGAAGGCCGCGCAAAGCTGCTCACCGCATGTGCCAACCCTGATATTTTGGTGAACAATGCAGGCGGTCCACCTCCGGGAAACTTTCGCGATTGGGACGGTGATGAGTGGCACAAGGCCCTAGAGGCCAATATGGTCACCCCTATTCTGCTCACCAAGGCTGTTATCGACGGCATGATTGAGCGTAAGTTCGGACGCGTCGTGAACATTACTTCCGGTGCCGTAAAAGCCCCCATTTCAATTCTAGGGCTATCCAACGGTGCACGGTCTGGCTTAACCGGATTTGTAGCCGGCCTTGCCCGCGAAGTTGCCGCAAACAACGTTACTGTAAATAACCTGTTACCTGGTCCATTTGAAACAGATCGCTTGACCGCCACGCTGCAGGGTGCTGCCAAAAAGAACGGTACGACCCTTGAAGAAGAATGGGCAAAACGCCAATCATCAAACCCAAGTAAACGCTTTGGCAAACCCGATGAATTTGGCGCGGCCTGTGCTTTTCTCTGTAGTAACCGGGCAGGTTTTATTACCGGACAAAACTGGCTTCTTGATGGTGGATCTTATCCGGGAACCTTCTAATTTTTTCCATCATTCAATCCGCTGGATAACAAAAAAGCTCGCAGATATTCTCTGCGAGCTTTTTTACACAATCACAAATAGATTACCGCAATCAGCAATAACTTTCAGCCGTTGCCTGAATACGTTTGA
Source organism: Kiloniella litopenaei (assembly GCF_000982415.1). GTDB lineage: Bacteria > Pseudomonadota > Alphaproteobacteria > Kiloniellales > Kiloniellaceae > Kiloniella > Kiloniella litopenaei. Next base: position 119,260 of record NZ_LANI01000019.1, read on the forward strand.
CCATCGCGTGTAAACCATTGGCACGGTTTGGGCTAAGGTGTTGTGAAAATTCAAGGCGCTCAAGGATATCATCAATATCAATCGACTTGATTTCTTGAGCTGTTTTGTTGGAAAAAATCATCAAAAGAACAGCGACAAGTCCACGCACAATGTGGGCATCACTATCGGCAATAAAGCTCAACTTTGGTGGCGTGTTCTCATCTACATTACAAACCAGCCACACTTGACTGGTACATCCCTGTACACGTGATGCCTCTGTCTTGAGAGCATCATCCATAGGGGGAAGCTTTCGCCCCATCTCAATGATGTAGCGATACCGCTCTTCCCAATCTTCCAGGAATTCAAAACTATCAATAAGATCTTCAATAGATGCGTCTGTGACTGTTTCAGTCATTGTTACGTATTTACTTTCTAATCAGGAACTCGCGCCCCACCTTTACCCGGGGAACGTTGTCATATTCTACTATATCAGCCGTCGCATAGGTTTCTGACCAACGGTTCGGCAGGTAACTTCCTGTACCAACCACATCAAGTGGCGCCTCGGCCTCTGCCATCAAGCGGCACTTGGCCGGGCTAAAGCCAGACGAGGCAACAATCTTGACCTTGGTAAAGCCTTCTTTATCCAATGCTTCTCGCATGGTCCAGATTGCCGCGGCAGACACCCCCGGCCCGACCAGATAACGAAGTTCTTCTTCGTTTCTATAGCCCCTAATTGCTCGCGGCACATTGCGTTCAAGCACCGCGTAAGAACTCGGTGGATCAAGAGTTTCAACAAAACGGCTGCCCGCTGTATCCAGACGAACGGATAACAGACCCTCGGCTGCACGTTTGGGAAAACGGCGACACACTGTCAAAGCATCGGTAATCTCGCGCGCAAAATAATCTACGAGAACAGTCATGGGATCACCCGGAAAGGTCTCGTCGAACATTTCCGCAGCTTTCAAAGTCGATCCCGCATAGCCAATCAAGGCATGTGGCATCGTCCCCATGCCACTATCCTGCCCAAAGTAGTGTGCGGTTGCATCGGTTGCATTACCAATGAAACCAATCGCCCCGTTTTTACGCTTGGCCCGATCAGCACCGACAGAAGCAGCATAGGCCATAATTTCGGCCATATCTGTTCCCGCACAATGACGGGCATCCATCGCCAGAAAAGCAACGGAATGCAGGTCGGAGCACATTGTAAAGGCATTGTAAGCCGCAACACAGGCAGGACCAAGCCGCTGTAACAGCAAGGTTTCCAGATCAACCAGATGCCTGAGAGATCCGGTCAGGTACATAATAGGTTCACCCGCACCGACCCAGCGCCCTTCTGCATAACGAAGATCTATTTCAAGATCAAAGTTACGCTTGCGCGCCATCTCTTCCAGCCACCTGATGACAAGGCCGGGCGCGGACACAACAGGACGACGCATAAAGATGGCATAGGTCACCTTTTGGTCGCCAAACTTTTCAACAACCTTCTTGCTTCGATTGAAATAATGGTCTGTCCAAGCCGTGATGTCACCATCTTCAACAGGCCAGAGGGAGGATCGCTCCCCCCTCTGGTCTTTATCCTGTTGACGTTTTTTGTGTTCGCGTTTTTCTTGCGTACTATCAGGCATTAAGCTTACCCGTTAATCGTCAAAACCTTAGGACGCCTGTGCAACAGGTGAAGATGAACGGCTTTCACGCTCTTCTTTCAACTGCTCCGCAATCAAGAAGGCCAATTCAAGAGACTGGCTGGCGTTAAGACGTGGATCGCAATAAGTGTGATAACGAGCCGAAAGATCTTCATCTTTAATCGCCTGCGCCCCACCGATGCACTCGGTCACATCCTTACCCGTCATTTCAAAGTGAACACCACCGGCATAGGTGCCTTCGGCTTTATGGACTGCAAAGAAATTGCGAACCTCGGCCAGAACACGATCAAACGGACGTGTTTTATAGCCACTAGAAGATTTGATGGTATTGCCATGCATAGGATCACATGACCAAACCACTTTTTTGCCTTCACGTTCAACCGCACGGATCAACGCTGGAAGATGCTCTTCCACTTTGTCATGTCCCATGCGAACGATCAGGGTCAACCGCCCCGCATCATTGTTTGGGTTCAAGCGATCAATAAGCTTTAGAAGATCATCCGGGTTAGACGTTGGGCCACATTTCATGCCGATCGGGTTATGAATACCACGCATAAATTCAACATGCGCTTCATCCAAATGCCTTGTACGATCACCAATCCACAGCATATGCGCAGAACAATCGTACCAGTCACCGGTCAGGCTATCGACACGGGTCAGAGATTCTTCGTAGTTGAGAAGAAGAGCCTCGTGGCTGGTGTAGAAGTCCGTTTCACTGAGCTGAGGAACCTTGTCTTCGGTCAAGCCACAGGCTTCCATAAAACCGATAGCTTCGTCGATACGTTGCGCCAAGGCTTCGTAGCGATCTGACTGTGCTGAATTACGAACAAAATCATGGTTCCAGTCATGAACCTTGCGAAGGTTGGCAAAACCACCCTGAGCAAAAGCCCGCAACAGGTTCAATGTCGAAGCAGATTGATGATAGGCTTTGATCAAGCGCTCTGGATCGGGCACACGTTCTTCTTCGGTGAAGCCGATACCATTGATGATATCACCACGATAGCTTGGAAGTTCCACGCCATCGATTGTTTCCGTTCCGGCTGAACGCGGTTTGGCGAACTGCCCCGCCATACGCCCGACTTTCACAACAGGGCAAGCCGCCCCGAAAGTCAAAGCCACAGCCATTTGCAGCATTACCTTAAAGGTATCGCGGATATTATCGGGATGAAACTCGGCAAATGCCTCTGCACAATCACCGCCCTGAAGCAGGAAGGCGCGACCTTCGGCCACTTCACCAAGTTGTTTACGTAGTCTGCGTGCCTCGCCTGCAAAAACCAGTGGCGGTTGACCCGCCAAGGTTTTCTCCACGGAATCTACAACAGCAGAATCCGGGTATTCGGGCACTTGCCGAATATCCTTGGCGCGCCAGGAATTAGGTGTCCATTTCGCGCTCATTTACTTTACCTCTAAATTACACAATATAATTTCACGTTTGACAGTATTAATCGTCTTTTCTGTCCTTTACCAGCACAAAGCCTTACTTATCTTATATATTCATCAAAAATACATATCTCGGGCATCTAGACAGCACAGAAGACACTCTTGATATAGGCATTCAAGATTCGGATTTCACCAGAATTTCATTTGCGGCAAGACCCGTTCATGATTAATTGATAAGGATTCGCATTTATAGCTGCGGTCACTTGAGACAGTTAGGGCATTTGAAACAGTACAATCGGCAAGCTATAAACCTCGAACAAACATTTGCCGGGTTAAAAACATACTGCAATAAATCTGCGTGAGACATTTTACGCAAACAGTTTGCGGTCAAAAGCTAAAGGTCATTAAATGAGCAAGAAACAGATCAGCAGATTATTACGGGTAATCATTCCGCTGGCGATCCTCCTCTACTTTATTCCTCTCTTGACCATTGCCTTTATCATTATGGGGCTTCTGGATGTGGGGCGTCATCATCAGGTTACGGCAGATCTGGCAAAAAAATATTTCACAGGCAACGGCATGCTTACCTGGGCCTTGTCACCGATCAACCTGTTCCTGGATCTCATTTCTGAGCGGAACAGATATGTGTACAAGCTGGATGATTTTCCCGAAGGGCACCGCAATGAAATCGCAAGTGTCCTGAAAGAATTTGACGATAACAAAGAAGAAATCATCAGCGACATTCGCGCCCAGCTTGGTGGTGAAAGCCGCGGCATGCTATTTTACAAATGGTACGGTAAAAACACCAATGATGCGGTTCCGGCCTTTAACAAGGAATTTACCTATATCAAAACCATTGGCGTGTCCGTTTTCAATAAAAAGAAATCGACGTCGCTGCATTTTGGCCCCTTACGCCTGACGCTGCGTGTCCTTTACAACCTGACGCCAATTAAAAGCGATAATATCTATATCGAGGTGGATGGAAAAAAACATTACTGGCACGACGACCCACTTTTCATTTTTGACGATACGATCCAGCATCAATCCATCAATGAAGAAGATCACGAACGCTATTGCGTCTTTGTTGACGTCCTACGTCCTTCAGCCTTTACTGGACTGCAAAACGTCTTCATGCAAATCATGCAAACTGTCTTTATTAAATTTAATGGCATCTTTTACAAAAACTGGACTTTTCTTAAGTAACGACCAGAAGTTTTCATAAAAATCCACGAACAAAGGGCTGCACGAATTTCGCGCAGCCCTTTTTAATTCGATCAATGTCAGCGTGACTTTAAGCTTACTTTTTTACAGGTTCACGCATTGTCACAAATTCCTCTGCAGCAGTGGGGTGTATTCCCACCGTTGCATCGAACATGTCCTTTGTCGCCCCGGCTTTGATTGCGACGGCAAACCCCTGAACAATTTCAGGCGAATCAGCCCCAACCATATGAAGTCCGACAACTTTTTTGCCGTGTTTTTCAACAATCAGCTTCATCAAGGCTCTTTCGTCGCGACCAGACAAAGTGTGCTTCATGGGACGGAAAGAAGATTGATACACGTCGATATCACTATAACGATCCAACGCCTGTTCTTCACTCAAGCCCACCGTACAAACAGGGGGATGACTAAAAACAGCAGTTGCAACATTATGATGATCCATCGCCCGCGGTTTACCTTTAAAGGCCGTATCAACAAAAGCCATTGCTTCCTGAATAGCAACCGGTGTCAGGTTGATCCGGTCAGTCACATCCCCAACAGCATAAATATTTTTTGCTGTGGTCAGGGAAAACTCATCAACCTTAATCGCGCCTTTGCTGTTTAGCTCAACGCCAGCTTTTTCAAGACCAAGCCCTTCGACATTCGGTTTACGACCTGTCGCCGCAAAAACAGCGTCCACTTCAACCTTGCGACCGTCAGAATAGGTAACTTCCAGTCCAGCGTCTGTTTTTTCTATATTCTCAATCGTCAGATTAAGCTCAAGCGCAATGCCTTTTTTTGCCATCTCGTCACCGAGGAATTCGCGAACATCGCGGTCAAACCCGCGCAAGAGCGCATCGCCACGATAAACTTGTGTTACTGCGGAACCAAGGCCGTTGAAAATACCGGCAAACTCGACTGCAATATAACCACCACCATAGACAATCACTCGCTTGGGTAGTTCATCCAGATGGAACGCTTCGTTTGAACTGATCGCATGTTCCCAGCCTTTTCCTTCGGGGAAAACAACATGCCCCCCCGGCGCCAACAAAATCTTGTTGGCCGTAAAAGTCTGATCCCCAACCCGAACGGTATGACGATCTTCAAGAACAGCCCGCCCGTCGTACCTTGTCACATTTGCATTCTTTAAAATGCCTTTGTAAATCTCTTCAAGGCGGTCAATCTCTTTGTCTTTATTGGCAATCAAGGTCTTCCAGTCAAAAGAGCTATCACCAACGGACCAGCCAAATCCGGCAGCATCTTCGAATTCTTCGTGGAAATGGCTTGCGTAAGAAAAGAGTTTTTTGGGAACACAACCGCGGATAACACATGTTCCGCCATAGCGATATTCTTCTGCCAAGGCCACTTTGGCGCCTGTGGCTGCAGCCATTCGTGCGCCACGTACCCCACCGGAACCTCCACCGATCACAAACAGATCGTAATCATATTGAACATCATCATCGTGATAGGTCGGCATGCAACAGGCTCCTGAAAGATAAAGCTATATTATTGATACTATAGTTGCTTAGCATAACTTTTGCTCTAGGCGTGAAGAGTAAAGTGTAGATTTCTCTACATGAACGATGAAACAACGACGAGAAAGAGATATGCTAAACGACTATAAATACTTAGGACAGACTAGATGGAAATAAAAGGAACGAATTTAAAGATTTACCAATCACATTGCCGACAGAAGCTGCTGACAATGAACCGCGCGACCTCATAACTTACTGTTTTTTATATATTTTAAAAAGATCACAAGATCGTGACAAGGTGATGTTTTTTAAAGACGCTATAAAAAGTCATCTCTATCAGTATTGGCTCGTAAGGTAACATGACATGAGTTTCTATCCATACACCCTTGCTATTCTCTCTCTCCTCTGTTGGCCAGCACTTGCACACGGTGAAGAACGAGAATTATCTGGCGATGAAATCAGACAATACCTTGCGGATAAAAAAGTTGTACATCGACAGGGTGCCGCTAATGGTTTTGAGCAAACCTTCCATAGTTCGGGAACAACCCACTATCAGGCCCAAGGCAGAAAAGCAGAACAAGGAAAATGGAGTGTTCAAGCAGATCAATATTGTTCCCAATGGGGGCCTTTTGGATGGAGCTGTTATGACATAACGGCTCAGGGCAACTTTATCACCTGGATTTCCAAAGAGGGAACACTTTACAAAGGTCGTATCGTTGATCAATAAGCGTCCACCAATTGTAAAGCTCGCCTATAACCTTACAATAACCTTACCTTGATTAGTACCAGCCAGCAGGCTTTCCAATCCTTTAGGTGCAGAAGAAAGCCCCTCAAAAATCTCTTCACTGAAACTTAATTTTCCCGCTTGGTAGAGAGGCTGAAGCCCAGAAACAGCTTCGGAGAGACGGTGCATATGATCAAAAATCAGGAAACCCTGCATTCTGGCACGTTTCACCAACATGGTTCGCGAAACCCGCGGACCATTCACTTGATCCGGTGCAATGCCGATCACGCCGCAAATAGTCATCCGTGCCCCAATATTAAACAGGCTCATAACAGCATCCGTAATCGGGCCACTGACATTATCAAAATAGACATCGACACCATCGGGACAGGCCTTAACCAGATCGCCCACCAAATCTGTTGCTGTTTTGTAATTCAAGACGGCATCATAGCCAAATTCCTCGAGGCAACGCCGTGCTTTTTCATCACTTCCCGTAATACCAACGGTGCGGCAACCTCTTGCTTTGGCAATTTGCCCGACCATAGAACCCACCGCGCCCGCCGCCGTTGAAACGACAACGGTCTCCCCTTCCTGGGGATCGCCAATTTCAGTCAATCCGAACCAGGCTGTTGCACCTGTCATTCCCAAAACGTGCAGATTGATGGAAAGAGGGCCATCCGAAGGATTAACCTTGCGCTCAATATCCGAGCCATCGCTTACCGCAAACTCCTGCCAGCCAAACAGTCCGTAAACAAACTCGCCAACGGTATAATCGGGGTGCTTGCTCTCAACCACCTCACCCACAGCGAAGCTGCGCATAACAGCACCAATCTCGACCGGGGGAATATAGTTCGGCATATCCGTCACCCATCCGCGCATGGCGGGATCAACAGAAAGGTAATGATTTTTGATCAGAAATTGACCATCAGACAAAGGCGTAACTTGCTCTTCTGCCAACTGGAAGATATCAGCCGAAATTGATGGATTTGGGCGGTCAGCCAAAACAAGTTTATTGTTCTTCATTGAAATACCTTTATCGGGGAATGCCTTTATCGATTTGTCTTAGTCACTATAAATTTAGAACACAGATATTAAACAAAAAAACAGCCTGCCACGGTAACCAACAGTGACAGGCCATGAGCCAAGAGCAAGATATATTTACTCGATACGATCAAAAACAAAACGATAGTTAACTGGTACCACAGTAGAAACAGAGCTCAGTTCTGCCAGTTCACGTAAAATCTCAACGCCACTTTCCAAATTGAACTCTTCAGCATCAAGCATCACTACAAAATCCGGCTGAACCATAATCCGCGTGGGACTGAGGCGTGTTACAACAATGGAACTTGTAACATCACTACTGTTACCAGCAATTGATACCTTGGTATCTACATCTTCCAAAGTCGTCATCTCGCCCGGTTTCAAAGCAGTTAAAGAGGCAATATCGACATCGATGGAAACTGTTGCCTGCGGCCACGAAGCGACATTAAAAACATGTTCCTTAAGTCGATCATCCCGAATATCGATACCTGTTTGTACTGAACTTAATTCAATCTCGACTTGCGCCTTACCTTCAGCACTCACACGCCCCTTCAGATTAGGAAAATAATGGCTCTCGCCAACAGACGTCTTCTTGATTGAACCAAAGCTTAATCGCGAACTGTCGTTATCAAGCTGCCAGTCACTGGCCATTGCCTTCAAAGGCAATGCGACAAGTGCTAAAGCGAACAGAAAATTGATTGTAGATTTTAACATTATAAAAGCCTTAAATTTTGTTAGTCCTGATTATAAAACACGCAAGAGCAACTTTTATTCATGACTAAAGAGGTTTTGTTTCAAATTAATCCTCTAAACCCATATTAATATATTTAATTTCCAGATATTCCTGAATGCCGTATTGCCCCCCTTCACGCCCAATCCCGGACTCTTTAATGCCCCCAAAGGGTGTCGCTTCGGAAGATAATGTTCCCGAATTAGCCCCGATCATGCCATAGTCTAATGCTTCGGACACACGCCAGACACGACCGACATCGCGGGAAAAGAAATAGGCCGCCAAGCCATAGCGTGTGGCATTTGCCAGCTCGATAGCTTCATCCTCGTGCTCAAAACAATAGAGCGGTGCGATAGGGCCAAAAATCTCTTTGTGAAAAACCTGCATATTTTCAGTAACGCCCGTCAACACCGTTGGGGCATAGAACTGATCGCCAAGAGGCAATGGTGTCCCCCCAACAAGCGCTTCTGCCCCCTTAGACAGGGCATCACGGACCAGACCATCAACTTTATCAATAGCGCGATCATCAATAAGAGGCCCCAACTCCACACCTTCGTCCTGGCCAGCACCAACCTTTATTTCTTTGACAGCCTTGGCCAGTTTTTTCGCAAAGGCATCATAAACACCTTTCTGAATCATGATCCGGTTGGCACAGACACAGGTTTGCCCAGCATTGCGAAATTTGCTTGCCAGCAGATGCTTGACCGCAAGATCAAGATTGGCATCATCAAAAACAATAAAAGGCGCATTCCCACCAAGTTCCATGGAAACCTGTTTCACGGTCAAGGCACACTTTTCCATCAGGACCTTGCCGACAACCGTCGACCCGGTAAACGACAGCTTGCGAACCGCATGATGGGATGTCATTTCATCCCCGATTTCACCAGCTTTACCCGTCACAACGTTAAAAACACCATCCGGTAAACCAGCTCTCTGAGCAAGAACAGCCAAGGCAAGCGCAGAGTATGGTGTTTGTGGTGCCGGCTTCACAACAACAGTACAGCCCGCAGCCAAGGCGGGCGCGCACTTTCGCGCAATCATTTGCGCGGGGAAGTTCCATGGTGTAATTGCTGCGACAACACCAATTGCCTGTCGAATTGTCAAAAGCTGTTGATCGCGACGCCCAGCCGGAATTGTTTCCCCATAAATCCTTTTGGCTTCTTCCGCAAACCATTCGATATAGCCAGCAGAGGACTTTATTTCGCCTCTGGCTTCCTCTAGCGGTTTTCCCTGTTCAGCCGTCATGATCCGGGCCAGATCATCCTGATGTTCTAACATCAGATCATGCCAGCGCCTCAAAACAACAGCGCGCTCTTTCGCTGTTTTAGCCTTCCAGCTTGCAAGTGCCTCTTCCGCACTTTCTATTGCCCGTCGTGTTTCCCCTGCCCCCATCCAAGGCATTTGTCCCAACTCATGCCCTGTTGCCGGATCAAATACAGGCGCTGTTCTTTTGGAATCCGCATCAACCCAGTCACCTGCAATAAAAGCTTGTTGTTGGAAAAGTGATTTATCTCGCAAAGATAGAGACATCATTGACATCCTGGATAAATGAAAGATCGGCGACATTGGCTATGGCAATTATATTCAACGTGAACAGACAGAACGCTAAACAAGCACAGATCACGGCACAAGATCCAATTATCCTGAACGGCTCAATTAATGTTAAACTGTCAAACCTTGGGACAAGAAAAACATTCCTAAAGTGTAATTTTAAAATCAACATAAAATATTGAAATCGAACATCTTTATGCCGACACAAAATTACACACCTATTTCACACTACCTTTTGCATAATTATTATTTTTTAAATTTCAATACCTCTGATGGGGTATTGATGGGCAAGGACGATCATTGCTAGATCTCAAAAACACTTTTGATAAACGGGCACTATTTTTCAACGTCCAGCTTACGATGGAGATCTAAGTAAATGAAAAAAATTCTCATGGCCAGCACCGCTCTTGCTGCAAGCCTTTCCTATGCAGCATCCGCTTCTGCAGAAGATACAAAAATCAAATGGTCAGCCTATACCGACTTTAATGTTTCTTCGACCAGTGTCGACGGCAATGTCCCAGGTGGAGATACAAATAACGGCCTTGATTTTAATACTAATTCCGAAATCCACTTAAATGCATCGCAAACAGCTGATAATGGCTTGACCTATGGTCTTCATATTCAACTAGAAGCCGACCAAGGCAACACAAATAACACCGATGAAAACCATATCTTTATCGAAGGAGATTTTGGCCGCGTTGAACTTGGTGATCAGGATTCAGCAGGGGACCGAATGATGGTTTCTGGTTCTTCCGTTGGCTTCCAATACGGCATGTTCGGCAATTACACAGGTGGTCTGTCTGCACTTGAAGACGAAGGCAATCTGGGACGCACAGCCGCTGACTTTAGCGATTCATCTGACTCGTCCAAAATCACCTATTTTACGCCAACATTTAATGGCTTCAAAGCTGGTCTTTCATTTGCCCCAGATAGCGATTCCGGGCAAACAGTCAGTGGTAACGAAACCGATTTTAATAACCATTTTGATGCGGCTCTGAACTATTCTGGTACCTTCAATGATTTTACAGTTGATGCTGCCTTGATTGGTGCCACCCATGAAGTCACAAGCCAAGGATCATCTGACGATACTTATTATGCCGTCGGTGGCGGCGTGATGTTAGGATACGCAGGTTTTAAAGCCGCCCTTGGGGTACTGCACGAAGACACAAAAGATACCAGTGAAATCAATACTGTCGACACTGGCCTGTCATATGGCATTGGCGCATGGAGCCTATCTGTTGGGGCGGCGTGGTCAGAATTTGATCAAGATAACGGTGTTGAGAATGAAAGCATCGCCTACTCTGCAGGTGTCGGGTACGAGATTGCGCCAGGATTGACAACCTGGGCTGGGGCAACAATCGGCGACTATGAGGGTGGTGTAGAAGATTTCACCAACTTCCAAACCGGTATTTCAGTCGCCTTCTAAATTATCAATATCAACGAACTATCGAACAGAGGCTGGCCAAATCCAGCCTCTTTTTTTTGCTTCAATATAAACAAAAAGATCAAACCATAAAAAAAATTATCAAACCCAGAAAGAAATTCTGATTAGAAAAAACGAAACCAGACCATACATAAGATATATCAGACAAGACCATAAATACCCTTTGCATCGCCAGAGAAGTCCATCTTCTGATATTTAATGATTTTTTTCTAAACAGGTTCAAATCTATGTCTTCAATAAATGATCAGGTGTCTTTTTTTGTCCTTGGCGAACTCGATATGATAAAAAAACACATTGCGGATCAAATTGAAGTGGCCTTCCCGAATAACAAGGTTTTCATCAACCAAGGGAACGATATACGGCTTCCATATAATCACACGGAATTCCCACATTGTATTTTATATATTTCAGCCATGCTTTGTAAAAAAAGTTTGTTACGAATTGCTTCGATCAAAAAAAATCCAACCTCAAAAATCATCCTTATTACAGATGAACAAACTGGACCTAAACAAGTTCTAAATAGTATCGGGGTAGAAGCCACCTACTCAATCAACAAGCCTATTGAAGGCCTTTTTAACCTCATACAACAATCAATTTTTAATGATGCAACCAATCATATCGAGACATACCAAATAGATGATAATTCCTTGTCAAACTTTCGCTTAACATCGACAGAATCACAGGTTTTCACCTTATTGAAAACAGGTATGAGCAATAAAGAAATTGCAAATATGACAAAAAAATCAGAAGGCACAGTTAAAGTGCAATTAAAATCAATCTACAAAAAACTCAACATCCACAGCAGAACAGAAGCGATGAGTCTGTTCATATCCTAGGCATCAAGGTTGTTAAACCCGAAGGCATAAAACCATTCGTTATATGCATATCTCATCGTGATCAAACAGCAAGTGATTTGTTCACAAGGAAATCATAAAACTCATCCAAGAGAACATTTTGTGTTCTCCTTTTACGACGCGCAATTTTAATATTAATAGTGATGGGATTGGAATCTGGAAACACAGGTACTATTTCCCGATCTAGGCCCCCTGATCTCACACCAAAATCATCATAAAACCCTATACCCGCACCTTTTTTAATCAGGCTGCGCATTGCCCCTGCATCCTTTACGGTAACAAGCTTCGCAATATGCTCAATCTGCTTAATAAGCTGACTCTGCTGATTAGCTTTAAGCCAAAATTTATAATCAGAAAGAAGGTTAGAGCTTGCAATAATCTCTAGATCAAAAAGATCTTCATAACGAAGTTCAGGCGTAACGGTCGATAAATAAGCACGTGTTGCCACAAGCTGACGCTCAAACGTAAAAAAGGAATGCGTTTCGAAGAAACTGTTCTTTTTAAGAGCTGTAACCAGTCCCAAATCAACATCATTTGTCAACAATCCCGCCTCGAGATCATCGTGATCAAGCTCTATAATCTCGAGCCTGACTCTAGGGTGCTCTGCTTTAAACTCGTGAACAATCTCGGGAATAAAAATAGAGGTTAACTCAAAATGCACCCCCAGACGAATTGTCCCTTCTAAATTTTGCCGATTGTTACGTAAACAATTAACGACGGCATCAATTTCATCAATACGTTCCCGCGCATATTCAAACAGGCATTTGCCTTCTTTTGTTAAATAAATTTTTGAATTTTTTCGCTCAAACAGTACTAATTCCGTTTCGTCCTCAACATCCTTGAGTTGAGCACTTATCGCAGGCTGAGTTCTGTATAGACGTTCCGCCGCCTTTGTTATAGAGCCTTCATCCGCCACGACAGTAAATGTACGAAGCTTATTTAAATCAATCATAGCCCGGCATTACTCTATTTATTTACATCAAGAAGAAAGGAGTAGGACAGTAAATCGATAAGCAACAAACTTCCGTAGCTTCATTACATTACCTGCCGCTGATATAAGCATTTAGCGGCAGGCTTCAATAGCGCTTGGGCAAAACCACTTAAAATTCGCCGTGGAAACAAACCCTAAAATGATATCAACGCTATTTAGCCTTCGGAATAAACATCCCTGGCGGAGTCAGAATTTCAACTTACAAACACATAAATGTAAGAAAGTTTACATCTTATCGTGAATACTTATACTTTAATGCACATTCCTTCATCCAATACAGGTAACTTTCGTGATTGAGCAAAAGCGCATAGGTATCAACAGCCGACAGGACCAGATTATAGATCTTGTCCGTGAACGTGGGTTTGCGTCCCTCGAAATGCTCGCTGATAAATTTGGCGTTTCCCAACAGACAATCCGACGCGACATTATTTATTTAAGCGAAAAAAATCTGCTTCAACGCCATTTTGGAGGCGCAGGATTACCCGCAGGAATAGATAGTCTGGCCTATCCAAACCGTAAAGTCAGGAACGCGAAAGAAAAAGCAGCAATTGGCCGAGAAATTGCCAAGCAGATACCGAATGGATCCTCGCTTTTCATCGATATCGGCACCACAATGGAAGCTGTCGCCGAAGCACTTATTCATCATGATGGCTTAAGAATACTGACAAACCACATTGGCGTCGTTTCAATACTCTGTGAAAAAACTGACTTTGAAATTATTTTACCCGGGGGATTGGTACGCAATAAGGACCGCGCCATAGCTGGCGAAACAACAACAGATTTCCTTAAAAGTTTCAGAGTTGGGTATGGTATTTTTGGAATAGGCACCATCACAAATGATGGACAGTTGTTAGACTATGATTACCGCGATGCCCAAGCATCCAGAGCAGCCTTGGCCATATCTAAACATAAATTTGCGGCGGCGGACCATTCAAAGTTTAACGCCGATGCCATGATGCCCTTTGCAAGTGCTGCAGAAGTAGATGGTATTTTTACAGATAGCGCCCCACCAAAACCAATTGTAGAAGCACTGGATAAGGCTGGCACACGGCTTTTTGTTGCCCAAAAGTAACCTCTCCCCCCCAACTTACCTACCCTCATCTCGACCAAAACTGGATTTTCTCTCGAGAAAAATGTAAGAATATTTACATTCATGTAATCTTATGTACACAATAGTTACATAAATCATCCCTATACAGGCATCATATTTTGGTGCTGACACCTCTCATAGAGGGAACAGGAACCTGAAAGGCTAAAGAGAGATATGTCAGCTATAGAACTACAAAGCATAAGTAAAATCTGGGGAGCGACAACAGCCGTTGATAATGTTTCTTTCTCAATTGACCAAGGCACCTTTGCGGTACTCTTGGGACCTTCTGGTTGCGGCAAGTCCACCTCGTTGAGAATGATCTCTGGTCTGGAAGAGATTAGCCAAGGTAAATTGATCATCGATGGAAAGGACATGACAACAGCTTCACCAGCTGAGCGGCATCTTTCAATGGTGTTTCAGAACTACGCTCTCTTTCCCCACCTAAATGTAGAAGAAAACATACTCTTTGGCCTAAAAGTACGTAAAACACCCAGACATTTACAAAATGAACGCCTGTCAAAAGTTGCCCAACAAGTCGGACTTGAACAACTTCTCGATCGCAAGCCAGCACAGCTATCAGGCGGACAAAGACAGCGCGTTGCGCTAGCTCGGGCAATTATCGCCGAAAATCCGATTTGTCTTATGGATGAACCGCTTTCTAATTTGGATGCCAAACTTCGCCACATCATGCGTGTTGAGATCAGGGCCTTACAACAGCGGCTGGGCATGACAGTTATTTACGTCACCCACGATCAAGCTGAAGCAATGAGCATGGCAGATAAAGTCATTCTAATGTGCAATGGCAAAGTCGAACAAGAAGGCACACCCGAAGAGCTATACAACAAACCGGCAACAACCTTTGCCGCAGCCTTTATCGGCACCCCGCCAATGAACCTGATTGATCCAATCGCATGTAATCTCGGCAAGACAATGCCACAGAACGGACAAGATGAATTTTTAATCGGTATCAGGCCCGAGGACATCACTTTGTCAGATACAAAAGGGCTGAAAGCCGAGCTTGTTTCTGCGGACTATCTGGGTGCTGATACTGTTGTTACTGCAAGAATAAATGACCAGGAAATACTTGTACGTACACCCGGTAAGGTCACGATTGCAGAGCCAGTATCAACCCGGCTGCAATGGCATGAAGAAGCCGTACATATTTTTGACAAATCAACAGGTAAACGCAACGACAAAGTAAAGGTTCAATCTTTCTGATTTCACCCCCTAAACATCCCTTCTGCTGACAGTAGAAGGAACAAAAGGAAGCCGGAAGTACGGTCTTCCTCAATCACAAGAGGACTACACCATGCTGAAGACACTAAAAAGAAAAGCCGGAAGTCTAGCACTTGCAACGACTTTGGGATTAGGGCTCGCAACAAACGCATCCGCCGTCGAGCTCACCATGTATTACCCCGTAGCTGTTGGCGGCCCATTAACAAACATTGTTGACGGGCTGGTTGATGATTTTGAAGAACAAAACCCGGACATCAAAGTCAATGCGATCTATGCCGGAAACTATAACGACGCTCGTATTAAAGCGCTTGCAGCCCTTAAAAGCGGGGAACCAGCACAAACTTCTGTTATGTTTTCAATCGACACCTATGAATTGATTGAACAGGGAGCAATCGTTGCTTTTGACGATATCGTCGAAACCAAAGAAGAAAAAGAATGGCTCAAAAGTTTCTATCCAGCGCTGATGGAAAATGGCCAAACCCAGGGAAAAACCTGGGGCATTCCTTTCCAACGATCAACAATCGTCATGTATTACAACAAGGATGCATTCCGTGCCGCAGGTCTTGACCCGGAAACCCCACCTGCAACATGGGATGAATTGGTAGCTGCCGGAAAGAAACTAACCAAAGACGGTCAATGGGGCGCGATGATCCCGTCCACAGGCTACCCATACTGGATGTTTGGTGCGCTTAGCATGCAAAACGATCAGGTTCTGATGAACAGTGATGGCAACGAAACATATTTTGACGCGCCAGCCACTATCGAAGCGTTAGAGTTCTGGAAAGATCTGGGGTCCAAGCATGGCATCATGCCCGAGGGAACAATCGAGTGGGGAACACTTCGCCAGAATTTCCTGGAAGGTAAAACAGCCATGATGTGGCATTCAACAGGGAACCTAAGCGTTGTCAAAAAGAACGCAAAGTTTGATTTTGGCGTTGCTATGCTACCAGCCCAGAAACGTCGCGGCACCCCCACCGGCGGTGGCAACTTCTACATCTTTGAGAAAACGACTGCCGAAGAACGTAAAGCGACCATGAAGCTTATCCGTTTTCTGACAGAGCCAAAACGGACAGCTGAGTGGAGCATGAAAACAGGTTACCTGGCCACAATGCCAGCGGCTTACGAAACAGAAGAAATGAAAAAGTATGTTGCTGATTTTCCACCTGCGGCAGTTGCACGTGACCAGTTGGAATTCGCAACAGCTGAATTGTCAACTTATCAAAATGGTCGTGTACGCAAACTTCTTGATGATGCGATACAGGCTGCACTGACAGGGTCCAAATCCCCAGCAGAAGCATTAGAAGATGCTCAAAAACAAGCTGATCGCCTGTTAAAGCGTTACCGTTAAATTTTTGATCCCTAGTCCCCGGAGACGATTAATTCGTCTCCGGGATTTTCTGTTTCTGGTTAGTTATTACTGTTACTAAACAACGGGTGCGAATAGATGAAGCATGTATCCACACAACATCAGTTATATGGCTGGCTTTTATTACTGCCTGCCACTCTATTTCTGTTGGCCTTCACCTATTACCCTACCCTTGCCACCCTGGCGAAAAGCTTTTTTTCCCAGGGCACTGCAATCAGGCCTGCAGAATTTGTGGGGCTCGAAAACTACACCTTCATGCTAGAGGATGACGTGTTCTGGCGTGTCGCTTGGAACAACGTAATTTATGCACTGTTCACAATCCCCATTTCCATTGCTTTGGCTTTAATGATGGCCGTTTGGGTCAATAGCCGTTTGAAGTTTAAATCTTTGGCACGCATGAGCTTCTTTCTGCCAACTATGCTGCCCATGATCGCCGTCGCAAATATATGGCTTTTTTTCTACACTCCGGAAATAGGCTTGATTGATCAGGTCACCAGTATATTTGGGGCTGAAAGCCAAAACTGGCTTGGGGATCCCGATACCGTTTTAGGCTGTATAATAGTAATCACTATATGGAAAGAAGCTGGCTTTTTCATGATATTTTATCTGGCCGCCCTTCAAACTCTATCACCAGAACTAGAAGAAGCAGCCCGCCTGGAAGGTGCCAGTCGCTGGTATTATTTCCGTCGCGTTATGTTCCCTTTATTAATGCCCACGACACTTTTCGTTCTCATTAACGCGATCATCAACTCTTTTAAACTGGTTGATCATTTATTCATTTTGACAAAAGGCGGTCCAGATAACGCCAGTTCACTATTGCTTTATTATATCTACGAGGTTGCATTCAGTTTCCTTGATCAAGCTTACGCCTCAACCCTAACGGTCATTCTACTCGCTATTCTCGCGATTATTGCAATCGGGCAGTTTGTCTTTCTTGATAAAAAGGTCCATTACCAATGATAAGCATCATAAAAAGACAAAAAATCTCGTTCTCTATTGAATCCAGTGCAGCCTATTTCCTCGCGTTTCTCTGGGTTTTACCGCTTATCTATGCGCTCTGGGCTGCTTTCCATCCAGCGGAATACGCAACCCGGTTCGAGCTTTTTGCCCCCTTGACGCTAAGCAACTTCGCCACGGCTTGGGAGCAAGCTCCTTTTGCCCGCTATTTTCTCAATACTTTTTTACTGGTCACATCAATCCTGTTGGTGCAATTCGTCCTTTGCACTCTGGCCGCCTATTCTTTTGCCCGGTTCGAGTTTCCGGGAAAGTCAATTGCCTTTGGTCTTGTATTAATCCAGCTGATGATTATGCCCGAAGTCTTGATTGTCGAGAACTATACGACAATGAGCAACCTGGGCCTTGTTGATAGTATTTTAGCGATTGGACTGCCCTATATGGCCAGTGCATTTGGTATATTTCTTCTAAGGCAAACGTTTAAGACAATCCCCCATGAATTAGAGGATGCTGCTAAAATTGAAGGCTGTTCTCTGTGGCAGATTTTATGGAAAGTTTATGTCCCCCTCGCCCGCCCTACCTATGTCGCCTTTGGATTGGTTTCCATCAGCTATCATTGGAATAACTTTCTTTGGCCTCTTGTCATAACGAACTCAGTAACTACACGCCCCCTGACTGTCGGCCTGGCCATTTTTGGAGCCCCAGAATCAGGTGTGGATTGGTCCATTATTACCGCAGGAACTCTCTTGGCCGTTGCCCCATTACTTGTTGCCTTTCTTCTTTTCCAGCGTCAATTTGTACAATCATTCATGCATGCGGGGATTAAATGACACGTATTATTAGCTGGAATATACAATGCGGTCTGGGCACGGATGGTCTGGTAAATCTTGACAGAATAGCCAAGGTCATAAAATCCCATGACGACCCGGATATCATTTGCCTGCAAGAAGTTGCCCGCTTTGATCCTGTCTCGGACAAAGGGCAGGCTGCGGATCAATACACTATTCTTTCTGAACTGTTTCCTGAACATATCCCATTTTTTGGCCCAGCCATAGATCACTTATATCCCGGAGAAGATAATCGGCGACAATTTGGCAACATGATCCTGTCACGACGGCCTGTTCTTCAGGTTTTTAATCACTTACTGCCACAGCCTCGCCCGGAAAAGCCGTGTAAAAACATGCCGCGGCAGGCTCTGGAAGTTGTTGTTAATCTCGAAAGTGGCCCTCTGCGGATCACAACAACGCATCTGGAGTATCACTGCGAAAAACAGCGTTATGAGCAAGCTCAATACCTGTGCGAAGTACAAAGGGATATTATCTCTAATCTGGATTACTTCCAGATAGCACCACAAACAGGTCCCTATGCGGCTATCCCGAGGCCTGAACGCAGCGTCATTTGCGGTGATTTTAATGCAGTTGTTGGTGAAAAAACCTATCGCCTGCTAAACTCGGAAATACCCGAAATATCTGGGCATTACATCGATGCATGGCCCATCTTTCACAAAGATGCCCCCCATGCCCCGACCTGTGGCATCTTTGACCCTGAACAATGGCCAGAAGGTCCGCATTGCCGTGATTTTTTCTTCATCACAGAGAGCCTTGTGTCTGAAATGAAAAATGTTTTTGTTGATGAGCAAACCGACGCGTCAGATCACCAACCTGTTATACTTGAACTGGCATAGTTTTTCTATGGCTGAAATACACCCAAAACACACTATGCCAGTTCTTTTCTTTTACTCTTATTTTTAGGTCGCCGTCAGAGAGGCAATAAACTTCTTGGTTTCGGCAGGGTTGGTTAAGCGTACAAAATTAATATGGGTGTATTCTTTTGCGCTCATCATTTTTGCATATCGCTTTTTATTCCGTTTGTAGTTTTGCAGCGTCCATAAAATAACAGATTGACGGCTCAAGAACGTCATCCTGAAACTCTCGACATTGCCCGTCCCCGGCCAAAGTTCTTTTTTACCGATTATTCTGGTTATGGCCCGCTTCAATGCCTGAAAAACAGTGCGCCCCCATGAATAGTCAACCCAGACGATGGTATCTACTTTTGCCCATTTTATAGGTTGTGTCCGGCTATAATTTCCATCAAGCACCCAAGTCGAACCAGATACGGCCTTCTCAATATCCCGGTTAAATTCTTCCACCGTAGGCTCGCCCCAATTCGGTTTCCAATAAAGCGCATCCATTTCTACGTAAGGATACCCCAATACATCCGCAAGATTGCGGGCAACAGTGGACTTACCGCTTCCGCTGGTCCCAATAACATTTATACGTTTCATAATACCAACAACTCTCAAAAGCACCTTGAAGCTGACCATCCTCAGACAACAAAGGGAATACAACCCAGCGACGAGGTGCATTTATTAATCAGATAAAGATGTGAAGTTTTACGAGTCAGAGTTTACATTCAATAAAATGCTACGTCGGACATGATCAGAAAAGGTGTGGCATCCACAGATAGCAAACATCACACCCGTAAATCTTGTAAATCAAGAAGCTTTATGAATCAAATCGTCAGGTAATAAAAGTAGTGATCCGTCTCACGCTCAAATCCGAAAGATTCATAGAGCGCCTGTGCTTTCGCATTAAGGATATCTGTTTCAAGCAGAATACCTTTGGAATTTACCTTCTTCCCGTGATCACGCGCAGCCGTTAATAGCTTCCTGGCAACGCCCTGTCCCCGGGCCTTTTCATGCACATAGAGATCATTCAGGATCAAATCCCGCCTGAGAGACACAGACGAAAATGTCGGGTAAAGTTGAGTGAAGCCGAGAACATCACCATTATTATTTTGCGCATAAAACACCACGGATTGAGAATTTTCCTGACGCTCTGAAAGAAAAGCCTCACAAGCCTTACGATCACTTTCCTGCCCATAGAACTGGCGGTAGAGATCAAAACAATTCGCGACCTTATGGATAGTCTGCGTGTCTGCTTGTAGGATCTCTATCGTCATTTTATCGCTCTGGTATTGTGATTTCAGAGCACTTTTATAAAGATCTTTTCAAAGAGTTTCAAAGACTAAGATAATAATAACGTCCAATGGCATCCATGCAACAAGCCGAAGCTTTCGCATTTTCCAGACAAAGCTAAACCCCGACATCTATCGGTTCTGTCGGAATAACACTATTGATCAAATCAGGTAGGTAGCTTGCCAATTTCAAAGGCACAAAAGTTTCACCAGATACTTTGATATCTGCAACATCCCACCAACGATAACCGTGAAAATGCTGGTTTTCATTTTCATCCTGCATCATCTTAGGTGGATCAAATTTCACAGATCTAATTAAATAAAAGATCTCATCGACACAAATATCCAGCTCATTAAAGGTCAAGCGATGTTCTCTACGCCAGACCAACGGTCCGATATTCCAATCAGCAATAAAGATCTCTTCGTTTAACTCCCGTTGCAAAGCCAAAACCGGATCTTCATTCTCCTCAAGGCCACCTCCGGGTGTTAACCACAACGGATCCGTATTGGGATACATCATACGGGCCAATAAAACTTTATTATCGGGCGAAAGAATAACAGCCCGAACAGCAGTACGTTTTTTCATTTAATCAGTCTGGAATCATTCCACAGTAACCGACTTTGCAAGGTTCCTTGGCTGATCAACATCCGTTCCTTTAAGAACAGCCGTATGATAGGCCAAAAGCTGGATAGGAAGCGCATAGAGGATCGGCGCAACAAAGGGGTCAACCTTTGGCAAAACAACGCTGTGCTTGGCAATGTCTCCGGCCCGGGCAACGCCTTCTTCGTCAGAGAACAGAATAATCTGTCCTCCACGGGCGTGCACTTCCTGAAGGTTGGAAATGGTCTTTTCCATCATCGGGCCGCTTGGGGCACAGGCAATAACCGGAACATTTTCATCGATCAAAGCAATGGGACCATGCTTCATTTCGCCCGCTGCATAGCCTTCGGCGTGAATGTAACTGATTTCCTTGAGCTTCAATGCCCCTTCCATTGCCATGGGGTAGAGATTACCGCGACCAAGGTACAGTACATCCCGTGCCTCACTGACATCGGCAGAGATTTTGCGGATGATTTCGTCCGTATTCAGGATTTCCGTAATCCGTGACGGAATTTCGGTCAAAGCCGAAGACAGTTCGGCTTCGCGTTCCGGCGTAATGGTTCCTTTGGCACGGCCAATACCAATTGCCAAACAGGCAAGAACAGTAAGCTGTGTGGTAAAGGCTTTGGTTGATGCCACCCCAATTTCAGGGCCAGCCAAAGTCGGCAGCACCATATCTGATTCACGGGCAATGGTTGATTCAGGCACATTGACAACAGAGATAATCTTTTGTCCCTGTTCCTTGGCATAGCGCAACGCAGCCAGGGTATCAATCGTTTCACCGGATTGAGAAATAAACAGGCTGACACCGTTATCCGGCAAAGGGGCTTCGCGGTATCGGAATTCGGATGCAATATCGACTTCAACCAACTGACGAGCTTCCTGTTCCAGCCAGTATTTCGCCACCATCCCCGCCAGAGACGCCGTGCCACACCCGACAATGGTCAGACGGGAAATATTGGCGAGATCAAAGGGAAAGTCAGGTAGCTGAATGGAGCGGGCCAGCGGGTTAAAGAAGGTATGGAGTGTATCGCCAACAACTGCTGGCTGTTCATAGATTTCCTTTTGCATAAAATGACGGTACTGACCTTTGCCAATCATAGCACCCGACACAGCAGTCTGAACGACTTCGCGGTTTAAAAGATTTCCCGCAAGGTCCCGGATGGTCGCGCCATTGTTATCCAGCACGACCCAATCCCCTTCTTCTAAATAGCAAATCTGATCGGTCAGATGGGAAAGAGACAGAGCATCCGACCCCAGGTACATTTCGCCATCGCCATAGCCCACAGCCAGCGGACTGCCCCGACGTGCACCGATCATCAGGTCTTCCCGTCCGGCAAAGACAATTGCCAGAGCAAAAGCACCCTCAAGGCGCTTGAGCGTCGTATGAACGGCCTCTTCAGGTGACAAACCATCATTCAAATAGTTTGTAATCAGATGCACAACGACTTCGGTATCGGTTTCGGTCTGGAACACCTGCCCTTTGGCATCCAGTTCAGCACGTAGCTCCTGAAAGTTTTCAATAATGCCATTATGAACCAGTGAAACCTTGTCACTGGCATGTGGATGTGCGTTGGTTTCATTGGGCCTACCATGGGTTGCCCAGCGGGTATGACCAATGCCTGTCATACCGGAAATAGGCTCTTCTTCGACACGGTTTTGCAGATTGACTAGTTTACCCTGAGCGCGGCGTCTTTCCAGACCACCATCCACAAGCGTTGCAATACCCGCGGAATCATATCCGCGATATTCCAAACGTTTCAAGCCGTCCAGCAAGAGAGGAACAACAGGCTTTGTACCGATAATACCAATGATGCCACACATAATGCTTTAGCCTTTTTTCTCTTCTTTAATTTTTTTACGACTTGCACGGAAACTTGCCCCGGCACCAGCCTTGTCAACCAAACGCCCACGAACCACAGCCATGGCATCGTCTGCCACTGATTTTGTCACTGTTGATCCCGCACCGACAATTGCACCAGCACCAATATCAACCGGGGCAACCAGCGCCGTGTTCGATCCGATAAAGGCCCCCTCACCAATAGAGGTTTTCCATTTATTGAACCCATCATAATTACAGGTAATGGTTCCCGCGCCGATGTTCGCCTTGGCTCCGACTTCGGCATCACCAATATAGCTCAAATGATTGGCCTTTGCGCCCTCACCCAACACAGCATTCTTGGTTTCTACGAAGTTACCAACCTTGCCATCTTTGCCGATCACCGTGCCCGGACGCAATCTGGCATAGGGACCAATTGCAGCCCCCTCACCAATGATCGCACCTTCAAGATGGCTGAAAGCTTTGATATGACAGTTATCTGCAATTGATACCTTTGGACCGATGAACACAGATGGTTCAATGATGATATCCCGACCAAAGACTGTATCGTTTGACAGCCAAGTCGTATCCGGGTCCATTAAGGTAACCCCCTGTGCCATAGCCTTCGCCCGTAAGCGCTGTTGCAAAATACCTTCGGCAACCGCCAGCTCCTGGCGAGAGTTAACGCCCATGACTTCTTCTTCACTTGCCTCAACCGCACGAGTATCCAAACCTTCGGCATAGGCAAAATCAAAAATCACCGGCAGATAATATTCACCTTGAGCATTGTTGTTATCCAGTTGATTGATCAAGCGATATACTGTCGATCCTTCACCCAGCAAAATCCCGGCATTGCAAAGATCAATCGCACGCTCTTCATCCGTTGCATCCGCATGTTCAATAATGCCCATAACGCGGCCATCGCTATCCTGCTTTACGCGGCCATAACGCCCGGCATCCTCTGGACGAAAAGCAAGACCGATAAGCTTTGGCCCATTTTCTTCGCATCTTTGCACACGCATAGCTTGGTAGGTTTCGGGACGAATAAGCGGTGTATCCCCGAAGATCACCATAATGTCGGCCTGATCCTCTGAACCTAAAAAGCCGTCCAACGCAATAAAGGCCTGCTTTACCGCGTGCCCCGTTCCCAAGCGCTCAACCTGTACCACTGTCTTATGAGGTGCCGCCGCTTTTTCAACAGCGGCAGCATCAGGCCCAACAACAACGACAACACGATCTGGCGAAAGAGTCTCCACACCGTCCAAAACATGGGATAGCATCGGTTTTTCAGCCAGACAGTGAAGAACCTTTGGCAAATCTGATTTCATTCGGGTGCCTTGGCCAGCAGCCAAGACAATCACAGCGAGTTTACGTTTCGTCATCGGTCTCTAATATTCGTCGATCAGTGTTTTATCAATCTTGGGGCATCCAAGGATCACAGTTGATTATATCTTTCCACAGTGCTTACCCCCTGCCTCTCTTGGGATCAACCATTAGAATATGTCCTAGCAATAAAAGCAGGCAAAAATATAGCGTGCAAAAATTTGCACAGAAAAAATCTTAGCTCAAATCACCTTTTATTTCTGTGTGTTACACAATGTTTCGTTTTATTACAGCAGGCCCTATTTATAACAGGGGTGCCTTTTCACATTACGACAGGCTTTCCGGAATGAAGATTGAAGATCTCTTGTGGAAAAGATTAATCCTGTTTAGCTTTTGCCAACTACCAAACCGCGTAACATATCAACCTGCAAAGCAAGCTTATCTTCATGACCAAACGCAATGTACTTGTCTTCGACCTGGATGGAACACTTATTGAAAGTGCACCCGACCTCGCTTTATCTCTTCAGATTCTCTTAAAGAGTGAAGGACGAAGAGAACCAGACCTTGTTGAGGTCAAGTCCATGATCGGGGACGGGGCGACAAAGCTGGTTGAGCGCGGTTACGCTGCGACGGGGGCAGCACTTTCAAAAGAAGAACTGAAAGAGAAAGTCAAAAAATTTCTCGACATCTATTCAGAAAACCTTGTGGTAGAAACCCATCTTTACGAAAACTGTCGTAGAGTTCTCGAAAGCCTGAAAGCTGCGGGGTGGAAGCTACTAATCTGCACAAACAAACCCTATGCGCCGACTTTGGAAATTATGAACAGGTTTAACCTCAACGGCTTGTTCGACAAAGCTGTTGGCGGCGATAGTTATACTGTCAAGAAGCCAGATCCTGATCACATTCTTAAATTATTGGAAGAAACAGGCTTCAATCCAGAACAGGCTATTATGATCGGCGATGGTGTTAATGACGTTCTCGCCGCAAAAAATGCAGGAATACCGTCTATTCTTTTTACCCATGGCTACGGAACAGAGGCTGCAAAAGCGCAGAACCCTGACATCATTATCGACGGTTTCCATCAGCTTGAAAGTGCCATTAGCAATCTTGCTTGAAGCTGCGACATTACAGCACGCTTTGACAATAAGTAGGTGAAAAAAGAGAATAAGCCGGATAAAATTGAGCACAATCAATTCTTAAGCATGTCAACTGGCATAATCTGCAACAAGACAGCTAGCCAGAATCTCTTTAATGTTTAAGGTTCGCTAAGTTATTACTGACATGTTGTTTTATCTGTAAATGAAACAACACGCACAATTCAGGAGAGAATAGTTATGGCAAAAATCGCCACCATGGCCCTGGGCCTCGTTATTGGATTAGGTCTGAGTCTTAGTGCCGCCCAAGCTGGCGATGCCGCTGCGGGTAAAAAAGTCTTCAAAAAATGTAAAGCCTGTCACACAATTGATGCTGGTGGAAAAAACAAAATCGGCCCAAACCTGCATGGCATTGTTGGTAAGGCTGCGGCATCTGTTGAAGGTTATAAATATTCCAAAGCAATGCAGGCTTCTGGAATCACTTGGACCGAAGAAAATCTGGCAGAATTTTTCAAAAAGCCAAAGAAATTTGTTCCTAAAACAAAAATGTCTTTTGGCGGGTTGAAGAAAGATAAACAGATCGAAGATTTGATCGCTTACCTAAAAGAAAACAGCTAAACGGAACAGCGATATCGCGAAAAAACCCGGGCCTTTGTTGCCCGGGTTTTTGTTTGTGGCGTTGATAACAATTGCTCCCACGTCATCACGCACCCGTCCGATTTTACAGGCACGCCAAATTTACCCCCGATCACTTTACTAAAAAAGATGGTTCACGTTAGCTACAGTCTCGTAGCACTCTATTCCTATTCGTATTTCTACGTAGATTTTACTACACGTCATTCTTTGGTCTTATCTACGAAGTATGCTATGAAGCCTTTAATATTATTTTGTCTTATTGCTTAATTCTTGAAATATTTAAGGTAATCTTGCTTTAAAATAAGGGAAGAGGCAGTCTTACTCAACTATTCGTTAACCTTAAACAGGCAAGCTAGGCAGTGAAAATTAAGGTTAACAGATAGACCAAACACTTTTAAGCCAAGGCCCTAAACTCCCTTAGGGTCATGGATTCTGTTTTTCGGGGGAAACGGGGAAAGAATGAATTCTGATAATACGGCGAGCAAACCCAAAAGTAACAAAAAGGGTACAGCAAAAGAGCAAAAAAAAGAGGCTCTTAAAGCTTCCGACGTGATCGAAGATGGCGTACCGCCAAAAGAAGAGTGGCAGGTTGACCCCGGCTCAGTTAACTTCGAAGATCCACTTTTGGAATGCGTCTATATGCTCGCATCAATGATGCAGAGACCTATTTCGGTCGAAGCATTAAAAGCTGGGCTACCACATAGTGATGCACATTTCACACCGGACCTAGCGGTTCGAGCCGCCGAGCGAGCTGGTTTAACGGCACGCACAGTACGCCGGGCAAAGATAGAAGATATCCAGCCCGTTACACTTCCTTGTATCATTCTGTTGAAACAAGGTGGCGCTTGTATCCTTCTCAACTACACAAAATCAGGTAAAGCAAGCATTGCCATTCCGGAAGGTCGTGGCCAAAAAGAAATCACCGTGGCCGAACTCCAAGAACAATACACTGGCTATGCCATATTTGCGCGAACAGAGTATAAATTTGATTCTCGTGCATCAGATATTCAGCTGAAAAAGCCGAAAGCCTGGTTCTGGGGCACGCTACTTAAATTCTGGCCAATCTACAGCCATGTTATGTTGGCCTCAATCCTGATTAACCTTTTTGCCATCGCCAGCCCTCTGTTTGTTATGAACGTTTATGATCGCGTTGTACCAAACGGGGCAAGTGCAACTCTGGCAGTATTGGCAATTGGTGTTACCACCGTATTCCTGTTTGAATTTATTATGAAAAACCTGCGAACCTATCTGGTTGATGTCGCGGGTAAAAATGCAGATGTGATCATTGCCAGCAGGTTGCTCGAACAACTAATGGCGATGAAACTGTCCAGTAAACCTCCCTCAACCGGGGCGATGGCAAATAACCTCCGGGAATTTGAATCACTTCGTGACTTCTTTACCTCCGGGACCTTGGTTGCCCTCATCGATTTACCTTTTATTTTCCTCTTTATCTGGATTATATCCATTGTTGCGGCACCACAGGTCGCTGTTATTCCTTTGATTGTTGTACCCTTGGTTATTCTTGTTGGTGTATTCCTTCAAATTCCACTGCGTAAAGTGATCGAGAAAACACACAAGGAATCCAGTCAGAAACACGCCTTGTTGGTTGAAACTATTGATGGACTAGAAACCATCAAGACAACCGCTGCAGAGGGCCGCATACAACGGTCTTGGGAACGTTTCGTTGGTTTGACGGCGGATTCAGCCGGTAAAGCCAAACTCTTGTCCGGCATATCAACAACCTTTGCCCAGCTCTCGATTCAAATGACAACAGTTGTCGTTGTAATCGTAGGTGTTTTCCTGATTATCGAAAAAGAAATGACCATGGGTGCTTTGGTTGCCTCAAGTATGTTGACCGGTCGGGCATTAGCCCCATTGGGCACCATCGCTGGCATGCTGACCAGACTGCAACAATCCCGTGTTGCCCTGAAATCACTTGATAATATCATGAGCTCAGAAGTCGAACGTTCAGCAGATAAAACCTATCTGCACCGCCCGCGCCTGAGTGGTGAAATTGAGCTGAAAAAAGTAACCTTTAATTATCCCGGGCAGGAAGTTAAAGCACTGGATAATGTTAGCCTGAAAATTAAACCGGGCGAACGTGTCGGTATTCTGGGACGCATCGGTTCCGGTAAATCAACCATCGCACGCCTGTCATTGGGTCTTTATGATCCAACCGAAGGATCTGTTCTGGCTGACGGTACAGACATTCGCCAGATTGACCCCGCCGATTTACGCCGGAACATTGGCTATGTATCACAAGATAACTATCTATTCTTTGGTTCTGTGAAAGAGAATATCTCTTTCGGGGCGCCACATGTAGATGACCAGACAATTCTTCGTGCTGCATCACTTGCTGGCGTTACTGATTTCCTAAAAACCCACCCGCATGGATTTGACCTTCAGGTTGGGGAACGCGGAATGTCACTTTCGGGGGGACAACGGCAAGCCGTTGTTATTGCCCGGTCATTACTTCTTGATCCCCCCATACTGTTAATGGATGAACCTACCAGCGGTATGGACAATTCATCGGAAGCCGCCTTCAAACAACGTCTTGCAAAAGCTGTTGTTGGGAAAACTCTGGTACTTGTTACACACCGAAGTTCGCTTCTAACCCTTGTTGATCGTCTGGTTATTGTTGACAGTGGCCGCATAGTTGCTGACGGACCAAAGGCAGAGGTTCTGGAAGCCTTGAAGCAAGGACAAATCCGCGCCAGCGCCGGATAGTTCCCTGACAACAAGACGTAACTAAGAACCATCAAATACAATAGGACACAAGGAAAAGGCCATCATGTCTTCCATGTCTAGAAAAGACGAAGATCTATTATTTGCTCCGGATCTACACGCAGCAACCCTGCGCAAAGGACGTCGCATTGCCTATACACTTACCTTCACTGCCTTCTTGTTTTTCGTAATCTTCGGAACATGGGCAAGTATGGCTGAACTGGACGAAGTTACCCGCGGTGAAGGCACGTTTATTCCGGCACAAAAAACCCAAATTATCCAGAACCTCGAGGGCGGTATCATTACCGAACTAATGGTTCAAGAGGGGGATGTTGTCGAAAAAGGCGATATCCTTCTACGCATTGATAACTCGCAAGCAACATCAACGGTGAAGGATTCAAACCAGCAATTAAAAATTCTTTCTGCAACAGTTAAACGTCTGACAGCAGAATTAAATGATACGCCTTTGGAATACACCGAAGCCGAAAAAGAAAATGCTCCGGAACAGGTAGCGGACCAAACCTCTCTATATAATGCCAGAAAGCTCCAGCAAGAAGCTCAAATCAAGGTTCTCGAAAATCAATCACGCCAAAAACGCCAAGAAGTTGCCGAAGTCCGAAGCCGTATTGGACAGCTCAGGAACTCCCTTGCTTTGGCCCGTGAAGAACGTAACATCACCAAACCTCTCGTTGACAAAGGAATTTCTCCACGTCTTGAGCTTATCCGTATAGATCGTCAGGTTGCCGATTTGGAAGGGGAAATCAAAACATTGCGCACTAGCTTGCCGCGCCTTGAAGGCGCAGTTCTAGAAGCAAAACAACGTATTGATGAAATGATCCTGACAACAAAAGCCGAAGTATCCGACGAATTGAACCGTTCTCGCGCCGAGATGAAATCTCTTAGCGAACGCGTTGCAGCCGGGGTTGATACTGTTCAAAGAACAGATATTAGATCCCCTGTTCGGGGAACAATCAAGGAACTCAAGCGTAATACTGTTGGGGGTGTTATTCGCCCCGGTGAAGATATTGTCGAGATCGTGCCGCTTGATGACACTTTACTTGTCGAAGCCCAAATTCGTCCCTCTGATCGCGCCTTCCTTCGCTCTGGTCAGAAAGCGACCATCAAGGTCACAGCCTATGATTTCTCTATCTACGGTGGACTAGATGGAAAACTGGAACGTATCTCGGCCAGTACGATTAAGGATGAAGAAGGCGAAAGTTTCTATCGCGTTTATCTACGTACAGAAGACAACAAAATTGTCAGCAAAGGAAAAGAACTGGAAATTATTCCTGGGATGACAGCAAACGTAGAAATTCTAACGGGTAAGAAAACCGTAATGGATTACTTGCTAAAACCAATCCTGAAAGCCCGGGATTCCGCGCTCAGAGAAAAATAAGCATTTAGCTCAAATTTGTGATGGTGAGCGTTCAGGCAATTGCTCACCATCAACACAACGTGCACGCGACAAATTTACATCCTGCACACCACAAAAATTAAGACTCTCTTAAGCGGTTCTTTGCCATTTTATAGGCTGCATAAATTTATTATTTTTGGCGAACGCGACGCAGCCCTTGACCCATATTAAGCCGTTACAAATTATTAAAAAGGCCGTATTGATTGCTTCATTGGCTTCTGTGCTTGTACACACGATGCCAATAGAGAATTCGCACGCCCAATCGCTTGGTGATCTGGCAAAGGCGGCGAAGGGGAAAGGAACAGCACTTTTCAGAACGGTTGAGTTCCAGTCCAAATCTTTCAAGGCACTGCCCCAATGGGCGCGCGTTCTAAAAAAATCAAAAGCTGAAATTAAATTACTAAACGCCTGCGCAAACAACGCCGCCAACTGTAAAACACCACAACAGAAATCTTGGCGGAAAATAATCCATTCCGCAAAGAACATGTCCAGACGCCAAAAGCTGGATACCGTGAATAAGTTCTTTAACCGCTGGCCCTATAAACTGGATCACGAAGTCTATGGTGTCAGCGAATATTGGGCATCGCCCAATCAGTTTATGCGGACATCCGGTGATTGCGAAGACTATTCCATTGCAAAATTTTACGCGCTGAAGCAACTCGGCTTTAGCGATAATGAAATGCGTATAGTTATTTTAAAAGACAGTATCCGTGGTATTGGGCACGCAGTACTGGCAATATACGAAAAGAACGATATTCTTATATTGGACAGTCTGTCGAATCTGATACTGACGCATACAAAATATCGTCACTACATACCACAATACTCTATGAATTCGACAACACGTTGGGCACATATCAAGTAAGATGATAATGACAATTCAGATAAGTGCCAAAAATACGAATGCTCCCCGGGGGGAAAGAGCGGAGACCAATGAAGAAAAACGGTAAAGAGAAATTTGAATTTCACGCCATAAACGATATGGCTAGTTCAGAACGTCCCGCAAATCGGCGAACGGTGGTAACTGCTGCTCTGGTTATTGGTGCACTGGTACTCTTATCAATCATTATTCCCGGCGTGATCATTAATGACAGGAAAAGCAGTGTCATTGCCAAGGTCCAGGATCGGCAGGAAATCCTTGCCTCTAGCCGAAGTGAACTTGTCCTGACCTGGCTGGATTCCATTCGGGCACAATCTGACAGGCTTGTCACAAACGAACTCTTTCGCCTTTTCGCCTACGAAGTTGACCTTGCGGGCGGTGATTTTACTCAGATTGTTCCCCCTAAACCCGGCGAAGATCCAGATTCAAACCTTGGTGTATCCCTGTTTGAACAGCTACCGTTTATGGAACGTGTCCTCACTGACTTTACAATCAACAGTGATTTCACAACCAGCTATCTGTTCGGGAAAACCGGGGTTGCCTATCTGACCAGTGGCGGAGCAGATCCTGTTTCAGAACAACAAAAACAACTGGCGATGTCTGCCTTTGGCCGCAAGGAAGTTACCTTTGGCCCGGTTCGTGTTGACGCATCTGGTTTAGTGATGGACCTCTTGTTGCCCGTCTTGCCAGCCCAGTCCGAAGCCGATCAGGAAGAACCTGTGGGTTTGATGCTTCTTACCTTCCCCGTCACCACAAAATTTGGGGAATTTCTCTCTCAACGTGCTTTGTCCGAAGAAGGCGAAGTCACCAGAATGGTCCAGATCACCAACAAGGGGTTCCAGGAAATCATACCACAGGATGCCGAGCTTATCCGCGACATCAAGCTGACGTCTAATAATCAGGATATTTTTGCCTTTGCCTTGCGCCCGACAATCGGGGTTGCCGCAAAAGAAGTTTATTCAGTTGGATCTGCCTTGATCCCGGATCAATTATGGATTTTTCAGGAAGTTGATCGCACCAGTGCTGAAAAAAGCCTGATAGAATTCAGGAACATTGCTTACCTGCTGGCTGGATTTATTGTTCTAATCGTTGCCGCCGTCTTCTTGGCCTTCTGGTGGCGCCTGAATAGTGAGCACAACGGCGCACTGGCCAAACAGTTCAAGGATCTGGCCACTCGCATTCACGCCCAAAAACAGCTGCTGGATAAAATCAATGGCTCTATTGCTGATTTCATTGGCCTGAAAGCCGTTGATGGCAGTTACCGTTACGTCAACCCGGCCTTTGCCAAAGGCGTAGGTCGTGAAGAAGATCAACTACTTGGTATGGATGATGCAGCCATCTTCGGCACAGGCACAGCGGCCAGAATGTCAATCAGTGATCAACGCGCGGTTTCTTCTGGTGGCGTGGTCACCAATAACGAACGCGTCTTCCTCAACAACAAAGAACATCACTTGCAAATCAGTAAGGTGCCCTTTGTTGGCGAAGACAATCAGGTTTCCGGTATTGTCTCTGTTTTCCGTGATGTAACAGAAATTGTCGAAGAACAGCGCAAGAAAGAAAAAGCTGTCAAACAGATGGTGACGGCATTGGTTCGTGCCGTGGAGCTTCGCGATCCCTATCTTGGGGGGCATTCACGCCGCGTTTGCCTGTTTGCTCTGATGGTTGGCAAGCGAATGAACCTTAGCGAGCTAGAGATTGCGACATTGGAAATTTCATCCAATCTATCTCAGATCGGGAAACTGGCTATTCCGCGCCGTATTTTGAACAAGCCCGAACGCCTGACCCCCGAAGAAATTGCCGAGATACAAAAACACCCGGAACATACGCAACAGCTTTTGCGCGGTATTGATTTTGACCTGCCAGTTCTTGAAACAATCATGCAAATGCACGAACGTCTGGATGGCAAGGGCTATCCCCGTGGGTTGGTCGGTGATCAAATTCTTATTACCGCGCGTATCCTTGGGGCCTGTGATGTTTTCTGTGCCCGGATTGAGCCTCGGTCTTATCGTCATGGGCTGGAACCACTCCGTGCTTTGGATATTCTAGAGGAAAACAACGACCGTTATGACACGAATGTCATTATCGCCCTGCGGGACGTGGTTAACTCTGTAGAGGGTGAAAAGCTTATCGCTTCTATTCAGCAATAGGCTTTACCAGATGCAAATGAAAACGCGGCTGTTGAAAGCACTGTCTTCGGGAATATTGCTTTTAACAGTCCTGTATGTTCTCGGGCTGTATTCAACACCTGCAAGTGCATCCCAAAAGCTGGCCGCACGGGAACGTATTCTTGTCAACGCCATGGAATATCCCTGGAGCACAATAGGCAGACTGAACGCAGCCGGACGTGCACATTGCACAGGCGCCATGGTCAGTGAACGTCACGTTTTAACGGCTGCTCATTGTATTTATGACGCAAAAACCGGACGGTGGCTTGCCCCACAGGAATTACATTTCATCGCCGGGTATCAGTTCGAAGAATATAAAATCAAATCCAAAATCAAATCCTACAAAAAGTCAGCGAACTACAAACCGAAAAACGAAGCTTCGGCCCGGAACACAGAAACTGATTGGGCGTTATTAGAATTAACAGACCCCATCGGCACACAAACAGGTTGGTTAAGGCTTACGACTTTGAACAATGAAGTCATAACCAGAATAAACGCCAAACAAGCGGTGTTGATTTCGTCGGGCTATCGTGCAGGTGCCCCCCACGCCCAGACGACGGACTTTAATTGTCAGCCTCCGGGAAGATTTAAACGCTCGGGTACAGAAAAAGAGAACGATGGCATTGCCCACCGCTGTTTCCTGCAAAAGGGTGATAGCGGCTCCCCCCTGCTCCTCTACGATCAACAGGTTTTTTCTATTGTTGGCATTAATGTCATTGGACTTGAAACAGAAAGACGTGGGGTAAACACCTATGTAGGTGCCTTAAATGCCCAGCGGTTTCACCCCGAAAATGGTAAACCAGACACCAAAAGAAGTATTCGAAACCTTGGTTTTTTATGGGACAAAGGTGCTATGCCTGCCCAGACAAGTGAAGTGTCTGCATCGCCAGAGAAAACCATCGCGGCGCTACTTGTACGCAAGGGCTACCTGAGTGGAAATGCCATGAAGATACCTTCGCAGGCGATCATTGCTGCTGAAAACCGATACAAAAAAGAGCAAGGGAAAACACATCTGAAAACAAGTTTACAGCTTTTGGGTGATATTATTCTGTCACTAGAGTAATATGAACTAAGTTTAACCGATAATTCTCATGTCATTCAGATTGATGAAACACCGATATTCATTCAACCAGAGCACCCTTTGTGCAAAACACATATCGAAAAAGTTGCGACAAGCACAAGCATTATCAAGACCAATAAAATAAGTACTACTGTTAAAGGATAAGCCCTCATGGAACATGTATTCACAGATGGCGTTGGCTCCATCACGGTTGTTAATGGTAATGTTCGCATCGAACTACGCCAAATTGTCCGGGACCCCAAAAACGCGGGTAAACTGGTTTCAGAACCGACAACAACACTCATTATGCCGCTATCATCCTTGAAAGACGCAACCGTAAAGCTCGCCAATACCATGGAAAAAATCCAGGCCGACGAGAAAGCCAAAGCCCAAATGGACAAACAGGCCGAAGACGAAGATGCGCTAACGCAGTTGTAAGTTCAAAGCATTTTAAGTTTACTCATCAATCCAACAAAAAAACCTCTCTGATCTATTAATAATCAAAGAGGTTTTTTTATGAATGAATAGAAACGAATACCCAACTCCTCTACGAAAAAAGGCGCCCGAAGGCGCCTCAGATTGCTGACAAACCCCGTCGATTTTC